>NZ_JBVHMN010000014.1:22892-125702 GCF_055558435.1 Streptomyces sp. NPDC025784
ACCGACGGGCTCGCCTCCCCCGCTGCCGGCCTCGGACCGCTCGGCGCCCCCGGGCCCGGGAAGCGCGCTCCCCTCTCGGGAGCGCCCGGCGCCGACGGGCTCGCCTCCCCCGCTGCCGGCCTCGGACCGCTCGGCGCCCCCGGGCCCGGGAAGCGCGCTCCCCTCTCGGGAGCGCCCGGCGCCGACGGACCCGGCGCCGGTACTCCCGGCGTCGGACCGATCGGCGTCGGCGGGGTCCTCACCACCGCGCCCGGCCTCCGGCCGTTCGGCTCCCGCGGGCTCGGCCTCGGCGGAGCCACCCTCCGCGGGACCACCGTCCAAGGGCCCGGCGTCGCCGGGATCCGCGCCGCCGGACTCATCACCGCCCGGCGCCACGTCGGCGGGCTCGGCGCGCGTGCCGTCCGCGTCGGCGGGCTCGTCGGCGCCGGTCCGCTCGGCGTAGGTGCGCCCGGGTGTCTCCTCCTGCGGCGGACGGTGGCCCGGCGTGCCGGTGGCCGGCGGTGTCCGGGCGGCTATCGGTCCGGTGACCGGAATGCTGATCGGGGCGACGGCCCCGGAGTCCCCGGCGAGCTCCAGCAGGCCGTCGCCGAGCATGCGGGCCATCGCGACGGTGACGGTGTAGACACCGAGGCCGGTCGCGAAGGCGATGTCACGTGCGGTCCGCCGCCCGTCGGAGTGGGCCAGCAACTCCCGCTGGAGCTCGGGGAGAAGGGCGTCGGCACCGTCGGCGGCCGTGGTGGGCACGGGCCGTTCGCGCTCCGGCCGCACGGGGCACGGCAGGGCGGCGACGGCGGCCAGTTTCCGTGTCGCCTCCTGGAGCAGCCGTCCGGGCGGTTCCCCCACGGCGATCGGGGCGAGCGGCTCGGCGGCGTCGAGCGGGGCGCAGCCGTCCACCCGTCCGGCGACGACCGCGAAGGCCGCGTCCTGCGTGGCCATCACACAGACGACCCTGAGCTGCGCGGCCCCCGCGTACCCGTGGGCGATCAGCCCGTCCTGCGGCCAGCGCGTGCCCTCGCTCTCCCGGAGCAGCTCCGCCCACTGCTCGCCGCTGACGCGCCCGGTCCGCAGCAGCCTGGCCTCCGGCCCCGGTGCGCCGGGGCTCTCGACCGCGACGACGAGTCCGTCCCGGAGATGGAAGGCACCCCCGGGTCTGCCGGACACCCGCAGTCTCCCCGTCGCCCGCGAGTCCTGGCACTCGGTGAGGGCGTGCGACAGCAGGTCGAATCCGACCCGGCCAAGGGAATCCCGAATGCCCGACATCACTCCCCTTGGAGATTCCGGCACTTCTCGAACTTCGCACAGATGCCTGATGCATCACGCTGAAGTGGAATGTGTATCAGTCCGGGGGCATATCTCAGCGAGAGTCGCACTACCTGACGGAAGTTGAAATATCCCGTCCCTCAATAGCCTTCATCGGTCGTCCGGTTGACCGACTCTGCACCGCCGTCAGGCGCCCGCGCCCAGCACCCGGACGGGCAGCGGACACAGCGCCTCGCGCAGGGCCGCCGCGAGTTCCTCGTACTCCGTGCCCCGTGCGGCGCCCGCCCGCATGGCGAGGGCGATCCGACGGGTCGGCGCCGGATCGGCGAAGTATCCGGTGAGCAGCTGGTTGCTGCGGGTCGTCTCGACCTTGACGGCGGTGCGCGGCAGCAGCGTCACACCGAGGCCGCCGGCGACGAGCTGGACGAGCGTGGAGAGTCCGGCGGCGGTGGTGGTGACGGGAGCGTCGGCGCGGCCCGCCTCACGGCAGATGTCGAGGGCCTGGTCGCGCAGGCAGTGGCCCTCGTCGAGCAGCAGGAGGTTGAGTTCGCGCAGCGCTTCGCGGGGGATGCCCTCCCTGCCGCCCAGCCAGTGGTCCAGCGGGGTGACCAGTACGAAGTCCTCGTCGAACAGCGGGAGTTCGACCACTCCGGGCACCCCGAGCGGCACGGCGAGCAGCAGCAGGTCGAGCCGGCCGACCGCGAGTCCCTCCAGCAGGCTCGAGGTCTGCTCCTCGTGGACCTGGAGGTCGAGGTCGGGGTAGCGGTCGTGGACGAGCCTGAGGACGGTGGGCAGGAGGTAGGGCGCGACGGTGGGGATGACGCCGAGACGCAGGGCCCCGGTGAACGGCGCCCGCACCGCCTCCGCCTCCTCCAGCAGCGCCCCGACCTCGTCGAGCACGGCCTTCGCCCGTACGGCGAGGCGCTCTCCGGCGGGCGAGAGGAGCACCTTGCGCGTCGTACGCTCCAGCAGCGTCACGCCGAGGGTCTCCTCCAGCACGGAGACCGCGCCGGACAGGGCGGGCTGGCTCATGCCGATCGCGGCGGCGGCATCACGGAAGTGCAGGTGCTCGGCCACGGCGGCGAAGGCGCGCAGCTGGGCGAGACTGGGCTGGCGGCGCCCGTTCCCCTTGGGGCCCGCCTTGCCGATGGGGCTCGCCATGCCCGTACCTCTTCACTCGTAGTCACTGATAACCGTTGCCGATCAACCTGACCGAGTGTAGCTATTTCCGCAATCAATGCAGCCTGTGTCAACATCAGCTTCGTCCAACCCATGGGAAACGCCCTCAAAAGGGGTTTTTCCTCGCTGCAAGGAGAGCACGTGCTCACTGTCGGTGACAAGTTCCCCGAGTTCGACCTGACCGCCTGTGTCTCGCTGGAGCAGGGCAAGGAGTTCGAGCAGATCAACCACAAGACCTACGAGGGCCAGTGGAAGATCGTCTTTGCGTGGCCCAAGGACTTCACCTTCGTGTGCCCGACCGAGATCGCGGCCTTCGGCAAGCTGAACGACGAGTTCGCCGACCGTGACGCCCAGGTCCTCGGTTTCTCCGGCGACTCCGAGTTCGTGCACCACGCCTGGCGCAAGGACCACGACGACCTGCGCGACCTGCCCTTCCCGATGATGGCCGACTCGAAGCACGAGCTCATGCGTGACCTCGGCATCGAGGGCGAGGAC
Source organism: Streptomyces sp. NPDC025784 (assembly GCF_055558435.1). Classification (NCBI taxonomy): domain Bacteria; kingdom Bacillati; phylum Actinomycetota; class Actinomycetes; order Kitasatosporales; family Streptomycetaceae; genus Streptomyces; species Streptomyces sp. NPDC025784. The sequence goes on from NZ_JBVHMN010000014.1 coordinate 25,827, forward strand.
GGCTTCGCCAAGCGTGCCGTGTTCATCGTCGACCAGAACAACGAGATCCAGTTCTCCATGGTGACCGCCGGTTCCGTCGGCCGTAACCCCAAGGAGGTCCTGCGGGTCCTGGACGCCCTGCAGACCGACGAGCTGTGCCCGTGCAACTGGACCAAGGGCGAGAGCACCCTCGACCCGGTCGCGCTGCTGGCCGGTGAGTGACCTTTCATGGCCCTCGACGAACTGAAGTCCGCCCTGCCGGACTACGCCAAGGACCTGCGCCTGAACCTGGGCTCGGTCATCGGCAACAGCGACCTTCCGCAGCAGCAGCTGTGGGGCACCGTGCTCGCCTGCGCCATCGCGTCGCGGTCCCCGCGGGTGCTGCGTGAGCTGGAGCCGGAGGCGAAGGCCCAGCTGTCGCCGGAGGCGTACACGGCCGCCAAGGCCGCGGCCGCCGTCATGGCGATGAACAACGTCTTCTACCGGACGCGGCATCTGCTCTCCGACCCGGAGTACGGGACGCTGCGGGCCGGGCTGCGGATGAACGTCATCGGCAACCCCGGTGTCGAGAAGGTCGACTTCGAGCTCTGGTCGCTCGCCGTGTCCGCCGTGAACGGCTGCGGGCAGTGCCTCGACTCGCACGAGCAGGTGCTCCGCAAGGCCGGTGTCGACCGGGAGACGATCCAGGAAGCGTTCAAGATCGCTGCGGTGGTTCAGGCCGTCGCCACGACGCTGGACGCCGAGGCGGTCCTCGCCGGCTGATCCCCCGGGTTCCCCCTTCGCCCCGTCCACCGTCCCCGGTGGACGGGGCGAGGTGTTTTCGCCCCCCGCCGCCCCTACCCGTCCCTTGTCCCTGGTGGCTCCGCCCCGAGACCCCCGTATCGGCCTGACGGCCTCGTCCTCGATCGCCGGACGGGCTCACATCACCCGCACCGCAGCCACCAGGCGCTGGGCCGACGGCGCTACGGCGTCGGGGAACCCGCGGAGGCCGCGTCCACCGCGGTGGCGCCCCGCGGCTCCGGGGCATGGCGGCGGGACGCCTCCTGGGCGTACGAACGCAGGTACATCACCACGGTGTTGGTGACCGCGACGAGCGGCACCGCGACCACCGCTCCGCCGATCCCGGCGACCATGCCGCCCGCGGCCACGGACAGCACCACGGCCAGCGGATGCACCCGTACCGCGCGGCCGAGGATGAACGGCTGGAGGATGTGCCCCTCGATCTGCTGCACGGCGAGCACGACGACCAGCGTCATGACCGCGGTGAAGACGCCCTGCGTCACCAGCGCCACGACGACCGCCAGCGCACCGGAGATCACCGCGCCCACGAGCGGGATGAACGCGCCGAGGAAGATGAACACGGCGAGCGGCACAGCCATCGGCACGTCGAGGAAGTAGATGCCGAGGCCGATGAAGGTGGCGTCGATCAGCGCGACGATCACCGTGCCGCGGACGTACGCCGTCAGGGTGCGCCACGCCCGCGGACCCGCTCCCGCGACGCCGGGGCGGGCGGCGGCCGGAACGAGCTTGAGCGTCCACTGCCAGATGCGCTTGCCGTCGTAGAGGAGGAAGAGGGTCGAGAACATCGTCAGGAGGATGCCGGTGAGGGCCTCGACGATGACGGTCACGCCTTCGAGGCCCGCCGAGGTGATCTGGTCGGTGTTCGCGCCGACCGCTTCGCGCAGGTTCTTCGCGATCTCGTTGATCTGCTTGTCCGTCACATGGAACGGACTGTTGAGGAGCCACTTGCGCAACTCGTCGATGCCGTCCTGGATCTGGTCGGAGAGGTTGTCGATGTTCTCCTGGACCTGCCAGACCACGAACCAGCCGACCAGTCCCATGATGACGAAGCCGAGGATCGCGGTGAGCGCGGTGGCCAGGCCGCGCGGCACCCCGACGCGCTTGAGGCGGGCCACGGTCGGCTGGAGCAGCGCGGTGATGAGCAGCGCCGCCACGAAGGCCAGGACCACGAGCTGTACGGCGCTGATGACCCGCATCAGCACCCACACGGTGCCCGCGAGCACCAGCAGCCGCCAGCCGGCCTCGGCCGCGACACGCACCCCCCACGGCACGGCCAGCGCCGGGTCGGGCCGTCCGGCCGTCATGGGACCGTACGCGACCGGCGCGGGTGCGGCGGTGTCGCCGTCGGTGGGGGTGTGCCCGGCGCCGTCGGCGGGGCGGTGGTCCTCAGGGGCGGTCACCGGGTCGTCGCCGGCCGCGGACCGGGAGCTCCCGGATCCGGGCCGCGCGTCCTCGGGGGCTCTTCTCACATGCGGGACTTCCGCTCCGTCCTCCGTGGGCAGGGAGCCCTGGGACTCCTTCTCCACTTCGGCGCGGCGTTCGTCCAACCGCTCCCCCAGCTCGGACAGTCCGGCGCCCAGCCGGCCGAGCCACCCTGGCACTCGCGACATGATCCGTCCTCTTCCCCCGTTGCGCCCCACCACTCCCCCCTGGAGTCATCGGCTCCGACCGTACATGGCCGAAGCCCCTCCCCCTAGGACGGGGAGGGGCTTCGCAAGGTTGAGCGATCGAGCGGCCGACGTGCGGCCCGGTGCTCAGTACCAGTGGTTCGCCTGCCAGAACGACCAGGCCTCACAGGGGCTGCCGTAGCGGCTGTCCATGTAGTTGAGGCCCCACTTGATCTGGGTGGCCGGGTTCGTCTGCCAGTCGGAGCCGACCGACGACATCTTGGAGCCGGGCAGTGCCTGGAAGAGACCGTAGGCGCCGGAGGAGGCGTTGACCGCCTTGTAGTTCCAGCTGGACTCGTGGTCCACGATGTTGCTGAAGCACTGGAACTGGCCGGACGGCACCATCTGGCGTGCCATCGCCTGGATCTGCGCAACGGTGTACGAGCTCTGGACGGAGAAGCTGGAGGCGTCACGCGTCGCGGAGCGGCTGGCCGCCTCCTGCGCCGCCTTGCGCTCCTTGGCTTCCTTCTCCGCCTGCTCCGCCTTCTCCGCTGCCTTCTGCTTCGCGACGGCGTCCTCGGCGGCCTGCTTGCGGGCAGCCTCCTCGGCGTCCTTCTTGGCGCTCGCGTCGGCGGCGATCGCCTGGGCGTCGGCCTGCTGCGTCAGCGATGCGGTCTGCACCTGGGCCTGCTGGCCCGCGGGTATGTCCGCGAGGAGGGTCGAGTCGCTTGCCGTCGCCTCGGCGTCGTTCGAGGGCTGGGCGGTGCTGCCCGAGGCAACTCCGACGACGCTTCCGACAGCGGTGACCGCGGTGGCCGAGGCCACTGCGAATCCCCGGACCGAAATCCGGCTCACACGGTTTCCTTCCAGCATCGCCCGCTTAGGTGACCCTCGCGGACGCAATCGTGCCCCTTGGCGCTGGCCTCCCAACTGCGGGGTCACGGGAGGCACGGGCCCGGTGGGCAACTCCCGCGAGGGGAGCGCCGCGTGGTGCGCGGGCGGCATACGACGGCTCTATGGAGTTCTGAGGTTCCTGTTGTGCCGTACCGCTGGGGGTACAGGTGTGTCGTATGCGGGGCCTGACAGGAGTGAGACTCTGCCGTAACCGGACGCCGCAAGGCAATTCTGTGTTGCGTGTGAAAGCTCACACCTTGTTTGCCCCAGAAGTTTTTCGGAAACGAGCACACGCCAAGACGCCGCCCGGCTAGGCTCTTCGCCTTTGCCGGACGGCGCCAACTACCGTGCATCCACCACCCTTTGAACAGGTGGGGTCAGATCTGCCCGTCCTCCAGCATTTCGGTCACAAGGGCAGCAATCTGGGACCTCTCGGACCGATTGAGGGTGACATGCGCGAAGAGCGGATGCCCCTTCAATTTCTCCACGACGGCGACGACTCCGTCGTACCGGCCGACACGCAGATTGTCCCTTTGTGCCACGTCATGGGTGAGAACAACCCGGGAATTCGCCCCGATCCGTGACAGCACGGTCAGCAGGACGTTCCGTTCCAGTGACTGCGCCTCGTCCACGATCACGAAGGCGTCGTGGAGGGAGCGGCCCCGGATGTGGGTGAGCGGCAGGACCTCCAGCATGCCGCGCGCCGTGACCTCTTCGATGACCTCGCGGCTGGTGACCGCGGAGAGCGTGTCGAAGACCGCCTGCGCCCAGGGGCCCATCTTCTCGGACTCGGAGCCGGGCAGATAGCCGAGCTCCTGCCCGCCGACCGCGTACAGCGGGCGGAAGACCATCACCTTCTGGTGCTGGCGCCGCTCCAGGACGGCCTCCAGGCCCGCGCAGAGCGCGAGCGCGGACTTGCCGGTGCCGGCCCGGCCGCCCATGGACACGATCCCCACCTCGGGGTCGAGCAGCAGGTCGAGCGCGATGCGCTGCTCGGCACTGCGGCCCTTGATGCCGAAGGCCTCCCGATCGCCGCGCACCAGCCGGACGTTGCCCTCGGAGGTGACACGGCCGAGGGCCTTGCCGCGCTCCGACTGGATCGTCAGGCCCGTGTGGACGGGCAGGTCGGCCGCTTCCGGCACGTACGCGTGGCCTTCCTCGAAGAGGATGTCCACCTGCTCGCCGGACAGGGTCAGTTCGGACATTCCGGTCCAGCCGGAGGAACCCGTGATGGCGAGTTCCGCGCGGTACTCCTCGGCGAGGAGACCGACGGAGGACGCCTTGATCCTGAGCGGCAGGTCCTTCGAGACGACGGTGACGTCGTACCCCTCGGCCTGCAGGTTGCGGGCGACCGCGAGGATGCGGGAGTCGTTGTCCCCCAGGCGGTACCCGCTGGGCAGGACGCTGGGGTCCGAGTGGTTGAGCTCGACGCGTACGGTCCCGCCGAGGTCCCCGATCGGGATGGGGGAGTCGAGGCGGCCGTGCCGTACCCGGAACTCGTCGAGCAGGCGGAGGGCCTGCCGGGCGAAGTAGCCGAGTTCGGGATGGTGCCTCTTGGCCTCCAGCTCCGTGACCACGACGATCGGGAGCACGACCTCGTGCTCGTCGAAGCGGCTCAGGGCGTTGGGGTCGGCCAGCAGGACGCTGGTGTCGAGAACATAGGTGCGCCGGTCTGGCTTGTGGCGCTTTGTGCTGGTCACCACGGAAGGACGTACCCCCTCGGATGAGGTCGGGGAGCGACGAAGGAGATCTGGACCGGTCTCGGGCACCGATGCGCGGGCCGAAAACCGGCCCTCCACTTCGTCCGTACTGACCGCACGGTCGGGCTGGTGCAAAGGGCCTCCCGGGCGGACGGCCCCGTGCCGTCCGCTGAGATACGACACCCGTGGTTCGGGCATCGACCTGGAAGGCTTATGCCCTTTAACGAGCCACGCCATGCCACGGCATATGACGGCGCGTTCGTTAACTCCAGATGACGTGCGTCCCGTCCCGCGGTCCGGGACGTCCTCCACCCGCCGGGGGACCGGCCCCGATCAGCCGCCGTACCGCCGGTGACGGGCCGCGTAGTCACGCAGGGCACGCAGGAAGTCGACCTTGCGGAAGGCCGGCCAGAAAACTTCGCAGAAGTAGTACTCGGAGTGGGCGGTCTGCCAGAGCATGAATCCGGACAGCCGCTGCTCGCCGCTCGTGCGGATGACCAGGTCCGGATCCGGCTGGGCCCCGGTGTAGAGGTGCTTGCCGATGGCGTCGACGTCGACGGCGTCGGCGAGGTCCTCCATCGAGGTGCCCTTGTCGGCGGCGTCGAGGATCATCGAGCGCACGGCGTCGGCGATCTCCTGGCGGCCGCCGTACCCGATGGCGACGTTGACGAGTATCCCGTCGACGTGCGCGGTGGACTCCTCGGCCTCCTTGAGGACCGTCTGCATCTGCGGGGGCAGCAGGTCGAGCGTGCCCACGTGGTGCACGCGCCAGCGGCCGTCGGCGGCGAGGGTGCGGACGACGCCCTCGATGATGCCGAGCAGCGGGACGAGCTCCTCCTGCGGACGGTCGAAGTTGTCCGTGGACAGCAGCCACAGGGTGACGACCCCGACGTCGGTCTCGGAGCACCAGCCGAGGAACTCCTCGATCTTGTCCGCTCCGGCCCGGTGCCCCTGCGCGGTCGTGGAACCCGCCGCCTTGGCCCAGCGCCGGTTGCCGTCCATGATGACGCCGATGTGCTTGGGCACCTGGTCGTGGTCGAGGTGGCCTTCCACCCTGCGTGCATAGAACCTGACCAGCAGACGGCGCAGGTTTTCGCGCAGGTTCACGTGTTGTCAGCCCCTCCGTGTGGAAGTGACAGGTGCGCGGCTGAGCGCAAGCCCTGTCCATATGGCGGTCCCCGTCGGCGAAGCCTACCCCCGGAGCACGTCTGCCCGGGGAGCACCCCCGGGCGCCCGGCCGGGCCGTCACCCGGGGTGCCGTCGACCTGTCGTAGTTTCGTATGCATGAACGACATGTCTGCGTACCGCGCCGCAACGGAGCGGTACGACTCGATGGAATACCGCCGTACGGGGCACAGCGGCCTCAAGCTGCCCGCCGTCTCGCTGGGCCTGTGGCACAACTTCGGCGACGACCGTGCGCTCGATTCCCAGCGCGCGATCCTGCGCCGCGCGTTCGACCTGGGCGTCACCCACTTCGACCTCGCCAACAACTACGGTCCGCCGCCCGGTTCCGCCGAGCTCAACTTCGGCAAGCTGCTCCGCCAGGACTTCGCGCCGTACCGTGACGAGCTGGTCATCTCCACCAAGGCGGGCTACCTCATGCACCCCGGGCCGTACGGCGAGTGGGGTTCGCGCAAGTACCTGCTGTCGTCCCTGGACGCCTCGCTGAAGCGGATGGGCGTGGAGTACGTCGACATCTTCTACTCGCACCGCTTCGATCCGGACACCCCGCTGGAGGAGACGATGGGCGCGCTCGCGTCCGCCGTGCAGCAGGGCAAGGCGCTGTACGTGGGCGTGTCGTCGTACACCGCCGAGCAGACCGCCGAAGCGGCCCGCATCCTCACCGGGATGGGCGTCCGCCCGCTCATCCACCAGCCCTCGTACTCGATGATCAACCGCTGGACCGAGGACGACGGCCTGCTCGACACGCTGGAGGACGCCGGCATGGGCTGCATCTCCTTCGTGCCGCTGGCGCAGGGCCTGCTGACGGGCAAGTACCTCAAGGGCATCCCGGAGGGCTCGCGCGCCACGCAGGGCAAGTCGCTGGACCCGAACCTCCTCAGCGACGAGGTGGTCCGCCGGCTGAACGGGCTGAACGACATCGCGGCCCGCCGCGGCCAGTCCCTCGCCCAGCTCGCGCTCACCTGGGTGCTGCGCGACGAGCGGATGACCTCGGCCCTCATCGGCGCGTCCAGCGTGGCCCAGCTGGAGGAGAACGTGGCGGCGCTGGCCGGTCCGAAGCTGACGGACGAGGAGTTGAAGGAGATCGACACGTTCGCGGTGTCGACGCCGGGGACGAACATCTGGGCCGGTCGGCGCTGAGTCACCGCCGCCCGCGCGTACGGCGGCGGGGGCGCACGGGGGGCGCCCGCCGGGCCGCCGGCCGCGGGCATGAAAAACGGGCCGGTCCGTGGGGGGGAGACGGACCGGCCCGAGGGGGGGTTTCCACCATAACCCTTCGTAAGTGATGCTGCGTGCATCGGCGTGCCACAACTACTCTCCGAAACCGTCCGGCGACGCCACGGTGGGGGCGGAATCTCCGATTCAGGGTGTGATCATGGCCGAATCGCAACTGATTCCAAGGGATTCGCGAAGAATCCGGGAAGATCCGATGGACATACCCCCGGCCGCGCCGACCCGCCGCGACGTACTCCACGCGGGTGACGGACGTTCCGCCCGGGCGCTTGACGCGGCCGCTAGCTTCGCACCCATGGCCACCTTCACGACGGAGCGGACGACCGGGCCGGTGCCGCTGGAGCTCGCCCTGTCCGCCCGCGCCCGGCGCCGGGGACTGCTCGGTCGCGACGGGATCGAGGGCGCACTGCTGTTGAGTCCGGCGAGCTCGGTGCACACGTTCGGGATGCGGTTCGCGATCGACGTCGCCTACCTGGACCGCGACTCCCGGGTCCTCACGGTGCGCACGATGCCTCCGGGCCGCGTGGGGCTGCCCCGGCCACGGGCCCGGCACGTCCTGGAGGCGGAGGCCGGGGCGATGGAACGGTGGGGCGTACGGCCCGGGGCGCGGGTCACGGTGCGGCACCCCTGACCGTGCGTCAGGAATGCAGGCAGCACCGCGCAGCCCCCTCCTCTGCGCGGTGCCACACGCGCAGCTTTGCTCACGCGAATTACCTTGGTCTGAACTTACGTGAGGCGAACATCCGAAGCGAGCCACCCTCGATAACGATGTGGAAACCCTGTGCCGGTTCTGTGTCACTGCTCGGGGCATCCGACATATGGACGCTCATCTCACGCACCAGATGCCGCATGGGGATGTTTTCGGTCAATCAGCTCACCCATGTGTCGATCACCCCATTCCCCCAGCGGCAGCAGCGCGGTGTTGAGCATCTCCCCCAGCTCGGTCAGTGAGTACTCGACTCGGGGCGGGACCTCCCGGTGCACGATCCCGTCGGCCTCCAGTTCGCGCAGCTGCTGGCTCAGCACCTTCTCGCTGACCCCCTGGACGTGGCGGCGCAGCTCTCCGAAGCGGAGGATCCCGCCGACGTGCAGCGCCCACAGGATCATCGGCTTCCACTTGCCCCCCACGACGTCCACGGCGGCATCGAGACCGCAGGTGTAGGGGCCCTTGCCCTTCGACATGGTCAACTCCTCGGCGGATGCGCCGTCTTCGGCGGAAGCGGACAGAATCTGGCCTCTTTCCCGCCTAACGTCGTCCGCATGACCTTGAGGATCACATGGGACGAGGCGAGCGCGCGGCGTATGGAGCGGCAGTTCCTGGCCGTTCCCGCGACGGCCGGGACACCGCTCGCGGACGTGGTCGGCGCGATGCTCGGCGCACACGCGCAGATCCTGTCGGCGGCGGAGATGTCCGTCGGCGTGCGCGCGGACGGGGTGACACGGGCGGACGTGCGCACGGCGCTGTGGGAGGACCGGTCGCTGGTGAAGACGTTCGGTCCGCGCGGCACCCTGCATCTGCTGCCGGCCGCGGAACTTCCCCTCTGGACGGCCGCGTTGACCGCGATCCCCACCGGCCCGAGCGCGTCCGCCCCCGGTGTCCGGCTGACCGCGGCGCAGGCGGACGAGGTCGTCGCGGCGATCGGCGACGCCCTCGACGGCACCTGTCTCACCGTCGACGAGCTGAGCGAGGAGGTCGTACGGCGCACCGGACCCTGGGCCGGCGACCTCGTGATGCCCGCCTTCCAGGGGATGTGGCCGCGCTGGCGGCAGGTGATGCACCGGGCGGGCCAGCGGGGCGCGCTGTGCCTCGGCCCGAACAGGGGCCGCAAGGTCACGTACACCAGGCCGCCGCACTTCACGCCGCTCGACACGGACGAGACGGCCGCTCGCGCGCAGGGGATCGCCCGGCTCGTCCAGCGCTATCTGACCGCGTACGGACCCGCGACCCCGGCGCACTTCGCCAGATGGGCTGCCGCGCCGCGGGGTTGGTCCGGCGAGCTGTTCGCCTCGCTGGCCGCGAGCGGGGAGATCGAGGAGGTCGACTTCCTGGACGGCCCTGCATGGGTCGTGGCGGGCGACACGGAATTCCCGCAGGAGCCGGTGCGCGGGGTGCGACTGCTGCCGTACTTCGACGCGTACGGCATCGCGGTCCAGCCGCGCGAGGTGCTGTTCCCCGGGGCGGCGTACCGACGCGCCCTGGCGGGCGGCCAGGCCGGCAACCATCCCGTCCTGCTCGTCGACGGCGTAGTCGCGGGCGTCTGGCACCAGCGGCGCCGGGGCCGGCGCACCACGGTCACCGTCGAGCCGCTGGGACGGCTGACGGCCGCCGCCGAGCGGGAGCTCGCCGCGCGCGTGGAGCGGATCGGCGAGGTCCTGGAGGCGACGCCGGAACTGGTGGTCGGAACGGTGACCGCGGGACCGCACGCCTGACCCCTACGCCGGCTTGCGCGCCTCGATCAGGAAGCGGGCGCTGTGGGTGACGAACGGGCCCTGCGTCTCGATCCGTTCGTGCAGCGAGCGCAGCAGGGGCCGGTACGCGTCGACGGTGAAGCCCGGGACCATCCAGATCACCTTGCGCAGGAAGTGGACGACGGCCCCGATGTCGAAGAACTCGATGCGCAGCCGCTCCGCCCGCAGGTCCACCACATCGAGCCCGGCGGCCTCGGCGGCGGCCCGGGCACGCTCCGGGTCACGGGCGTTCTTCCGCTCCTCCGGCTGCGGTCCGAGGAAGTACTCGACGAGTTCCACGGCGCTCGCGGGGCCGATCTGCTGGGAGAAGTAGCTGCCGCCGGGACGCAGGACCCGGGCGATCTCCGCCCAGTACGTGTCCACGGGATGACGGCTGGTGACCAGGTCGAACGCCTCGGCCGCGAACGGGAGCGGCGCCTCCTCCGGGGAGGCGACGACCACCGCGCCGCGCGGGTGCAGCAGGGCGGTGGCCCGGGCGACGTTCGGCGGCCAGCCCTCGGTCGCCACCATGAGCGGCGGCAACTGCGGCGCGGAGTCCAGGACTTCACCGCCGCCGGTCTGGATGTCCAGCGCGGCCGTCGCGCCGGCCAGTCGCTCCCCCATCGCCTTCGCGTACCCCCACGAGGGCCGCTCCTCCGTGGCCCGGCCCTCGAACCAGGAGAAGTCCCAGCCGTCGACGGAGACGGCCGCGGCCTCGGCGACCAGGTCCTCGAAGGCGCGGCTGCTGTTGTCCATGGCGGGCATCCTCCCAGCGGCCGCATGCCGGAGCGACGCATTTTCCCCGGCCGGGCTCCCTCAGCGGACGAGGGGGCGTACCTCGCGCGCGGCGAAGCGGATGAAGCCCTCGGGGTCGGGCTCGTCGGCGGTGGGCTGGAGGACCACGGTGTCGGCGCCCGCGTCCGCGAGGCGCCGCACGGCCTCGGCGACGGCCTCCGCGTCCCCCGCGGCTCCGTGGTCCGGCACCGGGTTCTCGCCGTCGGCCTCGATCTCGGCGCGCAGCCGGGCCGCGGCGCCCGGCCCGGTGGCGGTGAGGAGGTAGACGACCACCGGGTGCTGTCCCGCGCGGCCCGCCGCCCGCCGGCCCTCGTCGATGAGGCGGCGGGCACGGCGTACGCCTTCGGGGGTGGTGGAGGCGGTGAGGATGGTGCCGTCGGCTGCCTCGCCCGCGAGCCGGAGCGTGCGCGGGCCGGTGGCGCCCGTGAACACCTCGGGCACCTCCACGGGCGGCCAGTCCAGCGCGACGCCGTCCAGCTTCACGTACCGTCCGTCCGTGGTCACCCGCTCGCCCCGCAGCAGCGCGCGCAGCGCCTGGAGGTGCTCACGCAGCAGGGTCACGGGCGACTCGGCCCGCGCGCCGACCTGCCCCATCCAGTCCTGCACGCCATGCCCCACGCCGAGCACCGCGCGCCCGGGGAACAGGCGGTGCAGTGTGGCGGCCTCCATCGCGGTGACCGCGACGTTCCGCAGCGGGACGGGCAGCAGGCCCACCCCCACCCGCAGCCGTTCCGTCCAGGCGAGCGCCGCCGAAGCTGCGGAGATGCCGCCCTCCAGGAAGCAGTCCTCCCACAGCCACAGTTCTTCGAGGCCCTCGGAGTCCGCCAGTCGCGCGAGGGAGCGGAGCCGCTCGGGAGGCAGTTGGGGCCGGAACACGGCACCGAGTCCAGTCATACGGCCTTCCTACCGAGGGCGGGTGTCACGGACAACCGCATTACGCCTCGCCGATGTCGCCGGCCTCGGCACCCTTGATCCCGGCTTCGGTCCCGGTCCCGCTGCCCGCGGTGTCCGCGTCGGCGCGCTCGTACCGCAGCAGTACGACCCCGTTGCCGAAGGGCCGTGACTCGACGAGCCGGAGCCGGGTCATCGTGTCCGCCTCCGAGAAGAGGCGTCTGCCCCGGCCGAGCAGCACCGGGTGCACGTACACCCGGAACTCGTCGACGAGGCCGTGCCGCATGAACTCGGCGGCCAGCTCGGCCCCGCCGAGCCCCAGGTCGCCCAGCGACCGCTCCTTCAGCTCCCGGATGCTCTCGGGCACGACCTCCGGCACGATCGTGGTGTGCCATTCGGCCCGCTCCAGCGTCCGCGAGAACACGACCTTGGGGATGTTCCGCCAGATCCGGGCGAACTCCACCATCGTGGGCGGGCTGTCGGGGTCCTTGTCGGCCGTCGGCCAGAACGCGGCCATCAGCTCGTACGTCACGCGCCCGCTCAACAGGGCGCCCATGCGCCCGATCTCCTCGTTGAAGTGCGCGTGCAGTTCCTCGTCGACCAGATGCCAGTCGATCTCGCGGTCCGGCCCTTCGAAGAATCCGTCGAGGGACACCGACATCATCAGGATGATCTTTGGCACGGGGTCGTCACCTCACCGAGGGCGGACATCGGGGTTCTGGGGCGCCTCATTGTCACTCCCCCGCAGCCGTCCCGGGCTCTACGGCACCCCGACGGCGCGGCGCCGCCGCCTGCCGCGCCTCAGCCGCCCCGCGGGAACGTCACCTCCACACGACGGTTCTTCCTGCGGCCCTGCTCCGAGGTGTTGTCGGCGATCGGGTAGTCCTCGCTGTAGCCCCGCACCTCGAAGGTGATGTCCGTCGAACCGAGATCCGCGGCCAGGACGTCGTGGACGGCCTCGGCACGCTTCTTCGACAGGGTCAGCCCGTGCGCGTAGGAACCGAGGTTGTCGGTGAAGCCGAAGACCCGTACGGTCGTCGCCTTCTGGGCCTTGATCTCGTCCGCGATCGCCTGGATCCGGGACCGGGCCTCCGGGTTCAGCTTCGAACTGTCCTTGGGGAAGAGCACCTCCGCCTGGAGCGCGAACGACACGTCCTCGTTCGTGTCCTCCCGGCGCTCCTCCCCGCCGAGGTCCTCCACGACGGACTTGATGTCCAGCACCTTCGCGGGCGCGAGCGTGGCGCCGTCGGCGAGCTTCAGCCCGGGGCTGTTGGCGTCCACCTCGGGGGGCGGGGAGGTGGTGACGCTGCCGGGTGGGGCGCTGGGGTCGTCGTCGTCCGCATGGGCCGGTCCACCGGTGAGCACCAATGTGGCCAGAACGGCGAGTGCCGTGAGGACGTGCGGGGCACGGGGGGTGGGGGCCATGGTTACTCGCCCTCGGAGATCTCGATAGGCGCGGGAGGCATGGCGCCGACCTGGAAGTCGACCTTCGTGGTGTCGGCGGGTGGGGCGGGGAACTGGGCGAACCACTGAGCGGTCGAGCCCTGGCGGACGCCGCCGGTGAACTGCGTGCACAGGCAGCGGCCAGACGTGTCCCTGAGGATGAAGTACTTCTTCTTGCCCTTCTGGTCGATCAGGGCTGCACCCGCGATGGACGAGCCGTTCTTCGCCAACTCCCGCTCCTCGCCGCGCCAGTTCGCCGCGATCCAGGTGTTGTCCGTGTTATTGGTCACCGTCCCCTCGACGGTGACGAACCCACCGCTGTCCCGTTCGGCCGAGGTGACCGTGAGGGTCAGTCCGTTCTCACCCTTGACTTCGGCAAGCACCTGATCCGCCTGCGGCGCCTGTGATTGCGTCCTGCCCCCGTCGCTGCTCTTCGAGCCGGCCGCCGAGGGCGAGGCGCCCTTGTCGTTCCCGCCGTCACCGCCTCCACCGCAGCCGGCCACCGTGAGGAGCAGCCCAGTCGTGATCGCCACTGCGCTCAACGCACTGCGGCCCTTCATGGTGTGCCGAAAGTCCATCAGTACGGCTTCCTCTCACTCGGCCAGTCGCACGGAGAACAGCACGGACGCGTCCGGGAGGTCGTCCGGATCGAAGTCCCCGGGATCTATGTTCACGATCTCCCCGTCACAGGTCAGTTCGACGGGTTTCTCGGGATCCGCGTCCGGATCGAAATCGCAGCGCGGCTTGATGACGGCGACGGCGTGGGCCGTGGCCCGCTTGTCCTCCGTGCCGGGAATGATCGAGTCGCCGACGGTGTAGTTCGTCTGGATGTCGGCCTGATACCCGGGATAGCCGTTCTTCGTGACGGGCTGGACGCCCTGGAGCGTCGAGTCGTTCTCCGCGGCCAGCTGCTGGGCCGCGGCCGCCGCACCCGTATCGGGGAGGTCCTGACCGCCGTCCAGCCAGTCCAGCCAGTCGTCGTCCTGGCCGATGGCATCCTTCAGGTGGTCGATCAACTCGTCCCGGGCGTCCTGCGCCGCCGCCAACGCCGCAGCGTCCGCCGCGGATTGAGCTCCATTCCGGGCGGACGCTGCCTGGGCGAACGCGAAGAAGGCGAGCGCGGCGAAGAGCAGAATCCCCGTCAGCCAGATGTAGATCGGGAGAGTCTGCCCTCGGTCGCTCAGTAAATGTGCGCCTGTCAGCCGCCGATGACGTCCTGGACCGCGTTGAGGATCGCCGTCGAGATCAGACCGTCCAGACCGAGGCTGTCGATCAACGTGAAGATCCCCGCAATGATGATCATCAGGCCCGCGTACTCCACGAACCCGGCCCCGGCGTCCCGCTTCCGGCCGCGCATCCGGTCGGAGACCGTGCTCGCCCAGGCTTCCACTCGAACCGTCGCCCTGAGCTTCCAGTCCTTCGTCACCACGGCCCCTGCCCTCCCACCCGACGCCACAACCAACGACCCGTGCACCGTACGTGAGAGAGCGCCTACTGCGAGTGGGTCCAGGGGCCCAACTTCCCCGGCGCGGGGCGAGAGGCGGCGTCATCGGATCCACCCCTCGCGCGTCGTGCCCAGCCACTGGGCGATCGCTTCGCTGCGCGAGGAAGCGTGCAGCTTTGCGAAGATGCGGTTGATGTGATTCTTGACGGTCTTCTCGCTGATGAAGCAGGCGGCGGCGATCTGCTGGTTGTTCATGCCGGACGCGATGAGATCCATGACCTCCACCTCCCTTGAACTCAGGCCGAAATCGGCCTGGCCGGGGGCGCGGCGGTGCAGCCCCGCCGCGTGTGCGAGTCGAGCCTTCGACGACTGTGCCACAACTGATTGCAGATGCGAAGAGATTTCGTTCGGTTCGTGCGAAACGCCGGGCGAAACCGAGCCAGTGGGCCGCCCCGCCCGCACATCCCGTACCGCGGCGATGAGTTCGGCGGCGGTGAACTCGCCGTGGACGAGGTATCCGGAGGCGCCGCGGCGCAGCGCTTCGGCCACCACCTCGGGTTCGCGGCTGTAGGTCAGCATCATCACGGGGGCGAGCCGGGACAGCCGGGGCAGGGCCGTGAGGCCGTCCGTGCCGGGCATGCGGACGTCGAGGAGGACGACGTCCGGGTGGAGGCGGGCGGCGGATTCGAGGGCCTCGTCGCCGTCCGCCGCCGCGGCGACGACCTCGATGTCGGGGTGGCCGCCCAGCAGGGCGGTGAGTCCCGCCCGGACGACCGGGTTGTCGTCGGCCACGAGTACGCGCAGGGGCGGGCCGGAGAGTGCCTGGTCAGGCATGAGCGGCCTCCTGTCGGGGGATGTGGGGGGCGGCTGCGGGGAGCGGGAGCGTCAGGTGGATCTCGGTGCCTCCCTGCACGGGCCGGCGCAGGAGGAGGCGAGCGCCGAGGGTGGCGGCCCGTTCCGTCATGCCGAGCAGACCGAAGTGGCCGGTTCTCGTCAGGTCGGCGAGGTCGTCGAGGGTCGCTCCGGGCGGCAGGCCGGATCCGTCGTCCCGTATCCGGAGCACGAACTCGTGCTCGGAGACGTCGAGTTCGACGGTCGCACGGGTGGCGTGGGCGTGGCGGTGCACGTTCTCCAGGGCTTCGGACACGATCGCCAGGGCGTGCCGGGCGGTGGTGCTGGGCAGGACGGGAGGGCCACCGCGGTGCCGCAGGTCGGTGGCGAGGTGCGTGCGGGCCTGGAAGTCTGCCGTGCGGGTACGGAGTTCGTGGAGGAGGTCCGTGTCGGGCGGGGCGGTCAGGTCGGTGTGACGGCGCAGGTCGCAGAGCAGGGCCCGGGACTCGCCGGCCGCGAGGCGTGCCGCGTCGGCCACCGTGGCCGCCTGGCGCTTGAGCGTGGCGGGGTCGCCGGAGTCCGCGGACCCGGCCAGTGCCTCCGCCGCGAGTGCGAGGCCGTGCAGGGTCTTGGCGACCGAGTCGTGCATCTCCCGGGCGAGGCGGGCCCGTTCGGACTCCACCGCCTCCGCGACGGCGAGCCGCGAGGTGGCCTCGGCCAGTGCCTGGCTGGCGGTGCCGAACCGGAACATCAGGTTGCGCAGGGTGACGCCGATGATGCCGGCGCCGATGCAGAAGCCGGCGATGAGGAGGGTGTTGGCCCCCGCTCCGGGGCGGTGTTCCCAGGCCCGGAAGACGGTGAGGAGGACGATCAGCTGGAGTCCGGTGAAGACGCCGCTGCCGCGCCAGCCGTAGAGCAGGCCCGACAGGAGGGGGGTGCAGACGGTCGCGTACGCGAGCGGTGAGGCGGGCGACGCGGTGAGCAGGAGTACCGCTCCGAAGGTCAGGTCGACGGCCATCAGGGTGGGGTGGGCCAGCAGCCGGGGGCCGAAGCGCTCCCAGTCCCTGAGCATGGCGTACGAACCCATGACGCCGAGGACAGCGGCGGCGAGGACCGCGTGGCGCGGCAGACCGTCGGCCGCGTTCGTCATGGCGAAGGGGGCACCGATGGCGATGGCGGCCAGCCGTACGGCGAAGGCCTGGCGGCACAGGGCCTGGAGTGCGTTGAGCTGGAGGCGGACGCTGCCGGGGGGCGGTGCGTCGTCCGCCAGGTACCCGGCGCCGCCGCCCTTGGGCCAGCCGGGGCGGAGGCGGTCGGCGAGGCGGCGGAGGCCGGTGGCCGTGCGGAGGATCCGTCGCCCGGCGAGGCCCGTACGGGGCCGGGGGCCGTGGGCCGGGGGGTGGACGCCCGCACGGGCGCGGAGGCCGTTCATCAGCGGCCCAGGATCGAGCCGAAGTCGGTGCCCGACCCGAGGAACATGCCGGTCGCGATGAGGATCATCGTCGCGGGGAGCATGAAGACGAGGGTCACCATGGTCGCCTTGGGGATGGTCTTGGCGGCGCGGCGCCGGGCGTTCTGGGCGTCGGTGCGGCGCATGTCCGTGGCGAGCTGGATGAGGGTCTCGGCGATCGGGGAGCCGAGTTCCTCACCCTGCTGGAGGGCGGAGACGAACTGGGACACCTGTTCGGAGGAGTTGCGCCTGCGCAATTCGTCGAATGCCTGACGGCGGCTGACGCCCATGTCCATCTGGCGCAGGGTGATGCGCAGTTCGTCCGCCCACGGGCCCTCGTACTTCTCGGCGACGCGGTCGAGGGCCTGGCGGAAGCCGAGGCCGGCGGAGACCACGACGGCGAGGACGTCGAGGAAGTCGGGCAGGGTGCGGTCGATGACCTCCTTGCGTTCGCGGACGGCCTGCCAGATGAGGGCGTCGGCGGCCAGCAGGCCGAAGGCGAGGGCCAGCGCGGCGAAGAGGAGCTGTCCGTTGGAGAGGAAGACGAGGGCGAGGACGACGCCGAAGATGCCGTAGACGGCGCGGCGGGCCGCGTAGCGGTTGAGGGTCATGCCGCCGGGGTTGCCCGCCATGTCGATGCGGCGGCGCTTGGCGTCGACGCGGCGGGGGCCCATCAGGCGCAGCACCGCGGGCGCGAAGCGCATGCCGAGGCGGTCGACGGCCGAGTCGGCCTTGGAGACGCGGCTCGCGCCGACCTCCAGGGCGAGGGAAAGGTCGCTGGGGAGTCTGGCGTCGGCGCGGATCATGCGGATGCCCAGGAGGACGCCCGCGACGGCCACACTCATCAGGACGGCGAGCAGCAGCGGCAGCATGGTGATCCCTCCCTCACACTTCGATCTTGCCGAGGCGGCGGATGACGAAGAAGCCGACGGTGTAGAGGCCGAGGGCGAGCAGGACGAGTCCTTGGCCGAGCGGGGAGCCGGTGACGCGGGCGAGGGCTCCCTCGTTCGACGAGTTGATCAGCACCAGTGAGCCGACGCCGAGGAACGGGACGGTGAAGGCGGTCGCGTTCACCTCGGAGAGCATGGTGCGGACCTCGCGGCGGGTCTCCTTGCGGTCCTCCAGGGTCTGGGTGAGGTTGCGCAGGGAGCTGACGACCGATCCGCCCGCCTTGTTGGCGAGGACGAGGGTGGTGACGAGGACGATCAGCTCGCGGGAGGGGAGGCGTTCGGAGAGCTCGGCGAGGGCGTCGTCGACGGTCCTGCCCAGCGCCAGCTGGTCGGCGACGTGGGCGAGTTCCTCCCCGGCGGGGGCCTCCAGCTCCTCGGCCGCCATGGCGAGGGCGGTGCGCAGGGCGAGTCCGGCGGCGGTCGCGTTCGCCAGCAGGCGGGCCACGTCCGGCAGTTGGTTGATGAAGGCCTCGATGCGTTTCTGACGCTGCCAGTTGAGGAAGATGGCGGCGCTCCAGACGCTCACGAGCGCGGCGATCGGGCCGAAGAAGGGAGCGAGGGTGGCGGCCGCGATCAGCCACAGCGCGACGACGACGGCGGTGACGTAGGTGAAGAACTCCCCAGCCGTCAGGTCGAGTCCGGTCGCGGACAGCCGCAGGTGGATCGTGCGGCCGAGGCGGGTGCGGCGCAGCCGGCGGTCGATGCCCGCGAAGCGGCGTACCCGGCCCGCCGCGGTGCGCAGCGGGCCGCCGCCGGAGAGACGGTCGACGAGTGCCTGGCGCTGGGCGCGGCCGGAGGCGTACGTGTGGGCGCCCGCGACGGCGAGGGTGCCGCACAGCACGGTCGCGCCGAGGGCGAGGAGGGCGGGGTTGTTCACGACTCGCTCCTCTCGGTCGTGGGCGGCGTCCGGCGGCCTGCCGGGTGCTTCCCGGTCGTGGACGGCGTCCGGCGGCCTGCCCGGTGCTTCCCGGTCGTGGACGTCATCCGGCGGCCTGCCCGATGCTTCCCGGTCGTGGACGTCATCCGATGGCCTGCCTGGTGTTGAGGACGTCGATGGCCTCGGTGACGCCGAAGGCGGGCGGCAGCGGCTCGTTGGCGACGTACAGCTTCTCCGCGACGACGCGCGGCAGGGGGAGGTGTTCGAAGTGACCGTGGACGACGCGGTCGGGTCCGGCGGGGCGCGGCACGAAGCGGGTCACGGGTGTGACGCGGAACTGTTCGCGGCCGTGGGAGACGAGCAGGGCGATCTCGGTGACCTTGCGGGAGCCGTCGGCGTGCCGGGTGAGCTGGACGACGACGTCGACGGCGGAGTTGATCTGGTCCTTCAGGGCCTCGAAGGGGATCTGCACCTCGGACATCGAGCCGAGGGTCTGCAGGCGCATGAGGGCGTCCTCGGCCGAGTTGGCGTGGACGGTGGCGAGCGATCCGTCGTGGCCCGTGGACATGGCCTGGAGCATGTCGAGGGTCTCGCCGCCGCGGACCTCGCCGACGATGATGCGGTCGGGGCGCATGCGCAGGGAGTTGCGGACCAGGTCGCGGATGGTGATCTGACCCTTGCCCTCCACGTTCGGGGGGCGGGATTCCAGGCGGATGACGTGCTCCTGCTGGAGCTGGAGCTCGGCCGAGTCCTCGATGGTGATGATGCGCTCGTGCGAGGGGATGAGCCCGGAGAGGGCGTTCAGCAGGGTGGTCTTCCCGCTGCCCGTGCCGCCGCTGACGATGACGTTGAAGCGGGCCCGCACGAAGGCCGCGAGCAGCATGAGCATCTGTTCGTCGAGCGAACCCAGCCCGATGAGCTCGGGGAGGGTGTAGGCGCGCGGGAAGCGGCGGATCGTGAGGGTCGGGCCGGTGAGGGCGAGCGGCGGGATGATGACGTTGACGCGTTCGCCGGTGGGGAGGCGGGCGTCGACCATCGGGTTCGACTCGTCCACGCGCCGGTTGACCGTGGAGACGATGCGTTCGATGGTCTGCATGAGCTGTTCGTCGGAGGCGAAGCGCAGGGGGAGCTGCTCGACGCGGCCGGCGCGCTCCACGAAGATCGAGTCCGGTCCGTTGACCATGATCTCGGTGATCGACGCGTCGGCGAGCAGTGGTTCGAGGACGCCGAGTCCGAGGGCCTCGTCCACCACGCGACGGATCAGCTGGGAGCGTTCGGCGGAGGAGAGCACCGGGCCCTCACGGCTGATGATGTGGCCCAGTACGCGTTCCAGGCGTACCCGGCGCTCGGCCGCCGCGAGGCTCGACATCTCGGCGAGGTCGATCTCTTCGAGGAGCTTGGCGCGGTAGACGGCGACGAGGTGTCCGTCCTCACGCCCCGGTCCCCTCTCGTCGGGGGCGGCGATGCGGGATCGCAGGCTCATGGGTGCGGCTCCTCCCGGTCAGTCGTCGGTGGGCATGGTGGCGTGACGGGTCACGTCCCAGCCGTCGAGGAAGGGGATGACGGAGGGGACGTGGACGGTGACGGTGGCGGTCGTGGTGTCGGCGCCCTTGGCCGGCTGGGGCACGGCGGGGTCCAGCCATCCGCTGACGGCGGCGTTCCCCGCGGCCACTCCGTCCCCGTCGTGCTGCGAGGCGGCCCGGGCGGCGGCGCGTGCTCCCGAGCCGGCCTGGTTGACGCCGTAGCCGACGAGGCCGAGCTGGATGGCGGCCATGCCGATGAGGAGCAGGATGGGCAGGAACCCGGTGAACTCCAGGATGGACACGCCCCGGTCGTCCCAGCGGCGGCGCGCTGCGGGCGGGCTCATCCGTCGTCCCCCTCCAGTGCCGCGCCCGCGCTGCCGCTCACGTGCCAGCCCGCGTCGAAGCCCGGGAAGAACAGCGGCACGTCGACCTCGACGTCGGCCTTCATGACGGGGCCCGCGGGGGTGCAGGCGATGTCGGCGTCCTTCCAGGCGCCGGGCAGATGCTTGCCGCCCGCCGCGCCGCAGGCGCCCGCGTAGTCCCCGTCGACCGCGTACGCCGCTGTCGCCGCGCGGGCCGCCTCGTCGGCGGCGTTCCCGGCCAGGGAGTACGAGTAGCCGTACAGCACGCACTGCCACAGGATCGTCATGACGACGAGCAGCAGCGGGAACATCCCGGCGAATTCGAGGGTGACCGCGCCCCGGTCGCCGCCCCGGCGCCGCAGTGTCAGTGCGCCGCGGTCCGCGGGCGCCCTGCGGCGCCGGCCTCCTCCCCCGCCTTCCTGCGCGGCGACCAGGCCCAGCTCGCCGGCGAGCGTCCACAGGGCCTGCTTCACGGTGGAGCGGCTGTCGAGGTCCTGGAGCCGGCCGGCGTCGACGACGGACTGGAGTTCCTTGAAGGCGGCGGGGACCGCGGTCCGGGCGACCCTGGTGCCGGTGACGCGTTCGACGAGGGAGGGCTGGATCTCCGTGGCGCGGGTGTGCCGGTTGACGACCGTGGTGGTCTCCTCGGCCTTGCGGATCTGCAGGCGGTCCCACATGCGGACCATGCGCTTGGCGGCCCGCACGGCGACGACGTCGGGGGTGACGAGGAGCAGCGCCTGGTCGGCCATCTCCACGGCCGCCGCGGTGGCGGCGTTCATCTGGGAGCCGCAGTCGACGACCACCACATCGTGGCGGGAGCGCAGGGTGCCGAGGACCTGGCGGGTGACCCGGTCGGTGACCTCTTCGCCGCGTTCGCCCTCCGCGGGTGCCAGCAGCAGGCCGATGCCGCTGTCGTGGGTGTACACGGCGTCCTGGAGGACGCGGTGGCTGATGTCGCTGATGCCCGCCAGGTCTGCCACCGACCTGCGGAACTGCACGTCCAGGTAGGACGCCACGTCGCCGGACTGGAGGTCCAGGTCGAGCAGGGCGACGGTGCGGCCGGACGCGCGCGCCGCCAGGGCGAGCTGGACGGCCGTGACGGTGGCGCCGACGCCGCCCTTGGCCCCGGTCACCGTGAGGACGGCGCCGCCGGGGCCGGTGTACAGCTCGGGGGTTCCGCTGTGCAGGTGGCGGCGCATGCCGGCGGACCAGGTGGCGGCCGCCTGGACGCGTTCGGCGAGGGCGTCGTAGCCGAGGGGCAGGCCGATGATGCCGCGGGCGCCGGAGTCCATGGCGGCGGTGAGCACGGCGGTGCTGTTGTCGGCGGTGATGAGGACGACGCCGACGGCCGGGAAGCGCATCACCAGGTCGCGGATCAGCTCCAGCGCCGGGACGGGGCCGATGCGTTCGTGGACCAGCACCACTTCGGGCAGCTCGTCGAGGGACTCCCCGGCGAGGCGGGCGAGGCTGTCGAGGAGGGCCGTGGAGTCGGGGACGGGAGGGGCCGGTTCGGCGTCGGCGAGCTGGCTGAGCAGGGTGGTGAGCGCCCGGGCCGAGTCGATGTCGCCGACGGCGGGGAGGATGCGGATGGTCATCGGCGAAGCCCCCCGGGGACGGTCCTCATGCGCGCCTCCTACTTGTCCTCGTTGAGGGTGTACGTGCGGTCGCCGGGCGCGACGGACGCGTCGGAGCCGCCGGCGACCAGGGCGAGACGTACGTGTTCCGCGAACGACTCGGCGTACGCCACGCGTTGGGCGTCGGCCGTGTCGAGCGCGAAGGTGATCGGGACGGCCTGGTTGGCGCTGTTGCGGCGGTCGGAGCTGGACTGGCCGGGGTCGAGGGCGGTGAGCTTGCCGACGTCGATGACGCGGGCGTTCTCGACGATGACCTTGGACTGGTCGGTGCCCTTGTCGTTCTCGGCCTTGAAGGTGGCGTAGATGTTGACCCGCGAGCCGGGGTTGATCTTGCCGGCGACCCCGGTCGACGCGTCGATCATGATGGCGATCTCCTGCTGGCCGGCGTCGAGCGCGGGCCGGTCCACGATCATGTCGGTCTGGAGCAGCGAGCCCTTCTCCAGCCGGGTCACCGCGATCTTGCCGCGGATCTGGGAGAGGCTGGTGACGGCGGTGGACGACAGCCAGCGCTCGGGCATGGAGATCTTCTGGAACTGGTCGGCCGTCAGCTCCTTGTAGGGCGCGATGTCGCCCTTGAGGCGGTACGCCGCCACCTCCGGTCCGACCTTGGAGTTCACGTCGCGGATCACCGAGAGCACTCCGGCGAAGGCGCCGAGGGCGCACAGGGCCGAGAGGACCAGCAGGATGACGCCGCGGCGCTGGCGCGAGTTCACTACATCTCACCTCGGTGATGGAGCATGATCCGGACAACCTCGATCTGCGGGGGACGGCGGGGTCGATCGGTCGTGCTGGTACGCGTGTGCCTAGGTGGCACCCCGGGGCAGGGCGCGTACGGAGGATGCTGCCCGGACGGCGGTGGCCGGAAGCTCCTGTGCGGGCGGTGGCGGCAGGGGTGCGGCGCAGAACCCGCAGCGGTCACCGATGAGTTCGAGGCCGCACCAGTGGCACTCGTCGCGCCGGACCGACGAGACGAGCTGGTAGAGCACGGAGACGTCGTACAGTCCGGCGGCGAACTCGGTGAGCCGTGACGTGCCCCACCAGCGGGCCGATTCCTGCGGCAGCGGGACGGTCGCGACGCTCTGCACGCGCCAGCCGGGCGCGAGGGTCGCGGTGACCCAGTCGGAGGGCGGCTGGCCGACGGCGACGTGCATCCGGGTGCCGAACTCGGGCCCGGGGAGCTCCCCCTGACCGATCCTCACCAGTTCGGGCCGCGGGTTGGCCAGTACGGCGAACTGGGCGCCCGGGACCCAGGACTTGGCGTGCGACTTCAGCGACACCGGGACCCGGTCGAGCTTGGCGACCGAGCCGAGCAGGGCTCCGGCGTAGATGTAGTGCGCGAGCAGGCGGGCCGCGGAGGCGAGCACTCCGGGGCTGAAGTCGCAGACCGAGAGCTGTCTCAACTGCTGGGCCAGCAACGCGAGTCCGAGCGGCGGAAGGTCGAGGCCGAGCAGCGCGACGCGGTCGCTCTCCAGGACGGAGCGTGCGGTGTGCAGCCGCTGGACGACGGAGTCCTCGGCGGAGGACGAGTGCAGCGCGATGACGTATCCGTGCTGCTCGACGAGGGCGTGCAGTGCGGTGAGGGAGCTTTCGAGGGTGTCGAGCGGATGGACGACCGCGGGCGGGGTCTGCCGGTCGTGCGGCGGAAGCACCAGGTCGGGACTGGTGACGGCTATCGCGGTCGGCACGCTGCACACACCCCGTTCGCTGCGGCGGGGTGGTCAACCACCGCCTCAGATCGCCCCTTTATCGCCATGGAACGTCACAGATGGCCACAGATCGTCACTGTGACGTCCTCTTGCATCAGCACCATATCCACGGCATGCCACGCTCAACACCGACTTCGCGAGATCAACTCACCGAAGGTGGGGGCGCGATCAACGGAGAGTGATCCGAATATGCCACAACTCCGCCCTCCGGCAGACCCGTTGAAGAGTTCGCGGACTCCGGAGGTCTTGACAACCGAATTGGTCTGGACCAACTTGTACTCCCAACGGTGGCCACCGTTCCGCACCTCCCCGTACGCCTCCCCTTCTTCCCCCCTTCCCCTCACGGAGGTCCCAGTGGACCGCGTATCAGGCATGCCCGGACGCAGACGCGTCTGGGCGGGGCTCCTCTCCGCCGCGCTCGCCGCGTCTGCCCTCACCCTCACCGGCCTGGCCACCGACGCCGCGGCCGCCGACATCAACAACGCCAAGAACGGCGGCTACGAGTCGGGCCTCGGCAACTGGACGTGCTCCGCGGGCAGCGGCACGACCGTCTCCTCGCCGGTGCACGGCGGCTCGGCGGCCCTGAAGGCCACGCCCGCCGGGCAGGACAACGCCAAGTGCACCCAGACCGTCGCGGTCAAGCCCAACTCGACCTACACGCTGAGCGCGTGGGTCCAGGGCGGCTACACCTACCTCGGCGCGACCGGCACGGGGACCACCGACGTGTCGACGTGGACACCCGACTCCTCGTCCTGGAAGCAGCTGACGACGACGTTCACCACCGGTTCGTCGACGACCTCGGTGACCGTCTACACGCACGGCTGGTACGGACAGGCCGCGTACTACGCGGACGACCTGTCGGTGTTCGGACCCGACGGCGGCGGTGGCGGCGACCCGGCCCCGACCGTCCCCGCGGCACCCGGCGGCCTGGCCGTCTCGTCCACGACGTCCTCGTCCGTCTCGCTCGCCTGGAACACGGTCTCCGGGGCCACGGGCTACAACGTCTACCAGGGCGCCACGAAGGTCCAGTCGGTGACGGGCACCTCCGCGACCGTCTCCGGACTCGCCGCCTCCACCTCGTACTCCTTCCAGGTCACCGCCACGAACTCGGCCGGTGAGTCGGTCAAGTCGTCGGCCGTCACCGGCACCACGAACGCCTCCTCGGGCGGCGGCGGTGGCGGCGCCGTACCGGCACACGCGGTGACGGGCTACTGGCAGAACTTCAACAACGGCGCCAAGGTCCAGAAGATCTCCGACGTCCAGTCGCAGTACGACATCATCGCCGTGGCCTTCGCCGACGCGACCGGTACGCCGGGCGCGGTGAGCTTCAGCCTCGACTCGGCCGGGCTCGGCGGCTACACCGTCGACCAGTTCAAGGCGGACATCAAGGCCAAGCAGGCCGCGGGCAAGAAGGTCATCATCTCCATCGGCGGCCAGAACGGCACCGTGTCGGTGAGCGACTCCACGTCCGCGACGAACTTCGCCAACTCCGTCTACTCCCTGATGCAGACGTACGGCTTCGACGGCGTCGACATCGACCTGGAGAACGGCCTCAACGCGACCTACATGACGCAGGCGCTGCGCTCCCTGTCCTCGAAGGCGGGCTCGTCCCTCGTCATCACGATGGCCCCGCAGACGATCGACATGCAGTCCACGTCGAACTCCTACTTCCAGACGGCCCTGAACATCAAGGACATCCTCACCGTCGTCAACATGCAGTACTACAACAGCGGCTCGATGCTCGGCTGCGACGGCAAGGTGTACTCGCAGGGCTCGGTCGACTTCCTGACGGCCCTCGCCTGCATCCAGCTGGAGGGAGGCCTCGCCCCGTCGCAGGTGGGTCTCGGCCTCCCCGCCTCCACCAGCGGCGCGGGCAGCGGCTACGTCTCCCCGACGATCGTGAACAACGCCCTCGACTGCCTGGCCAAGGGCACCAACTGCGGCTCCTTCAAGCCCTCCAGGACGTACCCGGCTCTGCGCGGCGCGATGACCTGGTCGACGAACTGGGACGCGTCGGCGGGCAACGCCTGGTCGAACGCGGTGGGACCGCACGTGCACGCGCTCGGCTGACCTCCCCGTCAGCAGGACGAAGGTCCGGCCCCGGCTGCGCCACAGCCGGGGCCGGACCGCGTCCGGGGGCGACGGCCCGCGCGCGGCCCCTACCGCCCCTGCCGGGCCGCGACGGCCCCACGAGCGGCGGCGCCGCGCCTCACGAGAACCGCTGGGGCAGTTCGCCGGAGTCCCACAACCTGTCCAGGTTCCGGAAGAAGCCGCCGAAGTCCTTCGCCATGGCGGCACGTTCGTCCGTCGACAGCTTCTCCATCGGGTCGGTGAAGTCGAAGGTCCCCAGGTCGGGTCCGGTCCACCCCTTGAAGCGCCGGCAATTGGCGCACCACATGTAGCTGATCAGTGAGGGGCGCACGCGGATGTGGCTGCGGTACACGTAGGTGCGCACCGCGCAGTGGCCGCAGGCGGGACAGACCCGCTCCGACTGGTCCTCGTAGAACTTCGGGCCCGCCACCAGTTCCCTGACCTGGTCCGCGTCGAACTCTCGCATGCCTGCTTCCTCGTTCACTCAGCCGCCTCGGGCGCGGAACCGTTCGAGCATCTGCTGCCCGTACAGCTCCGCCATTTCCTCGTCGCCGGGCGTCGTGATGTACGCCCTGTCGTTGTGGGCGTCCTGCATCCCCCGACGAGCCGCCTGCTGATGGTGGTGCATGGTCTCGTGGAAGACTGTACTGACCGCCTCGTCCATGCTGCGCAGGCCGAGGTCCGAGATCTCGATCACGGGACGTCCGCGCGGCCCCAGCATGGGGAAGCCGTCCGCGGTGTGCGGACTGTTCCCGAAGGCCGGACCCAGGGGCCCGTCGATCTGGGGGACGTGCACGATGTCGTAGTGCTCGACGGACATCCCCCGCCGGCCGAGCGCCATCCGCAACTGTCGGACGCTCACCGCCGGACCGAGCTGTCCGCCCGGCACGCGCTGCGAGGCGCCACGGTAGTGGTTGATGATCGCCGGGCCGCAGGGGGCGAGTCCCAGCGGGTCGCTCCACACGAGCGGGTTGTCCGTGTACGCGTAGTCGTTGGGCGCCGGGTCGAGTCCCAGGGGGTCGGGGGTCAGATAGCGCCCTGTCGCCGAGTCGTAGTAGCGGTGCCGGTTGTAGTCGAGCCCGGTCTCGGGGTCGTTGTACTGGCCCGGGAATCTGACCGGGCAGTCGATGTCGTCGCCGGCCGTGGGCTGTCCGGCGCCCCAGACCGTGGCCCGGCGCCGCCAGGTCACCCGCCCCTGGGCGTCGACCAGTTCGCTCGGCGCTCCGGCCAGATCGGTCACGATGGCACGGAACCGCACGTCGACCTCGTCCTGCGACAGGTCTGCCGGTTCGATCCTGTCGACCTGCGCGAGGGGGCGCGGGACCGGCGCGGGCGAGAACTCCCACGTCGTCACGTGCCGGGCGGAGTCGGGGGCCGCCCGTTGTGTCTGTTCGGCGAGGCTGTCGCGGTCCCAGACGAAGACCGTCTCGCTCCGCGTCCGCCCGCTGTCGTCGACGAGCCGCTTGGAGATCCGGCGCCCCAGCGGGTCGTAGGCGTACCGCCAGGTGGTGCCCTCGGGTGTGCCCGCGGTCAGCAGCCGGCCGAGCGTGTCCCAGGTGTAGCTCCACGTCCGGCTCCCCCCGGACAGCAGCCGCACGGTCCTGCGCACGACCCGCCCGTACGCGTCGTACGTGTAGCTGATCCGGCCGGAGCGTCGCAGCCGTGTGCCGGCGGCGACCGCGTCCTCGCCGGGATTGCCCGCCGTGGCCTCGCTCATGTTCCCGGCCGCGTCGTACGCGTACCGCTCCGTCCATCCCGCCGCGTCGACGCCGGTGACACGTCCCGCGGAATCGAGTGCGTAGCGGCGGGCCCCGTCCGCCCAGGCGTCGACGCCGGTGGGTATCCCGTCGGGCCGGTACGTGTAGCGGCGTCTCTCCTGCACACGCCGGTCCGCGGCGGCGACCAGCGTCTGCTCCGTCAGCCGGAAGTCCTCGTCCCAGCTCTGGGAGAGCACCCGGGACGCGCCGAGGTCACGGCCCGTCTCGCGGCCCGCCGCGTCGTAGGCGAAGCGCAGGGACTGCGGGCCGATGTGCAGAGCCGCGGGACGGTGTCCCGGGTCGTACTCCCAGCGGCTGACGACGCCCTCGGGGGTGGTCCGCCGCGTGCGCCGCCCCAGCTCGTCGTAGCTGCTGGACACGGTGCGTCCGTTGCAGGTCTCCGCGATCAGCTGGCCTGCGGCGTCGTAGGCGAACTCCACCTCCGCGTGCGCGTTGGCCACACGGATCATGCGTCCGGCCGGGGTGTAGGAGAAGACGGCCGTCTCGTCGGCGCTGCGCCGCGTGACGACGTTGCCCGCGGTGTCCCGCTCGTAGTGGACCGTGTGGTCCGGTCCCTCGCTCCGCTCGACGAGCTGTCGTGCCGCGTCGTGGCGGTAGGTGATCCGGCGGCCGTTGAAGTCCTCCTCGGTCACCGTGTTGCCCACCGGGTCGTATCCGTACGACCACACCGCGCCGCCGGCGTTCGCCACGCTCAGCAGCCTGAGTTCGCTGTCGTAGGCGAACGTCAGGACCGAGCCGTCCGGGGTCGTCCGCGTCCTGACGAGGTCGAAGGGGCCGTAGGTCCAGCGCGTGGAGCCGCCCGCCGCGTCACGATGCTCCAGGAGGTTGCCCTCGCCGTCGTAGCGCCAGTGCTCCGTGGCCCCGCTCGGCTTCGTGCGCCAGGCCAGCCGCCCCTCGGGGGTCCAGCCGAAGCGCGAGACGCCGCCGACGGGGTCGGTGCTCTCGACGATGCGGCCGAAGGCGTCACGGACGCAGGACGACACCGCGCCGGCCGTGTCCGTGACCCGGCGCGGCAGACCGGCCCCGTCGCGCTCGACGCGCCGCACGCCGCCCAGGGCGTCGACGGTCTCGACGAGACCGCCGTGATCGTCGTACCGGTGCCGGGTGACGGCGCCGCCCGGGTCGGTGGTCGCCACCAGATCGCCGTGCTCCCCGTACGTGTGGAAGGCCTGTGCCCCGTCCGGGTCGGTGGCGTGCACCGGCAGGCCGAGACCGTCGTGGGCGAGCGTCGCGGTGGTGCCCTCGGGATACTCGACCACGGTGTTCCGGCCGTGCTCGTCGTATCGGTACCGGGTGGTGCGGCCCAGCGGATCCGTGATCGTCCGCAGCCGGTCGTACCGGTCCCAGGTGCGGGTGGTCGTGTGGCCGAGCGGGTCGGTCTCGGTCAGGAGC
Source organism: Streptomyces sp. NPDC025784 (assembly GCF_055558435.1). Classification (NCBI taxonomy): domain Bacteria; kingdom Bacillati; phylum Actinomycetota; class Actinomycetes; order Kitasatosporales; family Streptomycetaceae; genus Streptomyces; species Streptomyces sp. NPDC025784. Next base: position 54,838 of record NZ_JBVHMN010000014.1, read on the forward strand.
TGAAGGGTGTCGCTGAAGGTGTAGAGCGTGGAGTGGCCCAGCGAGTTCCGTACGGTGGTGGTCTGGGCGTTCTCGTCGTACGCGTAGTCGTAGTCGAGGATGCCGTCCGTGCCGCCCGCGTGGACGCATCGCCCCTGCCGGTCGTACGTGTAGCCGTACCAAGTGCCATTGCGGTCCTCCCAGCGGGTGACACGACGCCGGTCGTCGTAGGAGAACCTCAGGGGAAGCCCCGAGGAGTCGTGAACCTCGGAGAGGTTGCCGCGCTCGTCGTACGCGTAGCGCACCAGGACCGGCTGCCCGGGGGCGCTGAGGAGGTTCATGGCGGTGACTCGGCCCGCCTCGGCCGTCACTCCGACGCGGTAGCCGCCGTGGTGGGTGATCGTCTCGGGTGCGCCGTCGGGGGTGTAGGAGATGCGCAGCGTGTTGTCGTGCCGGTCGGTGACCGCGTCGAGGAGGAGTTCGGCGCCGGTGGAGCCGGGCTGGGCCCGGAAGTGCAGGCTGCGGCCCGTCTGGGGCTGCCGGACGGTCATACGGCCGTCCGGGCCGTCGGTCCACTCCAGCGGCCAGCGGGGGCCCTCGACCGGCAGGACGTCCAGACCGGGCTCGGGCACGGGATAGATCAGCACCATCCCGTCGTCGGCGACGAACCGCACCCCGTCGGCGTCGAGCAGCAGACGCTGATCGAGGGTGGAGATCCAGCTGGGCCCGAACCAGCGGCCCGAGCGGGCACCGGTGCGGTGGTGGCGTTCCACGGCGAGCGGCAGGATTCCCGGCAGGAGCACGTCCCGGGCCGACATGACCATCTGGCCGGTCGCCACGTCGATCGGGTCACCGCGGGTGAAGAGCGTCTTCATCTGCCGCGCGCCCGAACGGGCGCCCTTTGCAAGTCCCTTGAGCCCGAGGGCCATGCCTTTCAGGCCGGTCTTGCCGAAGGCCTTCAGCCCCTTCGCCAGTCCGCCGAGAGTGGTGATCCCCTTGCCCCCGGGTATGCAGTCCAGCGCCGCGAACGCCACGTCCCACAAGGAGGCCTGGCCCTTCGCGTATTTGTTGAGCGTGTCCGCGAGCACCACCAGGGCGGCGATCAGCACGATCGCACCCAGGATCGGACCACCAATGATCATCGCGATGATCCCGACCACCGCCACGACCACCTTGCACACCGCCACGATGGTGTCCCAGTTGTCGGAGAACCAGTCCCCGACCTCCTCCCACCACTTACGGTTGTGGATCCCCGCGTCCGACGCCTCATCGATCTTCGTCTTCGCCGTACGCGCGGCCTCCTCACGCATCTTCCGCGCATCCTCGGCCATCTTCTTCGCCGCGTCCAACGCACCGTTCGCGCTCGTCACATCGGACTGCGCCGACGTCTGCGCCGACTTCGCATGCTGCGCATCCCGCGTCGCCGCACGCACCTTCGCCTCGTCCGGCTTCTCCTTGTCCTTACTGCCGGTCGGATCGTCCTTGTACTTGTCCGCTTCCTTGTTCGCCCGCGTCACCCACGAATCCGCCGACGACAGACGCGACTTGGCCGAGGACAGGTCGGACTGCGCCTCACGACCCTTCGCCAGAGCCTTGTCCGCCAGGGCCTGCGCACGCTCCAGCACCGGCCAGTACACGGCCAGCGCATCCCCGGCCATCTCGTACGACTTCTTCAACTTCTTCAACTGCTTCGGCACACCCGAGAACTCGTCCCCGAACGCCTTCGCCGACTTCCCCGCCCACTTCAGAACAGCGTCCTCGTCCGCCATCCCCTTGACCGACCGCAACGCCTCCCCGACATCGTCCGCGAAGTCCAGCAAACTCTTCGCCAGATGACGCACCCGGTCCGGATCACCCGGCGTCGGGTCCTTCTCCAGACCCAGGACATGCCAGTCCCCCGGCCGATTCCCCGCCACGCCGCAACCCCCGTCACGTTTGCCGCAGTAACTCTCGTACGCACCAGTGAAGTTACTGGATGTTCCTGTCCGGCGTGGAGGGACAGCAGGTCCGCAGCAGCGATTGGCGGACGCGGCGAGCGGGGTGAAACATTTCCGGGGGTCCACCGCATCGAAGAAGTGATGACGGGGGCAGCGACCGGGGGGAAAGCGCATGAGGCAGGTCCGTGCGGACGACTACGCGCAGTTCGCGGCGGCCCGCGCGGGACATCTGTACCGGTCGGCGTGTCTGCTCACCGGCGGCGACACGCATCTCGCCGAGGACCTCGTGCAGGAGGCGCTCGGCCGGATGTACGTCAGCTGGGGGCGGGTGTCCCGGAGCGAGAACCCGGCAGCGTACGCGCAGACCGTCCTGACGCGTACGTTCCTCGCCCACCGGCGGCTGCACAGCAGCGGGGAGCGCGCCACCGACGTGATTCCGGATGTAGCGGATCCGGGCACCGCCGACGGTGACACGACCCTGCGGCTGACTCTGGTCGAGGCGCTGCGCCGACTGCCCTCGAAGGACCGGGCCGTGGTCGTCCTGCGCTACTGGGAGGACCGCAGCATCGAGGAGACCGCCGACGCGATGCACACCAGCTCGGCCGCCGTGCGCACCCGCTGCGTCCGCGCGCTGGCCAAGCTGCGGGCGCTACTGGGCGACAGCCTCAACGAGCACGCGACGCCCTGACCGCCTTGTACCTCGCTCCTCCTTCGCTCACTTCTCTTCAAGAAACGGTGGTTCCCCATGCATGCCGAGAACTCCCCCGTCGAGGACCCCTTCGAGGAACGGCTCGGCGAGGCGCTGCGCCACGCGGGCGACACCTTCGAGACCGACCGGCTGGCTCTGGCCGCCGCCGGGCAGACGCGCGGCCGCAGGCTGCGACTGCGGCGTCGGATCGCGATCACCGGAAGCGTGGCCGGGCTCGCCCTCGTGGGGGTGGGCGGGGCTCTGCTGGTGCCGGGGCCGGACGCCGGGCCTCCGCAGCAGTCGGCCGCGAGCCCTTCGAAGGTGCGGACGGGCAGTCAGACACGCGAGGTGTCGGGAGCCGAACTGCTCCGGACGCTCGAAGGGCTGCTCCCGTCGGGCAGGTTCAGCGAAGAGCAGGCGCGCTCCACCAGCCACCCCCTCGGCCCGACCGCCCATCTCGTGTACGACGACGGTGACGGAAAGGCAGCCGTCGAGGTCGGAATGGGCCGCATCGAACCGGGGAGCGGGGCGGCCCGGGAGTCGACCACGTGCCCGGACAGGAACCTGGTGTCCTACGACGCCTGCACGACGAGCACGCTGGCCGACGGCTCCGCCCTCATGATCTTCCAGGGGTACGAGTACCCGGACCGCCGCGTGGACACGAAGCACTGGTATGCGCAGCTCGTCACCCCGAAGGGCCAGCAGGTCAGCGTGTCCGAGTGGAACGCGCCCGCCGAGAAGGACGCTCCCGTCAGCAGGGCCAACCCGCCTTTGTCGCCTGCGCAGTTGAAGAAGGTCATCACGGCCGCGGCGTGGCGCACCGCCGTCGACGCCATCCCGAAGAAGGACAAGGGGAAGGAGTCCGCTCCGTCGACGGCCCCGCGGCCCTCGGCCGACGGCAAGGCGATCTCGTCCGCTCTCGTCTCCCTCCTGCCCAAGGGCGTCGCGGTGAAAGCGAAGGGCGGCCAGGAGAGCGAGTACGCGTATGTGATCGTCGACGACGGCAAGGGCAAGAGCCTCGTCCAGATCAATGTGCAGGCCGACATGTCCGACGTCGAGGGTCAGCTCTTCGGCTCCGACGCCGAGACCCTGCCCGACGGCACGAAGGTCGCCACGCGCAAGCAGCCGGGTGAGAAGGGCGGCGCGGGCGTCGTGATGTGGACCGCCGACACGATCAGGGTCGACGGCACGCGTGTGGTCGTCAGTGCGTTCAACGCGGGGAACCAGGAGAGCGCGGCGACCCGCGCCACCCCCGCGCTGACCATGAAGGAGCTGCGGACGATCGCCCTCAGCCCGAAGTGGCACGAGCTGCTCAAGTGACCCGCACGGCCCCTCAGAAGAGGTCCGACCAGGGCTGGTCCCAGATCTGCTTGACGCACAGGACCAGGAAGAGCAGCCCGGCGATCGCCAGCATGGCGTTGCTCAGCGGGCCGTTGCGCCATTCGCGGGGCGTGCGGGAGGAGTTCAGGAGCCAGATCAGGGTGAGGGCGAGGAAGGGGAGGAAGGCCGCGCCCAGGACTCCGTACAGGATGACGAGCCGGAAGGGTTGGCCCTGGAAGAGGAGCACGATCGGAGGGAAGGTCAGCCAGAGCAGATAGGCGCGGAAGGGCCAGGACTTCTCGCGCCCGCCGGCCGCGACCTCCTCGCCCGTGACCTGCTCCCGGGTCCGGTAGCGCGCCACGAAGTCCGCGAACATCAGGCTCACGCCGTGCCAGACGCCGATGAGCGAGGTGAAGGAGGTCGCGAAGAAGCCGATGAGGAAGAACTTCGCGGTCGCCGTGCCGTACTCCTCCTCCAGGATGTCGCCGAGCTGGATCAGCCCCTGGTCGCCACTGGCGATGGCCACGTTCGCCGAGTGCAGCAGCTCCGCGCCGACGAAGAGCATCGCGACGACGAAGATGCCGGTGGTGATGTAGGCGACCCGGTTGTCGAGGCGCATCACCTTCATCCAGCCCGTGTTCGTCCAGCCCTTGGCATTGACCCAGTAGCCGTACGCGGCCAGGGTGATCGTGCCGCCGACCCCGCCGATCAGCCCGAGCGTGTTGAGGACCGAGTCCTTCTCGTCGGGCAGCACGGGGAGGAGTCCCGCGAGGGCGTCGCCGAGGTTCGGTGTGACCCGGACCGCGAGGTAGACGGTGACGACGAACATCACGCCGACCAGCACCGTCATGACCTTCTCGAAGACCTCGTACCGGTTGAACCAGACGAAGACCAGGCCGACGAGCCCGCACAGGACGGCCCACGGCTTGATGGACCAGTCGTCCGGGAAGACGCCGGGGAACAGTGCCTGCAGCGGCAGCGCGCTGGACGACATCGCCGCCGCGCCGTAGACGAAGCCCCAGACGACCGCGTAGACGACGAAGAAGTACGTCGTCCAGCGGCCGAGGCTCGCCCAGCCGTCGAAGAGCGTGCGGCCGGTGGACAGATGCCAGCGGCCCGCCGCCTCGGCCAGGGAGATCTTGACCAGGCAGCCGATGACGGCGGCCCACAGCAGCGTGTAGCCGAAGTTGCTGCCCGCGATGAGGGTGGCGACGAGGTCGCCGGCGCCGACACCGGTCGCGGCGACGACGATCCCGGGCCCGATGTACTTCCAACTGGACTTGCGGGGGCGGGAGTCGGTCTCCCCCGACGCCGGCTTCTCGGACTTCCCGGTGGTCTCCGTCATGCGGTCAAGAAAGCGTAAAGCACGGTGGTGACACAAGGGCGCGTACGCCGATCGCCACGCGATGTGCACCCATCGGGCACACGACCCCCGGCCGGGGCGGGCGCCCGGGCCACGCCCGGACCTGGCGCACGCGCACGTCCGCACACCGGGCACGGCGCCGCGCCCGGTGCGGGCCGCGTACGCCACCGGGCTGAATTTCGGCCGATTCCCGCCATCGTCACTTTGTCATCGCTTGACCTGCTCATGCCACGGTCGCACCATGAGCGCCGCACCCGCACCAGGCACGTCGCCATGAACCACCCCCCGCTCCACTCCCCACATTCCGGAGATCCCGGAATTCCTGGAGACACAAGGAGACTTCATGCGACTTCGCATACGCGGCAGCGGCGCGACCGGGTCGAGGAGAGGCGGCCGGCGCACCGCCGCCCTCGCCGTCCTCGCGGCCTTCGCCCTCGCGGCCCCCCTCACCGCCACCGTCACCGACGCCACCGCGAACGGAGCGAGAGCCCACGCCCCCTCCGCCGACGACGTCCGCCAGTACGAGATCCATCAGCGCACCACACCGGTGACCCGCACGGCCATCCAGCGGACCGGTGTCACCGTGGACGAGGCCGACGAGGAGACCGTCGTCGTCTCGGGCCGCGCGGACCAGATCAGGAAATTGCGCGCGCTCGGCTACGACGTCTCGCCTCCGGGCTCGGCGCCGGACCGGTCGGGCGGCGCCGGTGACGTCCGGCTCTTCGACTTCCCGTCGGCGGACTCGAAGTACCACAACTACGCCGAGATGAACACGGAGATCGACCAGCGCCTCGCCGCGTACCCGAACATCATGAGCAAGCGGGTGATCGGCAAGTCCTACCAGGGCCGGGACATCGTCGCCATCAAGGTCAGCGACAACGTGGCCACCGACGAGAACGAGCCCGAGGTCCTCTTCACCTTCCACCAGCACGCCCGCGAGCACCTGACCGTCGAGATGGCGCTGTACCTGCTCCGCGAACTCGGCGCGGGCTACGGCTCCGACTCCCGTGTCACCGACATGGTGAACAGCCGTGAGATCTGGATCGTCCCCGACCTCAACCCCGACGGCGGCGAGTACGACATCGCGACCGGCTCCTACCGCTCGTGGCGCAAGAACCGCCAGCCCAACAGCGGCAGTTCGTACGTCGGCACCGACCTGAACCGCAACTGGAACTACAAGTGGGGCTGCTGCGGCGGCTCCTCGGGGTCGAAGTCGTCCGAGACCTACCGCGGGGCGTCCGCCGAGTCGGCACCCGAGGTGAAGGTCGTCGCCGACTTCGTCCGCGGCCGGGTCGTCGGCGGCAAGCAGCAGATCACCGCCGGGATCGACTTCCACACGTACAGCGAGCTGGTGCTGTGGCCGTTCGGGTACACGTACTCGAACACCACCACCGGGATGACGGCCGACGACTACAACGCCTTCAGGACCGTCGGCGAGAAGATGGCCGCCAGCAACGGCTACACGCCCGAGCAGTCCAGCGACCTCTACATCACGGACGGCTCGATCGACGACTACCTGTGGGGCGCCCAGAAGATCTTCAGCTACACCTTCGAGATGTACCCGTCATCCGGAGGCGGCGGCTTCTACCCGCCCGACGAGGTCATCGAGCGGGAGACGGCACGCAACCGTGACGCGGTGCTGCAACTCCTGGAGAACGCCGACTGCATGTACCGGTCGATCGGGAAGGCCGACCAGTACTGCAGCTAGCCGGGGCGCGGTGCCCCGCGCCCGTCATGCGGCGTCGCCCTCGGCGTCCTCCGCGGCGTCCTCGCCGTCCTCGAAGTAGGCGTCCAGGACCTCGTCGAGCCGCGACTCCCACTCCTTGAAGCGCGACCTGGCCGTCGCCTCGATCTCGATCGGGTACCAGCGGCGGTCAGGCGTGTGGACGGTGACGGTGAACCGCTTGCCGAAGCGCGGGGACTCCGTCTCGACGGCCCCGATCTCGTCCCAGCGGAACTCCGCCTCCTGGTCGTCCAGGCGCAGCCGTACGCCGCGGTGGTCGGCCGTGATCGAGGCGCGGCGGTCGGAGGCCTCGAAGACGGGACCGTCGGGGTCGGCCGCGTCGTCCGCGTCCGCCTCGGCCCTGTCGCCGTCGCCTTCCGCTTCGTCGTCCGCGTCGTCGGCAAAGGCGTCGGCCGCCGCCTTCCGTGGGCCGGCCTCCGTGGTCTCCTCGCCGTCCGTGCGGTCCGCGTCGTCCGCGTCGTCCGTCGCGTCGGAGGCCGCCTTCTCGGCGTCCTCGACGTCGGACTCACCGGACTCCGCCGCCTTCGGCGAGGTCTCCCCGACCCCGCCGTCGTCGGCCGCGGGGTCCTCGGCCGCGGTGCCGGACACCGCGTCCTCGGGCTCCGCGTCCGCGGGCGAGGTGAGTCCGGGGACGAAGGCCGGGTCGAATCCGGCGCCCAGGGGCTGGCTGCTCGAACCTATGCGCTGCTCCACAGCGGGCAGTATGGTCGACGATCCTGTGTCGCACACAGCCAGCCCCGACTTCGTTATCAGACGCCTACACGACCAGGCTGACCGCGGCGGCCACGGCGAAGCCCGCCACGGACAGCACGCTCTCCAGCACGGTCCACGTCTTCAGCGTGTCGCGCTCACTGATGCCGAAGTACTTGGCGACCATCCAGAACCCGCCGTCGTTGACGTGCGAGGCGAAGATGGAGCCCGCCGAGATCGCCATGATGACCAGGGCGACGAAGGCCTGGGAGTGATGACCCTCCGTCAGCAGCGGGGCCACGATGCCCGCGGTCGTGACGATGGCGACCGTCGCCGAACCCTGGGCCACCCGCAGGACCACGGAGATCAGGTAGGACAGGACGATCACCGGGAGGCCGACGTCGTTGAAGGTGTCGGAGAGCGCCTGGGCGACGCCGCTCGCCTTCAGCACGGCTCCGAAGATGCCGCCCGCGCCGACCACGAGCAGGATGTTGCCGACCGGCTTCAGCGACGAGGTGGACACCGTCTCCAGGGACTTGCGGGACCAGCCGCGGCGGATGCCGAGCAGGTAGTACGCGAGGAGCAGGGCGATCGTGAGGGCCACGAACGGGCTGCCGAAGAACTCGATGACCGAGCGGACGGTGGACGGGTCCAGGGCGATCGACGAGAAGGTGGCCGCGAGGATCAGCACCAGCGGCGTACCGATGATGCCGAGGACCGTACCGAGCGGCACCGGCTTCTCCTGGGGCTCCACTCCCGACGCGCGCTGCTCCTCGACGACCGCCTGCTTGGCCTCCGCCGCGGCCTCGACCATGTCCTGCGGCACGGGGACGAACAGGCGCCTACCGATCCAGGCGGAGTACACCCAGGCGGCCAGGACGGCGGGGACGCCGCAGACGATGCCCATGAGGATGACCCAGCCGAGCTGGACGTGCAGCAGACCGGCCGCGGCCACCGGGCCGGGGTGCGGGGGCAGGAACGCGTGGGTCATGGACAGGCCGGCGAGCAGCGGCAGGCAGTAGAGCAGGATGGACTTGCCGGAGCGCTTGGCGGCGGCGTACACGATCGGCGCGAGGACGAAGATGCCGACGTCGAAGAAGACCGGGATGCCGAAGATGAGGCCGGTCAGGCCCATGGCGAGCGGTGCGCGCTTCTCGCCGAAGAGATTGAGCAGCCGGGACGCCAACACCTCCGCGCCGCCGCTGACTTCGAGGATGGCGCCGAGCATGGTGCCCAGGCCGATGATGATCGCGACATGGCCGAGGATGCCGCCCATGCCGGACTCGATGACGGAGACGGCCGTCGACCGCTGGACCGTGCCGAAGAGTTCGGTGACCGGCAGTCCCGAGGCCAGGCCGACGGCTATGGAGACGGCGAGCAGGGCCACGAACGGCTGGAGCCTGGCCTTGATGATGAGGAACAGCAGCAGGGCGATGCCGAGGGCGGCGACGGTGAGCAGCCCGGCGGTGCCGTCGACGAGGAGGAGCAGACCGCCGGTGTGGGGTGGTGTCTCAGGAGTGGCTGGAGCCGGCGCCGCGAGCGGATGCGACGGCACCGAGGACCAGAGGGACAGGGGGGACGCCATGGAGGGCCTCTGTTTCGTAAGTGCATGGTGCTTTCGGGCAGGGGGAATCGCGGCACGGCGCCCCGGGGATGACGGGTGTGGGGCGCCGCGCCGTGACGGCGTGCGGGTGGTGCGAGGGTGCGTGTCAGCCGAGGACGGCGAGCACGTCGATCTCGACGAGGAGTCCGGCCGGCAGTCCGACGTAGACGGTGGTGCGGGCGGCGGGGGGCGCGGTGAGGCCCTGCTCCTCGAAGTACTGGTTGTAGATCTCGTTCATCTCGGCGAAGTGGCCGACGTCCGTGAGGTAGACGCGGATCATCATCGCGTCGTCCCAGCTCGCGCCGCCCTCTTCGAGGATCGCCTTGACGTTGGCGAGGGTCTGGAGGGTCTGCTCGCGCAGAGTCGGGCCGGCGGGCGTCGGGGGCTTGCCCTCCTCGGCGGGCAGGAAGCCGACCTGGCCGGCGACCTGGAGGATGTTGCCCTTCTTCACACCGTGCGAGAACTTCGCGGGCGGGGTGGTGTGCGTCTTCGGCGTGAGGGCGATCTTGTCCGTCATTCCGTGCTCATTTCTTGGGGGGCTTCCTTCGTGGGGGTCCTGCCCGAGTAGTCGCGGCTGATGGCGTCGGCGGTACGGCGCACCAGCGGGAGCAGGGCGAGGAGTTCGTCGGCGGTGACGACGACATTGGGCGCGGAGACCGACATGGCGGCGGCGACGCGTCCGTCCGCGCCGCGGATGGGGGCGGCGACGCAGTTGATGGACTCCTCGTGGCCACCGAGGTCGGTGGCCCAGCCCTGTTCGCGCACCGTCGCCAGCTCCTTGAGGAAGGCGGGCGCGTTGGGGGTCGAACGGGCCGTGTACAGGGGGTAGTCGAGCTTGTCGGCGAGAGCGCGCCGCTCGGCCTCGGGGAGGTCGGCGAGCAGCAGTTTGGCGACCGCGGCGACGGTGATGGCGACGGGCTTGCCGATGCGCGAGTACATGCGCACGGGGTAGCGGCTCTCCACCTTGTCGATGTAGAGGACCTCGTTCTCCTCGTAGACGGCGAGGTGGACGGTGTGTCCGCACTGCTCGTTGAGGCGTACGAGGTGGGGGTGGGCGATCTCGCGCACGTCGAGGTTCTCCACGGCCTCCTGGGCGAGGGCGAAGAGACGGGCACCGAGCCGGTAGCGCTGGTCGGACTGGCGGTAGACGAGTCCGTGCTCGTGCAGGGTGCGCAGCAGCCGCAGCGCGGTGGACTTGTGCACACCGAGCCGGTCGGCGACCTGGCCGAGGTCGGCGGGGCCCTCGGCGAGCAGCGGCAGAATACTGAGCGCGCGGTCGACGGTCTGACTCATGGCGTGCGTACCTCCTCCTCGGCCCGATCGACGGTTCGATCGGCGGCGTGGCCGATGGTTTTCGTCCAGCCGGGGCCGAGTCGAAGTCTCCCCCACGCGTCGTCGTCGAGAGCTGCCAGGCGGTCGGCGTGGTCGCGGGACGGTGGCGTGGCGAGGTCTCCGGGGACGGTGAGCGCGGCGGCGGCCATGAGGTGGCCGTGCCGGAGCCGGTCGCGGACAGGCAGTCCGCGCAGGGTGGCGGAGAGGAAGCCGGCGGCGAAGGCGTCGCCGGCGCCGACGGCGGCGACGACGTCGACGTGCAGGGCGGGCACGAAGGTGGCGGTATCGGCGGCGCGCCCGGTGTCGGCGACGCCCCGCCCCCGGCCGCCGGGGGCGTCCGTTTCGCCGGTTCCACCGACGCCGACGCGCGCCTCGCCCCGACCGCCGAGGCCTTCCCCTTCGCGCTCTTCGCCCCCTTCGTCCCTCCCGTCTCCATCGACGCCCCCGAGCGCCTCGCCCCGGTCGGTGACGTTCTTCTCGAACACCGTCGCCCCCGCCTCGCCCTGCTTGACGACCAGGACGCCGGGCTCGGGCAGGGCGTCGCGGACGGCGCGCGCCCCGTGCAGTCCCCAGGCCTCCCGCGCCTCGTCCTCGCCGACGAAGACGATGTCGGCGCCGCGGGCCAGGTCGAGCAGGACCCGCGGGCCCGCGACGTCACGCCACAGTCCAGGACGGTGGTTGACGTCGAAGGAGACGAGCGGACGGCCGGGCCGAGGCGCGGTGAGTTCGCGCATCAGGTTGAGGCAGTCCTCGGACAGCGCGGCGGTGATGCCGGACAGATGCAGGACGCGGCCGGCGCGGACGGCGTCGAGGTCCAGGGTGTCGGCGGCCATCGCGGAGGCGGCGGACCCGGCCCGGTAGTAGGCGACTTCGTGGGCGTCGGTCGCCCGGTCGCCCGCGGTGCGGAAGTAGATGCCGGTCGGGCGCTCGGGGTCGCGCCGCACGGCGGAGGTGTCGACGCCGTACGCGGCGATGGTCTCCACGAGGTGGTCGCCGAACCCGTCCGCGCCGACCCGGCCGACCCAGCGCGCGGTGTGCCCGGCGCAGGCGAGCACGCACGCCACGTTGGACTCGGCGCCCCCGATGCCCCGCTCGAAGGACGGGACGTCGGCGAGGCGGCCCGGCCGGGAGGGCAGGAAGGTGACCATGGACTCGCCGAGGGCGACCACGTCGACGGGGCCGGCGGCGGCGTCGTGGGGCGCGGTGTCAACGGGTCCGTCGGGGGTCACGATGGCTGAGGCTCCTTGCTCTCGCGGGCACGGTGTGGTGGACACTCCAGGGCCGGCCGTCGCGCTCCCTCCGCCCTTCGAGCGGGCGGCGGGGGTTCGACGGCAGGACCTCGCGGCCAACGGCACCGTTGACCCTGCGTTGGCTGGGATGTTAGACAGCAGTAAGCGACATACGCAATGACCGTTGCACATCGCGCAACGCACCAGCGGAGCGCGGGCACCACACCTCATCAAGGAGGCCCCATGGGCGCCGACACCGCCGCAGCACAGCTCGCCGCTCTCACGGCGGACCGTGTCGACCACCGCTTCAAGGGCCTCCCGCCGGACGCCGACGGACTGACCGTCGGCGAGCTCGCCGCCCAGCGCCGCAACCTGTTCACGGACGGCTTCACCACCCCGGTCCTCGCGCTCTCCGCCGAGCGGCTCGAGCACAACCTCGCCCTGATGGAGACGTACGCCACCCGGCACGGCCTCGCCTTCGCGCCGCACGGCAAGACATCGATGGCCCCGCAGCTGTTCTGGCAGCAGATCGAGCACGGCGCATGGGGCATCACGCTCGCGGTCCCCCACCAGGTGCGCGTCGCACGGCGGTTCGGGATCGACCGGATCTTCCTGGCGAACGAGCTCGTCGACCACGCGGCGCTGCGCTGGATCGCCGCCGAGCTCGCCCGGGACGAGGACTTCCGCTTCATCTGCTACGTGGACTCCGTGCGCGGTGTGGAGCTGATGGACGCGGCGCTGGCCGGCACCGCCCGCCCCGTGGACGTGGTCGTGGAGCTCGCCGCGGGCGAGGGCGCCCGCACCGGCGTCCGTACGGAGGCCGAGTGCGCGACGGTCGCCGACGCGGTGGCCGCGACGACGACGCTGCGACTGGTGGGCGTGGCGGGTTACGAGGGCGAGGTGCCGCAGGCGGACCCGGAGCGTGTGCACGCCTGGCTGCGCCGGCTCACCGCGCTGGCGGCGGACTTCGACAAGGCGGGCCGGTTCACGGGTCTGGAGGAGATCGTCGTCAGCGCGGGCGGCAGCGCCTGGTTCGACGCGGTCGCCGACGTCTTCGCGGAGATCCCCGCGCTCTCCCGGCCGGTCCTGAAGCTGCTGCGGTCCGGCGCGTACGTCTCCCACGACGACGGCCACTACCGCAAGCTGACCCCCTTCGCCCGCGTCCCGGAAGAGGGCGCGCTGCACCCCGCCTTCCGGCTGTGGGCCCAGGTGGTCTCCCGGCCCAGCACCGACCAGGCCTTCGCCAACGCGGGCAAGCGGGACGCGGCGTACGACCTGGATCTGCCCGAGGCGCAGGTGGTACGGCGCGACGGCGTCGAGCACCCGGCGAGTGGCGTCGAGGTGACCGGGCTCTCCGACCAGCACGCGTGGCTGCGCACCTCCCCCGGGGCGGAGCTGCGGGTCGGCGACTGGATCGGCATGGGGCTGTCCCACCCCTGCACGTCCTTCGACAAGTGGGAGCTGATTCCTGTGGTGGAGCAGGACGGCACGGTCGTCGACTACGTCCGCACGTTCTTCTAGGAGGCCGCCGTGCTGGATCTCGTCATCCGTGACGCGGACGTCGTCGACGGCACCGGTGCGCCCTCGTACCGCGCCGACGTGGTCGTCGACGGCGGCCGGATCGTCTCGATCGTGAAGGAGGCCGCGGCGGCGGGCTGCCAGCGCCCCACCGCGTGCCGGGAACTGGACGCCGAGGGCCTGGTCCTCGCCCCCGGTTTCATCGACATGCACGCGCACAGCGACCTGGCGCTGCTGCGCGACCCGGACCACAGCGCGAAGGTCGCGCAGGGGGTGACCCTGGAGGTCATCGGCCAGGACGGCCTGTCGTACGCGCCGGTGGACGACCGCACGCTCGCCGAGGTCCGCAGGGCGATCACCGGCTGGAACGGCCACGGCGACGACATCGACTTCACCTGGCGGTCGGTCGGCGAGTACCTGGACCGGCTCGACCACGGCTTCGACGGCGAGGGCATCGCGGTCAACGCCGCGTACCTGATCCCGCAGGGCACCGTGCGCATGCTCGCGGTCGGCTGGGAGGACCGCGAGGCGACGCCCGCGGAGCTGGACCGGATGCGCCGGCTGGTGGCCGACGGCCTGCGGGAGGGCGCCGTCGGCATGTCGTCCGGGCTGACGTACACGCCCGGGATGTACGCCAAGGACTCCGAACTGACGGAACTGTGCCGGGTGGTGGCCGCGCACGGCGGCTACTACTGCCCGCACCACCGCTCGTACGGAGCGGGCGCCCTGGAGGCGTACGAGGAGATGGTCGCCCTCACCCGCGAGGCCGGCTGCCCGCTGCACCTCGCCCACGCCACCATGAACTTCGGCGTCAACAAGGGGCGGGCCCCGCAACTGCTGGCTCTGCTGGACGAGGCGCTGGCCGACGGCGCGGACATCAGCCTGGACACCTATCCCTACACCCCGGGCTGCACCACGCTCGTGGCGATGCTGCCCAGCTGGGCGAGCGAGGGCGGCCCGGAGGCGGTCCTCGCCCGGCTGCGGGACGACGCGACCGCCGAGCGGATCCGGCACCACATGGAGGTCGTCGGCGCGGACGGCTGCCACGGCGTCCCCATCGAGTGGGACACCATCGAGATCTCCGGCATGAGCGACCCCGGCCTCGCCTCCTATGTCGGCCGCACGATCCGGCAGTCAGCGGACGAACGCGGCGAGACTCCCTGGCACACCGCCCGCCGTCTGCTGGTCGAGGACCGGCTCGGCCCGACGATCCTCCAGCACGTCGGCCACGAGGAGAACGTCCGGGCGATCATGCGCCACCCCGTGCACACGGGCGGCTCGGACGGCATCCTGCGGGGCGACAAGCCGCACCCGCGGGCCTACGGCACCTTCCCGCACTACCTGGGCCGGTACGTGCGGGAGTTGGGCGTGCTGTCCCTGGAGGAGTGCGTCGCCCATCTCACCGGCCGCCCGGCCGCCCGGCTGCGGCTGCCCGACCGCGGGATCGTCCGCGAGGGCAACCGCGCCGACCTGGTCCTCTTCGACCCGGCCACGGTCGCCGCGGGTTCCACCTTCGAGGCCCCGCGCACGCTGCCGACCGGTATCCCGTACGTCCTCGTCGACGGCCGTTTCGTGATCGCGGACGGGCGCAGGACGGATGTGCTGGCGGGGCGGGCGGTCCGCCGCGAGCCGACCGGATGACCACCCGCCGCGCAGCGGTCAGGGCTTGGGCAGGGTGCAGCCGGAGCGGCTCAGGTCCAGCTTGTTGTCGAGCCCGAAGCACGGGACGATCTGGTAGGTCTCCTCGGCGTAGTTGATGCCCTGGCGGACCGTCACGGTGCCGTTGGCGTCGACCTCGCAGGGGTTGTTGACGGTGCAGCGCCCGCCGTCCTCGTTGCCGGTGTTGTTGACGGCGACGACCTTGCCGGTGGAGTTGTCTACGACGGGTGAACCGGACGTGCCCCCGATGGTGTTGCAGGCGGAGGTGTAGCGGACCGAGTCCTTCCAGGTCCAGTCGCCCTCCTTGAGGCGGTACACGAACCCGTCGATGTTGCAGCTGTAGATGCGCTTCCAGTAGCCGGAGACGACCTTGATGGCCGTGCCGGCGACCGGATGCGTGTCGCTCAGCGTCAGCGCGCTGATGCCGTACGAGCTCTTGATCTGCGCGTAGGTGCGGGTGAGCTGATAGATCGTGACGTCCGTGTCGGTCATCGTGGAGTACGCGACCTTGCCGGCGCGCAGCGTCGCGACCCTGGTGCCCGCGGAGTTGAGCAGGCCGAACGACCGGCTGGAGGCCTGGTCGACGATGACCTCGCCGGGCTCCGGGAAGCCGGTCTCCAGGCAGTGGCCGTTGGAGAGCACGAGCGCGGGGTCGTCGTCCTCGGAACCGGGCATCCGGACGACGGAGCCGGAGCAGTTGCTGAGCGAGACGGTGCCGGCGAAGTCCACGGCCTGAACGGCGGGCGCCCGGTCGGGCGACGCCTTCCCGGCCGACGCCTGCTCCTGGACCGGTGATTGCCCGGCGCGCTCGGGTGCGGGCGCCGCGACCGCGGGTGCCGCACCTGCCCCGGCGATCACCAGGGCGAAGAGCGCGGCGACGAGAGGCTTTCTCATGTGGGGGTCCCCTCTTGCGACTTGGGGCGACCGAAGGTTTTCCGGTCACCCTTCTGTTTTGTCATGCGCATTGTGATGCGCGAGGGGTGGGGCGACAAGAAGTTGTTTCCGGCCGCGTTTCGGCTTCCGGGTATGCGCCGGCGGGAGAGCCGCAGGGCTACTTGGGCCGCTTGGTGGCACCCTGGCCGTGACCGGGGCGGCCGTTGGAGTTGCCGGGGCCCGACGAGGACGTTCCGGTGGCCGTGGGGCTCGGGGACGCGGTGACCTTCGGAGCGCCGGACGACGAGGGCGAGGCCGTAGCCGTCGCGGAAGGCGTGGCGTCCCGGGTCGCGGAGGCGGACCCGCCGGGCGTTCCGCTCGCGGTCGCGCCGTCCGTGACGCGGCCCCCCGCACCCGCGGACGGGACGGCCGGGACCTCGGAGTCGTCACCGGCGCCGTCGCCCGCGCCGCGCCCCGCGGGCGCCGGGCTCCCGGACGGTGCCGAGTCGAAGGCTCCCGAGAGCGCCGCCCCGAGGACGACGACGCACACGGCTCCGGCGCCCACGGCGAGCCGGCGGACCAGCCGGGTGCGACGGCGGCGGTGCAGCCGGTCGCGGCGGCCCGCCGCGTCGCCGGCGGCCGGGTTCCACGCCGCGTCCCACGCCGGTGCGGGGTCGTCGTCGGCCGGGTCCCGCACCGCGTCCCGCTCCTGTCCGGTGTCACTGTCCGCGGGGGCCGGCGACCCGTCGGCGGCGTCACCGGCGGCCGTGTCGCCGACGCCGTCGTATCCCTCCTGCCAGCCGTGCGCCTCGGCCGGGTCGGCGTAGGTGTCATAGGCCGGGGAGCCCTCGCCGTCGCTCTGCGGGAGGTACACCTTCGGCTGGTTCTCGGGGTCGCCGGGCTGCCAGGACATGGGGGCGGATTGTAGAGACCGCAAGGGGTCCGGGCCCAGCCCGGGGACGAAAGCGACGGAACCGGCACGTCTCACGTGGTGGAAAACACCCCCCACCATGCGTTACGCGGCCGTAAGCTCACGGACATGCAGGTGATCCAGTCCACGAAGCTCGCCAACGTCTGCTACGAGATCCGGGGTCCGGTTCTTGAGGAGGCGATGCGGCTGGAAGCAGCCGGTCACCGCATCCTCAAGCTCAACACGGGCAACCCGGCCGCCTTCGGGTTCGAGTGCCCGCCGGAGATCCTGGAGGACATCCTCCGCAACGTCTCCTCCGCGCACGGGTACGGCGACGCCAAGGGCCTGCTCGCCGCGCGCCGGGCCGTCGTCATGCACAACCAGACGCTGGGCATCGAGACGGACGTCGAGCACGTCTTCATCGGCAACGGCGTCTCCGAGCTGATCGTGATGGCGATGCAGGCCCTGCTGGACGACGGCGACGAGGTCCTGGTGCCCGCCCCGGACTATCCGCTGTGGACGGCGGCCGTGTCCCTGTCCGGCGGTACCGCGGTGCACTACCGCTGCGACGAGCAGTCCGACTGGATGCCCGACCTCGCCGACGTGGAGCGGAAGGTCACCGACCGCACCAAGGCGATCGTCATCATCAACCCGAACAACCCGACGGGTGCGGTCTACGACGAGGCGATGATCCGGGGGCTCACCGACATCGCCCGGCGGCACAATCTGCTGGTCTGTTCCGACGAGATCTACGACAAGATCCTCTACGACGAGGCGACGCACACGGCGACGGCGGCGGTGGCCCCCGACCTGCTCACCCTCACCTTCAACGGCATGTCGAAGGCGTACCGGGTGGCGGGCTACCGGGTGGGCTGGATGTCGGTCTCCGGGCCGCGCGCGCACGCCGAGTCGTACATCGAGGGGCTGACGATCCTCGCGAACATGCGCCTGTGCGCGAACATGCCGGGCCAGCACGGAGTGGTGGCCGCGCTGAGCGGACGGCAGACGATCAACGACCTGGTACTGCCCGGCGGCCGGCTGATGGAGCAACGGGACGTCGCCTACGAGCTGCTGACGCAGATCCCGGGCGTGACGTGCGTCAAGCCGAAGGGCGCGCTGTATCTCTTCCCGCGCCTGGACCCCAAGGTCTTCAAGATCAAGGACGACCGGCAGATGGTCCTCGACCTGCTGCGCCGGGAGAAGATCATGGTCGTGCAGGGGACGGGCTTCAACTGGCCCGAGGCGGACCACTTCCGGGTGGTCACCCTGCCGGCGGTCGCCGATCTGACGGACGCGGTGACGCGGATCGGGAAGTTCCTGGACGGCTACACGCAGCACTGACGCTCACGCTGTGTGCGCACTGTGCACAAATCTGCGACTCGGCTCAACTTTAGACGAAATCCAAGCTAGGATGGTTTCCTGTCAGAGCACAGGAGGCCATCCCATGTACGAACCGATCCGCACCAAGTCGGTCCACACGATGGCCGGCACCACTTCCTCGGACTTCCCCCACCGGTCGCGCGAGGAGGAGCTGGACATCCAGCTCGCCGGTCACCTCGCGGCGCTGCTCGCGGTCACGGACGAGATCCGCGCTCTCGCGCCCTGCGCCGACCTGGACGCGGCCGCCGAGCGGCTCACCGCGCAGGTGGCGCGGCTGCGGGGCGGAGCGACACCGGTGCGTGCCGCGGTGGCCGCCGCCCTGCACGAACCGCATCTGGTGGCGCTCCACCAGCGGGCGCACGCGCTCGCCGGACGCGCCCTCGTCGTCGCGGCGTCCCGCGCCGACACCGCGGCGGCGATCCTCGCCGCCGAGCGCATGGACGCCCATGCCCCGGTCGCCGAGCCCCGCGAGCTCGCGCCCCACTGAGCCTCCGGGCTCCCCCTTGACGGCCCCGGTCCGCGTGCACCCGCAGCGACGCGCGGACCGGGCGCCATATGTCCCGCACCCCGCGGTCCGGAGCGCACGGCCATCCGGACGGGTGAGACAGGGTGGTGGGGTGCGCCGTGCACGCCGGCAGGAGGCGCCCCGTCCGGTTGCGTACCGGGACCCGGTGGTCACCCCCTGTTCACCCGCCGAGACCGGGAACGTTGGGTTCCGAGGCGCACGCTCCAGGCGTGAGACGTATCGCAGGAATCGTCCTGGCGGTGCTGTTGATCGGCGGAGTGGCAGCAGCCGTCGTCGCAGGCCGCGAAGGTCAGGACAAGGGCACGGCAACGAAGACCGTGCGAGGAGTGATCGGATCGGAGAAGGCGGAGTTCTTCGCCGATCCCGACGTGGTGAAGGCCCTGGCCGCCAAGGGCTACAC
Source organism: Streptomyces sp. NPDC025784 (assembly GCF_055558435.1). Classification (NCBI taxonomy): domain Bacteria; kingdom Bacillati; phylum Actinomycetota; class Actinomycetes; order Kitasatosporales; family Streptomycetaceae; genus Streptomyces; species Streptomyces sp. NPDC025784. The sequence goes on from NZ_JBVHMN010000014.1 coordinate 73,989, forward strand.
CGTGAAGACGGAGACGTCCGGATCCTGGGCCATGGAAGGGCTCGACCTCAAGGGGTACGACTTCGCGTTTCCGTCCAGCCAGGCACCGGCCGACGAGCTCGCCGGCAAGTACCACGCGCGGCAGCCGCTGCCGAGGCCCTTCTACTCGCCGGTCGTCGTCGTGGCGCACCGCAGCGCGGCACAGGTCCTCGCCGCCAACGGACTCGCCACCCTCGACAGGAACACCGGCACCCTCAAGATGGGGGCCTGTCTCGACGCGGCCCGGCACGACCGGACCTGGCAGCAGCTCAAGGGCGCCGCGGCACACGGTGAGCTGACCGGCACGCTCTACATCGCCACCACCGACCCGGCCACCTCCAACTCCGGTGCCCTCTACCTCGCCGCCGCCTCCTACGTGGCCGACAAGGGACGCGTAGCGGCCTCCACCGCCGACGTAGAGCGCACCGCGCCCCTGATGCGCAAGCTCATCAGCGTGCAGGGCGCCCAGCAGTCCAGCACGGACGCGGCGTTCCGGGACTTCATCAGCGGCGCGGGCAATCCGCTCGTCCTCGTCTACGAGTCCCAGGTCGCCGCGCTGCTCGGCGAGGACGGCGGACGGGACGCGGGCGACCTCACCGTCCTGTACCCGGACACCACGGCCAACAGCGACCACACGGTGGTCCCGCTCACCGATGCCGGCCGCGCGCTCGGTGAACTCCTCAGCACCGACCCGACGCTGCGCAGACTCGCCGTCCGGCACGGGTTCCGGCCGCAGGGCGCGACCGCCGAGTTCACCGCGGCGACCGCGGGCCGCACCTCGTACCTCAATCAGAAGCTGACCGGCGTCCGGCAGGCGCCCGTGCCCGCCTCCAAGGTGCTGCACGAGATGGCGCGCCGGGCCGGGAACTAGGGGGAAGCACCAAGTGACCAGCACAGAACACGAGTTCACTCTCACACCGCCGGAGGCCGTCTCGGCCGTGCCCCGCGAGAGGGCCGGCGGGCTCGTCCCCGTCGAACCGTCCGTGCGGGACGAGATGGCGCGCCGCGCCGCCGAGTACGTCGGCGGACTCGCGGGCCTCGACGCCCGCTCCCCCGAGTTCGCCGGAAAGGTCGGCGAGATCACGGGTCTGGGCGCCGGGGAGATGCGGGGCGCCGCCGCACAGTCCAACCGCATGCTGGAGCGCACGCTGCGCAGCCTGCCCGGCAAGGGCGAGGACGCCCAGTCCCATGTCGCCGGATCCCTCGTCGAACTCCGGCGCGTGGTCGAGGACCTGGACCCGCGGGACCTGCCCGCGAGCAAGGGGAGGAAGTTGCTCTCTCGGCTCCCCGGCGGCGACAGGCTGCGCGACCACGTCGCCAAGTACGCCTCCGCACAGGGCACCCTGAACAAGATCGTCGGCTCGCTGCGCGGCGGCCAGGACGAACTGCGCCGGGACAACGCGGCGTTGCAGACCGAGCGGGTCCGCCTGTGGGAGACGATGGGTCAGCTCCAGGAGTACGTCGTCCTCACCCAGGCCCTGGACACGGCCGTCGAGGAGCACATCGCGGGCGTCGGGACCACGGACCCGGCGCAGGCCGACAGCCTCCGCTCCGACGTGCTGTTCCCGGTGCGCCAGAAGCACCAGGACCTGCTCACCCAGCTCGCCGTGTGCGCCCAGGGCTACCTCGCCATGGACGTGGTGCGGCGCAACAACGACGAGCTGATCAAGGGCGTCGACCGCGCGGCCACCACCACCGTCTCCGCCCTGCGCATCTCCGTGATGCTGGCCTCCGCCCTGGACGACCAGCGCAAGGTCGTCGACCAGGTCAACGCCCTGCGCGGCACCACCGAGGACCTCATCCGCGGCAACGCCGAGATGCTCGCCACCCAGAGCGGCGAGATCCAGCGGATCGCCGCCGACCCCGCCGTCGGCGCGGAGACCCTGCGCAGCGCCTTCCAGCAGATCTACCGCACGCTCGACGCGATCGACACGTACAAGGTCCAGGCGACGGAGTCGATGGCCGCGACGGTCGACTCCCTGACGGCCGAGCTCCAGCACGCCGGCGCCTATCTGGAGCGCAGCCGGTCGCGGGGCGCGCTGGAAGGCGGGCTCGGATGAGACGACGCGCGGCGTGCGCCGTCGTGGCCCTCCTCGCGGTCGCGGCGTGCACGGCACCCGAGGACGAGAAGTCCGGCGGCGGGACACCCGAGCCCGGCACCCTGCGGATCCTCGCCTCCAGCGAACTCGGCGACATGAAGCCGGTCCTCGACCGGATCCACGAGGACACCGGCATCACGGTGAAGCCGACCTACCTGGGCACGCTCGCCGCCGTCGACCTGCTGGCGAAGGGCGGGGCGGCCCGGTCGTACGACGCGCTGTGGCTGTCGTCGAACGACTATCTGCGGCTGCGTCCGGACGCGGCGCGCCGGGTGGTCTCGGAGACGCCCGTCATGTCGAGCCCGGTGGCCATCGGGGTGAAGCCGGCCACCATGACCGCGCTGGGCTGGAATCCGGACGACGTCACCTGGTCCCAGGTCGAGAAGGCCGTGGCGGACGGGAAGCTGACGTACGGGATGACCGACCCCGCGCGTTCCAACTCCGGCTTCTCCACGCTGATCTCGGTGGCCTCGGGCCTGTCCGGCGCGCAGTCGGCGCTCACGGACGCGGACGTGCGGAAGGCGACCCCGCGGCTGCGGGAGTTCTTCGCGGGACAGCAGCTGACGTCGGGTTCCTCGGGCTGGCTGGCCACCGCGTACCGGCGGCGCGGCACCGTGGACGCGCTGTTCAACTACGAGTCGGTGCTGGCGGGGGTGAAGGGACTGACGGTGATCCGGCCGCGCGACGGCGTGGTCACCGCCGACTACCCCCTCTCCTCGCTCGCCACCGGCTCGGCGGACACCCGCGAGACCGTGCGCCGCCTCGCCGAGGCCCTGCGCACCCCGGCCGTCCAGCGGGAGATCACCCGGCGTACGCACCGCCGTCCGGTCGTCGCCTCGGTGCCCCCGGCGCCCGGGCTCGACACGAGCAGGCGGCGTGAACTCCCTTTCCCCGGAAGCCGTTCCGTCGCCGACCGCCTCCTCGACTCGTACGAGAACAAGCTCCGCCGGCCGTCGCGGACCGTCTACGTCCTCGACACCTCCGGCTCGATGGGCGGCGACCGGCTCGGCCGGCTGAAGAAGGCGCTGACCGATCTGACGGGCGACTTCCGCGACCGCGAGGAGGTGACGCTGATGCCGTTCGGCTCGAAGGTCAAGAGCGTCCGCACGCACGTGGTCCGGCCCGAGGACCCGGAGACCGGGCTCGACGGCATCCGCGAGGACACCCGCGGGCTCACCGCCGACGGCGACACCGCGATCTACACGTCGCTGGAGAAGGCGTACGGACATCTCGGGTCCGACGGCGACACGTTCACGTCGATCGTGCTGATGACGGACGGCGAGAACACGACGGGCGCGGGCCCCCGGGAGTTCGACGGCTTCTACCGCCGGCTCCCCGCGGGGCGACGCGAGATCCCGGTCTTCCCCATCCTGTTCGGCGACTCCGACCGGAGCGAGCTCCAGCACATCGCCGACCTGACGGGCGGCCGTCTCTTCGACGCCCGCAAGGGCTCGCTCGACGGCGCCTTCGAGGAGATCCGTGGCTACCAGTAGGCTCGTCCGCTTCCTCGAATCCCGCAAGAACCTCGCCGGCAGCGCGTGCGGGCTCCTCGGCCTGGCGCTGACCTTCACCGGACTCGCGGGCCCGTACTGGCCCTTCGTCGTCGCGGGCCTGTACGGCGCGGGCGCGCTGATCACCCCGCCCGAGCGCCCCGCCCTCCCGGACTTCCCCGATCCGTCCGCCCAACTGGAGGCACTGCGCGGGGACTTCGGGACGCTGCGCGAGTATCTGGACGGCGTCGAGCTGCCGCCGGCCGCGGCGGGACGGCTCACCGAGCTGACCGGACTCCTCGCGGCGCTGCTGGACCCCGGCTGGGTCGCCGAGGTCCTCGCCCAGGACCCGGAGGGCGTGCACATGCTGTCCCGGGCGGTACGGCAGGACATCCCCGAGGCCGTCGACACCTTCGTACGGACGAGGTGGTGGACCCGGCTGGCACCGGGCACCGAACCGCCGGAACGCCATCTGGAGCGCCAGCTCACCCTGCTGCACGAGGAGTCGGACCGGCTCGCGACGACGCTGCGGGAGGTCGAGGCACGCCGGCAGGAGTCGCACACGCGCTATCTGGAGGACCGGGGCCGCGCCCAGTGACGTCACGCCGCGTGCGGCGGGCACGGCACCGGTCCCGCCGCGGCGCCGTACGGGCGTGCCGTGGGCGCCGTACGGGCGTGCCCGGGTGCCGTCAGCTCAGGAGCCCGATGATCACCAGGACCACCAGCACCGCGATCAGCACGGCGACCTTGAGGGCCGCGGGCCACGGTCCGTCCGGGTCACCCGGGTCCTGTCCCCGCCGCGGGTCCGGCACGGGTACGGACACCGGCGCCGGCCCGTTGAACACGTCGTGCCCGGTGGTCGCCGCCCGGGTGCACCACGGACAGGACGTGAGATGGGAGCCGAAGGTGTGCAACGGGCGGCTCGGGCAGACCCGCACCAGGGACCGCTCCTTGTCCAGCGCGCGCAGCCACGCCTCCGCCGGAGGGCGTGCGGCGGGCGCGTGCACGCCGGGGCCGAAGGCGGCGCGGGCCAGGGTGAGCAGTTCGGGGGGCAGCACGGACGGGTCGATGGTGCCGCGCGGGATGACCACGCGCTCCGGGCGTACGACGTAGGAGCAGCTGGCGGCGATGTTGTCCTTGACGGTGGACTCGGAGGCGCTGTCGTGCGGGACGCCCCCGAAGGGGTGGTTGCCTGCCGTCAGCAGCTGGTAGACGAGGACGGCGAGGGCGAAGTCGTCGGTGGCGCGGGTGGCGGGGCCGCCTGCCTGCCGCTCGGGGGACGAGTAGTCGGTGGTGTGCATCAGGCAGGGGAAGAGCTCCCCGTTCACCGGGTCGTTGAAGGCGATCGAGTCGCAGTCCAGGAAGGTGACGAAGCCGTTGGCGTCGACGACCACGTTGCTGCTGGAGAAGTCGCCGATGACGAGGTTGTCGTAGTGCATGCGGGCGGTCATGAAGGCGAGGTTCCAGGCGACGCCGAGCAGGAAGCGCCAGTCGGCCCGGTCGGGGAACAGCTTGAGGCGCTGGGCGCGGGTGAACAGGCCGATGACCTGCACGTGATCGGGTTCGCCGAAGCGGCGCATGGCGTAGCCGAGGAACTCCCCCTGCGGGCCCCGGGCGAGCGCGGTGGGCCAGGCCAGTTCGGGCGGCTGGGAGCGGTCGGTGGGACGGGCGGCCAGCGGGGACATGGTCAGCATCCGCATCAGCCGCCGCTCCTGCTCCAGGCCGGGCGGCTCCCGGTAGAGCTTCACCACGATGCCGTCGTCGCCGACGACCGGGAACACGGCGGCCTGGCCGCCACCCTTCAGCGGCAGTTCCGCGAGGGTGACCGGCTTCCCGTCGAGGAACACCGTGAGCCCGCTCATGGCCGCGCCTTGAGCACGGCTCGCAGCAGTGTCTTGTCGTCGGCGTTCAGGGCGGTCAGGCGGTCCGACCTCAGCAGGGTCGCCAGGCCCTCGTGGGCGCTGTCGGTGACCGGGCCGGGGGCGTCGAGGGAGCGGAACACGGCGTCGACGAACGAGACGTTCGGGGACGGCGTGCCGCCGCCCGCGCGGTTCAGCGCGGCCTGTACGAGTCCGTCGGTGGACAGCAGCACCCCGTCGATCCCCTCGTCGGACACGCAGTCGGTGTGCACCCAGCGGGCCGCGTCCGGCGAGGTGAGGAACACCGTCTCGTTGCTGTACTCGCTCACCGCCATCGCCTGCGGCAGCAGATGGAACTGCCGCTCGCCGTCCTCCGCGCCCGCCCGCAGCACGACGAAGCCGTCGCCCACGGTGAGATGACCCAGCCAGCCCTGCGTCAGCACCACGACGGTGAGGGTGGTGGCGAAGTCCGCGGCCTCGGCCCCGGTCCGGTCCAGGAACACCTTGCTGACGTCGTGGAAGGCGTCCTCCAGCAGTTCGTGGACGGCCTCGCCGGGGTGGCAGTCCGCCGCCGCGGCGGCCCGCCGCGCGAAGTGCTCCGCGGCCAGCTCCACCGCGAGCCGAGACCCCTCCCCGGAGCGCGGCCTGCTGCCGGCGCCGTCCGCGACCGCGAGGACCGCCACCGACGGCGACACGGCGAAGGCGCAGGCGTCCTGGCAGGGCAGTCCCTGGCGGCGGTGGCGGTAGCCCTCGACGCTCATGCCGTGGATCCGCCACGGCGTCTCCCGCTCGTCGACGGTGGCCATCGGTCAGGATTCCCAGGCCGGGCGCTGCGTCTTGAACTGGCTGAAGATCTTCTCGAAGACCTCGTCGCCCGCGCCCTTCTGTTCGGCGTTCGCGCTGGCGGACATCATCTGGAGCAGCTCGCGGAAGGGGAATCCCTGGAGCCGGGCGTTGAACTTCGGCGCGAAGGCCCGGAGCACCTGCTCTCCCATGTCGGTGATGCCGCCGACGCCTATCGCGTACAGCCGGAAGCGGCGGGCGCGCTGCTCGTCGGCGAGGACGGGGATCAACCGGTGCCAGGAGTCGGTGAGATGCCCCGTGCCGTCGGTCGGCAGCCCGTCGGTGACCAGGCAGATCTGCGGCCGGTAGTACTGGAGGCCGGAGGCCCGCAGCTCGGCCTTGCGGGCCGCGACGATGTGCATCGACAGCTCCAGCGCCTCCGTCATCAGGGTCACCCCGGCGGCGGTGAGCTGCGGCGGCTGGAAGGTGTGCGCGGGCACGAAGGGACTCACCGGGGCGCGGGGGGCGAGGAGTTGGGGACCGCGCCAGGCGGCGACGCCCTGGCCGCCGAAGGTGACCACGGCGACCTCCACGCTGTAGCTGAGGCTGACGTCGTCGTGCAGTTCCCGGGTCCACTCCATGAGCGCGTTGTTGAGCGTCTGGATGGGCTGTCCGGCCATGGAGCTCGACGTGTCGAGGCAGAGCACGAGCGGCAGCCGCTGCGCGTTGTTCTCGAACTCGATGTCGGCATACTCCGCCGGCAACGTGGGCGGGTACTCGCTGTGCATCTGTGTCTCCCGGTCTCAGGTCCTCGTGCCGTTGGCGTGCCGTCCGGTGGCCGGCGGGAACGCGTACAGGACGTCGGAGTCCCGTTCTCGCGCGTCGGTGACGTCGACCAGCCCGCCGGGGGCGGGCGGCGGCCGGCCGGGCTCCGCCCACACCGCCCGGTAGAGGACACGGTCGATCTCGACGTAGCCCTGCGGGTGCAGTTCGGTGCGGACCACGGCCGACCTGGCGGGGCCGGGCACGTTGCCGACGCGGCGTCCGTACCGGGGGGCCGGTGTCACCCTGAGGCGGGTGGTGGTCTCGTCGCGCGGGCCGACGGTGGTCCCGTCGCCCGGGCGGGTGGTGGTCTCGTCGCGCCGGCGGGTGGGTGCCGTGGTGGGCGGGACGGCCCCGACGCCGGGTGCGGCGAGGGCACGGCGGGACAGGGTGCCCACCGCGCGGGAGGACCGGCGGATCAGGAACAGCAGGGCGGCGAGCAGGACGACGAGCAGGACGCACAGGACCGCGAGGATCTGGGTGGCGGTGTCCCAGCCGGCGTCCGAGGCCTGGTCGGACCCCTTGTCCGCACCCTTGTCCGCGCCCTTGCCCGCCCCGGACGACTGCTTGCCGTCGGCCTTCTCGGTGTTCCTGGACGTGCCCGAGGGGGTGCCCGTGCCACCGAACGGCGGGCCGGAGGGCCCGGCGATGGCGTACGTGTGCTCGGAGAGGTCGGCCGCCAGGTGCTCGGCGATCAGGTCGGCACCCCGCAGCGGGCCCTTGGCGAGCCGGGCGCACAGGTTCTTGGGGTTCTTGGGCCGGCAGGCCTGGAGGGTCGTCAGTTCGCTCACGGCCTCGGCGGGCAGCCGGTCGATCGTGGCGTCCGGCTCGACGAGCCGGCCGGTCGCGTTCGCCAGCAGGAGCAGCGCGGTGCCGCCGCCTCCGGTGTGCCGGTTGTTCGGCACCTCGACGACGAGGTCGGCGCGGTCGCGCCACAGGGCGCCCTCGACGGCCCTGCGTTCCTGCGCGCTGCCGTCGAACCGCACCGGTTCGTCGAGCGTGACCCGTACGGTGCCGTCGCGGATGTTCCGCGACCAGCACTGGAGACGCTCCCTGAAATCCTTTCCGCAGGACGCGTCGGCCGCCGATCCCGGTACCGCCGCGGCGGCCGCCGGACCCACCGCGAGCAGCATTCCGGAAAGCGCGATGGAGCAGAACGAACGCCGCATGGGCAACCCCCCGTGGCCTGAAAGGCGCACCCCCGTCACCTTGAAAGGCACTCGCCCATATTGGGGCCAACCGGTGGGCGTCCGGAAGGGGTTCGGGCCACATGACGGATTTCACTTCTACAACTTGAATACCTGATGGCAGCGGGCGAACATCTGCCGCGCCCGTTCCACCCAATCACTGGCCAAAGCATCGAAATCCGTTTGGGTCATGCGGCAGGTCAGCGGGAGGTCGCACACTCCGGCCAGGCAGGGGCGTGGTCCGCGTACGTCCCATACGGACAACATGGGGTTCAACTGTTCGGTATTCCATGCGTTCGCCGCCGCGGCGGCGACGGCCAGTTGATCCTGGCGCAGATAATGACCGTCGGTCGCGAACGCGACGAGAAGCCGTTTGGTCGTCATGAATCTCACGGTGACCATCCGTCCCGTTTCCTTCAGATCGAATTGCATGGAAACGGAAACGGTGTCGGTCGCGGTGTGGTAATTCCGCCTGGCCACCCAGTTCTGTACCAACTGCCGCCAGTGCGTGCCGATCTCGAGGATGTCGTGGCCCCGGCCGGGAAAGGACTCAGGCGTCGCCACGGCCCACCGCCTCGGCGACCATCCTGTCGGTCAGACCGGCGTCGAGCAGCGCCTGCGCGTGCAGCAGCAGGCAGGACGGCACGGACTCGCTGACGCTCTGCCGGCGCCGGTTCGCCAGTTCATGGGTGCGCACCTTGATGCTGTGCGCCACGGTCGGCGGGGGCCAGGAGGCCGGTTTCGGGGTCTGCTCCAGCAGGTCGGCGAGCAGCGTGTCCAGTGCGGGCCGGTCCTGCGGCTGCTTGGCCAGGCACCCGGAGACCAGTTCCCGCATCCCCGCGGGAACTCCGTCGAGTTCGGGTTCGGCCAGCACGACCCGGTAGCGCACCGCCTCGCCGCTGCCGTGCGGCGGACGGCCGGTGAGCGCGTACACCAGGACGCCGCCGAGGGAGAACACGTCGCTCGGCGGGCCCACCGGGGCCCCCTTGATCTGTTCCGGCGACATGAAGGGCGGGGTGCCGACGACCACGCCGACCTGGGTGAGGCCGGGAGCGCCGTCCACCCGGGAGATCCCGAAGTCGATGACGCGCGGACCGTCGGAGGCGAGGAGCACGTTCGCCGGTTTCAGGTCGCGGTGCACGACGCGGGCGGCGTGGATGGCCTGGAGCGCCTCCACCAGGCCCGCGCCGAGCCGGCGCACCTGCGGCTCGGGCAGCGGCCCGTCGGTGCGGACCGCCTCGGCGAGCGAGGGACCGGGCACGTACATCGTGGCCAGCCAGGGGAGTTCGGCCTCCGTGTCGGCGTCGACCACGGCCGCGGTGTAGGCGCCGCCCACCACGCGTGCCGCGGCGACCTCGCGGGCGAACCGCTCCCGGAACTCGTGCTCGGCCGCCAGTTCCGGCCGCACCACCTTCACGGCGACCTCACGCCCGGCCGGCGATCGTCCGAGATACACCCATCCCATCCCGCCGGAACCGAGCCGTCCCACGATGCGGTAGGGCCCGATCTTCATGGGATCGCTGACCGGTGTGCGCACCCCGCTCACCTCATTTCGGGGTTAGTTGCAGGATGTCAGGAGTGTCCCGCGAACATGCGACTTTTTCAGCCGGTCCGGCACGTTCCGCGCACCGGTCGCCACGGCCCCGGGGACGGGCGGGGGTGGCGGGGAGCACGGGAAGAGCCGGGGCCCCGCACACCGTTGTGCGGGGCCCCGGCTCTTGTGAGGTGGTCTTCACCGCGGCCGGTCGTGACGATCGCTGGTCAGGGCACATCCAAACCGGCCGCGGAGTCTGTACGGGGACTCAGCCCAGGCGCTGCACCAGCGCGTGGTACTCGTCCCACAGTTCCTTCGGGGTGTGGTCGCCGAAGGTGTTGAGGTGCTCGGGCACCAGAGCGGCCTCCTCGCGCCACACGTCCTTGTCGACGGTGAGCAGGAAGTCGAGGTCCGACTCGGACAGTTCGAGCCCCTTGGTGTCGAGGGCGCCCTTGGCCGGCAGGATGCCGATCGGCGTCTCGACGCCCTCGGCCCGGCCGTCCAGGCGGTCCACGATCCACTTCAGGACGCGGCTGTTCTCGCCGAAGCCCGGCCACACGAACTTGCCCGCGTCGTTCTTGCGGAACCAGTTCACGTAGTAGATCTTCGGGAGCTTCGACTGGTCCTTGTCCTTGGCGACGTCGACCCAGTGGCCCATGTAGTCGCCCATGTTGTAGCCGCAGAACGGCAGCATCGCGAACGGGTCGCGGCGCAGCTCGCCGACCTTGCCCTCGGCGGCGGCGGTCTTCTCGGAGGCGACGTTCGCGCCGAGGAAGACACCGTGGTTCCAGTCGAAGGACTCGGTGACCAGCGGGACCGCGGTGGCCCGGCGGCCGCCGAAGAGGATCGCCGAGATCGGCACGCCCTTGGGGTCCTCCCACTCGGGCGCGATGATCGGGCACTGCGAGGCGGGCACCGTGAAGCGGGCGTTCGGGTGCGCGGCGGGCGTGCCGGACTCAGGCGTCCAGTCGTTGCCCTTCCAGTCGGTGAGGTGGGCCGGAGTCTCCTCCGTCATGCCCTCCCACCAGATGTCGTTGTCGTCGGTCAGCGCGACGTTGGTGAAGACGGAGTTGCCCCACAGCGTCTTCATCGCGTTGGCGTTGGTGTGCTCACCGGTGCCGGGCGCGACGCCGAAGAAGCCGGCCTCGGGGTTGATCGCGTAGAGGCGGCCGTCCTCGCCGAACCGCATCCAGGCGATGTCGTCGCCGATGGTCTCGACCGTCCAGCCGGAGATCGTGGGCTCCAGCATGGCGAGGTTGGTCTTGCCGCAGGCGCTCGGGAAGGCTGCGGCGACGTACTTGGACTCGCCCTGCGGCGGGGTCAGTTTGAGGATGAGCATGTGCTCGGCGAGCCAGCCCTCGTCGCGCGCCATGACGGAGGCGATGCGCAGGGCGTAGCACTTCTTGCCGAGCAGCGCGTTGCCGCCGTAGCCCGAGCCGTACGACCAGATCTCGCGGGTCTCGGGGAAGTGGGAGATGTACTTCGTGGAGTTGCACGGCCACGGCACGTCCTCCTCGCCCTCGGCGAGCGGCGCTCCGAGCGTGTGCACGGCACGCACGAAGAAGCCGTCGGAGCCGAGTTCGTCGAGGACCGGCTGTCCCATGCGGGTCATGGTGCGCATGGACACGGCGACGTAGGCGGAGTCGGTGATCTCGACGCCTATCGCGGAGAGGTCGGAGCCGAGGGGGCCCATGCAGAACGGGACGACGTACATCGTCCGGCCCCTCATCGAGCCGCGGAAGATGCCGCCCTGCCCGCCCTCGCCGGAGAAGATCTCCCGCATCTCGGCGGGGGCCTTCCAGTGGTTGGTCGGGCCCGCGTCCGCTTCCTTCTCGGAGCAGATGAACGTCCGGTCCTCGACCCGCGCGACATCGGTCGGGTCGGAGGCGGCGTAGTACGAGTTGGGGCGCTTGATCGGGTCGAGCTTCTTGAAGGTGCCCTTGCGGACGAGCTCCTCGCTCAGTCGCTCGTACTCGGCCTCGGATCCGTCACACCAGACCACGCTGTCCGGCTCGGTCAGTGCTGCGATCTCGTTGACCCACGAGATCAGTTCCTGGTGGTTGGTGGGGACGGCGGTTGTGGGAGCCGCGATGTCGCGCGCCACGATTGCTCCTAAATGAGGGGTTTTGTTGTTGTGCCCCGTGGGGGCTGCGACCCGGATGCTTCACGGTTGTCGATCTCTGGCGCTCATCCGGTGCCGACCGCACTCATTTGATCATCCGACGCATCCGCGCATATGTCCAGAGGTCCTCACACCTGAGCGGAGTGAGCATCGCCACTCGCCCGAAGGTTTCCTCCCGCACACCCGGGGTTCACCCGGGTACCCGCGGGCCGGGGCGGGTCACCTGCGCGGGCCAGGCCGGCGCTCCCCGCCGCCCGGACACCCCGCGGAGCACGCGACGCGCGCACGGACACGGCCGGAGACCCGGACCGCGCCGGAGGCCGGCCGCCCCGCGGCACCCCCCGGGCGCTCCGGCCGCTCGCGTGAGAGCATGGCCACTAACGGCGTTCCATCACGCCGCCCTGATACGTAACTTACGGTTCCGTAGGTACCATGCGCGCATGACTGCGTCCGTCCCCGACGCGCCCACGGACTCGCCGGCCGACGGCCGCGGTCCCGATGCGCTCTCCCCGTCGCATCCGGTCAAGCCCAAACTGCGCGGCTGGCTGCACCTCGGCATGTTCCCGGCCGTCCTCGTCTCGGGCCTGGTGCTCACGGCCCTCGCGGACTCCACCCGCGGCCGTATCGCCTGCGGGATCTACGTCCTGACGGCCTGCCTGCTGTTCGGCGTGAGCGCGCTGTACCACCGGGGGAACTGGAGCCCCCGCATGGACGGCGTCCTGCGCAGGCTCGACCACGCCAACATCTTCCTGATCATCGCGGGCACCTACACCCCGCTGACCATGCTGCTGCTGCCGAGCACCAAGGGGCAGTGGCTCCTGTGGGGGATCTGGGCCGCCGCGGCCGCCGGCATCGTCTTCCGGGTGTTCTGGGTCGGCGCGCCGCGCTGGCTCTACACCCCCTGCTACATCGCCATGGGCTGGGCGGCCGTCTTCTTCCTCCCGGACTTCATGCGCGCGGGCGGGATCGCGGTCCTCGTCCTCGTCATCGTCGGCGGCCTGCTCTACAGCGCGGGCGGGGTCATCTACGGCATCAAGCGGCCGAACCCGTCACCGCGCTGGTTCGGCTTCCACGAGGTCTTCCACTCCTTCACCCTCGCGGCGTTCGTCGTGCACTACGTCGGCATCTCACTGGTGGCCTACCAGCACGGATAGCCCCTGAGACCTCCCTGCACCGAAGGGCCGCGGCTTTCGAGCCGCGGCCCTTCGTCGTACCCGGACACGACTTCCGGACCGCCCCGGGGCCATCTCCTGCCCTGAACCCATATTGACAGACACAACTTTTTGAGAGCTACTTTCATTTCATGGTGACTCTCACAGATGACGGCGCCGCAGGGCGCGACCCCCGCCGCTGGTGGGCCCTCGGGGCCCTGGTCGCGAGCCTGCTCGTGCTCGGTTTCGACCTGACGATCCTCAATGTGGCACTGCCGACGATGGCCCGGGACCTGGGCGCCTCCACGGGCGAGCAGCAGTGGACGGCGGACGCGTACGTCGTCGTCTTCGCCGCGCTGATGCTCCCGGCGGGCCTGCTCGGCGACCGCTTCGGGCGGCGCCGCATGCTCATCGCCGGCCTCGGCGTCTTCCTCGCCGGATCCCTGGTGGGCGCCCTCGTCGACGACGTCGCCTGGGTGATCGTCGCCCGCGCGCTGATGGGGATCGGCGGCGCGCTCGTGATGCCGCTCGCCTTGGCCGTGCTGCCCTCGCTGTTCGGACCGGACGAGCAGACCAAGGCGGTCGGCGCGGTCTCGGCCGCCTCCGCGCTGGGGCTGCCGCTCGGCCCGATCGTCGGCGGCTGGCTGCTCGACCACTTCTGGTGGGGCTCGGTCTTCGTGGTCAACGTGCCCATGGCGGCCATCGGCATCACGGCCTGCCTGTTCCTGCTCCCCGAGACCCGCGATCCCTCCTCCCCCGAGGTCGACACCGTGTCCACCGCCCTCACCGCGGCCGGACTCAGCATCCTGATCTACGCGATCATCGAGGCCCCGCACCGCGGCTGGGGCGACCCGCTGGTCCTCGGCCTGCTCGGCGCCGCGCTCGGCCTGGTCGCGCTGCTCGTCCTGCGCGAGCGCCGCAGTGTCCGCCCGATGCTCGATCTCTCCCTGCTCGCCCAGCGCGGTTTCCTCCTGAACACGCTGGCCGCGACGCTGGTCATGTTCGTACTGTCGGGCCTGATGTTCGTGCTGCCGCAGTACCTCCAGGCGGTGCTCGGGCACGACGCGTTCGGCACGGGTGTACGGATGCTGCCGATGATGGGCGGACTGCTGATCGCGTCCCGCGCCGCGGGCCCGGTGCTGGCGCGGTTCGGGCCACGCGCCGTGATCAGCGCGGGTCTCGTCGTCCTCGCCTTCGCCGCGATCCTCGGCAGCCGCACCTCCGTCGACGACGGCTACGGCTTCACCGCCCTGTGGCTGTCCGTGGCCGGACTCGGCTTCGGTTTCGCCGTGGTGCCCGCGATGTCCGCCGCCATCGGCGCGCTCCCCCGCGACCGGGCCGGCAGCGGCTCCGGGCTGCTGATGACGGTGCGCCAGGTGGGCAGCGCGACCGGCATCGCCCTGCTCGGCTCGCTCCTCGCGAGCGCCTACGCCGACCGCCTCGACACCTCCGCCCTGCCGCCCGCCGCCGCCGACGCGGCCGGCGACTCCGTGGTCGGCGCCCATGTGGTCGCCGGCCGGCTCGGCGACCACGCGCTGGCCGCCTCCGCGGACGCCGCGTACATCCACGGCATGGACCTGGTCCTGCTGGTCAGCGGTGTCGCCGCGCTGCTGACCGCCCTGCCGGCCGCGGCACTGCTGCGCAACCCCGAACCGGCGCCCGGCCCCGCGCCCGAGCCGCACACCGGCATGGCCCCGGCACCGGCCGATGCCGGACAATGAACACCATGGCCGCCACCGCACACAGTTCCGCCTCCGCCGCGGGGCCCCGGCCCGGGCTCCGCGAGCGGAAGAAGATGAAGACCCGGACCGCGATCCGTGACGCGACATACCGGCTGATCCAGCGGCAGGGGTACGACGCGACCACCATCGAACAGATCGCGGAGGCGGCCGAGGTCTCACCGTCCACGGTGTTCCGCTACTTCCCGACCAAGGAGGACATCGTCCTCACCGACGAGTACGACCCGATGCTCGAAGAGGAGCTCCGCGCGCGCCCCGCGGACGAGCCGTGGTTCGACTCCCTGCGGTACGTGCTGCGCAAGGCCATCGCCCTGGGCGACAACGAGGGGCCGGAGGTGACCCGGCTGCGCACCCGGCTGATGGTGGAGGTGCCCGCCGTGCGCTCCCGGATGATGGAGAGCATGTCGGTCACCGGCAGACTGCTGTGCGGGGCCATCGGCGAGCGCACCGGCCTCGACCCGGAGGGTCTGGAGGTGCGGGTCTTCGCGATGTCGCTGATCGGCGGCCTGATGGAGACCTCCCTGTACTGGGCCGAGGGTGGCCATCGCGAGGACTTCGCCGAGGTCGTGGACCGGGCGGTGGACGTCCTGGAGCACGGTCTGGGCGGCGCGGCCGGCAAGACCGCGGGCGCAAGAACCCCCAGGCCCCAGGGGCACCCCGCATGACATGCTGACGGGGTGAACGGACCGGAGATCGACGTCGAATTCGCCCCCGAACTGGGGATGTTCGTCCCGCACGCGCGACGCACGGGCGCCACCGCCGTGGGCACCGACGGATCCTCCACGCTCGGCCATGTCGTCGAGTCGCTGGGCGTCCCGCTGACCGAGGTGGGAGCCCTGGTCGTGGACGGGCGACCGGTGTCCTTCTCGCACATCCCGGCGGCCGGCGAATCGGTCCGGGTGCGGGCGGTCGAGCGCCCGCAGCGGGTTCCCGGCGCCCCGCTCCGCTTCCTCCTCGACGTCCACCTCGGCACGCTCGCCCGCCGGCTGCGGCTGCTGGGCGTCGACACGGCGTACGAGTCCACGGACATCGGCGACCCGGCGCTCGCCGCCCGGTCCGCGGCCGAGCGGCGCGTCATGCTCAGCCGTGACCGCGGCCTGCTGCGCCGCCGTGAGCTGTGGGCGGGCGCCTACGTCTACAGCACCCGGCCCGACGACCAACTCCGTGACGTCCTCGGCCGGTTCGCGCCGGAGCTGAGGCCGTGGACGCGCTGCACCGCGTGCAACGGCCTGCTCGTCGAGGCCACCAAGGAGCAGGTCGCGGACCAGCTGGAGGGCGGCACCCAGCGGTCGTACGACGTCTTCGCGCAGTGCGGAGAATGCGGGCGCGCCTACTGGAAGGGCGCGCACCACGACCGTCTGGAGGCCATCGTGGTGCGCGCCCTGGCGGAGTTCGGGAGCCGCTGAGGCGGCGGCTCCCGAGAGATCTAACGCTTCATCAGATCACTTGTGCCGCAGGCGAGTCCGTCCCTGCTGGGGTCGATCCCCAGCGGATCGTCCTGGCCGTTGACCTTCAGCCGCCCGTAGTCGTTCTTCTTCAGCCAGGCGCAGCGGGAGGCCGTGGTCCTCCGCACGCCGTCCGGGAAGACCGTCGGCACACAGACACCGACGCCGCCGTAGTGGCGGTCGCAGCCGGAAACGGCGGTGCCGACCTTCTGCGAAGTCCGCTTCCGGCCGGGCTCGGCGACCTTGCCCTCCAGGGAGTCGGCGAAGGAGTGGACGTGCGCCGAGGCGGTGTCCGCCGCGAGCGCGGAGGGTCCCTGGAGGTGCACCCACCTGGCGACGGAGGGCACTCCGTCGGCGTCGACGGCGAAGAGCATGTACCAGCCGGGCGGCGCCAGATCGGGATTGCTCGTCACGTTCAGGTCGACGTTGTCGCCGTCGACGGACAGCGGCAGGTCCACGAACCGCTGGTTGGGGTCCGAGGAGTGGGTCACCGCGGCCGGGCGGATCAGCTCGGCCTTGGCGATGGGCCGGTCGACGGTGATGCGCTGCGTGTCGCCGTACACCCACTCGCTGTCGATCACCGAGGTGATCGTGGGACGGGTGCCCTTGAGGAGGTAGGGCGGGGTGTAGATGGACACGTTGTGGTTCCAGGTGCCGTTGCCCGGGTTGTCGCCGGTGGCCATCACCCGGCCGTCGGGCAGCAGGAACGCGGACGAGTGGTAGCCGCGGGCCTCCGGGTCGGCGGCCACCGGGTCGAAGACCGAGGTCGCCGGATCGAAGATCGACGCCTCGAAGACGGGGTCGGCGCGGTTGTGCAGGCCGCCGCCCGTCTCCAGGACCTTCCCGTCGGGCAGCAGGACGGCGGAGACGTACATCTTGCCCTGGTCGCCGGTCTGGGCGACCTTGCCGTCGCCCAGGTCTACCGTGCCCTGCGGGATCGGCGGGCCGGCGGTGTAGACCGGGTCGGCGGCCTTGAGGTCGATGATGTCGGTGAGCCGGCCCGCGTCCGGGTTGGAGTCGATGTTGCCGCCGCCGAGCGTGAGGACCTTCTGGTCCTGGGCCGGGGGCAGCAGCACGCTCGCGGACTGGTCACGCTCGTCCTTGTTCCGGAGCCCCGGGACGGCGGTCGTGGTGTTGGCGTCGTAGTCGTAGATCGCGGAGCCCGTGCCCGGGGTGCCGTTGCCGAAGACGTGACTGCCCGAGTAGAAGAGCCGGCCGTCCTGCATGAGGATCATCGACGGGTACAGGCCCCAGTACGACCACGTCTGGTTGACCTGCCACAGCGGCAGCCACTTCTGCTCGGCCGCCGACCAGCGTTCGGCGGTCACCGAGCCGGTGGAGTCCTCGCGCAGTCCGCCGAAGGAGATGATGTCGCCGTTGCCGAGCTCGGTGGCCGACGGATACCAGTGACCGTCGTTCATGTCGTTGGTCCTGCTGTACGTCTCGGTGTCCGGGTCGAAGACGTACGAGTCCTTGTAGCCCTCGTACCCGTGGCCGCCCGCGACCGGGAACGCCTTGTTGCCGCTCATGACCAGGACCCGCCCGTCGGACAGCTGGACGTGCCCGGCGCAGAACATGTCCTTCGGCGTGGGGATCACCTTGTACGTGCCGTTCGCCGGGTCGTAGACCGCGCTGGTGAACGTGCCCGCCTCGAAGTTCTCCTCGCTGTTGCCGGATCCCGCGATCAGCAGCACCTTGCCGTTCTTCAGGACGACGGAGTGCATGGACCGCACCGGGTTCCGGGTGGGCAGCACCGTCCACCTGCCGTCGGCGCACTCCTTCGCCGTGCCGGTGCACCGGGCGGGCGGGACCGGGTCGGAGACCTGTTCCATCGTGTAGTCGTCGGTGGTCGCCGAACCCGTGCCGTACACCGAGACGCCCCAGGTGATGCGGTCGGTGCCGGCCGGGACCGCGGGGGTGCGGACCGTCGCCCGGGTCCAGTCCGCCGCCATGTCCAGGGTCTTGAGGTCGGTCCAGTACTGCCAGCCCGACGTCGTGTCGTGCCGGAAGAGCGTGATCGCGGCGTCGGGGGTGGTGGTCTTGTACCAGAGCCCCAGGTCGTACTGCTTGCCCGCGCCGACCACCGGAGCGCAGTCGGTGGACTCGGTGATCAGCGCCTTGCGGTCGCCGTCGGCCCGGCGGGTCAGTGTGACCTTCATGGCCTTGGTCCCGGAGTGGGAGTCGGCGACGGTGGCGAACGTGAAGTCGTTGTCGCCCCAGCCGGACCTCTCCCAGCAGTGGGGCATGCCGTCGGTGCCGTCGGTCTCGAACCCCGGGTTCGTGACGAGGTTGGCGGCGGACGCGGGCTGCGGCGCCACGAGCAGCAGGCCTGCGGCGAGGCCCGCCACGGCCAGCAGCGAGGTGGTCCGGCTCGGTCGCATCCGGAATCCGGTTCTGCTCACGCGCTTCTCCTTGCTGTCCGGCTCCGGCCCGCCGACGTGCCACGCCGGCGCGGCAGATAGATCAGCGCCTCGGTCCCCACGAAGCGCAGGACGAACGTCGTCACCAGGGCCAGTGCGGTGGCACAGAGCGCGCCCATGCCGAAGCGGTCGACGAACAGCGCGATCAGCGGGATCCGCAGCACCAGGTCGGCATTGGCGAGCAGCGCGAACCGGCCGGCACGGTCCCACCAGTGCCGGTGCCCGCGCCGCTCACGGAACAGCAGGTGCTCGATGAGCAGGAAGTTCCAGGCGACCCCGAGCTGGTTGGCGAGGATCTCCGCCGGTACGTAGTGCATTCCGGCGGCGGTGAGGGCGTACAGGCCGAGCAGGTTCGGCACGAAGCCGGTGGCGCCGATCAGCCCGAAGACGATCAGGCGGGCGACGGGTGAGGCGGTGCGCAGTCCGACGAGGTGGCGCAGGAAGCGGAAGCCCTCCTGCGCGGTCGACTTGGACTCGCCCGCGTACCGGTCCTGGAAGACGAAGGGCACCTCGGTGACCTGTCGCGGGCGGCTGCGGACGGCGAGTTCGAGCAGGATCTTGTAGCCGAGCGGCTTGAGGACGTCGGCGGTGACGGCGCTGCGGCGGATCGCGAAGAAGCCGCTCATCGGGTCACTGATGCCGCTCAGCCGGCGCGGGAAGAGCGACTTGGTCAGCCAGGTCGCGCCGCGCGAGACGGCGATGCGGTAGCCGCCCGCGAGGCCTGCGCGGCTGCCGCCCTTGATGTACCGGCTGGCGACGACGAGCCCCGCGCCGGAGCGTTCGCCGCGGGCCACCAGTTCCGGCACCAGGGACGGCGGATGCTGGAGGTCGCCGTCCATGACGACGATCCAGTCGGAGGTGGCCGCCTTCAGTCCCTCGACGACCGCGCCGCCGAGCCCGCCCACGGGTTCGTCGCGGTGCAGCACCGTCACGGGGAACGGGCAGTCCTGCGCCGCCCGGGAGATGACGCCCGGGGTGTCGTCGGTCGAGTCGTCCACGAAGACGACCTCGCAGGGCAGCCGCGCGGGCACCGCCTCGGTGATGCGGTGCAGCAACTCCCGTATGTTCGCCGACTCGTTGAAGGTCGGTACGACGATGGTGACGGCGCCCGGCTCGGGGATCTCGGCCGGGTGGACCGCCGGATCCCCCAGTTCGTCCGGGACGGTGCTCTCGAAGCTGCTCATCGACTGCCTCCGGACGTCGCCGTGGTGGTGCTGTCGTTGATGTGCCTGATCTCGATGCGGTCCTCGCCCCGGCCGAAGGTCGCGACGGGTGTCGAGTGCTCGATGGCGGCCTTGACGGTGGGCAGGTCGACGGCGTCGCGCCGGACCGTCGGGGAGGCGACGACGTAGTCGAGGTCGCGCCAGCCGTGCGGCATCGTCCTGGTGACCGCCGGGTCGAGGTCGGCCTTGTAGAACCAGATGACGCCGAGGCCGGGCCGGTAGCCCTCGTGCACGAGGTCGAGCCAGAGGGCGTCGTCGACGAGGACCCGGGTGTCCCGCGGGTCCTTCACCTCGGTCCGCAGCCAGGCGGACGCGGCCCGGTAGGGGGCGTTCGCGTCGGTGGTCACGGCGGTGCGGTCCCCGTCGTACCAGTCGGGCACGACATAGGCCCCGGCGGCCACTACGAGCACCGCCGCCAGGCCGCGGCGTCCCCAGGTGACGTACGTCTTCTCGGCGGTGCCACGCCACCGTCGCAGTACCGCGTGGGAGACGCTCGCGGCGCCGCCGGCCAGGACCAGGGCGAGGAACGGCAGGGCCTGGATGACGTACATGGCGGGCAGGTAGCCGCTGGGGCGCATCGCCACCAGGGCGAGGATCGCGACGGTGAGCGCGGGTCCGGCGAGGGCGCGCGCGGTGACCGACCAGCGCCAGGTGACCAGGAGCAGCAGGGCGCCGGCGAGCCCGCCGAGGGGCAGGACGCGGTCGTAGTACAGCCAGGAGTGCAGCACTCCGTACGAGCCGCTGCCGGGGTCGAGGACGAAGCCCGAGCCGGGGCGGCTCATCTGGTACGTGATGCCGTCCCAGAGCGAGACGTGCCCGGAGCCGGGGAACAACTCTCCCTTGAGCAGGGCGAAGAGCGGGTACGCGAGGCCGATCAGCGCGCAGGCGGTGACGGCCCCGGTGAGCGCGAACTTGCGGGTGTCGCGGTGGCTGTGGCGCCACATGGTGACGAACAGCGCGGGCAGGATGACGAGCATCGTCTCCTTGGTGAGCACGGCGGCCGCGGCCGCGATGCCAGCCCCGAAGTGGTGCCACAGATGGCGGCTCGGGGACGCGGCCAGGCAGAACGCGAGGAGCGTCCACATCACCGCGATGTTGTCGAGGAAGA
Organism: Streptomyces sp. NPDC025784; assembly: GCF_055558435.1. NCBI lineage: Bacteria > Bacillati > Actinomycetota > Actinomycetes > Kitasatosporales > Streptomycetaceae > Streptomyces > Streptomyces sp. NPDC025784. The sequence continues at coordinate 94,989 of NZ_JBVHMN010000014.1, forward strand.
TCTCGCGCTGGAGCACGACCGACAGCGGGGACAGCCCGAAGAGCACCATCGCGAGGCCGGCCGCCCACGTCGGCAGCGAGAGGCGGCGGGCGAGCACGTACACGAGGACCGCGCTGACGGCGCTGATCAGCAGCATCGCCGTGCGCATCGAGCCGACGGTCATCGAGGACGGGCTGAGGTGCGCGGGGATCCAGGTCAGCAGGGCGATCTGGATCCAGCCGAGCGGCGGGTGGTCGTACCAGTACGTGTAGTGGGCCAGGCCCTTGCCCTGCTGGACGGCCCAGGCCTGGGCGAGGTAGGTGCCCTCGTCGTCGCTGAGGGTGGGGTAGTCGGCGATGTTCCAGGTCTGGACGACGAGGATCGCCGCGAGCAGCACCCCGCACAGGACGAGATCCGGGCGTGAGCTGCGAAAGCGCAGGGACGGGCGGGTGCCGGAAACGCTTTTGGGCGCGGGCGGCCGCTGCGCGGGGACCGTGGGTGTGGTCGCCGCGGGAAGAGTGGAGGTCACGCGGGAACGTCCTCTCGGATCGCTTCGGTGAGGTGCGCGCCGACATGACTGGTCAGCTCCCAGTCGTTGCGGCCCCGTTGCTCGCGCCAGACGGCGCGTACGGCGGCGCCCGCCAGCAGCACCTGGTAGAAGGGGCCGCCGACGATCAGCTTCAGGTAGTGGACGAAGCGGACCTGCAGCCCGTACTGCTTGCCGAAGTCGTGCAGTCCGACCAGTTCGAAGACGAACGTGACCAGGGCGGTCACGGCCGGCAGGAAGGTGATGAAGGCGATGCCGACGGGCACGTCGAGGAAGAGCGCGATGGCCACGTTGAGCGGGATGATCACGCCGGAGACGGCCTGGAGATAGGGCGTCATCAGCGTGTAGCGGGCGAGCAGCCGCTGCCCGAAGCCGGGGAGCTGTTTCCAGTCCCTCTTCCGGTAGACCTGGAGGAAGCCCTGGTTCCACCGGGTGCGCTGCTTCAGCAGGGACATCAGCGAGCCCGGGGTCTCCTCCTTGGTCACCATGTCGGAGTCGTAGGCGACGACGACCTTCTTGCCGACGCTGGAGAGGCGTACACCGAGGTCGCAGTCCTCGGCGAGGCAGTCGGGGTCCCAGCCGTCGGCCTCCCGCAGGACGTCCGTGCGGACGAAGACGGTGTTGCCGCCGAGCGGGATGAATCCTTTCTGCGCGTGCAGATGGAGCCGCGAGCGGAACCAGAAGAAGTACTCCAGGCAGTTGCGCAGGCTGTACCAGCTGGAGTGGAAGTTGATGAGCTGGACGCCGCCCTGGACGACGTCCGCGCCCGTGGTGCGGAAGGCGTGGTCGACATGGGCGAGCAGCTCCGGATGGACCTGGTCCTCGGCGTCGAAGACCCCGACCACGTCGCCCCGGCAGTGCGGCAGCGCCGTGTTCATGGCCTTCGGCTTGTTCTTCTTCTCGTGGTGGTCGACGACCACGCGCACCCGCGGGTCGCGCGCCTCGGCGGCGCGGGCCACCGCGGCGGTCTCGGGGTCGTCGTGGCCGACGATCACGATGATCTCGAAGTCGGTGTGGCCGGATTCGAGCAGCCGCTGGATGGTGTGGTCCAGCACGGCCTGCTCGTGCCGCGCGGGCAGCAGCAGCGAGAAGGACAGGCCCTCATCGCCGTCCGGGCTGCTGAAGCGGGTGGAGGCCAGCACCTCGGGCGTACGCCACGCGTGCATCTGCCACCACAGGGTGAAAGCGGCCATCCAGAAGAGCACCAGTGAAATGGCAGCGATGAAGACAGATGTGAGCAAAAGATCCCCCCAGATCCCCTGAAACCCCCGGTCGCGACAGTGAGTGACATCTGTCGCGTCCCGGTCAGACACTATGGGGGATCTGTGAAGCGCACGGGATCTTCCGGTGAAGAGCGTGTTTCGTCACACTCGGTCGACTAACTGAACAATCGGAACACTGGTGACGTTTGGGCGAGTTGGGGATCAGACCTTTGGGCCGCTCAGGGCCGCTCCGAGCCGGCCGGGGTCGGTCGTCGGGACGTCGCAGGCGAAGTTACGGCAGACGTACGCGGCGGGTCGTCCGTCGACCAGAAGTCGGCCGGAAAGCAACGGTAGTTCGTCACTGTCCGCCACCCCCGCGGCGACGACGGCTCCCGGCGCCGTGCCCAGGAGCGCCGTACGGTGCAGCGCCCTGGTCGCCGGATCGCCGGCCGGTCCCACGACCGCGACCTCCCGCGGTCCGTCGAGGAGCGCCTCGGCCACCGCGAGACCCCAGCCGATGAAGCGCGGCGCGCGCGGCCCCAGCGCCTTCACCACTCCCAACGCCCGCTCGGCGGCGGTGCGATGGGGCTCGGCACCGGTCTGCGCGGCATAGCTCAGCAGCGCCCCGGCCGCGGCACTCCACCCCGAGGGCGTGGCGTTGTCGGTGGGGTCCTGCGGCCGGCGGATCAGCTCCTCGGCGTCGGCCGCCGTGTCGAACAGGGCGCCCGACTCGGCGTCCGTGAACTGCGTGAGCACATGGTCGAGCAGGAAGCCCGCGAACTCCAGCCAGACCCCCTCCCCGGTGACGGACGCCAGCGCCAGGAAACCCTCGGCGACATCCGCGTAGTCCTCCAGCACACCGGCGTTGGCCCCGACGTGACCGTCTTTGCTGGTACGGGCCAGCCGCGCGTGGTCGTCCATGTGCAGCCGCACCAGGAGGTCGGCCGCGCCGATCGCGGCGTCCACGAGGTCGGGGCGGTCGAAGTAGGCGCCCGTCTCCGCCAGGGCGGCGACCGCGAGGCCGTTCCACGCGGCGACCACCTTGTCGTCCCGGCCGGGGGCGGGACGGCCGGCGCGCGCGGCGAACAGCCGCTGCCGCACGGAGGCGATCCGGTCGGCGTCGACGAAGCCCTCGTGCTGGGGCAGCCGCAGCACGGAGGCACCCTCCTCGAAGGTGCCCTCCTCCGTCACCCCGAAGTGCTGGGCGGCGAGTTCGGCGTCCTCACCGAGGACCTCGCGCAGCTGCTCCGGCGTCCACACGTAGTACGCGCCCTCGACGTGGCGGCCCGTCCCGTCGTCGCTGTCGGCGTCCAGGGCGGAGGCGAACCCGCCCTCCTCGGTGCGCAGTTCACGCACCATGAAGTCCGCAGTCTCCAGGGCGACTCGGCGCGCGAGCTCCGAGCCGGTGACACGCCACAGATGGGCGTAGACCCGGCACAGCAGCGCGTTGTCGTACAGCATCTTCTCGAAGTGCGGCACGATCCACTCGCGGTCGACGGAGTACCGGGCGAACCCCCCGCCCAGCTGGTCGTAGATGCCACCGCGCGCCATCCGTTCACAGGTGTCCACGGCCATCTGGAGCGCGCCCTCGGAGCCGGTCCGCGCGTGGTGCCGCAACAGGAACTCGATCACCATGGACGGCGGGAACTTGGGTGCCCCGCCGAATCCGCCGCGCGCCGTGTCGTAGTCCCGGGTGAGCCCGAGGAGCGCGCCGGCCAGCTCCTCCTCGCCGGGCACCCGGCCGTCGCCGAAGCTCATCTCGCGCCCGGCCAGGTCCCGCACGATCTTCCCCGCGACCTCGGCGACCTCGTCGCGCCGGTCGGTCCAGGCGCTGGTGACACCCTCCAGGACCTGCGGGAAGGACGGCATGCCGTGGCGGGGCGCGGGCGGGAAGTAGGTGCCGAAGTAGAACGGCTCGGCGTCCGGTGTGAGGAACACGGTCATGGGCCAGCCGCCCTGCCCGGTCGCGGCCTGCACGGCCTCCATGTAGACGGCGTCGACGTCCGGCCGCTCCTCGCGGTCGACCTTGACGCTCACGAAGTGCTCGTTCAGATACGCGGCGGTGGCGTCGTCCTCGAAGGACTCGTGCGCCATGACATGGCACCAGTGACAGCTGCTGTAGCCGACGCTCAGCAGCACCGGCACGTTCCGTCTGCGGGCCTCGTCGAAGGCCTCGGCCGACCACGGCCACCAGTCGACGGGGTTGTCGGCGTGCTGGAGCAGATACGGGGACGTCTCATGGGCCAGTCGGTTCACACTCCCACTCTCCCACGGTGTCCCGGGCGACGGAGAAGCACGCGGGTGCCGGGCGCGCCCCCGCGGGTGAGGCGTCCGCGCCGGGCCCCGGGGGCCTGTCCGGCGTGGAGGAACAGGGCGGGCACTGCGCGAATGATCGACGGTCCTCTGTCCTTCACGTCCCGCACGAAGGACACTCGTAGGCCAAGGAGTTGCTGCCGGAGGGGGACGTGACATGCGGGACAGCCATCGGGCGGAAGCCGAGCGGCTGTTGGCCCGGGCCGTCGAGGAAGAGGTGCGGCGCTCGGGCGGGCGCGTCGACGGAGGCGTGCTGCTGTCGCGGGCACGGGCCGCCCTCGACGCCATGGGACAGACGGCCACCGAGGAGTACGGAGCGTACACACGCGCACTCGACGAGGCCGAGGCAGGACAGCTGACGTTCGGCCAACGCTACGCACGGGAACGCGCCGGCACGTCCTTACTGGTCACGGCCGTGGCTGCGGCGGCCGCCGTCGTCGCGGACCTGGCGTTCGGCACCGGCGCGGGCACGGCTGTCGGCGCGGGCGCCACCGTCGCCGTGGCCGGAGCGGCGGCCACCGTGCTCAAGGTGACCGCCTCGCACGTGCCGGCCGCCAGCCGCCGGGCCGGGGCGCTCGGGCAGCCCGGCGGAGCCGAGCAGCTGCGCCTGCAGTGGCTGACCGCCCTGGAGGTCCGGGGCATCCGCCCCTTCCTCGACCAGCAGCGCGTGCTCAGCGCCTCCACGGGCGCCAAGCAGGGGGCGCCCCAACTGCGCCGCACCGACAAGAGCGCGGCCGCCCGGCGGCGCAACGTCCTGGAGCAGTCCTTCGGCCAACTGCCCAAGCCGGAAGGCCCGTTCGCGGGTCGGCGGACGGAGCTGTCGCGGATCGCGCAGTGGGTGCAAGCGGCACGGGCGAGCACCGAGACCCGGCCGACGGTCGTCGTGCTGCACGGAGCGCCCGGCTCCGGCCGCAGCGCCCTCGCCGTCCGGGCGGCGCACGACCTCAGGGACCAGTTCCGCGGCGCGTGCGTGGTGGATCTGCGGGGCGACAGCCCGGACGACCCGCCACTGACCACCCGGGACGCCCTGCTGCACCTCCTCAACCGGCTCGGCGCACCCCGCGAACAACTCCTCTTTCGCGAACGCGCCTCCCAGGACCAGCAGGTCAGGCGGCTGAGCGAGCTCTACCACCAGCATCTGACGGACCTGCCCGTGACGATCGTGCTGGACGACGCCAGCGACGCCGGACAGGTGCGCACCCTGATCCCCGAGCGCTCCGACAGCCTGGTCCTGGTCACCTCCCGCAAACCGCTCGACCTGTCCGCCGACCTCACCGCCTGGGTGCACCAGCTCCCCGTCGAGGCACTGGACGCGGCCGGCGGCGAGGAACTGCTGAACGCGGCGGCCCAGGACACCTCGGGCCCGTACGACGCCGAATCCAGTGACCGGGTGCGGGAGTTGTGCGGCGGGCTGCCGCTCGCCCTGCGCATCGCGGGCTCCTGCCTCGGCCCGCGCACCCCACGCCGACTGGCCACCGACCTGGAGGCGTACGGCCCGGTGGAACCCGTCGAGCGGGTGCTGTGGCTGCGCTACACCGACCAGTCGGACATGGCCCGCCGGCTGCTGCGCCGGCTGGCCCTGGCGGGCCGCGCCTCCCTGGGCGCCGCCGCGGCGGCCTCCCTGCTGGCGACGGACGAACCGGAGGCGACCCGCCATCTCACCGCGCTCTCGCAGGCGGGGCTGATCGACCACGTGCGCGGCAGCCGCTACCGCCTGCACGACCTGGTCCGCTCCTTCGCCGCGGCGCGGTTGATGGACGAGGAGGAGCCCTCCGAGCGCACGGCGGCCCAGGAACGCCTGATCGTGAACTACGCGGAACTCGCCGACTCGGTGATCCGCCTCGTCGACGGCAAGACGTCCACCCGTGCGGACCAGTTCGGCCCGCACGGCTTCACCTCGCTCGACGCGGCGCTGCGCTGGCTGGACGACGAGTCGAGCTTCATCACGGCGGCGCTGCGGCACGCGGAGGGCGTCAACCAGGCGGCGGTGCTCAATCTGCTCGGCGCCCTGTGCGACTACTGCCTGCTGCGCGGCGACCTCTACCGCCTGGGCGAGATCAGCGAGCTGACCCAGGCCGTCGACCAGGGACTGCTGGTCCGTTCGGTCCAGTGGCGCACCGGCATCGCCGCCCGCCAGCTGGGCGAACTGGACAAGGCGCGCACGACGCTGGCCTCCGTCGTGGACCTCTACTTCGAGGCGCACCACGACGCGGGCGCGGCCCGGGCACTGTGCTCCCTCGGCATCACCCTGCACCACCAGGGCAACCTCACCGAGGCGGCGGCCAAGCTGCAGGAGGCCATGGACCTGCAGGCCTCCCCCGACCTGGCGGCCGACCGGGCCTGGACGATGCACGCGCTCGCCGCGGTGGAACGGGACCGCTCCCGGCTCGCCCAGGCGCTCGACCTGCTGACCCAGGCCCTCGTCCTGCACCGCGAGAGCGAATCCGTGCACGGCGAGGCATGGACCCACTTCCACCTCGGCCAGCTGGGCCTGCGCATGGGCGACGTGCCGCGCGCCGACCGCGAGCTGCGCGAGGCGCTGGACCTGTACGGCCGCACCCGCGACCCGCGCGGCGAGGCCTGGGCCCTCACCCAGCTGGCCCGCGCCCGGCTCGTCGAGGGCGACCCGTCCTCCGCGGTCGACGGTCTGCGCCAGGCCGCGTCCCGCCACCGCGAGAACGAGGACGCGCGCGGCGAGGCCTGGACCGTCTACTACCTCGGCCAGGCCCTGGAGGAGACCGGCAACCTGAACCAGGCGGTCCGCGAGCTGGAGCGCTCCCGGACGATGTTCTCCCGTATGCGGGACGTGTACGGGCTCGCGTGCGCCCGGCACCACTCGGCGCGGGTCACCCGCGACCAGCGCGCCGCCCAGACCGGCTCCCTGCGCAACTCCGGCTTCGCCCGCCAGCTCCTCGTCGACGCGCGCGCCGACTTCCAGCGCATCGGGGTCGCCCACGGCGAGGCGTGGACCTGCCTGGAGCTCGCGGTCGTCGACGCGGGGAACGCGCGCACCCAGCAGGCCCTGACCCTGTGCGACGAGGCGGTGGACCTCTTCACCTCGTACGGGGACCGGCGGGGCGGGGACTGGGCCCGCTTCCTGCGCTGCACCCTGCTCCCGTACGCGGCCCCCGGGGGCTACGAGGTGGGTGCCGCCGTCGCCGAGGAGGAACTCGCCCAGCTCTCCCGAGCCGGCCACACCTCCCGCGACGGAAAGCTGGACGACTGCATCGAGGCGTACCGACTGCTGCTGGAACGCGGGGTCGACCTGGACGCCGGCTGGCAGGCCTGGCGCCTGGGCCTGGTCCCGGGCCGCCACGCCCGGGACGTGATGGGTGTGGCGGTGCCGTCGGCCCGGTAGGGCGGTCGTGACGTTCGTGGGTTCACCCGGGGGAGCGGCCCGGCGGGTGCGCACTCCGACCATCTGCGGCCGGAGTCCGCGCACCTGCTGCTGTCCCTGGCGGACCGTTCGCGCTGAGCCCGGCTCGGCGCGAGGGCCGGCTCAGCCCTTCGCGGGGGAGGCCTTCCCGCCTGAGCCGACCGCGCCCTTGCCCGGGGCCGCCGTGTCCTTGTCCGGGTCCTCCTCGAAGGTGACCTTGCCCATGTGACGGTTCATGGACTTCATCAGCCCCCATACGGCCAGGGCCATCACCGCGAAGACGATGAAGCCGAGGACGCCGGGGGTGACCTTGTTCTCGTCGACCTCCTTGGCGAGGGGGACGAGGTGCGTCAGTGCCTGGCTTGCGCTCATGTCAGGCATTGTCGCGGATGCCCGCGAAGAGGTCGTCCTCGGGGAGGGAGGTGTCGACGAGAGACTTGGCGAGCTCGTACTCCTCGGTCGGCCAGACCTCCTTCTGGAGCTCCATCGGGACCTTGAACCAGCCGCCGTCGGGGTCGATCTGCGTGGCGTGCGCGATGAGCGCCTTGTCACGGATCTCGAAGAACTCGGCGCACGGGATGTGCGTGGTGAGCGTGCGCTCCGTGCGCTCGAACTCGCTCCAGCGCTTCAGCCACTCCCCGTACGGGGAGTCCAGGCCGCGGTCCAGCATGGCGTGGTGCAGCGCCTCGGTGCGCGGGCGGTTGAAGCCCTGGTTGTAGTACAGCTTCTGCGGCTGGAAACCCGGGCCGTACTCGGACTCCGGGTACTTCTCGGTGTCCGCCGCACCCTCGAACGCCACCATCGAGATCTTGTGGGTCATGATGTGGTCGGGGTGCGGGTAGCCGCCGTTCTCGTCGTAGGTGGTGATCACCTGCGGGCGGAAGGAGCGGATCTGCTTGACCAGCTCACCGGCCGCCTTGTCCACGTCCTCCAGGGCGAAACAGCCCTCGGGAAGGGGCGGCAGCGGGTCGCCCTCGGGAAGGCCCGAGTCGACGAAGCCGAGCCATTCCTGCTTGATGCCGAGGATCTCGCGGGCCTCGTCCATCTCCTTCTTGCGTACCTCGTGGATGTGCTCCTCGATGTACTTGTCGCCCTGGAGCTTCGGATTGAGGATGGAGCCGCGCTCGCCGCCCGTGCAGGTCACGACCAGCACGTCCACCCCCTCGGACACGTACTTCGCCATGGTCGCCGCGCCCTTGCTCGACTCGTCGTCGGGGTGGGCGTGCACGGCCATCAGTCGCAGCTGGTCAGTCAAGACTCAATCCTCAGTCGCTCGGCTGTCGCCTCAGTGGTGGTTCAGCGGTCGGCGCCCGGCGTGAGAGAGCGCCTCGGGCGGCTTCTATAGTGACGGAATCGGGGGGCCAATAATTCCAGGGCCCTGTCCACGGGCCCCCTTCCAGGACCCCGGTCCCGGCCCTGCCGAGAGGACGATCATGAGTACGGCGAGCACCCAGCTGCCCGAGGGCCGCTACGGCCGCTCCGCGGACGAGCGCGCCGACCGGAAACTCAAGATCATCGGCGGTGTTCTGGGCGTCGCCCTGCTCGCCCTGATCGGCTGGTTCGCGTACTACTACGTCGGCGGCAGCAAGATCAGCGCGGAAGTGATCACCTTCAAGGCGGTCTCGGACAGCGCCGTCGAAGTACACCTGGAAGTGCGCAAGGACGCGGGCGCCCACGGCTACTGCACGGTGCGCTCGCAGTCCGAGGACGGCGGGGAGGTGGGCCGGGCGGACTTCCGCTTCGACCAGAGCTCGTCACGCGTCGACAAGGTGGTTACCCTGCGTACGACGGCCCGTGGCACCACGGCGGAGCTGCTCGGCTGTCACGCGGACTGAGCGGACCGGCAGGCGGCGGGACCACACGGGCGGACATCACCTGCGGCCCCTATCAGCACATACCCGCTGACCTGCACTGACGTAATTCTGATGCGTTATGTCCTCCCTTTCGAGCCACTGAATTGTTAGGCTCGTGGTTTCGCCCACCCGTGAAGGAACATTCTTCTGGGTAGGGCGATGCTTTGTATTCCCAGTACCTACGAGGAGCACCTGTGACCCAGACCAGCGAGAACGTCACCTGGCTGACCCAGGAGGCGTACAACCAGCTCAAGGCCGAGCTGGAGTACCTGTCTGGTCCTGCGCGCACGGAGATCGCCGCCAAGATCGCGGCCGCGCGCGAGGAGGGCGACCTGCGCGAGAACGGCGGGTACCACGCGGCCAAGGAGGAGCAGGGCAAGCAGGAGCTCCGTGTGCGCCAGCTGACCCAGCTCCTGGAGAACGCCAAGGTCGGCGAGGCTCCCGCGGCGGACGGTGTGGTCGCACCGGGCATGGTCGTCACCATCGCCTTCGACGGCGACGAGGACGACACCCTGGTCTTCCTGCTGGCCTCGCGCGAGTACGCGAGCTCCGACATCGAGACCTACTCCCCGCAGTCCCCGCTGGGCTCCGGTGTGAACGGCAAGAAGGTCGGCGAGGACGCCCAGTACGAGCTGCCGAACGGCAAGCTCGCCTCGGTGAAGATCCTCAAGGCCGAGCCGTACCAGGGCTGAGCCCGGGACCGACGACTACGACGATGCCCCCGGCCGTGCGGCCGGGGGCATCGTCATGTCGTGTCACGCGGTGGCGGACCGGTACTTGCGCACCGCCAGGGTCCGGAAGAGCACGATGATCAGCACCGAATAGATCACCGAGGCCCAGACCGAGTGCTGCATCGGCCAGGCCTCCGACGTGGACTGCCCCGGGTTGGCGAAGAGCACCCGGCAGGCCTGGACGGTGGCGCTGAACGGGTTCCAGTCGGCGATGTGGCGCAGCCAGGGCGTCATGTTGCTGGAGTCCACGAACGCGTTCGAGATGAAGGTGACCGGGAAGAGCCAGATCAGTCCGCCGGAGGTGGCCGCCTCGGGGGTGCGCACGGACAGGCCGATGAGCGCGCCGATCCAGGTGAACGCGTACCCCAGCAGGAGCAGGAGGCCGAAGGCGCCCAGCACCTTGAAGACGTTGGTGTCGCCGTCGGAGCCGACGCGCCAGCCGACCAGGAGGGCGACCACCGCGAGGACCAGCAGGGTCAGCGCGGTCTGGACGAGGTCGGCGAGCGTGCGCCCGGTCAGCACCGCGCCGCGCGCCATGGGCAGCGAGCGGAAGCGGTCGATCAGGCCCTTGTGCATGTCGTCGGCGATGCCCGCGCCGGCACCCGCGGTGGCGAAGGTGACGGTCTGCGCGAAGATGCCCGCCATCAGGAAGTTGCGGTAGTCGGTGGGGCTGGTGCTGCCGCCGATCTGCATGGAGCCGCCGAAGACGTAGCTGAACAGCACCACGAACATGATCGGCTGGATCAGCCCGAAGATCACCATCTCCGGGATCCGGGACATCCTGATCAGGTTGCGCTTGGCGACGACCAGCGAGTCGCGCACGGACTGGCTGACCGGGTTCGAGGGTGCCGTGAGCTGCACGGCGTCACTGGCGGCACTCACTTGCCGGCCTCCTTCTTGCGCTGACGGCCCGTGCCGTCCGCCGCTGGGGTGTCCTCGTCCTTCGCCTCGGCCACATGGCCCGTGAGCGAGAGGAAGACGTCGTCGAGGGTGGGGCGGCGCAGGCCGATGTCGTCGATCTCGATGCCGCGGGTGTCCAGCTCGCGGATGACCTCCGCGAGGAGCTTCGCGCCGCCGGTGACGGGCACGGTGAGCTTGCGGGTGTGCTCCTCGACCGTGGTCTCGCCCTTGCCGAAGCCCCGCAGCACCTCGGAGGCGGTCGCCATGTGCTCGCGGTCGTGCACGACGACCTCGACCCGCTCTCCGCCGGTCTGCGCCTTGAGCTGGTCGGCGGTGCCGCGGGCGATGACACGGCCATGGTCGACCACGCAGATGTCGTGCGCGAGGTGGTCGGCCTCTTCGAGGTACTGGGTGGTGAGCAGCAGCGTCGTGCCCCCGGAGACCAGCTGCTTGATGACGTCCCACAGCTGCTGGCGGTTGCGCGGGTCGAGGCCGGTCGTCGGCTCGTCCATGAACATCACCGGCGGGGAGACGACGAGGGCGGCCGCCAGGTCGAGCCGGCGGCGCATGCCGCCCGAGTACGTCTTGGCGGTGCGGTCGGCGGCCTCGCTGAGGTTGAACTGCTCCAGCAGTTCCTCGGCGCGGACCTTCGCCGCCTTCGCCTTCATCTGGTAGAGCTGGCCGACCATCTGGAGGTTCTCGCGGCCGGTCAGATATTCGTCGACCGCGGCGAACTGTCCGGAGAGGCCGACCCTGCGGCGGACCGCGTCGGGGTTCTTGAGCACGTCCACGCCCGCGACGACCGCCTTGCCGCTGTCGGGGCGCAGCAGGGTCGTCAGGCAGCGGACCGCGGTGGTCTTGCCCGCGCCGTTCGGACCGAGCAGGCCCAGGACGGTGCCCTCCGGGACATCGAGGTCGACGCCGTCCAGAGCCCTTACGTCACCGAAGGTCTTCACCAGGCCTTCGGCATAGATGGCGCCTGGCATGTGAGTTTCTCCACGTCGTTGGGGATTTTCACGGAAATGTCTTGCTTTTGCCCTGTACGGCAAGCCCGGCCGGTGGGGTCTTCGTCCGCGGGCCGAGCGTGCGACAAGGGGCACACCGTAACGCGATGTATCGCGTCACTCAACAGATTTTTCCATCCGGGACCGACAGTGGGACGAACAGTGGCCCTGACCTCGGCCGATGCCTCGCCGGGCTCAGTCGATGACGGTGTACCCCGCCTCGCGCAGCGCCAGATTCACCTCGGCGCAGTGCTCGGGCCCCTTCGTCTCCAGGTGCAGCTCGACCTCCACCTCCGTGAGCCCGAGCCGTGGGTCGGTCCGTACGTGGCTCACATCGAGGACGTTAGCGTCCGCCACTGACAACACCCCGAGAAGTGTGGCGAGAGCCCCGGGACGGTCGGTCAGCCGCAGCGTCACCGCGAGGTAGCGGCCGCTCGCCGCCATGCCGTGCCGCAGGATGCGCTGGATCAGCAGCGGGTCCACGTTCCCGCCCGACAGCAGGGCCACCACCGGGCCCTCGAAGCTGCGCGGATCCCGCAGCAGCGCGGCGACCGGGCTCGCGCCGGCCGGCTCCACGACCAGCTTGGCTCGCTCCAGGCACAGCAGGAGCGCGCTCGACAGGTTGTTCTCGGAGACCGTGCGGACCTCGTCCACCAGTTCGTCGACGATCCGGAACGGCACGTCGCCGGGCCGGCCGACCTTGATGCCGTCGGCCATCGTCGCCGGGTTGTCGATCGACAGCGGGCGCCCCGCCGCCAGCGACGGCGGGTACGCGGCGGCCCCCTCGGCCTGCACGCCCACGATCCGCACGTCCGGGCGGATCGTCTTCACGGCGAGCGCGACGCCCGCGGCCAGCCCGCCGCCGCCCATGCCGACGACGATCGTGCGCACCTCGGGGCACTGCTCCAGGATCTCCAGCCCGACCGTGCCCTGGCCGGCGATGACGTCCGGGTGGTCGAAGGGGTGGATGAAGACGGCACCCGTCTCCGCCGCGTACGTCTGAGCGGCGGCGAGCGTCTCGTCCACCACCTGGCCGTGCAGCCGCACGTCGGCCCCGTAGTCGCGGGTGGCCGCGACCTTCGGCAGCGGGGCGCCCGTGGGCATGAACACCGTGGCGCGCACGCCGAGCAGCGAGGAGGCCAGTGCGACGCCCTGCGCGTGGTTGCCGGCACTCGCCGCGACCACGCCCGCCGCGCGCTCCTCAGGCAGCAGCCCGGCGATCCGCACGTAGGCGCCGCGCAGCTTGAACGAACCGGTCCGCTGGAGGTTCTCGCACTTGAAGTGGACCGGAGCGCCGACCAGCTGGGTGAGGTACCTGCTGCCCTCCATGGCGGTCATCCGCGCCACGCCCGTGAGCATCTTCTGCGCGCCACGGACGTCGTCGAGAGTCACGCTGGGAAAGGAGTCAGCCGTGCTGTAGCTCATGACCCCCAGTCTCGCAGTTCACGCGGGTCGGCTCCCTGCTTGACCACGCTGCGAGACTGGTTTGCGCAGCGCCGGTACGACCCGCCCCCCGGCCGCGTACCCTGTCCCCCAACCCAGCCTCCCACGCATGAATTGAGCCCCCGGCCATGCCCACAACACCTGAAATGTCGATGGACATGACGACCGTCGGTGACACCGGTCTTCTCGACACGCTGCAGCACGAGGTCGCGGTGTTCGCGCGCCGTGCCGAACAGACCCGGCTCGGCGGGGTGGGGCAGGTGCGCAACTCCATGGACCGCGCCGCGTACCTGCTGCTCAACCGCCTGGACAAGGAAGGCCCGATGGGCGTCAAGGCGCTCGCCGCGAGCATGGGCATCGACTCCTCGACGGTCACCCGGCAGGTGGCCCCGCTCGTCGACACCGGGCTCGTGAAGCGGACCTCGCACCCCGAGGACGGGCGCGCGGTGGTGCTCCAGCTGTCGCCGCGCGGGCAGGCCCGGCTCGACGAAGTGCGCTCCTCCCGGCGTCAGTTGATGGCCGAACTGACCCACGACTGGGCGCCGGAGGAGCGCGAGGCCTTCTGCACGCTCCTCACGCGCTTCAATGGCGCCCTCTCCGCACGTCAGGCGGCCCAGGGCGGGCCCGTCGCGGAGTCCCAGCCGACTTCCTGACCTCCGCGGGCGCACTTCGCCGTGTCAAAGGCCCCGAGCGCCGCCGCCGCACCCGCGTGGCGGCGCGCCGGAGGACGGCCTCCGGGAGGGGGCGCCCGGCGCGGGCGAGGTGTGCCCGCGCGCGCGTGGGTGCGCCCCGGACTCTTGACCGGAAGGCGGCGCCTGGCCTCATATGAGACCGGGTCCTCCTCGTACGCGGTGCGGCATGCCGTACGCGGCCGGGACCCCGTCCCCCCGGGGGCGCTCTCAGGCGGGAGGCGTGGTGCGAGAACGGCAGGCGTCCCAAGGCGCCCGCCGGGCCCGCGAGTTCGAGGCGTTCGTCGCGGGCGCGGCAGGGCGGCTGCTGCATGCCGCCACGCTGCTCACGGCCGAACCCCGCAACGCCAACCCGCGCGCGCGGCGCCTGCTGGTGCAGGCCCTCGCCCACACGTACGCCTCCTGGGACCGGCTGCGCGGCGAGGACCCGTACGACTGCGCCCGCCAGCAGCTTGCCGTCCGCTTCGCGCGTTCGGCCTGGCACCAGTACGGCAGCTTCGGCCGGCCCCGCCCCTCCCCCGACCACGTGCTGGCCCGGCTCACGCCCCAGCAGCGCCTGATCCTGGTGCTCCGGCTGTACGAGGGGGTCGCCGAGGAACAGACGGCGGCCCTGCTCGGGCTGCCGGCGGAACGGGTGCGGACGATCTGCGCCCGCTCGATGGCGACGCTGCTGCACCCGCCGCGAGGCCCGGCACCGGCCGTCGTGGAGGTGGCGCCGTCGTGAACCGGCACGAGCGGGAGGCGGCCGTACGGCGGATGCTGGAGCAGGCGCCGCCCACGGTTCCGCCCGACCTGCACGCCGACGTCGTCCGCCGCGGAGGCCGCATGCTCCGCCGCAGGACGGCGGCCCGGCGCCTGATGTGGCTGGTGCTGTTGGCCGCGGCCGTCGCCTTCACCGTCTGGGCGGCGACGGCCCGCCCGTGGGTGGAGCCGCCGTCGCAGACGACCCCACCGCTGACCGGCTGGTGAACGGCTACTGCCCGAGGGCCTGCTGAAGGTCCTGGAGCAGGTCGTCGACGTTCTCGATGCCCACGGAGAGGCGTACGAGGTCGGCGGGGACCTCCAGCGCCGAACCGGCCGCCGACGCGTGCGTCATGCGTCCCGGGTGCTCGATCAGGGACTCGACGCCGCCGAGGGACTCGCCCAGCGTGAACACCCTGGCGCGGTTGCAGACCTCGACGGCCGCCTCCTCGCCGCCGTCGACCTGAAAGGACACCATGCCGCCGAACGCCTTCATCTGCTTGGCGGCGATCTCGTGACCGGGGTGCTCCGGCAGGCCCGGGTACAGGACGCGGGTCACGCGCGGGTGCCGGGTGAGCATCTCGGCGATCTTGCCCGCGTTCTCGCTGTGCCGGTCCATGCGCACGGACAGCGTCTTGGTGCCGCGCAGCACGAGCCAGGAGTCGAAGGGGCCGGCCACCGCGCCCATCGCGTTCTGGTGGTACGCCAGCTCCTCGCCGAGCTCCTGGTCACTCGTGATCAGGGCGCCGCCGACGACGTCCGAGTGACCGCCCATGTACTTGGTCAGGGAGTGCACGACGACGTCCGCGCCCAGCGTCAGCGGCTGCTGGAGGTAGGGGGTGGCGAAGGTGTTGTCGACGACGAGCCGGGCGCCCGCCTCGCGCGCGATCTGCGCGACCGTAGCGATGTCGGTGATGCCGAGCAGCGGGTTGGAGGGCGTCTCGACCCAGACGGCCTTCGTCTTCGGGGTGAGGGCGGCGCGCACCGAGTCGGGGTCGCTCGTGTCGGCCACGGACCACTCGACGCCCCACCGCGAGACGACCTTCGCGAAGAGGCGGAAGGTGCCGCCGTACGCGTCGTTCGGGATGACCACGTGGTCGCCGGGGCTGAGCAGCGTACGCAACAGGCAGTCCTCGGCCGCCAGTCCGGACGCGAACGCGAGGCCGCGACGGCCGCCCTCCAGGGCAGCGAGGTTCTCTTCCAGTGCGGTCCTGGTGGGGTTGGCGCTGCGGCTGTACTCGTAACCGCCGCGCAGCCCGCCGACGCCGTCCTGCTTGTAGGTCGAGACCTGGTAGATCGGCGGGACGACCGCGCCGGTGAGGGGATCGGCGGTGTTGCCCGCGTGGATCGCGAGGGTCTCGAAATGCTGACTGATGTGCCTGTCGCTCATGGGTCCCGAGCGTAGTGCGCCCGGGCGCCCGATGATGTCGCACGCCCCTGACGCGACGGCACGGGGCGGTCGGGGTGGATCCAATCCGGGACCGGGGTCGGTCCGGGCGGGAGCGGAGCCGCCGGGGGCGGACCGGGTGGCCGGGGGCGGACCGGTCGGCCGCATCGCGCCCGGAGCCTGCCTGCCGACCGCCCGGAGCCTGCCTGCCGACCGGCCGGAGCCTGTCGGCGGACCGCCCGGAGCCTGTCGGCCGGACCGATACCGGACCGGGTTGGCCAATTGCCGGACCGGTCTGGTTCGCTTGTGACATGGAGATTCTCTGGGTCCTGATGGCGCTGGCCATGTTCAGCCTGGTCCTGCTGCCGGTGCTGATGCGCAGGCGCGCCGGAATTCAGCAGGTCGCGCCCGGCGACCCGGACGCCGCGGACCCGGCGGACTACGGATTCCTGCGGCAGGAGGAGCTGGACATCCGCATGCCCGGCCCGGACCACGACCTGCTGGACGTGCTCGACCTCGTGCAGCGCACCCAGGACTACCGCGCCGCCTCGCAGCTCCTCGCGGGCACCGAGAGCGACGGGGAGCGCCGGTGGCAGCGGGTGCAGGCCTTCGCGGGCGCCGCGTCCCTGGAGCTCCAGCAGCGCCCCGGCGGGGTGAGCGAGACGCCCGGCGGGCAGTGGCTGCGCGTGTGGCGGGCCGAGGCCCCGAAGGACGCGGGCGGCGCCGCGGTGCACGCGGAGTTCCTGGTGCAGCAGGCGTGGCGCACGTCGACGCCCGGGACCGACGAGTTCCGGATCATCATGGAGGAGGCGAGGTCCGCCTGCGCCGAGGCCGCGCTGCTCGCCCCCGGCGACCCGGTGCCGTACATCGTCGAGCTGTCCGTGGCCCGCGGACTGTCCTACCCCCAGCCCGAGTTCGAGCAGCTCTGGCTGAAGATCCTGGACCGCGCGCCCTCCCACATGGGGGCGCATCTGGCGGCCCTGCACTACTGGTGCGAGAAGTGGCACGGCTCGCGGGACGTGGCCTACTCGTTCGCGGAGGCCGCCGCGGCGCGCGCCCCGCAGGGCTCGCTCCTCGCCGCGATGCCGCTCTTCGCGGTCTTCGAGCACCTCCCCGAGGTGAACCTGGTCCGCAGCTTCTACCAGAGCGAGGTCGTGACCAAGGCGGTGCACGGCGCGCTGTTCGCGGTGCACGCCGCCCGCCCCGACGACCCGATGCTGGCCCACGTCCGCCACCTTCTGGTCTTCTTCCTGGTCCGCAGCGAGCGCTGGGCCGAGGCCATGGACCAGCTCCTGCACGTGGACGGCCACGTGGGCGCGCTGCCCTGGACCCTCACCGCCGACCCGGCCTCGGACTACGCGATATACCGCGCTCTCGCGGTGGCGGGCTACGAGGCGAACGGCGGCAGCCCGGCGACACTCCCGCACTGACGTCCGGCTCCCTGCCTGGCCGACGCCGAGCCATTGACGAACGAGTCGCCCCCGTGGGCGCGTTCGATCCTCATGGCACCGCGGCCCGGGAGCCGGGGCACCTCCTGCGGATCCGTGGGGGCCCGGCGGGCCCGTGGCGCGGGGCGCCGTCGATCCGGCGCTCGGCGGACGGCCGGGGCGTCGGGCACCGCGGCGGAGACCGCCGTTTCGCGCGGGACGCGAGGCGATGCAGGACCGACGCGCGCGCGGCACGGGGCGCACTTACGCTGAGAGGACTAACCGCCGACGCGCAGGGGAATCCCGCGTTCCGCGGGTGGCGCGTGCGGCTCCTCACGGCACCGGAAGGTGGTCCCGTCATGGCCACTGCGTCTGACGCTCCCGTTCTCGACACGATCGCCGCGATGACCATCGATTCCATCGAGCGCTGCGGCATGGACGAGAGGACCCTGATCCTCACCCGTATCGCCGCGCTGGTGGCCATGGACGCCCCGCCGATCTCGTACCTGGCCCATGTCGATCCCGCGCTCAAGGCCGATCTGACCATCGAGCAGTTGCAGGACGTGCTCATAGCCATCGCCCCCGTCGTGGGCACGGCACGCGTCATGTCGGCCGCGGGTCACATCGCCGAGGCGTTCGGCGTCGCCATCGCGCTCGCCGACAGCGAGGCCGAGGCCATCGCCAGGGCCGAGGCCCAGAGCCGCGGCCATTCCTGAACGACGGCCGGCCGCCCGGGACTGCCGGCACGGACGACCGGCAGAGCGGAGACGACCGGCAAGAAGACCGGCAGGGACAAGGCAGGGATAACGGAAGGAGCACGACGCCTCCTGGCAACGTCAAGATCCATAGTGTCTGCGGCATGGACGGAATCGATGTTGCCAACGGCGTCGTGGGTGCCGTGCTCGGCATGGTGTTCGCGGTGCTGTTCCAGCAGCCGTTGCAGGATGCCTGGTACCGGCTGCGCCGGCGCTCGAGGAGCGCGATCCGCACGATGCGGCGGCGGGAGGAGTCGGAAGCGGCCTGGCGGACGTTCTCCCTCGGCCCCCTGCAGACGTCCGCGCTGATCGTCGAAGGGGACGGGGAGTCGCCGGTGCCACCCGAGACGATCTACGTCCAGGTGCTGGAGGACGAGGTCCGGCTGCCCCCGGACATGACCGGCTGGCGGGACGAGATCGCCGAGGAGAGCGAGCGGCTGCGTACGGAGGGGCGCACTCCGCTGTGGAACGGCCCGCGGTACGCCGTCGAGTCGTTCGACATATCCCGTACCGCCCTGGACGAGCGGCCCGAGGTCCACCTGAGGCTGCGCCCGACCGACTACTACACCTTCCTCGCCGCCCAGCAGCTGGACCGCCGGCTCCCCGACGGCACGACCCCCCGCTCCCGCCATCTCGATCCCGACGCGCCGCTGACGGCCCCGGCCTTCCTCCAGTGCAGCTTCGCCGTCAACGTCGCGGTGGTCACCGCCGACGACATGCTGGTGGTGAGCCGGCGCAGCGACCGGGTCCGCATGGCGCCGGGCGTCTGGAACTCCTCGGTCAACGAGGGCCTTTCACGGCACATCGACTCCTCGGGCAGGAGTGCCCCGGACCTGCACGCGGCGGCCCGTCGCGGCATGCGGGAGGAACTGTCCCTGGAGCCCCACGAGTACACGCTCGATCTTCTGGCCTTCGTCCTGGACACGGACAAGCGGCACTGGAGCGCCCACTTCCACGCCAAGCTGAGGGAGCTCTCCGGCGAGAACCTGCGGACGCGGATGAGCCGGGGCGTCGCCGACCGGTGGGAACACCAGGCCATCGACTACGTGCCCTTCCGTCCGACGACGGTGGTCAAGTACATGCTGCGGCCCGACCGCATCCACCGCTGGGCGCCCCTGGCCCCGGCGCTCTTCCACCTCTCCCTGGTGCACGCCTACAGCCGTACGCACGTCGAGCGGGCGGAGGCACAGGCCCTGCGCCGCCTGTAGCGGACCGGCCACGTCGTGTGCGGCTCGCCCGCCGGTCTCGCCGGAACGGCCCGAGAGGATGTCGGGCGGTGATGTCGAGAACGCGTGACCGGCTCCGTCCCCGAGGTGAACGCGACCACAATGGGCCGCACGAACACCGAGGAGACCACCATGGCCAAGTACCTGCTGCTCAAGCACTACCGCGGCGCCCCGGCCTCGATCAACGACGTGCCGATGGAGCAGTGGACGCCGGAGGAGATCTCGGCGCACCTGCAGTACATGAACGACTTCGCGGCCCGGCTCGAGAAGACCGGCGAGTTCGTCGGCGGTCAGGCGCTCGCCCCCGAGGGAGAGTGGGTCCGGTACGACGGTGAGGGGCGTCCGCCGGTCACCGACGGACCGTTCGCCGAGACCAAGGACCTGATCGCCGGCTGGATGGTGATCGACGTCGACAGCCACGAGCGGGCCGTCGAACTGGCCGGGGAGCTGTCGGCGGCCCCCGGGGCGGGCGGCAAGCCGATCCACGAGTGGCTCGAACTGCGCCCGTTCCTGGCCGCGGAGCCCTCCGTCACGGAGTGCCCGCATCGATGAACGAGGCCCTGCTCCGGAGCCTCACGCCGAGCGTGCTCGCCGTCCTCGTCCGCCGCGGAGCCGACTTCGCGGCGGCCGAGGACGCCGTGCAGGACGCGCTCGTCGAGGCGCTCCGCGTCTGGCCTTCCGATCCGCCGCGCGATCCGAAGGGCTGGCTGGTCACCGTGGCCTGGCGCAAGTTCCTCGACGCCACCCGCGCCGACACGGCCCGGCGCCGGCGTGAGGACCGCGTCGACGAGGAGCCCGCGCCGGGTCCCGCGCCCGCGGCGGACGACACGCTCCAGCTCTACTTCCTGTGCGCCCACCCGTCGCTGACACCGTCGTCCGCGGTCGCGCTCACGCTGCGCGCGGTCGGCGGGCTGACCACCCGCCAGATCGCCCAGGCCTATCTGGTGCCCGAGGCGACCATGGCGCAGCGCATCAGCCGGGCCAAACGCACCGTCTCCGGTGTGCGGTTCGACCGGCCCGGGGACGTCTCCACCGTGCTGCGCGTCCTCTACCTGGTCTTCAACGAGGGCTACTCCGGCGACGTCGACCTCGCCGCCGAGGCCATCCGGCTCACCCGGCAGCTCGCGGCGTCGATCGACCACCCGGAGGTGGCGGGGCTGCTCGCCCTGATGCTGCTCCACCACGCCCGGCGCGCCGCCCGGACCGCGGCCGACGGCGGGCTGGTGCCGCTCGCCGAGCAGGACCGCGGCCGGTGGGACACCGGGATGATCGCCGAGGGCGTCGAGATCCTTCAGGCGGCCCTCGCCCGCGACCGGCTGGGCGAGTTCCAGGCCCAGGCCGCCATCGCCGCGCTGCACGCCGACGCGCCCACCGTCGAGGAGACCGACTGGGTGCAGATCGTCGAGTGGTACGACGAGCTCGTGCGCCTGACCGACAGCCCGGTCGTCCGGCTCAACCGCGTGGTCGCCGTCGGCGAGGCCGACGGTCCGCGCGCCGGGCTGGCGGCGCTCGCGGCGCTGGACGACTCCACCCCGAACTCTTCGAGCGGCAAGAACCCCATGCCACGCCGCACCGCGGTGGCGGCCTACCTCCACGAGCGCGACGGCGACCTGGTGACGGCGGCACGGCTGTACGCGGAGGCGGCCCGGAAAGCGCCGAATCTCGCCGAGCGCGACCATCTGACCCGCCAGGCGGCCCGGCTCAACTCCCGCCGGAGCCGCTGACGGCTCACGCGCAGGCTCCCGCGGCGCCCGCTCCGGCAGCCTCGGGCCGATCCGGTCGGCACCACCGGGCAGTGCGTCGGTGCCCACGCGGGCGGCGTGGGCACCGACGCGGAAGGGCGCACGCGGGCGGCGTGGGCTCCGACGCGGAAGGGCGCACGCGGGCGGCGTGGGCTCCGACGCGGAAGGGCGCACGCGGGCGGCGTGGGCTCCGACGCGGAAGGGCGCCCGCGGGCCGTGCGGCCCCGGGCGCCCCTCACCGGCACGCAGGCCGGCCGACACTAGATCGTCGCGGTGTCGATCACGAAGCGGTAGCGGACGTCGCTCGCCAGCACCCGCTCGTACGCGTCGTTGATCTCGGACGCGCTGATCAGCTCGATCTCGGCGCCGAAGCCGTGCTCGGCGCAGAAGTCGAGCATCTCCTGGGTCTCGCGGATGCCGCCGATGCCGGAGCCCGCGAGGGTCTTGCGGCCGCCGATCACCGAGAAGAGGTTGAGCCTGACCGGCTCCTCGGGAGCACCGACGTTCACGAACGCGCCGTCGGTCCTGAGGAGGGACAGGTAGGCGTCCAGGTCCAGCGGAGCCGAGACCGTGGACAGGATGACGTCGAACGTGCCGCGCAGCTCCTCGAAGGTCTTCGGGTCGCTGGTGGCGTAGTAGTGGTCGGCACCCAGCTTCAGGCCGTCGTCCTTCTTGCGCAGCGACTGCGACAGGACGGTGACCTCGGCGCCCAGCGCGTGGGCGATCTTGACGCCCATGTGGCCGAGGCCGCCCATGCCGAGGACGGCGACCTTCTTGCCGGGGCCGGCGTTCCAGTGCTTGAGCGGGGAGTACGTGGTGATGCCGGCGCAGAGAAGGGGTGCGGCGACGTCCAGCGACAGGCCGTCGGGGATACGGACGACGTAGTTCTCGTCGACGACGATCTTCTCGGAGTAGCCGCCGTAGGTGGGCTCTCCGTCCTTGCCGACCGCGTTGTACGTGCCGGTCATTCCGCCGCCGGTGCAGTACTGCTCCAGGCCCGCCCTGCAGTTGTCGCACTCGCGGCAGGAGTCGACCATGCAGCCGACGCCCACACGGTCGCCGACCTTGTACTTGGTGACGCCGGAGCCGACCTCGGAGACGATGCCGGCGATCTCGTGACCGGGCACCATCGGGAAGATGGCCTCGCCCCAGCCCTCGCGGGCCTGGTGGATGTCGGAGTGGCAGATGCCGGCGAACTTGATGTCGATCAGGACATCGGACGCGCCGACCTCGCGGCGCTCGATGGTGGTGCGCTCCAGCGGAGCCTTGGCGGCGGGAGCGGCGTAGGCAGCAACAGTGGTCATGCCGGGAGTTCTCCTCAGGAGTGGTCTGTCCGTGCCCGGCCGGCTCCGGCCGGGCACGGATCCCAGACTGCCTCCGGCGCGGGGCTTCACCCAGGCCACGGCTTTGCGTACGTCCAGCGGTCCTACTACTGGCGGGGTCAGGATCCTCTGCGTACGACCGTGAATACTGGACGTATGAGCGAACAGCCCTCTCAGGAGCCCACCGGGGAAGTGGGCCGGTCGCTGGACCGGCGTGCGGAGCTGAGCGAGTTCCTGCGCAGTCGCCGGGCCCGGCTGAAGCCCGAGGACGTGGGGTTGCCGGACTTCGGACGGCACCGCCGCGTACCCGGGCTGCGCCGCGAGGAGCTGGCGCAGCTGGCCGGGGTGTCCGTGGCGTACTACACGCGGCTGGAGCAGGGCAACGGCCGGAACGTGTCGGCGGAGGTCCTCGACGCGATCGCGCGGGCGCTGCGGCTGACGGCTGCCGAGCACGCGCATCTCACCCACCTGGCGAAGCCCAAGCAGCACAAGAAGAAGCACGCGGCCCGGCCGCAGCAGGTGCGCCCGGCGCTGCGGCAGCTGCTCGACTCGATGGACGGCGTCCCGGCGTATCTCACCGGGCGGCGCTCCGACATCCTCGCCTGGAACCGGATGGCCGCGGCGATCTTCGGCGACTGGTCCGAGATGCCGCCCCAGGAGCGCAACTGGGCGCGTCTGGTGTTCCTGAAGCCCGAGTACCGGGACCTGTTCGTGGACTGGGAGCAGAAGGCGATCGACATCGTCTGCATGCTGCGCATGGACGCGGGCTGCCACCCGGACGATCAGCGACTGTCCACGCTGGTCGGGGAGCTCTCCGTGAAGAGCGAGGACTTCCGCCGGCTGTGGGCGACGCACGACGTGAAGGAGAAGAGCCACGGGCTGAAGCATCTGCGGCACCCTCTGGTGGGCGAGCTCTCGCTGCGCTTCGAGTCCTTCCGGCTGCTGGACGACGGCGAGCTGGCCCTGATCACGTATCACGCGGAGCCGGACTCGTCCTCGGCTGAGGCGTTGCGTCTGCTGGCGTCCTGGGGCACGGACGCGACCCGTGCGGGGGCGGCCGCACCGCAGTAGGACCCACCGGCACGCCCCGCGCACCGGGTCACGCCGTCGTGCCGTGCGTCGCGGGCCGCCACGACGGGCACCGCGCCCGGCACGGCGGAACCGTCACGCCCGGCACGGCGGCCCCGTCACGGCTGGTACGGCGGTGCGGCGCCCCAGGTCCACTTCGGCACCGGCTGCTCTCCCGGAGGGGTCGCGTCGGGGCCGGAGAAGTAGACGGCGAGACGTGTACCCCACTCCACGTAGGCGAGGAAGGCCGAGCGGAACTCGGCGTCGGTGGGCAGTCCGGCGTCGTCGGCGGCGTCCTGGAGGAGGTTCACCCAGCGGCGGCGCTGCACCTCCGTGATGTTCTTGCCGAAGTGCTTGGCGACCATGTGCCCGTGGCCGCCCTGCGTCTCGGAGTACGCCGGCGGGCCGCCGAAGACCTCGCCGAGCCAGAGCGCCACGTGGACGGCGTGCTCGGGGGCCAGGTCCGCGAACAGGGGTGCCAGGAGGTCGTCCTTGAGCACCTTGCCGTAGAAGGACTCGGTGAGCCGGGTGAAGGCTTCGGCGCCGCCCGCCCAGGAGTAGAGCGTGGGGACCGACGCGCCGGCGCCCCGCACCGTCGTCGGTTTGTAGTGGCGCATCTCCTCGATGTCGCCGATGAAGGGGCGGATCTCGGCGAGGAAGCCGGGGAAGAGCTCCGAATTGCGGAAGCCCTCGATGTGGTCCTCGGTCGACGTCCAGGTGATCCTCAGGATGAAGTGCTCGAAGTCCTCCTCACAGCGGGCGAGTTCGTAGTCGACGCACTGCGGGGCGGCGGCGAGCCGGACGGCGGCCCGCGTGTAGGCGGCCAGGAACTCGGCCGACTGTTCCTCGGGGATGCGGTAGCGGATGTATTCGACGGTCGTAGCGGTCATGCCCTCACACAAACACGGACGGCCCGTCGGAAGCTCTGCTTCCGACGGGCCGCCGCCGCGTGTCAGCGTTGGGCGAAACGAGTCAGCGCTCGGCGAACCCGGGACCCGCCGCCACGGTCACTTGCCGTAGTAGGCGTTGTAGATCGAGATCGTGGACTTGTTGCCCTTCTTGTCGGCGATCTTGGCGTGGAACGAGACGCCCTTGCCCTTCGCCGGGTTCTTGTAGGTGATCCTGCCGTTCCTGACGTCGACCTTGGTCCAGGTCTGGCCGTAGTCGTAGCTGACGTACACGGACAGCGAGCGGAGGTTGGACCCCGCGGCGGCGCCCTGGACGGTGACCGGGACGGTGACCTCGCGGCCGGCGGGTCCCCGGCTGTCCAGGCCGAGGGGCGCGCCGAAGCGGGCCGTGGACACCGGCAGCTTCACCCCGTCGGCCTTCTTGGAGCGGAACGTCCAGGAGGCGTCGATCCGCGTGGAGGCCGCGGCCACCTTCACGGAGCGCTTGACGGAGGTGGTCAGCCGGTAGGACGCGTCGGCGTCCGGCACCTTGAAGCGGCCGCTGCCGTCGAGCGGGTCGTCGTTCTCGGCGATCTTCGTGCCGTTGCGGTACAGGGTCGTCCTGACCGAGGTCACGAGGGAGGCCCCGGCGTGCGACTGCCCGTCGGCGAGCATCGGCAGGTAGCCGCTGATGTAGCGGCCGTCGCGGAAGACGCCGTACGCACTGCTGAGCTTCGGGCCGAAGACGCCGGTGTTGAAGGTCTTCGTGTAGCTCCTGCCCGCCGCGAAGGTCTGTGCGTCACCGAGCGTGTAGAAGGCCTCGTCGAGCGGGAAGCCGTCGGCGTCCTTGCCGCCGTACTGCTCGAAGTCGAGGCTCCACTGCACGCGGTCGCCGGTGGACACGTGCAGTGTGCGGGTGCCGGGCAGCTTCTGCTCGACCCCGACGCCGAAGGCGAAGTCGTCGGTCAGATAGCCGTACGCGGTGACGGCACCCGTCTTGCCGGAGGCCGCGGCGCCCATGCCGGTCTTCACGGTGGCCAGGTCGCCCGCCTTGTAGTGCTTGACGTGCGCGCCCTGGAGCTTGGTCACCTTGCCGCCGGTGAAGATGTCGTACTCGGTGTCGTCGCCCTTGGTCCAGACGCCCGACCAGCTCTGCGTCAGGCCCGAGGAGAGCGCCGGGCCGATGTGCGCGACCCGCAGGTCCGCGAAGGACTCCATGCCGACGCCGAAGCCGAAGTCGGAGGGCGCGTACATGTACGAGACGACCGCGGAGACGGGCTCGGCCCCGGCGTCCGGCACGGTGATGTCGGCGGATGTGGCCGTCCGCTGGTCGACGGTCACCGAGACGTTCCGGGTGACGCTCAGCCGGGGCTGGACGAGCCAGTCGAGGCCGCCTTCCAGCTTCTCGGGGTCCTTCACCAGCTGGGAGTTCAGGGTGTAGGTGCCCTTGGGGACCCGGACGGTCTCGGTGGCACCGGTGCCCTGCGTGACGTAGTCGCGGTCAGCGCCGGTGTACGGGGTCAGACCGGTGAAGTGGGTGGGCTTCTCCCCGTCCCGCGCCACGTACTTCAGCTTGACGTCGTAGGACTCCACCTCGCGCTGCACGGCGGCGGCGGTGCGCACGGACTGGCCGCCGCCCGTGGCGGTCACGTACGCCCCGTACGCGCCGTCGGCGGTGCCGCCCAGCTTCGTGTCGGCCGTGATGCCGACGGAGGCCCTGCCGCCCGCCGGGACCTTCACCGTCTTCGCGCCGAGCGTGAAGAAGCCCGCGGGGGCCGGCCGGCCCTTGGGGCCGGTGGCGGTCACCGCGAGGGTCAGGGTGACGTCGGTCCTGCCCACGTTGCGGTAGGTGATGCTGCGGGTCACCGGCTTGTCGTCGGTGTGCGGCCACTGCGCGACGGGGAAGGCGACCGAGCCGGGGTCGGCGATGACGGTCTGCTTGATCGCCCGGTCGACGGCGATACGGCCGGTTCCCTGCTGGAACGGCGTGTACGCGCCGCCCTTCGCGGAGCCCGTGAGCGCGCCCTTGAGCTCGGCGAACGTCCAGTCCGGGTGCTCCTGCTTGAGGATCGCGGCGGCGCCCGCGACGTGCGGGGTCGCCATCGACGTACCGGAGATCGTCAGATAGCCCGGCGGCCTCTCGCCGACCTCCTTGGCGATGACGCTGCCCGGGGCCGCCGCGGCCGTGATGTCCACGCCCGGTGCGGTCACGTCGGGCTTGATCGCGCCGTCGAGGCCGGGGCCGCGGCTGGAGAAGGACGCCAGCTTGTCCTTGTCGTCGACGGCGCCGACGGTGAGCGCGTCGGCCGCGCTGCCCGGGGAGCCGATGGTCTGCTCACCGAAGTCGCCGTCGTTGCCCGCGGCGATGGCGAAGAGGATGCCCTTCTCCTCGGAGAGCTTGTTGACCTCCGCTTCCAGCGGGTCGATCTCCGGCGTGTCACCTCCGCCCAGGCTGAGGTTGACGATGTCCGCGCCCTGGTCGGCGGCCCACTCCATGCCCGCGAGGATGCCGGAGTCGTCGCCGTAGCCGTCGTCGCTGAGGACCTTGCCGTTGAGGATCTTCGCGCCGGGCGCGACGCCCTTGTACTTGCCGTTCGACTTCGCGCCGGTGCCCGCCGCGATGGACGCGACGTGCGTGCCGTGCCCGAAGCGGTCGGTGGCGTCGGCGGAGGTGGAGAAGTTCTTGGCGGCGATCACCTGGTCCTTGAGGTCCGGGTGGGCCGCGTCGACTCCGGTGTCCAGGACGGCGATCTTGACGCCCTTGCCGTCGTAGCCGGCCGCCCACGCCTTGGGGGCGCCGATCTGGGGCACGGACTTGTCGAGGCTCGCCTTGCGGACGCCGTCCAGCCAGACGTGCGCGACGCCCGCGGCGGCCGCGCCGTCGTCCGTGACCGCGTTCCACAGCTCGGCCGCGTCCTGCCGCGGGGTGAGGACCGCGTCCGCGTTCAGTGACCTGAGGGTCCTGCGGACCGTGCCCGCGTCCCGGACGTCGGCCCTGGCGGCGGCCGCGGCGCCCCGGTAGCCGACGATCAGCTTCAGGCCCTGCTTCTGGGCCTTGCGGGTGGCCGCCCGGTTCAGTTCGGTGACGTCGAAGAGTCGCTTGTCGAGCCGCCCGGAGGCGATCAGCCGCTGGGCGTCGGCCGGCACGACGAAGGTGTGGCCGGCCGTCTTGCGGACGAACACGGGTATGTGGGCGCGTCCTTCGGCGCGTTCGAAGCCGACGACCCGACCCCCGGTGTCGACGGCCACCCGGTCGCCGGTGATCAGCGTGATGTGGTGCCGGGCGGTGAGCCCGGAGGTCCCTGCGGCCGCGGAGGCGCTGCTCGCGTGCGCGGCCTCGGCCGACGCCGGGCTGGTCATGCCCGCCGTCAGGGCCACGGCGGCCGCCGTGGCGACGCTCGCGACGCACGTTCTTTTCACTTGTCTGCGCAAGTCTCCCCCTGGAGATGTGATCCGGACGAGGAACTCGTTCATCCGGCCGGGGGAGGTCCCGTACACATGCGCGTGCACCCCCCGGAACACGCAGTATGCCCGGGGGGTGATCGTCCGCCAATACAGTGGCGAGGGTGAAGAGTTGACGGGGTTGTTCCGCTACGCCCCCGCGCTCCCCCTTCTGTACGTCTTCATACCCTCGCGATTCCTGTGCTCCTTCATGCCCCCGCGTTCTCCTTGACGGTGATCCGGCCCTTGCGGATCGTCGCGAGTCGCGGGGCCTTCCTCGCGATCGACGAGTCGTGGGTGACCATGATGAAAGTGAGCCCGTACTCCTTCCACATGGCTTCCAGTACGTCCATGATCTCGTCGCGCATGGACTCGTCGAGGTTTCCCGTGGGTTCGTCGGCGAGCAGTACCTTGGGCTGCTTGACCAGGGCGCGGGCGATCGCGACGCGCTGCTGCTGACCGCCGGAGAGTTCGGCGGGCAGATGGCCGAGGCGCTCGGCGAGGCCCACCGACTCCAGTGCCGCGGCGGCCCGTTCGCGCCGCTCCTTCGTCTTCACGCCGAGAGGGACGAGAGCGGTCTCGACGTTCTCCTGGGCGGTGAGCGTGGGAATCAGGTTGAAACTCTGGAAGACGAAACCGATGTTCTCGCTGCGCACTCGGGTGAGCCTGGCCTCGGACAGTTTCGCCATGTCCGTGCCGTCGAGCTCGACGCTGCCGGAGGTGGGACGGTCGAGTCCGCCCAGCATCTGGAGGAGGGTGGACTTCCCGCCGCCGGTGGGGCCCTGGATGACGAGCCGGTCCCCGGACCCGATGGTCAAATCGACACCGTCGAGCGCGTCGACGACTCCCTTGCCCCGCGTATAGCGCTTGGTGACGCCTCTGAGTTCGTACATGGTGCAACTCCTGGGATACGTGAGTACGTGGGGGCCGGGCTATTCGACGCGGCGCAGGGCGTCGGCGGGGCGCAGCCGGGAGGCACGCCAGCCGCCGAAGGCGCCGGCGACGAGTCCGCCGGTGACGGCGAGGGCGACCGCGACGACGATGGTGTTCAGGCTGACGGGCGCGGTGAGCGCGACGTCGAGGGCCTTGCTCGCGGTCTGCCGGCCGGGGCCGCCGAACACGCCGCCGCCCGGACCGCCGCCACCGGGGCCGCCGGATCCGCCGTTCGAACCGCCCAGCTCCGCCTGGAGGGTGGGGCTGATCTCCGTGACGACGTACGCGCCGGCGAGGCCGATCGCGATGCCGAGGGCTCCGCCGACCAGGCCGTTGACGATGGCCTCGCCGACGACCTGGCGGGTCACCCGGCCCGACTTCCAGCCGAGCGCCTTGAGGGTGCCGAACTCGCGCACGCGGCGGGAGACGGCCGAGGAGGTGAGCAGGCCGGCCACCAGGAAGGCGGCGACGAGCACCGCGATCGACAGCCACTTGCCTACGTTCGAGGCCAGGTCGGAGGCGGTGGACAGGGAGCCGGAGACGGTGTCGGCGAGGTCGGCCGAAGTGGTGACCGTGGTGCCGGAGATGTTCTTCTGGATGGTGCTCTTGACGCTGTCGATCTGCTGCGAGTCGGACGCCTTGACGTAGATCGTGGTGACCTTGTTCTTGGAGTCGCTGAGCGTCTGCGCCTGCTCGAGCGGGATGTAGAGGTTGGCCGCCGCGTCACCGCTGTCGGGCGTCGCGATGCCGATGACCTCGTACTTCACCTTCTTGATGGTGACGGTGTCGCCGACCTTGAGCTTCTTCTCCTTGGCGTACGACTTGTCGGCGACGGCGACCTTGGCGTCGGTCTCCGAGGTCTTGAAGGTGCGTCCGCTGGTGATCTTCGAGGAGGTCAGCGGGCCGAGGGCGGGCTTGGTGACGTCGGTGCCGTAGACCGAGTAGTTGTTGACGTCGAAGTCGGCGCCGCCGCCCTCGACGCGGCCCTGCGGGGACTGCTGGGCGCCGGGCCCGCCGCCCTGCCGGTTGCCGCCGGAGTTCGGGTCCTGCTTGAACTGACCTCGCGTGAACTGTCCGTCGATGCGGATGACTTGCAGGCTCAGGCCGCCGACGGAGTCCGCGACGCCCTTCTGCGCGTCGACCTTGGAGACCGTCGAGGCGGACAGGGTCTGGAAGCCCTGCACCATGACGCGGTCGCTGCTCTGCTCCTCGTCCGAGTCGCTGTCCCGGGCGTCGAAGTTGAACCGCGGGCGCTGGCTGGAGCCGGTCGCGGGCGCCGCCGCCTTGGTGACCGTCATGTCCGTGCCCAGTCCGTACAGCGACTGGAGGACCTTGCCCTGCGCCTTCTCCATGCCGGAGGACACGGAGCTGACCACGATGACCAGGGCGATGCCCAGGGCGAGTCCGGAGGCGACGACGAGGGCCGCCTTTCTGCGGCGGCGCAGTTCGCGCCTCAGGTAGGTGAAGAACATGGCCGCAAGGTAGGTACGGCGCGTGATGAAGGGATAAGGCCGAAATAAGAGAACGATGAGAAGGCTGTGCCGGGCCGTGAGAAGAGCTGTGCGCCGGCCCGGAAGCCTGTGCGGACGGTGGGCGCGCGGCCCGGGGAACGCGAAGGCGGCGGGGGCCCCCGGGGGGGGGCCCCCCCCCCGGGGGGGGGGGCGCGCGCACAACGCCGAGCCGGCCGTCCACCCCGCCCCGGTGAGGTTGCACGCGGTGAGGGCCGTGTGCGGGGCGGCGGGGTTGTG
>NZ_JBVHMN010000014.1:125711-271977 GCF_055558435.1 Streptomyces sp. NPDC025784
GGTTCCCGGCGCCCCCGGGGTGGCGACCCGCGACCGGAGCCGGTTCGCCGGGCGCGGGGGGGGGGGGGGGGCCGGGGGGGGGGGGGGGGGGGGGCCCCCGGGGGGGGGGCGCCCCCCCGGGGGGGCCCCCCCCCCGCCTCGGCGGGTTCAGCGCGCTCAGACGGCCGAGCCGGCCTTCCACGCCGCCCAGTTCAGGTTCCAGCCGTTGAGGCCGTTGTCCGGGGCGACGGTCTTGTCGCCCGTGTTCTTCACGACGACGACGTCACCGATGAGCGAGTTGTCGTAGAACCACGCGGCAGGGGTGTTCTTGTCGCCGGCGCCCTTGGTGTCGGACAGGCCGACACAGCCGTGGCTGGTGTTCACCGCGCCGAAGATGGACTTGGCACCCCAGTAGTTGCCGTGGATGAACGTGCCGGAGTTCGACAGACGCATGGCGTGCGGCACGTCCTTGATGTCGTACTCGCCCTTGCCGTCGTCGTTCGTGAAGCCGACGGTCGAGCCGTCCATCCGGGTCTCCTTGAACTTCTCGGAGATCACCATCTGGCCCTGGTACGTCTTGTTCTCGGGGGAGCCCGCCGAGATCGGGATGGTCCTGATGGTCTTGCCGTCCTGGGTGACCTTCATGGTCTTGGTCTTGGCGTCGACGATCGAGACCTGGTTGCGGCCGATCTTGAAGGTGACCGTCTTCTGCTGCACGCCGTAGACGCCGCTCGCGCCCTCGACGCCGTCGAGGTCGAGCTTCAGGGTCACGGTGGAGCCGCCGGTCCAGTAGCTCTCGGGCCGGAAGTCCAGACGGTTGGCGTTGAACCAGTGTCCGACGACCTCCTGGCCGCTGCTGGAGGAGACGGTGATCCCCTTCTGCACGGCGGCCTTGTCGGTGATCGCCTTGTTGAAGTTGATCGAGACCGGCATGCCGACGCCGACGGTGGAGCCGTCCTCCGGCGTGAAGTTGCCTATGAAGCTGTTCGCCGGGGAGACCGTCGTGAACGAGGTGTTCTCGTGGGCGGTGCGGCCCTCGGAGTCGGCGGCCTCGGCGGCGATCTTGTAGGTGGTGGCCCGCTGGAGCTGCCCGGTGGGCTTCCAGCTCTTCTTGTCGGCGGATATCTGGCCCGCGACCGCGGTGCCCTCCGCGGTCTGCATGGTGACGGACGTGAGCGTGCCCTTGCTCACCGTGACCGCGGTGCCGTTGTTGATGGAGGCGTTGTCGGAGCCGTCCTTGGGTGTGATCTTGATCTGGGCCTCTGAGGTCTTCTTGGCTGCCGCCTCGTCGACCTTGGCCTGCGACGAGCTGTCGCCGCCGCCGTCGCCGTCGGCCTTGGCGTCGCCGTCGCTGCAGCCAGAGAGCACCAGAACACCGCCGAGCAGTGCGGACGCGGCCATCAGGCCCCTGCGCCGCTTACTGTCCGTCATCACACGCTTCTCCATCGTCGCCGAATCACCAAAAGTCTCGAATGGCCCCGTAGGAACCATCAACGCTACGACCGGTTCGTCCCGTTCCACACTCCTCGGAAGTGTGGGGCACACCACGTTCGGACATGCGCCGCGTGGTGCGGATGCGGTCAGTGCGTCTGTTGAGACGAAGAAACCCCGGACGGCGGTTGCCGCCCGGGGTCACGTTTCCCCAAGCCGCGTCAGCCGAGCGTGTCTTCCTCGTCGTCCTCGTCAGCATCATCCTCGTCGAGGTCCCAGTCGGGCGAATCGGGGTCGTATTCGATGGGCTCGCTGCTCCACGACGCCTGCGCGAGCTCGATCCCGGGCACCTCGCTGACCAGGTCGAACGGGTCCACCAGATAGGCGAGGGCCTCGGCCGTGTCTTCCGTCACTGCGTTCTCGGCGTGCGCGCGCTCGTCCGCGGGCAAGTCGGTGTCCCCGGCGATACGCCGCAGCGCGGCCTTGGTGACGGCGTCGGCGTCGTCGATCTCCAGCACGAGTTCGACACGAAGCCGTACAAACTGTGATGTCTCAGGAGTACTCATGGGACGGAGCGTAAGGCCCAGGGGTGGCACGACTTTCCCACGACCCGCGCCTTTCATTAGCATCGCCCCACACGGCCAATTCGCCCGCGCCACAAGGGGATCGATATTTCGTGTCCGCCGCACGTCGATCGTTGCTGACCGCCACCGCAGCCGGGACCCTCCTGGGTGCCCTGTGGTTCGTCCCGTCCGCCAACGCGACCCAGGACCAACCCAGTCCGGGCGTCTCGGCGTCGGCCACCGCGACGACGACGCCCGAGGCGCGCACCGCGACGGACTCGGACACGCAGTCCGACGGGACCCACACCCAGCTCGCCGACACCGGAAGCGTCGACACGACGCCGTACGTCGTCGGCGGCACCCTCTTCCTCGCCCTGGGCGCCGGATTCGTGACGTACTCGGTGCGCCGCGAGCGCACGATGGCCTGCTGAGCGCGGTACTCCGGTTCGGACCGACCCACGGGGAATCCATGCGAGACCTGACCGAGCTGACCGACGTCGAGGAGCCCTCCTGGCCGCTCCTGTCCGAGGCACTCGCCGCGAGCGGGGTGTCCATGGACGTCCTGCCCGCGGACCCGGCGCTGGGACGTGCCACCCTGCTCCAGCTCCAGGTCACCGCGCGGTCCTGGCTGGGCGGTCTGGTGCTCAACTGCGGCGGCCTGGTGCTGGACAGCGGCTGGCTGCGCATCTACGGCAGTCCGGCCGCCGACACCTCCACGGGACTGCCCGGCGCGTCGGCGGACCTGCCGAGCCTCGCCGAGGTCAACGAGTTCCCCGAGCGGTTCGACCCGTCCTGGCGCCCCGCGAACGGACTCGTCGTCGGCCACGACGTGCTGGGCGGGGTCTTCCTCGTCAACGGCGCCGACCCGGAGGCGGCGGGCCGCCCCGGACGCCCCGGCGAGATCGTCTACTTCGCGCCGGACTCGCTGCACTGGGAGGCCCTCGAAGTGGGCCACGGGGAGTGGCTCGACTGGTTCCTGCGCGAGGGCACCGACCGGTTCTACGACACGCTGCGCTGGCCGGGCTGGCGTGCCGAGTCCGGTCTCCTGGGCGGGACGCAGGGCCTCTCCGTCGTGCCGTTCCTGTGGTCGGCCGAGGCGCGCCGCGACCTGCACTCGACCAGCCGCCGCGCGGTGCCGCTGGCCGAAATCCTGCAGCTCCACCGGGACTTCGCCCTGAAGCTCGACAAGGTCGACCCCGGGTTCTTCGGCAGCCCCTGACACCGGTCCGGGCACAGGGCCCGCCGAGGTCCCCAGGTCGGTGCGGCGCCACCCGCCCGGCACGGCGGCTCGGCCGGGCGGCTCACCGGGACGGCCCGAGAACCGCCGCGCACCGGGCCGCCACCGCCTCTCCTCGGGGCGCGGCACCGGCTGTCCTGCCCGGAGCCGCCGACGGGCTTCCGCGGGCGCGCTACGCGGCCCTGCGGCCGCCGCCGTCCCTGCCTCCGCCGTCCCTGCCGCCACGGCCGGCGCCACCGCGGTTCTGCCCGCCGCGGCCGCGACCGCCGCCGCTCTGCGCCACGGCGTCCTGGCCGCGACCCGTGCGGCGTCGCGGAGCGCGCCCGGCGCCGTCCGTGCGGGCCGAGCCCGTACCGCCCTCGGCCGTCGCACGGCGTCCGCCGCCGTCACCGGAACCGCCGCGGCGTCCCGTGCCGGGACGGGTCCTGGCACGCGGCTTCGGCTGCTCGGCGGGCTGCGGCACCTCGATGACC
This sequence comes from Streptomyces sp. NPDC025784, assembly GCF_055558435.1. Classification (NCBI taxonomy): domain Bacteria; kingdom Bacillati; phylum Actinomycetota; class Actinomycetes; order Kitasatosporales; family Streptomycetaceae; genus Streptomyces; species Streptomyces sp. NPDC025784. Next base: position 129,395 of record NZ_JBVHMN010000014.1, read on the forward strand.
ACGGGCACGCCGGAGGGCTCGCGCGCTCCGGTCAGACGGGTCAGCTCCTCGTCGCCGGACCTGACACGCGCGGTGCGCGGGGTGATGCCGGCGTCGGCCATCAGTCGGGTCATCTCCCGCTTCTGCTCCGGGAGTACGAGGGTGACGACGCTGCCGGACTCACCCGCGCGCGCGGTGCGTCCGCCGCGGTGCAGATAGTCCTTGTGATCGGTGGGCGGGTCCACGTTGACGACCAGGTCGAGGTCGTCGATGTGGATGCCGCGAGCCGCCACGTTGGTGGCGACCAGCGCGGTGACCTGGCCGTTCTTGAACTGGTCGAGGGTGCGGTTGCGCTGCGGCTGGCTGCGCCCGCCGTGCAGCGCGGACGCCCGTACGCCGTTGGCGAGCAGCCGCTTGGTGAAGCGGTCGGCGCCGCGCTTGGTGTCGACGAACAGGATCACCCGGCCGTCCCGCGCCGCGATCCGCATGGCGACGGCCTTCTTGTCGGTCTCGTCGGCCACGTGCAGCACGTGGTGCTCCATGGTGGTCACCGCGCCCGCCGACGGGTCGACGGAGTGCACCACGGGGTCGGTGAGGAACATCCGCACGAGACGGTCGATGTTCTTGTCGAGCGTCGCCGAGAACAGCAGCCGCTGACCGTCCGGCTCGACCTGCCGCAGCAGCGCCGTGACCTGAGGAAGAAAGCCCATGTCGGCCATCTGGTCGGCCTCGTCGAGGACGGTGATCGCGACCTGGTCCAGGACGCAGTCACCCCGCTCTATGAGGTCCTTGAGGCGGCCCGGAGTGGCCACCAGCACCTCGGCGCCACGGCGCAGCGCACCGGCCTGGCGGCCGATCGACATCCCGCCGACGGCCGTGGCGACGCGCAGCTGGACGGAGGTCGCGTAGGGCGTCAGCGCGTCGTCGACCTGCTGGGCCAGCTCACGGGTGGGCACCAGGACGAGGGCGAGCGGCGCCCTCGGTTCGGCGCGGCGGCCCGCGGTGCGCGCCAGCAGGGCGAGCCCGAAGGCCAGCGTCTTGCCCGATCCCGTGCGGCCGCGGCCGAGGACGTCACGGCCCGCGAGGGAGTTGGGCAGGGTCGCGCCCTGGATCGGGAAGGGCTCGGTGACACCGTTCGCGGCGAGGGTCTTCGTCAGCGCGGCCGGCATGTCCAGGGCGTCGAAGGAGTCGACGGCGGGCAGTGCGGGCGTGAGGGTCTCGGGCAGGGAGAACTCCTGCGGCGGCGTGACCGGGCGGGTCGCGCCCCTGCCCGCACCACGGCCGGCGCCGCGGCCCGCGTTCCGCGCGGCACCACCCGTCCGAGCCGGACCGCCGGACCTGGCGGAACCACCGCCGCGTGCCGGGCCGTCGGACTTCGCGCCGCTGTTCTTCACGGCGCCGCCGCTCCTCGTGGCACCGCCGTTGTGGGCGGCACCGCCATTCTGGGCGTCGCCACGTGCGCGCGTCGGCCGCTTACGGGCGGGACGTTCGGATCGAGTCATGCTGGATCTGGTTTTCCTTCCTGGGCCCCACGGACTGCACGCACCGAGCCCGTCCGCGGACGGGCGTTCACAGCACGAGCCGGGGCCCGCACCCGAAGGTGCGGGCCCCGGCTCTGGAAAAGCGCGACCCCGGATCAGGCGGGGACGATGTTCTCCGCCTGCAGGCCCTTCTGGCCCTGCGCGACGTCGAACGAGACCTTCTGGCCCTCCAGCAGCTCACGGAAGCCGGAGCTGGCGATGTTGGAGTAGTGGGCGAAGACGTCGGGGCCGCCGCCGTCCTGCTCGATGAAGCCGAAGCCCTTTTCCGAGTTGAACCACTTCACGGTTCCTGTAGCCATGTTGTTCTCCCGAACAGGTAAGGGTCCCATCCGGAGATGCACCGGGAAATGCCGGAGATGCCGGTAAAACAAAACGCGCCTGCGGAAGATTCCGATCAGGCGCACAAAGTAAATGGGTACCAAAACGTATCAATGCGAGACCCTAGCACACCGGGGAGGGCGGCCCGGTGCGGAGGGGCGCCGGCGGACGGCGCCCCTCCGCGTGCCACGGGGTCTCCTACTGGAGCGGGCCGGTGACCGGCTCCACGGCCGTCAGCACCCCGCCCGCGCGCACGAACGCGTCCGCCGCCTCCAGGTCGGGGGCGAGGAAGCGGTCCGGCCCGGGGCCCTGGACGCCGGCCGCGCGGACGGCGTCGATGACCGCCTGCGTCGCGGGGGCCGGGGACAGGCCTTCACGCAGCTCGATCGCGCGCGTGGCGGCGTACAGCTCGATGGCGACGATGCGGGTGAGGTTGCCCACGGCGGTGCACAGCTTGCGCGCCGCGGACCAGCCCATGGAGACGTGGTCCTCCTGCATCGCCGAGGACGGGATGGAGTCCGCGGACGCCGGGACGGCGAGGCGCTTCATCTCGCTCACCAGGGCGGCCTGCGTGTACTGGGCGATCATCAGGCCCGAGTCGACACCGGCGTCGTCCGCGAGGAAGGGCGGCAGGCCGTGCGAACGGTTCTTGTCGAGGAGCCGGTCGGTGCGGCGCTCGGCGATGGAGCCGAGGTCGGCGGCGGCGATCGCGAGGAAGTCGAGCACGTAGGCGACGGGGGCGCCGTGGAAGTTGCCGTTCGACTCGACGCGGCCGTCGGGCAGTACGACCGGGTTGTCGACCGCCGAGGCCAGCTCGCGCTCGGCGACCGTGCGCGCGTGGGCGAGGGTGTCGCGGCCCGCGCCGGCGACCTGCGGCGCGCAACGCACGGAGTAGGCGTCCTGGACGCGCGGGGCGTCGTCCTGGTGGTGCCCGGTGAGCTCCGAACCCTTCAGCACGGCCAGCATGTTGGCGGCGCTGGCGCCCTGTCCGGGGTGCGGGCGGATGGCGTGCAGTTCGGGCGCGAGGACCTTGTCGGTGCCGAGCAGCGCTTCGAGCGAGAGGGCGGCCGTGACGTCGGCCGACTTGTACAGCGCCTCCAGGTCGGCGAGGGCCATGACCAGCATGCCGAGCATGCCGTCGGTGCCGTTCAGGAGGGCGAGCCCCTCCTTCTCGCGGAGCTCCACGGGGGTGATGCCGTGTTCGGCGAGGAGCTCGCCGGCGGGGCGCACGGTGCCGTCGGGGCCCTCCGCGTCGCCCTCGCCCATCAGCGTGAGCGCGCAGTGGGACAGCGGCGCCAGGTCGCCGGAGCAGCCGAGCGAGCCGTACTCGTGGACGACCGGGGTGATGCCGGCGTTCAGGATGTCCGCCATGGTCTGCGCGACCTCGGGGCGTACGCCCGTGTGGCCGGAGCAGACGGTCTTGAGCCGCAGGAACATCAGCGCGCGGACGACCTCGCGCTCGACGCGCGGACCCATCCCGGCCGCGTGCGAGCGGACGATGTTGCGCTGCAGCTGGGCGCGCAGCTCCTGGCTGATGTGCCGGGTCGCGAGGGCGCCGAACCCGGTGGAGACGCCGTAGACGGGCTCCGGCTTGGCCGCCAGCGCGTCCACGATCTCGCGGGCCGCGGCGAGGGCCGCCGCCGCCTCGCCGGAGAGCTCGATCCGGGCGTCGTCGCGCGCCACGGCAAGAACGTCGGACGCGGTCACGCCGGACGTCCCCACCACCACAGTGTGCATATCCATATTCAGGAGCGTACGCAGTGAATTCCTTGATGTCACTAGTGGGTGCCGGGTTGACCCCTTACTCCGGCGAACGTCACAGCGGACCTCCGGACGTCCGGGGCCGCCCGGTCCACGACGGCGGGCAGGTCAGGGGCGCAGCTGGTGGCGTCCGCGGAAGCGGCGGCGCTCCCCCTCGGTGGGCGACGGAGCGTCCGCGAGCTGTACGACCGGGTCGTCGGGGCCCTCACGCCCGGCGACGACGGGCCGTGCCGCGCGGACGGCCTTGGCCCGGTACTGGGCCGCGTCCGCGAGCCTGAACAGCCGGCGGGCGGACCGTACGGGCCCGATCGCCTCCTCGGTCGAGGCGACCCCGCACGCCACACCCTCGCCGAGCTCCAACTCGGCCGCACGGCGGCACAGTTCGTCGGCGATCCGGACCACGGCCGCCGCCGGCGGGCCCACCGCCAGCAGACAGAACTCGTCGCCGCCGAGGCGGGCGGCCAGGGTGCCCGGAAGCATGGCCCCGCACAGGGACAGCACCGACCCGAACCGTTCGAGGAGCCGGTCGCCGACCGCGTGCCCGCGGGTGTCGTTGACGCGCTTGAGCCCGTTCAGGTCGCAGACCACGAGACTGACCACGACGCCGTCCTTCTTGTACTGCTCGACCGCTTCGTCGAGCCGCATGTCGACGGCGCGGCGGTTGGCGAGCCCGGTGAGGGAGTCCGTGAACGCCAGCCGCCGCGCCTCCTCCAGGCGTTCGGTCTGCGCTATCCCGGCGGCGACGACGGAGGCGAGCACGGTCGCGAAGTCGGCGTCCGCCCTGTCGAAGACCGGGACACCGGCGGAGCGGGCCACGTACAGCTCGCCCCAGGCCCGGCCGTGCAGGACGATCGGCGCGACCACGCAGCAGCCGCGCCCCCGACGGCGCAGTGCGGCGACGCGCTGGTGGCAGTACCCGGCGCCGCCGCCCGCCGGGCCGTCAGCTGTCTCCACCCAGGCGTTCGGGCCGCCACCGCCCGCCCAGCGCTCGTGCAGGAACTCGGTGATCTCCGGGAACTGGTGCACCGGATAGGACTCCCCGTCCGGGAACTCGGCCTCGTCCGCCGCCCGGTCGCCCACGTTGGCGAGCACCCTCAGCCGCCCCAGCTCGCGCTCCCACACGGAGAGCGCGGCGAAGCTTCCGGTCAGCGCGTGGCACGCACCGAGGGCCGCGGCCCGCCACGACTCGCGTGGGGTGCGTGCCGCCGCCATCCCCTGCGCCAGCTCCACCACGGCCTTCAGCCGACTGTCCTCACCCATCACCCCAGGCTAGGTAAAAACATGGCATTTAGGGACATTGATACGGCGAACAGGGGTCCGAGCGGGCGGGCGCCGCCGGAAGGGACCCGACAGGGAGCCGGCGGGAGCCGCCCGGGGCGCCGGCGGGAACCACCGGACACGGCTCGGCACGAACCGCCCGAAAGTGCCGGAGGAAGCCACCGGCAGGGGCCCGCGCGGACCGCCCGAAGCGTCGGAGGGAGACGCCGGAGACCGTCGGCGCGAACCCCCCGAAGCGTCCGAGGGAGTCGCCTGAAGAGGCGGGGCGACCCCGGCGGGAGCCCTACCGGGCGCCCCCGCCGGACAGACGCCGGCAGGCACTTCTCACTCGCCGGGCCACTGCGGGGCACGCTTCTCGTTGAACGCCGCCACACCCTCGGCCCGGTCCCCCGAGAAGGCGACCGACCGCCATGCGGAGTCCTCGACCTCCAGGCCCGCACGCAGGTCCAGGCCGTGACCGAGCCGCAGCGCCCGCTTGGCCGCGCGCAGGCCGACGGGGGAGTTCGCGGCGATGCGCGCGGCGAGCGCGAGGGCCTCCGTCGTGTCCTGTCCGGCCTCCACCAGCTCGTCCACGAGACCCAACTCCCGCGCCTCGGCCGCCTCCAGGCGCCGCGCCGAGAAGATGAGCTCGGCCGCGCGGGCCGCGCCGACCCGCCGGGGCAGCAGCTGCGTGCCGCCGCCACCGGGGATCACCCCGACGGACACCTCGGGCAGCCCGACGACCGCCGTGCGGTCGGCCACGATCAGGTCGCACGACAGCGCCAGCTCGAACCCGCCGCCCAGCGCGAAGCCGTGCACGGCCGCGATGGTCGGCATCGGCAGCTCCAGGACACCCGTGTACGCGGCCCGCGCCACCGGGCGCTGCCGCACCAGGTCGGCGTCGGTGAAGGAATTGCGCTCCTTCAGGTCGGCGCCGACGCAGAAGGCCCGCTCATGGGTGGACGCGAGCACCACCACGCGTACGTCCCGGTCGGCGGCGAGCGCGTCGCAGGCCCCGGCGATCGAGCGGGCCATCTCGGTGGACACCGCGTTCATGGCCTTGGGCCGGTCGAGGGCGAGCTCGGCGACGTGCCCGTGCCGCCGTACGGCGACGAACTCCCCGAACCGCCGCTCGTCGACCTGCTCCGTCGTCGACTCCGGCCCCTGCTCCGCCATGACGCCCTCCCGGTTAACGTGGGTTAACAACCGACGCCCCGATCATCGCAGCCGACGCCGCCCCAGGAAACCCGCTCCCCCGCCCCGTACGTCCCCGTTCGGGTGACATCCGGCCCAACTCCCGCACATCGCGCGCGAACCGTGCATAGCCTGCGCACCGCCACAGCGCTTCGGGGGGCGCGGGCACGTAGGGGAGGGACGACCATGACGAACGGCCGTACGACAGATGTCGGCAGGACCCGCCCGGAACCTCAGGCCGGCCCCACGAAGAACAACGCGCCACGGACCGGCCCCGCGCCGGCCCGCACGACAGATCCGGCTCCTTCCGGAACGGCCCCGGCCCCCACCACCGCCGCGGCCCGACCGGACGACGTCAGCCGCACACCCACGGACACGACCGGGAACGCCACCCGAGGGGCCGCCGGCGGCGGTGGGCCGTCGGTGAGCGGCATGAGCGACGGCCCGTCGAGGGCCCGCACGCGCAGCGCCTCGGCCGCCGCGGACGCCGACGCCACCGCGGAGAGCGGTACGGCCGACAGCGGCACCCCGCGGGCCGACAGCCCCGGCACCCGCCCCGCACGCCCCGGCGCGGCCGGGAACGGTCCCGCGCGGACCGGCACGGGCGGCACGGGCGGCACGCAGGGCGCCTCGGCCGCCGCGGACACCGACGGCACCCCGGAGGGCGATACGGCCGCCGGCGGCACCCCGGAGGGCGGTACGGCCGCCGGCGGCACCCCGGAGGGTGGTGAACACGACAGCGGCACCTCGGAAAGGGATACGGCCGGCGGCACCCCGGAAGGCGCCTCGGGCAGCCCTCGGCGCTCCGGAAGCGGTGGTGCCGGCGCGAAGGGCGGCCCGGTCCGGTCGGCCCCCGTGGCGGACGGTGCCCGCGGGCGCCGCGCCGCGTCCTCGGGGCCCCGCCCTCGCGAGGGGGCGCCGAAGTCCGGGGACGCCGCCGTCGCGCCCGGGCGGTTCCGCCCCGTGCGGGGCCGGCACCGCAGGCCGCGGCCGAGGCGGGTGCTCTTCGCCGTGGGGGGACTCGCACTCGCCGCGGGGGTGCTGAGCCTCGCGCGGGTGGCCCCCGACTCGGTGATCGGGGGCGGCGGGAGCGCGGAGGCCGAGCCGCGCGCGGGGAACGCCACCGACCCCGCGGGCTCGGCGGGGTCCGCCGTCACCACGGTGGAGGCGGTGCCCTCGGCGCGATCGACCGCCGCCACGGCATCCGGCGTGATGGGCGGTGCCGCCACGACTCCGGCATCGGACGACGGCGCCACACCCACGGCGCCCCCGACGACGCCCTCGGCCGTCCCGACGACGCCGTGGCCCCACGGCAGTGCCGTCGCGAGCGACGCACCGGGCGCGACGGGCATCCCCTCCATGCCGGTGACCACCCCGCCGCCGCGGGCGACGACCGCTCCGGCCACTCCGACGCCGGGCACCAGCAGTCACGCCCCGGCGCCGCGGCCCGAGCCGCCGGGCGTCTGCGTCCCGATCGTCGGCATCTGCGTGCACGGGCTGTCGGCGCCCGGCCTCCCGGGGCCACCCGGATGAGCGGCCGGTGCGCCGGTGTCCGGCCCGCCCGGACGACCGGCCCACGGCCCGGCCGGTGCGCGGATGCCCGGGGCTACGACTCGGTGTCCCGGCGTGCGAGCAGCCACGGCTCGATCACACCGAGGCCACGCACCGGGCGCTGCCACATCGGCTGGAGGGCGAAGCGGTAGGTGGGCGGTTCCTCGCCCTCCTTCTCGGCGGTGGCCGCGGCCTCGGCGGCCTCCGCCTCGGAGGCGGGGGCCTCGCCGGTGCGGATCAGTTCCTCCGCGAGCGCGCCGTCCACCAGGACGGCGTCGCGCGGCGCTATCGACGTGAGCCGGCTCGCGAGGTTCACGGTGGTGCCGAACACATCGCCCATCCGCGTGGTCACCGTGCCGAAGGCGATGCCGACGCGCAGCTCGGGCATCGTCTCGTCGTGCGCCATCGTCTCGATGAGCCGCAGGGCGATCTCGGCGGCGATACCGGCGTCGTCGGCCGCGTACAGCACCTCGTCGCCCAGGGTCTTGATCAGGCGTCCCCCGTGCGCGGCCACCAGGTCGGCCGCCGTGGTCTCGAAGGCCTCGACGAGCTCGCCGAGTTCCTCCTCCTCCATGCGGCGGGTCAGCCGGGTGAAGCCCACGAGGTCGGCGAAGCCGACGGCGAGGCGCCGGTCGACCATCTCCTCGTCGTCCGCCGCCTGCACGACCCGGCCGGTGGCGGCGGCGAGCTGGCGCCGCCAGACGTAGACGAGGAACTCCTCCAGCTCGGGCAGGAGCAGCTCGATCAGGGGGTACGTCACCTCGGTGCGGGTCATCCCCGGTTCCGGGGGCTCGGTGAGGCCCTCCAGGAAGGAGTCGATCTGCCACTCGGCGAGACGGGCCGTGGTCTGGCCGGTGGAACGGGCGACCTGCACCGCCATGGCCTCGCTGAGCAGGCCCGCCTCGACGAGACCGGCCAGGCGCCGCAGGGCGAGTACGTCCGCCTCGGTGAGCGCCTTGGCCTGCCCGATGTCGGCGAAGCCCATGGCCCGCCAGAAGCGGGACGCCAGCTCCATGGAGACACCGGCGCTGCGGGCTGCCTGGAAGGGCGTGTAGCGGCGCTCCGCGCCGAGGATGAGCCCTTCCAGGCGGAGCGCCAGGGGGTCCTCGCCGTCCTCCGGCTCGGAGGGGAGGTCCACGTGGCCGTTCGGGTCGGTACGGGCGTCGGGGCCCGTGTCGGACCCCGCGTCCGGCCGTGTCCCGGGCCGGGCGTCGGCCGGCGGGGGCGACGCGTCGGTGACCGGCCCGGCGGTACGGCCCGGCTCGCCGTCAGGGGCGGGCCGGGCGCCCGCGTCGGAGCCGGTGTCGTCGACGGTCACGCCTGCTGCCCTTCCGATCTGCCGAGGTCAGATATCGGCCGCGCTCAACTCTACGGCAGGTGTGCGCTGGCTCACTCCCGACGCCGGGACCCAGGTCGGGAGGTTTCCACGGGCACCGTCCCGGCCGGGGGTTTTCGGCCGCCGGAGCTCCCTACGCGGGCCGCAGGTGCACCACGTCGCCCGCGCCGACGGGCTGCTGCACGCCCGTTTCCGTGGCGATGACCAGCCGGCCGTCCCCGTCCAGGGCGACGGCCTCGCCGGTGATCGAGCGGTCGCCGGGCAGTTCGGCGCGGACCACTCGTCCGAGCGTCGCGCACCCGGCGGCGTACGTCTCCTGGAGACCGGAGGCGACGGGGTCGCCCGCGGCGTCGCGCCACCGCAGGTACCAGTCCTCCAGGGACCGCAGCACGGCCCGCAGCACGGTGTCACGGTCCGTGCTCACCGCTCCCGCGAGCGCCAGCGACCCGGCACCCGGCACCGGCAGTTCGTTCTCCCGCAGGGTGACGTTGATGCCGATGCCGACCACGACGGAGTCCGTCCCGGCCCGCTCGGCGAGGATGCCTCCGGCCTTGCGTTCCTCCCCGTCGATGGTCACCAGCAGGTCGTTGGGCCACTTGAGTGCCGTGTCCACGCCGGCGGCGCGGGACAGCGCGGTCGCGACGGCGACGCCGGTGAGCAGCGGCAGCCAGCCCCAGCGCTCGACGGGGACCCCGGTGGGCTTGAGCAGGACGGAGAAGAAGAGGCCGGAGCGGGCGGGCGCCGTCCAGCTGCGGTCGAGACGGCCGCGCCCGGCGTTCTGTTCCTCGGCGACGAGGACGGCGCCCTCGTCCGCCTTCCCGTCGCCGGCCAGGGCGACGAGGTCGGAGTTGGTGGATCCGGTGCGCTCCACCACCTGGACATCGCGCCACAGGCTTCCGTGCTCGCCGTCGCGGACGAGCGCCCGGTTCAGGGCGGTGGCGTTCAGGGGCGGCCGGTCCAGGTCGGACCACCGGTTGTCGTTCGCGTCTGAAGCATCTCGCGGCGTCATGCAACCCACCCTAGGTGTGGTAAACGCCGCACTGCTGAACGGTAGGCACGCCACTACGCTACGGATGAGTAGCAAGTCCCCCTTCTGAGCACCTCACCCTCACGTCCCCCTAGAGCAGGCAGGGAGCCGCATCCCGATGTCCGAGCCGGAAGAGCTGCAACACCCCGACATCCACACCACCGCGGGCAAGCTCGCGGACTTGCAGCGCCGCATCCAAGAGGCGACGCACGCCGGCTCGGAGCGCGCCGTCGAGAAGCAGCACGCGAAGGGCAAGCTGACGGCCCGTGAGCGCATCGAACTCCTCATGGACGAGGGGTCCTTCGTCGAGTTCGACGAGTTCGCCCGGCACCGCTCGACCGACTTCGGGCTGGAGAAGAACCGTCCCTACGGCGACGGTGTCGTCACCGGCTACGGCATGGTCGACGGCCGCCCCGTCGCCGTGTTCTCGCAGGACTTCACCGTCTTCGGCGGCGCGCTCGGCGAGGTCTTCGGCCAGAAGATCATGAAGGTGATGGACTTCGCGCTGAAGACCGGCTGCCCGGTCATCGGCATCAACGACTCCGGTGGCGCCCGCATCCAGGAAGGCGTCAGCGCGCTGGGCATGTACGGCGAGATCTTCCGCCGCAACACCCACGCCTCCGGCGTCATCCCGCAGATCTCGCTCGTGGTCGGCCCCTGCGCGGGCGGCGCGGTCTACTCCCCCGCCATCACCGACTTCACGATCATGGTCGACCAGACCTCGCACATGTTCATCACCGGACCCGACGTCATCAAGACGGTCACCGGCGAGGACGTCGGCTTCGAGGAACTGGGCGGCGCCCGCACCCACAACGCCACCTCCGGCGTCGCCCATCACATGGCCGGCGACGAGAAGGACGCCATCGAGTACGTCAAGCAGCTCCTGTCGTACCTGCCGTCCAACAACCTCTCCGAGCCTCCCGCGTTCGCCGAGGAGGCCGACCTCGCCCTCACCGACGAGGACCGCGAGCTGGACACCATCGTGCCCGACAGCGCGAACCAGCCGTACGACATGCACGCGGTCATCGAACACGTCCTGGACGACGCCGAGTTCTTCGAGACCCAGCCGCTGTTCGCGCCCAACATCCTGACCGGCTTCGGCCGCGTCGAGGGCCACCCCGTCGGCATCGTCGCCAACCAGCCGATGCAGTTCGCCGGCTGCCTGGACATCGACGCCAGCGAGAAGGCCGCCCGCTTCGTGCGCACCTGCGACGCCTTCAACGTCCCGGTCATCACCTTCGTCGACGTCCCCGGCTTCCTGCCCGGCGTCGGCCAGGAGCACGAGGGCATCATCCGCCGCGGCGCCAAGCTGATCTACGCCTACGCCGAGGCCACCGTGCCCCTGATCACGGTCATCACCCGCAAGGCCTTCGGCGGCGCCTACGACGTCATGGGCTCCAAGCACCTGGGCGCCGACATCAACCTGGCCTGGCCCACCGCCCAGATCGCCGTCATGGGCGCCCAGGGCGCGGTCAACATCCTGCACCGCCGCACCATCGCCGCCGCCGAGGACCAGGACGCCACCCGCGCCCGCCTCATCCAGGAGTACGAGGACACGCTCCTCAACCCCTACACGGCTGCCGAACGCGGTTACATCGACGGCGTGATCATGCCCTCGCAGACCCGCTCGCACATCGTCCGCGGTCTGCGTCAGCTGCGCACCAAGCGGGAATCACTCCCTCCGAAGAAGCACGGCAACATCCCCCTCTAGACCCCGATCGGACTCCTGGGAGCAGATATGACGATCAAGGTCGTACGGGGCAATCCGACCCCCGAGGAGCTGGCCGCCGCACTGGCGGTGGTCAGAGCGCGCGCCGCGGCGGCGGCCTCCGCCCCGTCGGGCGCGCGCCGCGAGCCGGACGCCTGGGCCGACCCGGCCCGGCTGGCGATGAGCCGCCTGCCGGCCCCTGGCCCGAAGGCGTGGGGCCGCACCTACTGGCCCGGTTAGAACGACGGCCCCGGGTTCGTGGACCGGCCGGCGCGGGACGTCCCGGGCCGGCCGCCGGGGACCCCGGGTCCGCGTCCCGTGACCCCCCGAAGTTGAGTACGCGTACTCAGGCGCCCGGTCCCCCGCCGGCCGCACGATCGGGGACATGCTGTGGTCCGACCCCGAGAACGAACCCCCCGAGGAACTCCGCGACATGCAGGAGATGTTGCGGCGCCTGGGCATTCTCGTGGCGCTGGCGATGGTGCTCGCGATGATCCTGCTCGGCGTGACGTGAGCCGCCCGGGCGAGCGGAGCGGACGGACCCCGGCCGGCGGCCCGGATGGCGCCGATACCCTGGGCGCATGACCGATCAGCCGCGCCGCCGTCTCGTGCTGGCCTCGCAGTCCCCCGCCCGGCTCAACCTGCTGCGACAGGCCGGACTCGCCCCCGAGGTGATCGTGAGCGGGGTGGACGAGGAGGCCGTCAGCGCCCCCACCCCCGCCGAACTCGCACTCGCGCTGGCCGAGGCGAAGGCCTCCGTCGTCGCGGCCCGCCCCGAGGTGCAGGGCGCACTGGTGATCGGCTGCGACTCCGTCCTCGACCTGGACGGCCAGGCCCTGGGCAAGCCCGCGGACAGCGAGGAGGCCACCGCACGCTGGAAGGCGATGCGCGGCCGGGCCGGGACCCTGCAGACGGGGCACTGCGTCTACGACACGGCGGCCAAGCGCTACGCCTCGGCGACCGCGTCCACCGTGGTCCGCTTCGGCGAGCCCACGGACGAGGAGATCGCCGCCTACATCGCCTCGGGCGAACCCCTCCACGTGGCGGGCGCCTTCACCCTCGACGGCCGCTCGGCGCCGTTCATCGAGGGCATCGACGGCGACCACGGCAATGTCATCGGCATCTCGCTGCCGCTCGTGCGCAGGCTCCTCGCCGAGCTGGGCGTCGGCATCACCGAGTTGTGGACGCCGCGGGAGCAGTGATCAGGAGGCGGAGGGGGCCGGAGGGGCCGCGACCGGGGCTCCTCCGCCGTTGTCCCCGTCCTTGCCGCCCTCGGGCACGGCGTCGGCCGGACCGGCCGCCTCACGGCGGTCGTACGCCAGCAGGGTGAACACGATCAGCCCGAGCACGACCATCATGAAGGCGAACGCGCCCCAGCCCACGAGCCCCACCGTGAACGCGCCGAGCAGGCCGTGCACCACGGCGGCGCTGATCAGCAGGACCCGCCCGAGAACGCGCGGTGCGCGGTCGCGGAGGGCGACCAGCAGGGCGGTGAGGGCACAGGCCGCGAAGTACAGGCCGAAGACCAGCCCGCCGACCTTCGACGACACGGACATCATGTCGGGGTCGAGCCCTGCCAGGGACATGTCCTGGCGGTCGACGACCACGCCGAGGAACCAGTTCAGCAGCGCGATGCCGATCGCTTCCACGAAGAGCACGATCGCCGTCACCCACGCCACCGGTCTGCGCACCACCGGTCCCCACCCACTTCCGCGTGCTGTTACTCCCAGTACGTTCAAGACATCGCGAACGCTACTAACGGGTAAACCGCGGGACAAGGGGTCTGCGCGGGGCAAAGAATCATTGGGCCATTCGTAGGGACTCCACAAAGAAACCTTGTGGGCCGCAGCACGGAGTCACAGAGACCTTGACCACACCAGAGGGCTAGGGTTCAGGGAAGGATTCCAGCGTGCTGCGGTGCGACAAGGGATTTCACGGGTCGGTCGAGCCTCGCATCACGCTCCGTGTGGGCAAGCTCACCACTGGGGACGGGTCGAAAGGTCGTGTCGGCTGTCCCTAAACTCGGCTTGTTTCAAGGAGGGAGCCATCGTGCGCAAGGTGCTCATCGCCAACCGTGGCGAAATCGCTGTCCGCGTGGCCCGGGCATGCCGGGATGCCGGGATCGCGAGCGTTGCCGTGTATGCCGAACCGGACCGGGACGCTCTGCATGTCCGTGCGGCGGACGAAGCGTTCGCATTGGGCGGTGACACCCCGGCCACCAGTTACCTGGACATCGCCAAGGTGCTCCAGGCCGCCAAGGACTCGGGGGCGGACGCGATCCACCCCGGTTACGGCTTCCTGTCCGAGAACGCGGAGTTCGCGCAGGCCGTTCTGGACGCCGACCTGATCTGGATCGGCCCACCGCCGCACGCCATCCGCGATCTGGGTGACAAGGTCGCCGCCCGGCACATCGCCCAGCGAGCCGGTGCCCCGCTGGTCGCCGGCACCCCCGACCCGGTCTCCGGGGCCGACGAGGTCGTCGCGTTCGCCCAGGAGCACGGCCTGCCCATCGCGATCAAGGCCGCCTTCGGCGGCGGCGGCCGCGGTCTGAAGGTCGCCCGCACCCTCGAAGAGGTCCCCGAGCTGTACGAGTCGGCCGTGCGCGAGGCCGTCGCCGCCTTCGGCCGCGGCGAGTGCTTCGTCGAGCGCTACCTCGACAAGCCCCGCCACGTCGAGACCCAGTGCCTGGCCGACACCCACGGCAACGTGGTCGTCGTCTCGACCCGCGACTGCTCCCTGCAGCGCCGCCATCAGAAGCTCGTCGAGGAAGCTCCCGCCCCCTTCCTGTCCGACGCGCAGGTCCAGGAGCTCTACGCCTCCTCCAAGGCCATCCTCAAGGAGGCCGGCTACGTCGGCGCGGGCACCGTGGAGTTCCTCGTCGGCAACGACGGCACGATCTCCTTCCTCGAGGTCAACACCCGCCTGCAGGTCGAGCACCCGGTCACCGAGGAAGTCGCCGGCATCGACCTGGTCCGCGAGATGTTCCGCATCGCCGACGGCGAGGCCCTCGGTTACGACGACCCGGAACTGCGCGGCCATTCCTTCGAGTTCCGCATCAACGGCGAGGACCCGGGCCGCAACTTCCTGCCCGCCCCGGGCACCGTCACCCGTTTCGACCCGCCGACCGGTCCCGGCGTGCGCCTGGACGCCGGTGTCGAGGCCGGCAGCGTGATCGGCCCCGCCTGGGACTCCCTGCTCGCCAAGCTCATCGTCACCGGCGCCACCCGCGAGCAGGCCCTGCAGCGCGCCTCCCGCGCCCTGGAGGAGTTCCAGGTCGAGGGCATGGCCACCGCCATCCCCTTCCACCGCGCGGTGGTCAAGGACCCGGCCTTCGCCCCCGAGCTGGCCGGCACCACCAACCCGTTCACGGTCCACACCCGCTGGATCGAGACCGAGTTCGTGAACGAGATCAAGCCGTTCGCCGCTCCGGCCGACGCCGAGACCGACGAGGAGCCGGGCCGCGAGACCGTCGTCGTCGAGGTCGGCGGCAAGCGCCTGGAAGTCTCCCTGCCCTCCTCTCTGGGCATGTCGCTGGCCCGCACCGGCCTCGCCGCGGGTGCCAAGCCCAAGCGTCGCGCCGCCAAGAAGTCGGGCCCCGTCGCGTCGGGCGACGCCCTGGCCTCCCCCATGCAGGGCACGATCGTCAAGATCGCTGTCGAGGAGGGCCAGGAGGTCAAGGAAGGCGACCTCGTCGTCGTCCTCGAAGCGATGAAGATGGAGCAGCCGCTCAACGCCCACCGCTCCGGCACCGTCAAGGGCCTGTCCGCCGAAGTCGGCGCCTCCGTCACCGCGGGCGCCGCCATCTGCGAGATCAAGGACTGACCCGCGGCCACGGCCGCGGACAACAGCACAGCAGTACCGAACCCGGGAGCGCCCGGCGGACCGCGTCGACCGGTCCGCCGGGCGCTCCGGTCCTGCCGGCGCCCGTCACCGTCCCGGCGTGCGGGTGCCGCCCGGGGCGACCGCCCGCGGGCGCCGATGGCATGCTGGACCGCATCCGCACGGCAGGAGAGGTCAGGTGGCGGCCATGGCGGGCCCGACCGCACGGGAGAGGACGCACGTCCCCGCGTCCCCGGTAGGCCACGGGGCGCCGCGCGCCATGCGCGCCGACGCCCGGCGCAACCACGAACGGCTGGTCGCCGAGGCCCGGTCCGCGTTCGCCGAGCACGGCACCGACGCCTCCCTGGAGGACGTGGCCCGGCGTGCGGGGGTGGGGATCGGCACGCTGTACCGCCACTTCCCCAATCGGCACTCCCTGATGAGCGCGGTGTTCGAGGACGCGGTCGGCGACCTGCTGTCCCGCTCGCGTGAGCTCCTCGACGCACCGCAGCCGTGCACCGCCCTGGTGGAGTGGCTGCGCGCCATCATCACTCATGCGGGTGAGTACCGCGGGCTCGCGCGTGCCCTCATGTCGGCCGCCCGGGACGACACTTCGGATCTCGCGCGGTGCAGCGGCCCGATGACCGAGGCGGGCAGCGCCCTGCTGCGCCGCGCCCAGGACGCCGGCGCCGTACGCCCCGACGTCTCGATCGGCGATCTGCTCCAGCTGACCAACGCGATCGCGCTGGCCGCCGAGGAGACCCCGGACGAGCCCGAACTGGCGGACCGTCTGCTCGGCCTGACCCTGCGTGGTCTGAAGGCGTGACCCCGCGCGGGGCCCGGCCGATGGGACAGGCCCCGTCGCAGGCCCCCGCGGGAGTGCCGGAGGGCCCGTCAGGAGCGGTCAGCGGCGGCGGAGATCGGCCACCCTGGCCCGCTCGCCCTGCGGCTGTTCCCCGAGGACCGTGGCGCTGCGCAGCTGCGGGCCCGTGCCCGGAACCACCTGGCTGCGACGTGGTCCCGGGAGGGGGACGTCCCGGCGCGGCTGACGCCCCGCCGGGACGGGATCCCCTCCCGCACCGCCCGAGGCGGATGACCCCGCCACCGCGATCTGGACGCCCTGGTCGGCCAGCGCCTGGAGTTCGGTGACCGCACGGTCGTCGTGCGCCGGCGGCTCGTCGGTGACCAGACGCGTGATCACGTCGGTCGGCACGGTCTGGAACATCGTGTCCGTGCCGAGCTTGGTGTGGTCGGCGAGGACCACGACCTCGGCCGCCGCCTGCACCAGGGCCCGGTCCACGGACGCCGAGAGCATGTTGGACGTGGACAGGCCGCGCTCGGCGGTCAGCCCGCTCCCGGAGAGGAAGGCCCGGGAGACGCGCAGCCCCTGGAGGGACTGCTCGGCGCCGGAGCCGACCAGGGCGTAGTTGGAGCCGCGCAGGGTGCCGCCGGTCATCACGACCTCGACACGGTTGGCGTGGGCCAGCGCCTGTGCCACCAGCAGGGAGTTGGTGACGACGGTGAGTCCGGGCACCCGCGCGAGCCGGCGTGCCAGCTCCTGCGTGGTGGTCCCCGCGC
This sequence comes from Streptomyces sp. NPDC025784, assembly GCF_055558435.1. Lineage (NCBI taxonomy): Bacteria > Bacillati > Actinomycetota > Actinomycetes > Kitasatosporales > Streptomycetaceae > Streptomyces > Streptomyces sp. NPDC025784. Next base: position 146,464 of record NZ_JBVHMN010000014.1, read on the forward strand.
CCACCACGATGGCCTCGCCCTCTTCGACGAGACCCGCGGCGAGATCGGCGATGGCCGTCTTCTCGGCGGTCGCGAGATGCGATTTCTGCGGAAAGCCGGACTCCCGCGTGAACCCGCCCGGCAATACCGCACCGCCATGCCGGCGGTCGAGGAGTCCTTCTGCCTCCAGTGCGCGCACGTCCCGCCGTACGGTCACTTCGGAGGTCTGGACGACGCGGGCGAGCTCACGGAGCGACACGGCCCCGTTCGCACGCACCATTTCGAGGATCAATTGGCGACGTTCTGCAGCGAACACGAAACTGACAGTAACCCCAACGACCGTCTGGTTTCAGCAGTTTGCGCCGAATAACAGAAGTTGTTCGCATGGCAGGGCGCGAGGTGGTATAGGCGCCTACTCGCGCCGCCTATGCCGTACGAATGGTCGACGACTCCCCGTGACCGGCCGGGGAGTCGACGTGGGACGTCAGCGGGCCTCAGCCCTCTCCGGTCGCCTTCCGGGTGTGCAACTGCCGTGCCACCTCGGCGATCGAGCCCGAGAGCGAGGGGTACACGGTGAAGGCCTTCGCGATCTGCTCGACCGTCAGATTGTTGTCGACCGCGATCGAGATCGGATGGATCAGTTCCGAGGCGCGCGGCGACACCACGACACCGCCGACCACGATCCCGGTGCCGGGGCGGCAGAAGATCTTGACGAAGCCGTCCCGGATGCCCTGCATCTTGGCGCGCGGGTTGCGCAGCAGCGGCAGCTTCACGACGCGGGCCTCGATCTTGCCGGCGTCGACGTCCGCCTGGGTGTAACCCACGGTGGCGATCTCGGGGTCGGTGAAGACGTTCGACGAGACCGTCTTCAGGTTCAGCGGGGCCACCGCGTCGCCGAGGAAGTGGTACATGGCGATACGGCCCTGCATGGCCGCCACGGACGCGAGAGCGAACACACCGGTCACGTCACCGGCCGCGTACACACCCGGAGCGGTCGTCCGCGACACCTTGTCGGTCCAGATGTGACCGGAGTCCCTGACCTTGACGCCGGCTTCCTCCAGGCCCATCCCGCTGCTGTTCGGGATGGCGCCGACCGCCATCAGGCAGTGCGAGCCGCTGATGACCCGGCCGTCGGAGAGCGTGACCTCGACGCGGTCACCGACCCGCTTGGCGGACTCCGCGCGGGAACGCGCCATGACGTTCATGCCGCGGCGGCGGAAGACGTCCTCCAGGACGGCCGCCGCGTCGGGGTCCTCGCCGGGCAGCACCCGGTCGCGGCTGGAGACCAGCGTGACGCGCGAGCCGAGCGCCTGGTAGGCGCCCGCGAACTCGGCGCCGGTGACACCGGAACCGACCACGATGAGTTCCTCGGGGAGCTCGTCGAGGTCGTAGACCTGGGTCCAGTTCAGGATGCGCTCGCCGTCGGGCTGCGCGTCGGGCAGCTCGCGGGGGTGACCGCCGGTCGCGATGAGCACGGCGTCGGCGACGAGCGTCTCCTCGGTGCCGTCCGCGGCCCGCACGACGACCTTGCGGGAGCCGTCCAGAGCCTGCATGCCCTCCAGGCGCCCCCGGCCGCGCAGGACGCGTGCGCCGGCACGCGTGACGGAGGCCGTGATGTCGTGCGACTGGGCGAGCGCGAGACGCTTCACACGGCGGTTGACCTTGCCGAGATCGACGCCGACCACCTTGGCCGCCTGCTCCAGCGGAGGCGTGTCGTCGGCGACGATGATCCCCAGCTCCTCGTACGAGGAGTCGAAGGTGGTCATCACCTCGGCCGTGGCGATAAGGGTCTTCGACGGCACGCAGTCGGTGAGCACCGACGCCCCGCCCAGACCGTCGCAGTCGACGACGGTCACCTCCGCGCCGAGCTGGGCGGCCACCAGGGCCGCCTCGTATCCGCCGGGTCCGCCACCGATGATCACGATCCGAGTCACGTACTCCATTGTCCCGCACGCTTCAAGGTGCCGACGCCCCGGGGGCCGACGCGCGTGCTTTCGAGCCACTTCTGTTACGCGAGAGGCGCACGGGTCCGCTGCCGTACCCTCGACCGCATGTCGCTCTACGCCGCGTACGCCGGCAATCTCGACCCGCGGCTGATGACGCGCCGCGCCCCGCATTCGCCGCTGCGCGCCATCGGCTGGCTGAACGGCTGGCGGCTCACGTTCGGCGGGGAGCACATGGGCTGGGAGGGCGCGCTCGCGACGATCGTCGAGGCGCCCGGCTCGCAGGTGTTCGTGGCGCTGTACGACATCGCCCCGCCGGACGAGGACTCCATGGACCGCTGGGAGGGGGTCGGCCTCGACGTCTACCGGCGGATGCGCGTACGCGTGCACACGCTGGAGGGCGAGGAGTCCGCGTGGGTGTACGTCCTCAACGGGTACGAGGGCGGTCTCCCCTCGGCGCGCTACCTCGGCGAGGTCGCCGACGCGGCGGAGTCGGCCGGGGCCCCGCACGACTACGTCATGGAGCTCCGCAAGCGGCCCTGCTGAGCCCGCCCTCGAAGATCGTCTTCCCCGTCCTTCGCCGCACGTCTTGTCGGAAACGACAAGACAACGATCGCAAGACCGTGAGCTCCATCATCTACGCGCGTAGGCCAAGACCGGCTACGCTCATCCGCGTGAACGCATCTCTTCTTCCGGACGACATCCAGGGCGACCCCTACGCCGCCGCCGACGCCGCCGCCTCGCGTCTGCGCGAGCTGACGGGCGCCGAGACCCACGACGTCGCCCTCGTGATGGGCTCCGGCTGGGCTCCGGCCGTGGACGCCCTCGGCTCCCCCGAGGCCGAGTTCCAGGTCACCGAGCTGCCCGGGTTCCCCCCGCCGGCCGTCGAGGGGCACGGCGGCACGATCCGCTCGTACCGGCTCGGCGACAAGCGCGCCCTGGTCTTCCTGGGCCGCACCCACTACTACGAGGGTCGCGGCGTCGCCTCCGTCGCGCACGGCGTGCGGACCGCCGTCGCCGCCGGCTGCAAGACCATCGTGCTCACCAACGGCTGCGGCGGTCTGCGCGAGGGCATGCGCCCCGGGCAGCCGGTGCTGATCAGCGACCACATCAACCTGACGGCCGCCTCGCCGATCGTCGGCGCGAACTTCGTGGACCTGACGGACCTGTACTCGCCGCGGCTGCGCGCGCTGTGCAAGGAGGTCGACCCCAGCCTGGAGGAGGGCGTCTACGCGCAGTTCCCCGGGCCGCACTACGAGACCCCCGCCGAGATCCGGATGGCCCGGGTCATCGGCGCGGACCTGGTGGGCATGTCGACGACCCTGGAAGCCATCGCCGCGCGTGAGGCGGGCGCCGAGGTGCTCGGCATCTCCCTCGTCACCAACCTCGCCGCCGGTATGACGGGCGAACCCCTCAACCACGAGGAGGTCCTCCAGGCCGGCCGCGACTCCGCCGCCCGCATGGGCGAGCTGCTCACCCAGGTGCTGGACCGGCTGTAGTCCGGCTTCGGCCGCGGTTCCCCCGGCCCCTGGGGGACGACAGGGGCGCAGGGGCGGACCCGCCGTGACGGCCGCCGGCGACGTAGAAGACGAAGAGAGAGGTTCACCCGAGGTGCAGGACGAACTCATCGCACGGGCCGAGGCGTGGCTGGCCGAGGACCCCGACGCGGACACCCGTGCGGAACTCGCCGCGCTGATCGACGCCGGGGACGTCACGGAGATCGCCGCGCGCTTCGGCGGCACCCTGCAGTTCGGCACCGCCGGCCTGCGTGGCGAGCTCGGCGCGGGCCCGATGCGGATGAACCGCTCCGTCGTCCTACGCGCCGCCGCGGGCCTGGCCGCCTACCTGAAGGCCGGCGGACAGGCCGGCGGTCTCGTCGTCATCGGCTACGACGCCCGTCACAAGTCCGCGGACTTCGCGCGCGACACCGCGGCGGTGATGACCGGCGCGGGGCTGCGCGCCGCCGTGCTCCCCCGGCCGCTGCCCACCCCCGTCCTCGCCTTCGCCATCCGGCATCTCGGCGCCGTGGCGGGCGTCGAGGTCACCGCCAGCCACAACCCGCCCCGCGACAACGGCTACAAGGTCTACCTGGGCGACGGCTCGCAGATCGTCCCTCCGGCGGACGCGGAGATCGCGGCCGAGATCGACGCCGTCCGCGCGCTCGCCGACGTGCCCCGTCCGGAGTCCGGCTGGGAGATCCTCGGCGAGGACGTCCTGGACGCCTATCTGGCCCGTACGGACGCCGTGCTGGCCGAGGGGTCGCCGCGCACCGCCCGCACCGTCTACACGGCGATGCACGGCGTCGGCAAGGACGTACTGCTCGCGGCCTTCGACCGGGCGGGGTTCCCCGCGCCGGTCCTGGTCGCCGAACAGGCCGAGCCGGACCCGGACTTCCCCACCGTCGCCTTCCCGAACCCGGAAGAGCCCGGCGCGATGGACCTCGCCTTCGCGAAGGCCCGCGAGACCGGCCCCGACCTGATCGTCGCGAACGACCCCGACGCCGACCGCTGCGCGGTGGCCGTCAGGGAGCGCGGCGAAGCGGGCGACTGGCGGATGCTGCGCGGTGACGAGGTCGGCGCGCTGCTCGGCGAGCACCTGGTGCGCCGCGGGGCGCGCGGCACCTTCGCCGAGTCGATCGTCTCGTCGTCGTTGCTCGGCCGGATCGCCGAGAAGGCCGGCCTGCCGTACGTGGAGACCCTCACGGGCTTCAAGTGGATCGCCCGCGCGGACGGGCTGCGCTACGGGTACGAGGAGGCGCTCGGCTACTGCGTCGACCCGGACGGCGTGCGCGACAAGGACGGCATCACCGCCGCCCTCCTGATCACCGAGCTCGCCTCCGAGCTCAAGGAGCAGGGACGGACCCTGCTGGACCTCCTCGACGACATCGCCGTCGAGTACGGCCTGCACGCCACCGACCAGCTGTCGGTCCGGGTGGAGGACCTGTCCGTCATCGCCGACGCCATGCTGCGCCTGCGCGAGCGGCCGCCGACGCGGCTCGGCGGTCTGGCGATCACGAACGCCGAGGACCTGACCAAGGGCACGGACACCCTCCCGCCCACCGACGGCCTGCGTTACACGCTGGACGGCGCACGGGTCGTCGTCCGCCCGAGCGGCACGGAGCCGAAGCTGAAGTGCTACCTGGAGGTCGTGGTGCCCGTGGGCTCCCGGGACGGCCTCCCCGAGGCCCACGCCGAGGCCGCCGCGCTGCTCGCGGCGATCAAGCGGGACCTGTCGGCCGCGGCCGGCATCTGAGGCCGCCCGGTGCGGGCCCGTCGAACGGACGGGCCCGTGCCGAACACCTTTCCCATCAGCGCCCTTACGGGTGATTTCCGCACGGCAGTTGTCGCAGCACTCCCGGGCGCCACCGCGGGACCGAGGCACGGTTACCGGTAGCGCACCGCCGAGTCCCAGGAGCTGCCGCGTGTCCTCGACCGTTTCCCGGCCGACAACCGCCCCACCCCGGAACGCCCCGAGCGGACTCTCCCCCACCCCCCGGCGCCCGCCGCGGCGGGTCACCGTCGCGGCCCGGTTCCGCGCCGCGCTGCGCCGCGCGGCGCCCGCCCTGCTCGCCTACGCGGCCGTACGCCTCGCCGGCCTCCTCGTGCTCACCGTGTGGGCGCACCGCCGGCACCACGGCGTCTGGCCGCTGCTGGCGACGAAGTGGGACGCGGACTGGTACCTCGGCATCGCCGACCACGGCTACACGCGTCTGCTGGGCGCCGCCTACGACGCCAACAACCTCGCCTTCTTCCCGCTGTACCCGGTGCTCGTCAAGGCGATCGCCGCCGTCACTCCGGGCACCCGTGCCACGACCGGCGTCGCCATCGCCGTCGTGGGCTCCTTCGCCGCCGCCTGGGGGATCCACGCGGTGGGCAGCCATCTGCACGGCCGCCGCGTGGGTGTCCTGCTGACCGTGCTGTGGGCGGCGCTCCCGGTGGGCCTGGTCCAGTGGATGGGGTACACGGAGTCGCTGTTCACCGCGTTCGCCGCGTGGTCGCTGTACGCGGTGCTCACCGGCCGCTGGCTCTGGGCCGGTCCGCTGGCGGCGCTGTCGGGGCTGACCCGCCCGACGGGCATCGCGGTCGCCGCGGCGGTCACCGTCACCGCCCTGCTGTCGCTGCGCCGCGGGTTCTCGGCCCGCGCGCTCGCGGCGGCCCTGACCGCCCCCGCCGGCTGGCTGGCGTACGTCGGCTGGGTGGGCGTACGGGTGCACCGCTGGGACGGCTACTTCGCCGTCCAGCGGCTGTGGCACAACGAGTGGGACGGCGGCACCGAGACTCTGCGCCGGCTGCGGGAGATCCTCGGGCGGGACTCGGCGCCCGAACTGTTCCTCGTCATGGTCACCGTGACGCTGCTGGTGTCCGTCGCCCTGTACGCCCTGTCCCTCTGGGACCGCCAGCCGCTCCCGCTGCTGGTCTTCACCGGGGTCCTGCTGCTGATCGTCCTCGGCAGCGGGGGCGTCTACTTCCCGCGGGCCCGCTTCCTGCTGCCCGGCTTCCCGCTGCTGCTCCCGGCGGCCCTGCACCTGGCCCGGTCCTCGCCCCGGTTCCGGACCGTGGCACTGACCGGCGCGATCGTGCTCTCGGCGTACTGCAGCGCGTACATGGCGCTGGTGTGGCCGAGCGCGCCGTGACCGGGCCGCCCCGCGGGTGTGCGGGTCAGCCCGTCGCCAGCAGGATGACGAGCAGGACCGCCCCGGCGATCGCGGGTCCCATCACCTCGTACGCCCAGCGCACGGTGACCTCGCCCTGTGCGCTCCGCTCGCCGGCCCTGGCCTCCGCGAGCTGGCGCAGATCGTCCATGATCTGGTCGGTCGTGGTGCGGGTCGGCGCGGTGGCGGGCTGGTGGGAGCGGCCGAGGCCCATCGGCGACGGACGGCCCGCCGAGCCCGGACGGCGTCCGTCGCCGCCGGCGGCACGCGCCTGCTGCTTGGTGACCTTCTTGCGGGCGCGCAGCGAGACGGGCACCGCCCACAACTGGTACTTCGTGCCGGAGGCGGCGACGACCTCGTTGGAGTAGCTGGAGCGCAGGGAGGCGACCTGGGCCCAGGGCAGCACGATGACGCGGAACGGGTTGCGGACGCGCAGCCTGTCCTCGTTCGCGAAGACCGCGGGCCGCAGGGTGAACGCGGACACGAGCGGGACGACGAGGATCAGCGCGGCGAGGGCCAGCCAGGGGGTGCGGCCGTGCCCCGAGATCAGTGCGTCCACGCCGAGCCAGCCCGCGATGAGGAGCAGCAGGGCGCCGCCCGCGATACCGGCGGGCGACCGGTAGATCCGGTCCTTCGACTCGGGTCGCGAGGCGTCCGGTACAGGTGACTGGGGGTCCGGGGTGCTCATGGCCCCGATTGTGCCCGACGCCCCCACCACCCCCACCCCTACCCCGCCCACCAGCCGCCCCCGGCCTCCCGGAAGCCTCCCCGCCGACCGGCACCCCCACGGGCCACCTGCACGTCTTCACCCCACCAGCCGGCCGACCCCGGCCCGCCACATGCTTCGCCTCCGCCCAGCCGCCCCGAGCCCTCCGAACCTTCCCCACCACCCGACCCGCCCACCAGGTGACTCGCCCGCCCCGACGCTCCCCTTGCCCCGCCGGGGGCCTCCAGCCCCTCCCGTCCCGCGCCCCCTCGCTCCGGCCGGGAAGCCCCGGCCCTCCCACGCTCCCCGGGAAGATCCAGCCCCTCCGGCGCCTGAGGAGCGGGGTCCGGGGCGGGGAGCCCGGGGGCGAGGGACGGGCAGGGGCGGAGGGGGGGGCGAAATCCCGTCCGGCCCCGGAACGGGGAGCATCCTGCCCCAGAATGGGGAGGAACGGACGGGACCACCCCGACCCGGAGACCGAGCGCGGACGGACAGCCGAGACCACGGCCCGGCCCCCGCCCCGCCCAGGGAGCGCCCCCACACGGAGAGCGAAGAAAGCGCCCACTCCCGCCCCGGGGGTGTACAGCCGCTACGCGCGTAGATATGCTCGTCTGGTGACCATGCCCACCTCTGCACCCGCTGCCCTCGCCGACGCCACCGCGTCCGACAGCACGCTGCGCCGCTTCCTCCACGGGCTGCCCGGCGTCGACGCGGTCGGACTGGAGGCGCGCGCCGCCTCGCTCGGCACCCGTTCCATCAAGACCACCGCGAAGGCGTACGCCATCGACCTCGCCATCTCGATGGTCGACCTGACGACGCTGGAAGGCGCGGACACCCCGGGCAAGGTCCGGGCGCTCGGCGCCAAGGCGGTCCACCCCGATCCGACCGACCCCGCGACCCCCACCACGGCCGCGGTGTGCGTCTATCCCGACATGGTGGCCGTCGCCAAGGAGGCCGTCGCCGGCTCCGGCGTGAAGGTCGCCTCGGTGGCCACCGCCTTCCCGGCGGGCCGCGCCGCGCTCGACGTGAAGCTGGCCGACGTGCGAGACGCCGTCGCCGCGGGCGCCGACGAGATCGACATGGTCATCGACCGCGGGGCCTTCCTCGCGGGCCACTACATGAAGGTGTACGAGGAGATCGTCGCCGTGAAGGAGGCCTCGGGCGCCGCGCGCCTGAAGGTCATCTTCGAGACCGGCGAGCTGTCGACGTACGACAACATCCGCCGCGCCTCCTGGCTCGGCATGCTGGCCGGCGCGGACTTCATCAAGACCTCCACCGGCAAGGTCGCCGTGAACGCGACGCCGGCGAACACGCTGCTCATGCTGGAGGCGGTGCGCGACTTCCGCGCGCAGACCGGGGTGCAGGTCGGCGTGAAGCCGGCCGGCGGGATCCGCACCTCCAAGGACGCCATCAAGTTCCTGGTCCTGGTGAACGAGACGGCGGGCGAGGACTGGCTCGACAACCACTGGTTCCGCTTCGGCGCCTCCTCGCTCCTGAACGACCTGCTGATGCAGCGTCAGAAGCTCGCCACCGGCCGCTACTCCGGCCCCGACTACGTGACGGTGGACTGATCACCATGACCATCGAGAAGCGGTCATCCGCATTCGAGTACGCGCCCGCGCCGGAGTCCCGCGCGGTCGTCGACATCGCCCCGTCGTACGGGCTCTTCATCGACGGCGAGTTCACCGAGGCGGCGGACGGCAGGGTCTTCAAGACCGTCAGCCCCGCCACCGAGGAGGTCCTGTCCGAGGTCGCCCAGGCCGGTGCCGAGGACGTCGACCGCGCCGTGAAGGCGGCCCGCAAGGCGTTCGAGAAGTGGTCGGCACTGCCCGGCTCCGAGCGTGCCAAGTACCTCTTCCGCATCGCGCGGATCATCCAGGAGCGCTCCCGCGAGCTCGCCGTCCTGGAGACGCTGGACAACGGCAAGCCCATCAAGGAGACCCGCGACGCCGACCTTCCCCTGGTCGCCGCGCACTTCTTCTACTACGCGGGCTGGGCCGACAAGCTCGACCACGCCGGCTTCGGCGCGGACCCCCGGCCTCTCGGCGTCGCGGGCCAGGTCATCCCCTGGAACTTCCCGCTGCTCATGCTGGCCTGGAAGATCGCCCCGGCGCTGGCGACCGGCAACACGGTCGTGCTGAAGCCGGCCGAGACCACGCCGCTGAGTGCCCTGTTCTTCGCGGACATCTGCCGCCAGGCGGGCCTGCCCAAGGGCGTCGTCAACATCCTTCCGGGGTACGGCGACGCGGGCGCTGCGCTCGTCGAGCACCCGGACGTGAACAAGGTGGCCTTCACCGGCTCCACCGCCGTCGGCAAGGCGATCGCCCGTCAGGTCGCGGGCACCGACAAGAAGGTCACGCTCGAACTGGGCGGCAAGGGCGCGAACATCGTCTTCGACGACGCCCCGATCGACCAGGCCGTCGAGGGCATCGTCGGCGGCATCTTCTTCAACCAGGGCCAGGTCTGCTGCGCGGGCTCCCGCCTGCTCGTCCAGGAGTCGATCCACGACGAGCTGCTGGACTCCCTCAAGCGCCGGCTGTCCACCCTGCGGCTGGGCGACCCGCTCGACAAGAACACCGACATCGGCGCGATCAACTCCGCCGAGCAGCTGGCGCGGATCACCGCGCTCGCGGACAAGGGCGAGGCCGAGGGCGCCGAGCGCTGGTCGCCGGCCTGCGAACTGCCCTCGTCCGGCTACTGGTTCGCGCCGACGCTGTTCACGAACGTCACCCAGGCGCACACCATCGCCCGGGACGAGATCTTCGGCCCGGTGCTGTCGGTCCTGACCTTCCGCACCCCGGACGAGGCGGTCGCCAAGGCCAACAACTCCCAGTACGGCCTGTCGGCGGGCATCTGGACGGAGAAGGGCTCCCGCATCCTGGCGGTGGCGAACAAGCTCCGCGCCGGTGTCGTCTGGTCCAACACGTTCAACAAGTTCGACCCGACCTCGCCGTTCGGCGGCTACAAGGAGTCGGGCTTCGGCCGCGAGGGCGGTCGTCACGGCCTGGAGGCGTACCTCGATGTCTGACCGTTTGAGCGTCTTCAAGACCTACAAGCTGTACGTGGGCGGGAAGTTCCCGCGTTCCGAGAGCGGCCGGGTGTTCGAGGTGACCGACTCCAAGGGCAAGTGGCTGGCGAACGCGCCGCAGTCGAGCCGCAAGGACGCCCGTGACGCGGTCGTCGCCGCGCGCAAGGCGTTCGGCGGCTGGTCCGGGGCGACGGCGTACAACCGCGGCCAGGTCCTCTACCGCGTCGCGGAGATGCTGGAGGGCCGCAAGGAGCAGTTCGTGCGGGAGGTCGCGGACGCCGAGGGGCTGTCGAAGTCGAAGGCCGCGGCCGTCGTGGACGCGACGATCGACCGGTGGGTCTGGTACGCGGGCTGGACGGACAAGATCGCCCAGGTCGTGGGCGGCGGCAACCCGGTCGCGGGCCCGTACTTCAACCTGTCCACGCCCGAGCCGACGGGTGTCGTGGCGGTGCTGGCCCCGCAGGAGTCGTCCTTCCTGGGTCTGGTCTCGGTGCTCGCCCCGGTGATCGCGACCGGCAACACGGCCGTCGTGGTCACCAGCGAGAAGTCCCCTCTCCCGGCGCTGTCGCTGGGCGAGGTGCTGGCGACCTCCGACGTCCCCGGCGGTGTCGTCAACGTGCTGTCGGGCCGGACCGCGGAGATCGCGGCACCGCTGGCCGCGCACCAGGACGTCAACGCGATCGACCTCGCGGGCGCCGACGACGTCCTGGCGAAGGAGCTGGAGATCGCCGCCGCGGACAATCTCAAGCGGGTCGTCCGTCCACAGGCTGTGGATTATTTTGCGACGCCCGGCATCGAGCGCCTCACGGCGTTCCTGGAGACGAAGACCGTCTGGCACCCGACCGGCGCGCTGGGCGCGTCCGGCTCGTCCTACTGAGGCCTTCGTCCCGCGCCTCGCACCGAGGACCCGGGACCCCGATCCGTGTCCCCGGGGTCCCGCACGACAGAGAGCCGCGCTTCCCCTCCGTCCGGGGGGAGCGCGGCTCTCTCGCGTCCGGCGTCAGCCGTGCAGCAGGCCCGTCGCCTGGCCGAGGACCGGGATGCTGCCCACCGACGGCGCCTGCGCGAGCGGCCGGGTCAGCGACTGCGACGACAGCGGCTTGAAGTCGGCGAGCTGCGTGCCCACCCCGTTGTCGAGCGGGTCCACTCCGGTGCCGGCCAGCGGGTTGGGCTTCAGTCCCTCCACAGGGCCGGTCACGTATCCCACGGTGCCGGTCAGGGCCTCGACGCCCGCCTGCGGGTCGAGGTTGCCCATGGTGGTGGGCCGGGTGCGCATGACGTCCACGGCGGGGGCCGTGTCCGCGAAGGCCGGGGTGGCCGCGGCCGCGCCGGCAGCGACCACCCCGACCGCGGCGGCGATGCGCGCGGTGGTGCGGGCCATGGTGGTCTGCCGGGCTGCGTGTCGCGCCATCAGATTTCCTCTTCGAAGAGCGGAGAGCAACGTGAACGACACGCACAGTAGTTGACCCGTGTGCGTTCCGGGCCGTCCCGGCGGCGGATTCGCCCCTGCGGGTCATAGGGCATATCAGCGCCAGTCCACCGTGTGCGCCAGCCGTACCCCGTGCGTGGTGAAGTCGATCTCGATCAGGTCCTGGCCGGCCCTGGTGAAGCCGCTGTGGAAACCGCTGCGGTCGGCGCCGATGTAGACGTAGTGCACCCGTCCGGGGTGGCTCAGCCCTTCGTACGAGAAAAGTTCGGCCATCATGTCGCGCAGGCCGTAGTGCAGCGCCTTGGCCCTGGACGGGCTGCGGGAACGCACCCTGGCGCCCGCCACCGCCTCATGACCGACCCCGGTATCCCGCCCGAACGCGCCGAGCTGCCCCCGCCGGCCGAATCCGTGGCCTATGTGAAGGAGCTGGGCAAGTCGACGGCGGCCGAGGTGCTGCGCGCGGCGCGGACGGAGGGATCTGCGGCGACCTCGCCGGGCGCGGACTGGTCGTGGACCGGGAGCTGTTCGGCACGCTGACCGCCGTGCTCGTACCGCCGTCGAGCTCCCTGGCGATCAGCGTCCTGGAGGCGGTGGCGGCGGCGCGCGAGGGCGTGCGCTGCGTGTCGGTGGCGTACCCGCAGGGCGGACACTTCGAGCAGGACGTGGCCGCGCTGCGGGCGATCCACTCGCCGGGCGCCCGCTGTCTGCCCGCGGACGTCGAAGTGCACGCCGTGCTGCACGAGTTCATGGGCGTCCTCCCCCGCGAGCGGTCGCACGCGGACGACCTGATCCTGTACGGCGCCCTGGTCGCGCGGCTCGGCGGCGCCACCAAGCTGATCACCAAGACATACCCGGCCACGGAGACCGTCACGGGCTGATTCCCGCGGGGCCGGGGCGGGCCCGGAGAGGGGGATAATGTCCTGGAGGCGTCCGACGCGTGGCGAAGCCAGGCCGATTCACAGAAGGTCCAGAACATTGGGTACCCAGCCCCCGATACCCACCCGTGTGGTGCTGCTCTGCGGCCCCTCCGGCTCCGGGAAGTCCCTTCTCGCGGCGGACTCCGGGCTCCCCGTCCTCCGGCTCGACGACTTCTACAAGGAGGGCACCGACCCCACGCTGCCGCTGGTCGAGGACAGCCAGGACATCGACTGGGACCATCCGCTGTCCTGGGACGCGGACACGGCGGTCGCCGCGATCGAGCAGCTGTGCCGTACGGGCGGGACGACGGTCCCCGTGTACGACATCTCGCTGAGCGCCCGCGCCGGCAGCGAGACGCTGCGCTTCGAGCGGACGCCGCTGTTCATCGCGGAGGGGGTCTTCGCCGCGGAGATCGTGGAGCGCTGCCGGGAGCTGGGTCTGCTGGCGGACGCGCTGTGCCTGTCGCGCGGTCCGGTCACCACGTTCCGCCGCCGGTTCGTGCGCGATCTGCGCGAGGGCCGCAAGTCGGTGCCGTTCCTGCTGCGCCGCGGCTGGCGGCTGATGCGCGCCGAGCGCTCGATCGTGGCGCGCCAGGCGGCTCTGGGCGCGCACCCCTGTGACAAGGCCGAGGCGCTGGGCCGGCTGACCGCCGCTGCCGCCGGACGCCGGGTGACCGCGCGCCCGACGGCGGCATAGCGGCCCGGCACCCGGCGGCGCGGGGCGGGTCAGCCGCCCGGGCAGCCCGCGGTGGCGCCGGACCAGCAGTGCGAGGACCACTTGTTGTCGTCCGAGCCGGTGAAGTTCGTGGAGGCGCCGGCCGGCACGCCCCACCTGTCCCCCGCCCAGTTGTCCAGCTGGTAGAACCACAGGTTGTTGTCGGGGTCCCTGTTCTTGGCCGCGCTCGCCTTGTTGTCGATGGTGGTCGACGTGCCGTGGAAGACGAGACCGCTGTAACTCTTCTTGCTGGACAGCGTGTCGTAGATGCCGCCCGAGTAGTCCGCGAGGCGGTAAATGCAGGCTTCGTCCGTGTTGCAGGTGCCGTCGTTGCTGGCTGCCTGCGCGGGGGTCGTCGCGGCGAGGATCGCGGCGACGGACATCGCCGATGCGGCCGCGAGAACGCGTGCGCTTCTCATTCCGTACCCTTCTTTCCGGCGCTGTGGGGCCCACCGCCCGTGCGGGCGGAGAGCGCCGTACTGCGCTCGTGACCCTGGCACATCGGCCGGCGCCGCACCGGAACGCGTTCCGGTGAATGGCCGAAAGATCATCGATCACGACCAGAAACCGCATGCTCGAACTGTCATTCGCCTGAAGGAACTTGACGGCCCGCGGCACGAGTGATCATCTGAAACATGCTCAACTGGACGAGAACGGCGACCCGTTCGGGGGCGGCGATTACCGTGACGGCCGCCGCCGCGCTCCTCGCCGCCGCCTGCTCCTCGGGCGAGCAGGCCCGGGGCGGACACGACGGGCGGGACGGCGAGGACACCGCACCCGCGGTCGCCACCTCCTTCGCCCACGCCCCGAAGGCGTACCCCCTGGACGCCTACCTCCCGGACGCCCGGGAGACCGATGCCGTCAACCGCGCCGTCTCCGCACTGACCCGCTCCTGCATGAAGAAGTACGGCGTGGGCTGGCCCGCCTACCGGGCGCCCGCCGGTGAGCTGCCGCCCAACGCACGCAAGTACGGGCCCACGGACCTGGAGTCGGTCCGTGTCTACGGCTACGAGCCGCCGCTGCCCGACGGCGTCACGAAGCGGCAGGCCGTGGCGGCGCAGCAGCGGGGCGCGGCACAGGAACGGACGATCACGCCCGCCGCGAAGGCCGTCTACACCGGTATCGCACAGCGGGCCGACAAGAGGAGCGGAACGGCCGCGACCCCGGTACCGGACGGGGTGCCCGAGGGCGGCTGCCACGGCGCGGCCCAGCGCGCCGCCCTGGCCGACCGCGCCGCCGACGACCTGATGACCGTTCAGAAAGTGTTCCTCGAAGCCTCCGCCACCACCCGCGACGACGCCGCGGTCCGCGCCCTCGACCAGCGGTGGAGCGCCTGCATGGGCGAGTCCGGGTTGCGCTATCCCGACCCGCTCTCCGCGGTCGACGACACCACCTGGCGCAGCCGGCGGACGAGCCCGGACGGTCCGCACCCGGCCTTCCCCGCTCCCTCGGCCGAGGAGATCAGGACGGCGGAGGCCGACGTGCGCTGCAAGAGCACCACCGACTACGTGGTGACGCGTCACGACATCGAGTCGGGGCACCAGAGGCGGCTGATCGGGCAGCACGAGAAGGCACTGGCCGCGGTAGCGGAACGCAAGCGCCGCATGGTCGAGCGGTCGCGCTCGGTCCTCGCGGACGCGAGGAAGAAGAAGACGGAATAGCCCGGCGTACGCGGGCACACGAAAAGAAGTCCAGGCGAACCCCCCGTCCGCCTGGACCTTCTCTCGTTTCCCCCGTGGTCCCCCGTGACCCCGTTGGTTCCCCCCGGCACCACTCCCCCGAGTGCTGCCTGTTTCCCCTTGCGTTCCCCCCAGGCCTTCAGGCGACAAGCTCCCCGAAGGACTCCTCCTCGTCACGGCCGAAGCTGAGGACCTCGTCCTCGCGCAGCCGGCGGAGGGACCGCCAGATGCTCGACTTCACCGTGCCGACACTGATGTCGAGGATGTCCGCGATCTCCGGATCGGTGCGGCCCTCGTAGTAACGGAGGACCAGCATCGTCCGCTGGAGCTCCGGCAGCCGGGCGAGCGCCTGCCACAGCACGGCGCGCAGCTCGGTGCCGCGCATCGCGTCCGTGTCACCGGCCGTCTCCGGCAGTTCCTCGGTCGGGTACTCGTTCAGCTTGCGGCGGCGCCACGCGCTGATGTGCAGGTTCGTCATGGTGCGGCGGAGGTAGCCTCCGACCGCGGCCTTGTCGCTGATCCGGTCCCAGGCCTTGTACGTCGAGAACAGCGCGCTCTGCAGCAGATCCTCGGCCTCGAACCGGTCACCGGTGAGGTGATAGGCGGTTGCGTACAGGGAGGCACGACGCTCCTGGACGTAGGCGGTGAACGCCGCTTCCGCATTCGCCGTCTCCGCCGCCCGGCGGCGTTCCCCCGTGTCCTCCCCGTACGCGGCTCCCCCGTGAGCCTTCCCCCCGGCAGCGCCCGCGGCGGATGCCGCGGGGCTCTCCCCCGTGAACGCGTCAACCACCGTCATGTACGCGGTGTGCTGACGCCCGGTGCCGCGAGCGCACCCCCGCCCGCTCACGGCACCGGACTTCTCCGTGACCCGGGCGACGTCATGCAGACGCGTGACAACTGCGCTAGTGCTGGTGCTGTGCAGCGTGTTCATCTCGCGCCCCCCGTCGTGGAGTCCCGGTTCTTCGGCTCGTTCGCCGTACTGCCTTGCTCGTGTCGAAAAGCTTGCCCGGGGCACTTCATGGCCGTGTCCGCCGACTGTCACAGACCTGTCACAGGGCCCGTCCGTGGGCGCGCCACAAGCCGATCACGGAGAAGAGCGGTACGACTACGCAGATGACCACTCGGGTCCTCCCCGCCACGCGGGAGGGCCCTCCTTCCGTGCGGGAGATGGATGGGAGCGCTCCAACGGTCGATACCCGGCCATGACATGGGCCAGAATGACGTTCGTGCCTTCCCTGTTGCTGATCGAGGACGACGACGCCATCCGTACGGCCCTGGAGCTCTCTTTGACGCGCCAGGGCCACCGTGTGGCCACCGCTGCCACCGGCGAGGACGGTCTGAAACTGCTGCGCGAGCAGCGACCGGATCTGATCGTGCTGGACGTGATGCTGCCCGGCATCGACGGATTCGAGGTGTGCCGGCGCATCCGGCGCACCGACCAGCTGCCGATCATCCTGCTGACCGCGCGCAGCGACGACATCGACGTCGTGGTCGGTCTGGAGTCCGGCGCCGACGACTATGTCGTCAAGCCCGTGCAGGGCCGGGTGCTCGACGCCCGTATCCGTGCCGTGCTGCGACGCGGCGAGCGTGAGGCCAACGACTCGGCCACGTTCGGCTCGCTGGTCATCGACCGTGCCGCGATGACGGTCACCAAGAACGGCGAGGACCTCCAACTGACGCCCACCGAGCTGCGGTTGCTGCTGGAGCTGAGTCGGCGTCCCGGTCAGGCGCTGTCCCGCCAGCAGTTGCTGCGTCTGGTGTGGGAGCACGACTACCTGGGCGACTCGCGGCTCGTCGACGCGTGTGTGCAGCGGCTGCGCGCGAAGGTCGAGGACGTCCCCTCCTCCCCCACTCTGATCCGCACCGTGCGGGGCGTCGGCTACCGGCTGGACTCTCCGTCGTGAGCGACGCCAGGGCGGCGGTCGGGCCGCGCCCCGGCGGGGGCCGTCGCCGCACCCTCCGCGCACCGGGACCGCAGATCGCGTCCGGGCGCCGCACGCGCGGGGAAGCGAGCGTTCGGACACCGTGACCAAACCGCAGGACAAGCTCCGCGGCTGGGCCGCGGCGCGCAAGGCGCTGCTGTCCGGCCTGCGTTTCACCAGCCTGCGGCTGCGGCTGGTCGTGGTGTTCGGGCTGGTCGCGCTGACGGCTGCCGTGTCGGCGTCGGGCATCGCGTACTGGCTCAACCGCGAGGCCGTGCTGACGCGTACGCAGGACGCGGTGCTGCGCGACTTCCAGCAGGAGATGCGCAACCACGCGAGCATGCTGCCGGTGCACCCCGGACAGGACGAACTCCAGCGCACGGCCGGGCAGATGGCCAACAGCAGTCAGCGCTTCAGCGTGCTCCTGGTCGCTGAGGACAGCGCCGGCAAGACCGTCGTCGGCAACTCCGCGCTGGACACCTTCACGCTGGAGGACGTGCCCGAGTCCCTGCAGCAGGCGGTGAACAGGAAGCAGCCGGTGAACTCGAACAACAAGTCCGAGTACCACCTGTACTGGCAGCGCGTCACCGACAACGACAAGCCGTACCTCGTGGGCGGCGCCAAGGTGATCGGCGGCACCACCACCGGCTACATGCTCAAGTCCCTCGAACCCGAGGCGAAGGACCTCAACTCGCTCGCGTGGTCCCTGGGCATCGCCACCGGCCTCGCGCTGATCGGCTCCGCGCTGCTCGCCCAGGCCGCCGCGACCACGGTCCTCAAGCCCGTGCACCGTCTGGGCATCGCGGCCCGCCGCCTCGGCGAGGGCAAGCTCGACACCCGTCTGCGGGTCTCCGGCACCGACGAACTCGCCGACCTGTCGAGGACGTTCAACCGTACGGCGGAAGCACTGGAGAAACGGGTCGCGGACATGAGCGCCCGTGACGAGGCCTCGCGTCGCTTCGTGGCGGACATGTCGCACGAACTGCGGACGCCGCTGACGGCGATCACGGCCGTCACCGAGGTCCTGGAGGAGGAGCTCGACGCGGAGACCGGCAGCGTCGACCCGATGATCGAGCCGGCCGTGCGCCTCGTCGTCAGCGAGACCCGCAGACTCGGCGACCTCGTCGAGAACCTGATGGAGGTCACCCGTTTCGACGCGGGCACCGCGCGCCTCGTCCTCGACGACGTGGACATCGCCGACCAGATCACGGCGTGCATCGACGCGCGGGCCTGGCTGGACGCGGTGGACCTGGACGCGGAGCGCGGCATCATGGCGCGCCTCGACCCGCGCCGCCTCGACGTCATCCTGGCGAACCTGATCGGCAACGCCCTCAAGCACGGCGGCTCGCCGGTACGGGTGGCCGTGCGGCTGGAGGGCGAGGAACTGGTCATCGAGGTGCGGGACCACGGTCCCGGCATCCCCGAGGACGTCCTGCCGCACGTCTTCGACCGCTTCTACAAGGCGAGCGCGTCGCGCCCGCGCTCCGAGGGCAGCGGTCTCGGACTGTCCATCGCGCTGGAGAACGCGCACATCCACGGCGGCGAGATCACCGCGGCGAACTCCCCCGAGGGAGGCGCGGTGTTCACGCTGCGCCTGCCCCAGGACGCGTCGGAACTGCTCGCCGACGACCCCCGCGACAGGAACGGGAACGGCACGGAAGGCACCGCCGGATGACCACCGCACGACCCCTCGGCCGGCGTGGCGTACGCCCCTTGCTGGCCGTCCCGCTGCTCGCCGCGCTGCTCGCGGGCTGCGGCATCCGCTCCACCCAGGTCCCCACGGACTTCGGCCCGGCGCCGTCGCGGGTGCCCTGCGCCCTGTCGGGCACCGACATCTCCACCCAGTCCTCGCGGGGGGTGCCGGTCCAGGTCTTCCTGCTGTGCTCGGCCCAGTTGGTCACCGTCGACCGGTCGGTCCGCATCCCGGACGGGACCGCGGAGGCGGCGCGCCGCGTCCTGGTCGCCCAGGGGCTCCTCGACGAGCTGGCCGAGACGCCCTCCCCGACCGAGCAGCAGGCCGGCTACACCACGGACGTCCGCGGCGGCATGACGGTCGGCGGTCCCCGGGGCAGGGATCCCGAGGACACGCTCCGGCTGAGCACCCCGCCGGAGAACCTCACCCGGGCGGCGCTGGCCCAGATCGTCTGCACCTTCGCCGACTCGGCCGCCGCCGAGGACGACGGTTCGGTGGTCCTCGGCGGTCCCGTGCCGGCCCCGCTCCGCAGCTACCAGTGCACCCCCGAGGTCCGCTCCGATCCCGGCACCAACGCGCCCCCGTCGTCGGCGGTCGAGGGCTAGGGATTCCCCCGACCGGGCGGGTCGGGAGTCCGGACGGGTCGAAAACCTGTCGCCCGGAACCGATCGTGCCGGGCGTCGCGTCTTGGGGGTCGTGCAGCGTCAAGGCTCAGACGGCGGCAGTGCCGTGACCCGCGTCCGTGTGGCAGGAGGTGTCCTCCTCGTCGCACACCTCGCCCTCGTCGCCTGGATCACACTGCGCCCCCTGGACGTCCCCTGGGTGAGTGCCGCCAATCTGCGGCCGTTCGCGGGGATCAGAGCCGACCTCGCGCTGGGCCCCCAGGAGGCGGCCCGCCGCATCGCCGAGGGGGTCGGCCTGCTCGCCCCGCTCGGGGTGCTGCTTCCCCTGGCCGGCGGCAAGCTGGCCGTCTCCCGCCTCGGCTCCCTGGCCCGTACGGTCGCCGCGGGCGCCCTGATCTCGCTGGGCATCGAGCTCCTGCAGACCGGCGTACCCGGGCAGGTCGTGGACGTCGACTCCATGCTGCTCAACACGGTGGGCGTGGCCCTCGCCCACCTCGCCGTCGTGCCCGCGGCCCGTGCCCGGCTCCGCCGACGGGCCGAGACCCGCGACGCCGTGGCCCTTCCCCGGGAGGACACGGCTCAGGGTCGGACCCCGACGATTCCCAGGGTCGGGATCGCACCGTAGAGCGAGGCCTGTCCCGCTTCGTCCGCGTAGCGTCGAAGACATCGAAGGCCGGAGGGTCCGGCACTCGGAGACGGTTCGCGAAGGAGCCACCATGACCGCCCTTGCCCGCCCCACGAACGGCCGCATGATCGGCGGAGTGTGCGCCGCGCTGGCACGGCGCTTCGGCACCTCCGCGACCACGATGCGTGTCATCTTCCTGGTGTCGTGCCTGCTGCCCGGCCCACAGTTCCTGCTGTACATAGCGCTGTGGATCCTGTTCCCGTCCGAGGACAAGGCCCGCACCGCCTGGTGAGCCGCCTCCTGCGCACGCGCCGATGGGGCGCACCCCAACCGGGGTGCGCCCCATCGGCGTTGTGCACACGGCAGGCATCAGCCGATCGGCAGACCGTTCACCGGGAGACCGTGGGTGGGCAGTCCCTGCACCGGCAGACCTCCGAGCAGTCCGGCCACCGGCGCGGTGGGCCCGTCGGCGAGAAGCTTCGCCGCCGCGGGCTGTGCGGCTGCCACACCCGTGCCGAGCGCGCTCTGCCCCTGGGTGAGCGCCTCACCGGCACCGGGCAGCGCCTTGGCGACGTTCTCGGCGGGCAGGGTCTGGGTGACCGTGTCCAGCGCCGCGGAGGTGTCCGGCACGGCCGGCGCCGCGTTGGCGGCACCCGCGCCGGCCGCGGCGAAGGCGGCACCGAGAGCGGCGACACCGAGGGTCTTGGCAGCAGACTGCTTCATTTCTAACGCGTCCTTGGATCCGTGAGACGGGGTGAGCGGTCCAAAAACGTAAACACGCGAGGCAACGCGTCGCAAACATCGAAAAACGGCCGAGTCATGGAGATGGGGTGAAGACCCGGCCGCCTTCCGACCCCTCCCATCAGGCCTGATGCGTCGCAGAACCGCTGGTGGAGGCGGTCTGCTGGAACAGCCATTCGGACTTCAGTTCCGCATATCCAGGCTTGATCACGTCATTGATCATGGCCAGTCGTTCATCGAAAGGAATGAATGCTGACTTCATAGCATTGACCGAGAACCATTGCAGGTCGTCGAGCGTGTAACCGAATGCGTCGACAAGATGCTCGAATTCACGGGTCATGCTCGTACCGGACATGAGCCGGTTGTCGGTGTTCACCGTCGCGCGGAAGTGCAGCCGCCGCAACAGTCCGATCGGATGGGCACCGTACGAGTCGGCGGCACCCGTCTGCAGGTTGGAGCTGGGGCACAGCTCCAGCGGGATGCGCTTGTCGCGGACGTACGAGGCCAGTCGCCCGAGCTCCACCGAGCCGTCCTCGCGCACCTGGATGTCGTCGATGATCCGGACGCCGTGGCCGAGCCGGTCGGCGCCGCACCACTGGAGGGCCTGCCAGATGGAGGGCAGCCCGAAGGCCTCGCCGGCATGGATGGTGAAGTGGTTGTTCTCGCGCTTGAGGTACTCGAAGGCGTCGAGGTGCCGGGTGGGCGGGTAGCCCGCCTCGGCACCGGCGATGTCGAACCCGACGACGCCCAAGTCACGGTAGCGGTTGGCCAGTTCCGCGATCTCCAGGGCGCGGGCCGCGTGCCGCATGGCGGTCAGCAGCGCGCCGACCCTGATCCGGTGGCCGTTCTCCCGGGCGCGGCGCTCCCCTTCCCGGAAGCCCTCGTTGACCGCCTCGACGACCTCTTCGAGGGTGAGGCCGCCCTCCAGGTGCTGCTCGGGCGCGTAGCGGACCTCGGCGTAGACCACGCCGTCCTCGGCGAGGTCCTCGGCGCACTCGGCGGCGACCCGGACGAGGGCGTCCCGGGTCTGCATGACGGCGCACGTGTGGGCGAAGGTCTCCAGGTACCGCTCCAGGGAGCCGGAGTCCGCGGCCTCGCGGAACCAGACGCCGAGCTTGTCGGGATCGGTCTCGGGGAGAGCGGAGTACCCCGTCTCCTCGGCGAGTTCGACGATCGTGTCGGGGCGCAGGCCCCCGTCGAGGTGGTCGTGCAGCAGCACCTTGGGCGCCCGGCGGATCTGTTCCGAGCTCGGCGTGTTCTGGATCTGGCTCGTCATTTCCGCACTGTAGCCCCTACGCGCGTAGAACTCCTGTTGTACGAAGCCGTCGATACGTAACGGTGACCGTGCGGACGGGTGGCGTACACCGTCGCTTCTGACACTGTTCTGTCATGGCACAGCAAGCGACGCCGGTTCGCACGGCCCGGCTGGGGAGGGCGCTCGGCCCGGAGCCGACGGCGGTCAGCGCAGTGGTTCTGCTGCTCCCGGGCGGCGAGGAGACCTCCGCCCGCAGGCCGTCCCCCATGATGGCGACCGCCTCGGTCCGGGCACTGGGGCGCCGCCTCACCCGCGCCGGACAGGCGGACGGTCTGGTCACACACGTGGTGCACTACCGGTTTCGCGGCTGGAACGGCAGCGAGGCGCACTTGGCGCGCGACGCCTCCTGGGCCGTCGACGAGGTCGTACGCCGCTACGGTGACGTCGCCGTCTGCCTCGCCGGCATCGGCATGGGCGGCCGGGCGGCGCTGCGCTCGGCGGGTCACTCCGCCGTCAACTCCGTCCTGGCGCTGGCCCCTTGGCTGCCCGAGGAGGGCGTGGCGGCGCCACCCGAACCGGTGAAGCAGCTGGCCGGCCGGCGGGTGCTGATCGTGCACGGCACCAACGACGAACGCACCGACCCGGAGCTGTCCTTCCGGCTCGCGGCGCGCGCGAAGAAGGCCAACCGTGACATCTGCCGCTTCGAGGTCCACGCCGACGGACACGCGCTGCACCAGTACCGGAGCGAAGTCCTCGCCCTGGCCGAGGACTTCGTGATGGGCACGCTGTTCGGGCACGCCTTCTCCCGGCCCGTGGAGGACGCGCTGGCGGCGCCGCCGCCGCTGGGTCTGCGGATGCCGCTGGCGGCGGGTTTCGGGCAGTCGCTGAGGCGGCGCTGAGGTTCCTGCCGTCCCTGCCGTCCCTGCCGTCTCCGTCGGCCCGGAGCGTGCGCGGGCTCCCGGCCGGGGCGCGGGCGAGGCGCAGGCCGGGTACCGGCGGGGCGCCGCGCGGGATGCCGTGCGGCAGCCGGGCGCTCGGTCAGTCCGGCAGGAGATGACCCCGCCGGGACAACAGGAACCTCTTGAACGCGGCCACCGGCGGTGTGTCCGGATGGCCGCCCAGCCAGGCCACCCCGATCTCGCGCACGGCGCGCGGAGCGGTGACGGTGAGCTCGACGACCCCCGGCCGGGCCACGGCCGGCGGCGGCAGCAGGGCCACGCCGAGGTCGGCGGCCACCAGCCCGCGGAGCGTCTCGGTCTCCTCCCCCTCGAAGGCGATCCGCGGTTTGAAGCCGGCCTCCCGGCACAGGTCGTCGGTGATGCGGCGCAGCCCGTAGCCGGGTTCGAGGGTCACGAAGGTCTCGTCCGCGGCCTCGGCGAGACGGATGCGCCTGCGGGAGGCGAGCCGGTGATCGGCCGGCACCACGAGCCGCAGCTTCTGCTCGTCGAGACGGCGGGCCACCAGATCGGGCGCGTCCGGCACGGGCGAGGTGAGACACAGGTCCAGCTCGCCCGAGCGCAGCCGCTCCAGCATGGCCTCGCCGTAGTTCTGGACGAGGCTGAAGCGGACGCGGGGGTGATCGGCGCGGAAGGCGCGGATCAGTCCCGGAACGGTCTCCGACCCCATGGTGTGCAGGAAGCCGAAGGCGACCTTGCCGGTGGCCGGGTCGGCGTCCGCCCGCACCTCGTCGGCGGCGCGCTCGATCTCGGACAGGGCGCGCTCGACGGAGGCGAGGAAGGTGCGGCCCGCCGGCGTCAGCGACACCGTACGGCCGCGGCGGGCGAACAGGTCGACACCCAGGTCCTGTTCCAGCCTCACCATGGCCCGCGACAGCGTCGACTGCGGGACCTGCATCTCCTGGGCGGCCCGGGTCACATGCTCGATGCGGGCGACCCCGGCGAAGTGCGCGAGGCGTGGCGCGAGCACCGCCGCGATGTCTTCTGTGTCACTGGACGGTGACAGGCGCGTCTCTGACCTCTTCTCATGCATCACAGGAACGATTATGACGATTCCATGCATTGGACGGATGAGCTGCGGCTGCTTAGTTTCGAGGTATGCCTTCCGCCAGTACCGGGGCGTCCACCACCCTGGACGCCGCCACTCCGTCCGCTTCCGCCGCCTCCGCGCCCGTCTCCGGGGCCGACACCCGCATGGCCCCGGGTGGGCCGGGATACCGCCGGATGAGCTTCGCCCTCTTCCTGGCGGGCGTCGCGACCTTCGCGCTCCTCTACTCCACCCAGGCCCTCCTCCCCCTCGTCTCCACGGACTTCGGGGTCACCGCGAGTGAGGCGAGCTGGACGGTGTCGGCCGCGACCGGCGCACTGGCCCTCTTCGTCCTGCCCATGAGCGCCCTGTCGGAGCGTTTCGGACGACGTACGTTGATGACGGCGTCCCTGGCGGTGGCGGTGACGGTCGGGCTGCTGGTCCCCTTCGCCC
Source organism: Streptomyces sp. NPDC025784 (assembly GCF_055558435.1). NCBI lineage: Bacteria > Bacillati > Actinomycetota > Actinomycetes > Kitasatosporales > Streptomycetaceae > Streptomyces > Streptomyces sp. NPDC025784. The sequence continues at coordinate 170,806 of NZ_JBVHMN010000014.1, forward strand.
CCTCGATCGGCGCGCTGGTCGCGCTGCGCGCGGTGCAGGGCGCGGCACTGGCCGGGCTCCCGGCCTCGGCGACCGCGTACCTGGCCGAGGAGGTCCGCCCCAAGGCGCTGATCACGGCGATCGGCCTGTTCGTGGCGGGCAACAGCGTCGGCGGGATGAGCGGCCGGGTCATCACCGGCTGGGTCGCGCAGGAATGGGGCTGGCGGGTCGCCGTCGGCGCGATCGGAGTGATCGCGGTGGCCTGCGCGATCGCGTTCCGGCTGCTGCTCCCCGCGCCCCGGCACTTCACACCCGGGTCGCTGCGGCCGCGGGTGCTGGCCCGTACGGTCCGCGACCACCTCGCGAACCCCCTGCTGTGCCGGCTGTACGCGATCGGCGCGCTGTTCATGACGGTGTTCGGCGGCGTCTACACCGTCATCGGCTACCGCCTGACCGACGCCCCCTTCTCCCTCCCGCAGGGCATCGTCGGCTCGATCTTCCTCGTCTACCTGGTGGGTACCGTGTCCGCGTCGACCGCGGGCCGGCTCGTCACCCGGCTCGGCCGCCGGGGCGCCCTGTACCTGGCGGGCGGCACGACCACCGCGGGCCTCCTGCTCTCCCTGGCCGACTCGCTGGCGACGGTCCTGACCGGGCTGGTCCTGATCACGGCGGGCTTCTTCGCCGGGCACGCCGTGGCGTCGTCGTCCGTCAGCCACACCGCTCAGCGGGGGCGTGCCCAGGCCTCCGCGCTCTACCAGTCCGCGTACTACATCGGGTCCAGCGCCGGCAGCACCCTCGGGGCGGTCGCCTTCCACGCCGGAGGCTGGGCGGGGACCGTGGCCCTCGGCCTGTTCGCCGTCCTCGGCGTCGTCACCATCACCCTCCTCGGCTCCCACGCGGCCCGTACCCACACCCGCACGGCGGCCACGGCCCACTGAGGTCCGCGGCCCCGCGCCGGGGAGTCCCGGCCGGTCCGGCGACCGAGGACGAGGCTTTCCTCGCCGCTGCGTGGTTCCGTGGACGAAGCCCCCGGGACACCCGTGAGCCCCGCAGCCGGACCCCTTCCGAGCTGCGGGTTCGTCCACTCCGGGGGCCATTGTCAGTGGGCTGCGGTAGCTTCCGAGGTGCTGGCGCGACGACGCGCGGAACGGAACAGCCTCAGGGGTGGGTTGGCGATGAGCGACGGTACGGCGACGACGACAGACCTGGACATCCGGCTGGAGAAGCACCGGGTCGAGCTGACGGGCTACTGCTACCGCATGCTCGGCTCCTCCTTCGAGGCCGAGGACGCGGTCCAGGACACGATGGTCCGCGCCTGGCGGAGCTACGACAAGTTCGAGGGCCGCTCCTCGATGCGTTCCTGGCTGTACCGCATCGCGACGAACGTCTGCCTGGACATGCTGAACGCGGGCAACCGAAGGGCTCGTCCCATGGACCTCTCCGCCCCCTCGCCGCTGGCCCAGGCGGCACTCACCCCCCGCCCGGACAACACATGGCTGGAGCCGGTCCCCGACGCGCGTGTGCTCCCGACCACCGCCGACCCGGCCGAGGCCGCGGTCGCCAAGGAGTCGGTGCGCCTCGCCTTCATGGCGGCCCTCCAGCAACTGCCGCCCAAGCAGCGTGCCGTGCTCATCCTGCGCGAGGTCCTCGCGTGGAAGGCGAGCGAGGTCGCCGAGCTCCTCGGCACCTCGGTCGCATCGGTCAACAGCGCGCTCCAGCGGGCCCGCGCGACGCTCGCCGACAGTGACGCGGCGAGCGCCGACGCCGCCGTGTCCGACCCGCTCGACGAGGAACAGAGCAAGCTCCTGGAGCGCTATGTGGCCGCGTTCGAGGGGTACGACATGACGGCGCTGACGGCGCTGCTGCACGAGGACGCGATCATGACGATGCCGCCGTTCGACCTGTGGCTGCGCGGCACGGACGACATCACCGGATTCATGACGACCATGGGCGCCGCGTGCGAGGGTTCGCGGCTGGTGCCGGTCGAGGTGAACGGCCTGCCCGGCTTCGCTCAGTACAAGCCCGACCCGGAGGAGGGCGGGTTCACGCCCTGGGCGGTTCAGGTGCTGGAGATCTCAAAGGGACGCATCGCCGGTTTCCATTGCTTCCTGGACACCGCCCGCTGGTTCCCGCTCTTCGGGCTCCCCCTCCGTCTCGAAGCGGAGACCGACCAGGGCGAGTAGACCGCGCAGCGCGGGGTCCGGGTCGCGAAGACGTATGCGGCCCCCAGCGCGCCGGGCGGTCAGCTCCAGTCGCGCCAGCGCGTCGACGACGGCCAGCCCCGGCGGACCGATCCCGGCGACGTCACAGACCACTACCCCGCCCCCGGCCACCTTCAGCCGGGCGAGCAGTTCGTCGCAGAGCCGGGGCACCTCGTCCCTGGTGACGAGTCCTGGCAGCACGAGTACGGCGGGTGTCGTGGAATCCACAGTCAGTAGACCGATCGGGAACGGGGAACTCATCGCGTAGTCCGTAAAGGATCACATTGACCTGCGCCCAGCCTTCCCCGGAGGGTTAGGTGTATGCCCCAAGAATCAGCGCCTCCCGCGATGGCCGACGGCTTCCTCACCGCCGGGGAGGTGCCGTGCAGGGGGTGCTGACGGGCTTCGCGGTCATCGCCGTGGTGATCGGCGTCGGGTACGTGATCGGCCGGCGCGGCCACCTCGGGGACAACGGCCGGGAGGTGCTGACGAAGCTCGCCTTCCATGTCGCCTCCCCCGCACTGCTGTTCACGACGCTCGCGCAGGCCGACCTGTCGGTCATCTTCTCCAGCCGCCTGCTGGTCACGGCGATGAGCACGGCCGCGGCGGCCGGTGTGTTCGTCGCGGTCGGCGTCGCGCGCCGCTGGGGCGTGGGCCGCACGACGATCGGCGCGCTCTGCTCCAGCTACGTCAACTCCGGGAACCTGGGCATCCCGATCGCCGTGTACGTGCTCGGCGACGCCTCGCTGGTGGCTCCCGTGCTGCTGTTCCAGCAGATCATGGTCACCCCCATCGCCCTCACCGTTCTCGACCTCACCGGGGGCGGCGAGAGGCGTCCCCTGTGGCAGCGGCTGATCACCCCGCTGCGCAACCCCATCGCGGTCGGCTCGCTCGGCGGGGTCGCGGTGTCGGCGAGCGGTCTGACCGTGCCGGGACCGATCCTCGACCCGCTCCAGCTGATCGGGGGCATGTCGGTGCCCGCGGTGCTGCTGGCGTTCGGCATATCGCTGTGCGGCAGCAGCATGCCGGGGCGCGGATTCGACCGGCATCCGGTGCTGCTGTCCGTCGCGCTGAAGGCGGTCGGCCAGCCGCTCGCCGCCTGGGCGCTGGCCGTCGGCCTGTTCGCACTGCACGGCGCGCCGCTGCTCGACGTGGTGGTCACCTCGGCCCTGCCCGCCGCGCAGAACCTGTTCACCTACTCCTCGCGCTACCGGGTCGGCGAGACCCTGGCCCGCGAGTCGATCCTGCTGTCGACGATCCTCGCCGTGCCGGTCCTCGTGGTGATCGCCGCCGTGCTGGGCTGACGCCGGAACGCCGACGGGGCCGGCGCCGAAGCGCCGGCCCCGTCGGGGTCGTTCCGGTCAGGCGATCCGGTCGAGCACGATCGGCGTCGCCGCGAAGTCCGTGCCGGCGTCCGCGATGTCGTACGAACCGTCGACCGCCTGCAGCGCGTACTCGAAGCGCTCCGGGGTGTCGGTGTGCAGGGTGAGCAGCGGCTGGCCCGCGGTCACCGTGTCCCCCGGCTTCGCGTGCAGTTCCACACCCGCGCCGGCCTGCACCGGGTCCTCCTTGCGGGCGCGGCCGGCGCCGAGGCGCCAGGCGGCGATGCCGATGTCGTACGCGTCGAGACGGGTCAGCACGCCGGAGGCCGGGGCGGTCACCACGTGCTGCTCACGGGCGACGGGCAGCGCGGCGTCCGGGTCACCGCCCTGCGCGGCGATCATGCGGCGCCACACGTCCATCGCGGAGCCGTCGGCCAGCGCCTTCGCCGGGTCCGCGTCCTTGATGCCGGCGGCGTCGAGCATCTCGCGCGCGAGGGCGACGGTGAGGTCGACGACGTCGGCCGGGCCGCCGCCCGCCAGGACCTCCACGGACTCGCGGACCTCCAGGGCGTTGCCCGCGGTCAGGCCGAGCGGCGTCGACATGTCGGTGAGCAGCGCGACCGTCTTCACCCCGTGGTCGGTGCCGAGGCCCACCATCGTGGACGCCAGCTCCCGCGCGTCCTCGATGGTCTTCATGAAGGCGCCGGTGCCGACCTTGACGTCCAGGACGAGCGAGCCCGTGCCCTCCGCGATCTTCTTCGACATGATCGAGGAGGCGATCAGCGGGATCGCCTCGACCGTGCCGGTCACGTCGCGCAGCGCGTACAGCTTCTTGTCCGCGGGGGCCAGACCGTCGCCCGCCGCGCAGATCACCGCGCCGGTCGTGTCGAGGACGTCCAGCATCTCCTCGTTGGACAGCAGCGCGCGCCAGCCGGGGATGGACTCCAGCTTGTCGAGCGTGCCGCCGGTGTGGCCGAGGCCGCGTCCGGACAGCTGCGGGACCGCGGCACCGCAGGCTGCCACGAGGGGCGCCAACGGGAGCGTGATCTTGTCGCCGACGCCACCCGTCGAGTGCTTGTCGGCCGTCGGGCGGGACAGCGAGGAGAAGTCCATGCGTTCGCCGGAGGCGATCATCGCCGCGGTCCAGCGGGCGATCTCGCGGCGGTTCATGCCGTTGAGCAGGATCGCCATGTTGAGCGCGGCCATCTGGTAGTCGGCGACCTCGCCGCGGGTGTACGCGTCGACGACCCAGTCGATCTGCGCGTCGCTGAGCTCACCGCGGTCCCGCTTGGTGCGGATGACGGAGACGGCGTCCATGGCCATGGCTTTCCTTCCGAAGAAAATGGGCGGCCCCTCCCGGCGGGATCAGGAGATCACAGGACCGGGAGGGGCCGCGGGAATTACTGGGCGAGATGGCCGGGCCCGAAGGCCTGCGGCAGCATCTCGGAGAGCGGCAGGACTCCGGCCGGGGTCTCCAGCAGCAGCTCGGGACCACCGAACTCGAAGAGCAGCTGGCGGCAGCGTCCGCACGGGACGAGGATCTCGCCCTGTCCGTCGACACATGTGAAGTGCGTCAGCCGGCCGCCGCCCGTGTTCTGCAGCTGGGAGACCAGACCGCACTCGGCGCACAGCCCGAGCCCGTACGAGGCGTTCTCGACGTTGCAGCCGGAGACCGTCCGGCCGTCGTCGACGAGGGCCGCGCAGCCGACCGGGTAGCCCGAGTACGGGGAGTACGAGCGGGACATGGCGTCCCGCGCGACGGCCCGCAGAGCCTCCCAGTCGAAGCCCGGGGACCCCGCGCCGGCGGCGGTCACTTGCCCTGTCCCTTCCGGTACGGCATGCCGTCCGCCTTCGGCATCCGCAGGCGCTGCGCCGAGAGCGAGAGGACGAGCAGGGTGATGACGTACGGCGTGGCCGAGACGATCTGGTTCGGCACCTCGTCGGTGAGGGAGTACCAGAGGAACACGAGCACACCGACGGCCAAGGTGATCGCGGAGGTCACGTACTTCTTCTTGACCACCGACCAGATCGCGCCGATGACGAGCAGGATGGCACCGAGGAGCAGCAGCGCGTGGACATTCTCGGCGCCGCCGCGCAGGTTGAGGCTGTCGGTGTAGCCGAACAGGCCCGCGCCGATGGCGAGTCCGCCCGGCATCCAGTTGCCGAAGATCATCGCGGCGAGACCGATGTAGCCGCGGCCGCTGGTCTGGCCCTCCAGGTAGAAGGGGTTGGCGACGATCGACAGGAAGACACCGCCGAGGCCGGCCAGGCCACCGGAGATGATCACCGCCAGGTACTTGTACTTGTAGACGTTGACGCCCAGCGACTCGGCCGCGATCGGGTTCTCGCCGCAGGACCGCAGGCGCAGACCGAAGGGCGTACGCCAGAGGATCCACCAGGTGGCGGGGATCAGCGCGACGGCGATCAGGGTCAGCCAGGAGACGTTGGTGACCAGGCCGCCGAGCAGACCCGCGATGTCCGAGAGGAAGAACCAGCCCTTGGAGTTGAGCGTGCTGAGCCAGTCGGACAGTCCCGGCACCGTGAAGTGGCCGAGGGACTCGACCGGCGGGGACTGCTTGGCCGAGCCGCCCTGGACGCCCTCGAAGGCGAGGGGGGCGAGGTAGCGGGTGGCACCGAGCGCCAGGATGTTGATGGCCACACCGGAGACGATGTGGTTCACGTTGAAGGTGACGGTGATGATCGCGTGCAGCAGGCCGCCGATCGCGCCGCCGATGATGCCGACCAGGACACCGGTCCACGGACCCCACTGGTAGCCGGCCCAGGCGCCGAACCAGGTGCCGAGGATCATCATGCCTTCGAGGCCGATGTTGACGACGCCCGAGCGTTCCGCCCAGAGGCCACCGAGACCGGCGAGGCCGATCGGGACGGCCAGCTGGAGCGCGGTCGACATCTGACTGACGTTGGTGATGCCGTCGGCGCCCGTGATGATGCGGACGATCGAGGTCAGCGCCAGGGCGCCCGCGATGACCAGCAGGAGGACGGGGAGCGACATCCGGCGGCTGCCGGGTGCCGCGGGCTGCAGCGTGGGCTGGTTGACGTCGGTTGCGGTGGTCATCGGCCAGCCACCTCCTTCTCGGTGTTGTTGGCGGCGCCGAGGACGTGGCCCGCGGCGAGTTCCGCGCCGACACGGCGCTGCTGACGGCGCAGACCCCACTCGCGCACGGCCTCGTACGAGACCACGACCGCGATCACGATCAGGCCCTGCATGATGACCGCGATCTCCTTGTCGTACCCGTGGAAGTCCAGCTCGGGCGACGCCTTGTCGAGCCAGGCCCACAGCAGGGCCGCGAAGGCGATGCCCACGGGGCTGTTGCGGCCGAGGAGCGCGATGCCGATGCCGAGGAAGCCGATGCCGGTCGGGAAGTTCAGGCTGTAGGTGTGCGTGTCGCCGAGCAGGATCGGCAGGCCCGCGAGGCCGGCCATGCCGCCGGAGACGAGCATGGCGGTGAGCACCATGCGCTTGGGGTCGACACCGCTGGCCGAGGCGGCGCTCTCCGAGGCGCCGGAGGCGCGCAGGTCGAAGCCGAAGCGGGTGCGGTTGAGGACGACCCAGTAGCCGATGCCGAGGAGGACGGCGAGAATCACGAGGCCGTAGATCTCTCCGGCCTCGCCCATGTTGAAGCCGGGCACCCAGCCGGACTCGTGCATCTCGCCGGTGGTGTTGTTGTTGCCGACCTTGACGCCGAAGACGCTGGGCAGCCACAGGTAGGCGATGACGGAGGTCGCGATCGCGTTGAGCATGATCGTCGCGACGACCTCGCTGACGCCGCGGGTGACCTTGAGGACACCGGCGATGCCGGCCCAGAACGCGCCGGTGAAGACCGCGGTCAGGATCAGCAGCGGAAGCTGGAGCGCCGCGGGCAGCGCGACGTGGGCGCCGACGACCGCGGCCATCATGGCGGCGAGCTGGTACTGCCCGTCCACACCGATGTTGAACAGGTTCATCCGGAAGCCGATGGCCACCGCGAGGGCCGCGATGTAGTACAGCGAGGCCTGGTTGACGATCAGGACCTGGATGTCGGAGAACGTGGCCTGCTCGAACATGATCGAGTACGGCTCGATCGGGTTCTTGCCCGATGCGATCAGCACGACCGAGGTCAGCGCCACGGCCACGACGAGCGCGATGACCGGCCCGGCCACCGCGAGGAGCAGGCGCTCCTTGTCGAACTTCTTCATCAGCGGGCCTCGTCTTCCGGGGCGTCTGCCGGGGTTTCGGCGTGCTCTTCGAGCTCCGCCTGCGCTGCGAGCTCTTCGTTCTCGAGATGTCCGGAGGCGGCGCCGGTCATGGCCGAGCCGAGCTCCTCCGGGGTGATGGTGGCCGGGTCGGCGTCCGCGACGAGCCGGCCGTTGTAGATCACCCGGAGCGTGTCGGACAGGCCGATCAGCTCGTCCAGGTCCGCGGAGATCAGCAGCACGGCCAGGCCCTCGCGGCGCGCCGCACGGATCTGGTCCCAGATCTGCGCCTGTGCGCCGACGTCCACACCGCGGGTGGGGTGGGCGGCGATCAGGAACTTCGGGTTGTGGCTCATCTCGCGGCCGACGATCAGCTTCTGCTGGTTGCCGCCGGACAGGGAGGCGGCGGTGACCTCGATGCCGGGGGTGCGGACGTCGTACTCCTTGACGATCCGCTTGGTGTCCTCCTGGGCCCCCTTGATGTCGAGCCAGACGCCCTTCGCGTTGGGCTTCTCGGTGACGTGACCGAGGATGCGGTTCTCCCAGAGCGGGGCTTCCAGGAGGAGACCGTGGCGGTGGCGGTCCTCGGGGATGTAGCCGATGCCCTGCTCGCGGCGCTTGCGGGTGGCCCAGGCGGTGATGTCCTCGCCGAGGAAGGTGACGGAACCGGAGTCGGCGCGCTTGAGGCCGATCAGCGCGTCGATGAGCTCGGTCTGGCCGTTGCCCTCGACGCCGGCGATGCCCATGACCTCGCCCGCGTGGATGGTGAAGGTGACGTCGTCGAGGACGCGCTTGACCGCGTCGGCGGTCTCGGCCTTGTCCTCCGCGACCAGGCCGCTGTCCGGCGTCGGCTCGGCGAGGTCGCCGAGGGAGGCGCCACCGCTGGCGAAGGCCGTGAGGCCCTTGACCTGGATGACCGGCTGATCCGTGACGGTGGACTCCGCGGTCTCCGGCGTGGGCAGCTCGCTGCCGACCATCAGCTCGGCGAGCTGGCGGGGCGTCGTCTCGGAGGGGACGGCGGTGCCGACCGTCGTCCCGCGGCGGATGACCGTGATGTCGTCGGCGACCGACAGGACCTCGCCCAGCTTGTGCGAGATGAAGATGACGCACAGGCCCTCGGCCTTGAGCTCGCGCAGGTTGTCGAAGAGTGCGTCGACCTCCTGCGGCACGAGCACGGCGGTGGGCTCGTCCAGGATCAGGATGCGGGCGCCGCGGTAGAGGACCTTGAGGATCTCCACGCGCTGGCGGTCGGCGACGCCGAGGGTCTCGACCAGGACGTCGGGGCGGACACCCAGGCCGTAGCGGTCGGAGATCTCCTTGATCTTGCGCCGGGCCTTGGCGCCGATCCCGTACAGCTTCTCGCTGCCCAGGACGACGTTCTCGAGGACGGTGAGGTTGTCGGCCAGCATGAAGTGCTGGTGGACCATGCCGATGCCGCGCACGATGGCGTCGGCGGGCGACGAGAAGGTGACCTGCTCGCCGTCGACGGCGATGGTGCCCTCGTCCGGCTTCTGCATGCCGTAGAGGATCTTCATCAGCGTCGACTTGCCGGCACCGTTCTCGCCGACCAGAGCGTGGACCGTGCCCTTGCGGACGCTGAGGTGGATGTCGTGGTTGGCCACGACACCGGGGAACCGCTTGGTGATCCCGGCGAGTTCGACAGCGGTCACCTGACCGTTGACCGCGCCGGCCGGAGGGCTGCTGGACGCGTTGATGGCGCACTCTCCTGAGGGAAAGGGGGTCGTCTACGCGCGTAGCGCCCCTACGGCAACGAAGGGGGCCACGCCCCGCGAGAACGGGATACGGGGAGCCAGACTCCTCGTATCCCGTTGAGCGGACGTAACCCCGCGGTTACCAAGCGGCTCCGAGGCAGGACAGGTGCGCTCCCGTGCCGGGCGGCAGGGGGTCGCGCCTGTACGTCCTCGGGGCCGCGTGGCTGCTCCTGAGGTCTTGCTCGTCAGCTGGTCTTGACCTTGATCTCGCCGCTGACGATCTTCTCCTGGGCCGCCTTGACGGCGTCCTGGATCGCCTTGTTGCTCTTGAACTCCGGGTTGGAATCGGCCAGGCCGACCTCACCGGTCTTCAGATCGCCCCGTACGATACCGGTCTCCGGCTTGCCGTCCTCGACCGACTTGGCAAGGTTGTATACAGCACTCGCCACGTTCTTGGTCGCCGAAGTCAGGATCGAGTCCTTGTACTTGGCCAGCGCTTCCTGCCGGTACTGGTCGGAGTCGACACCGATCGCCCACACCTTGTTGGCGGCGGCGGCCTCGATGACACCCTGACCGGACAGACCGGCCGCCGCGTAGACGACGTCGGCCTTCTTCTCGATCTGGCCCTCGGCGGCCGTCTTGCCCTTGTCGGGGCTGGAGAAGCCGCCCTCCTCGGCGGTCTGCGTCAGGTACTGGGAGAGGACCTTGACGCCCGGCTTGGTGTCCTTGACGCCCTGCTCGAAGCCCGCCTCGAACTTGTGGATCAGCGGAACGTCCACGCCGCCCACGAAGCCGACCGTGTCGGACTTGGTGGCCTTGGCGGCCGCGACACCGGCGAGGTAGGAGGCCTCCTGCTCGGAGAAGACCAGGTCCGCGACGTTCTTCGACGTGACGGTGGAGTCGTCGACGATGCCGAAGGTGGTGTCGGGGTACTTCTCCGCGGCGGCCTTGATGGCCGGGCCGTAGGCGTAGCCGATGCCGATGACCGGGTTGTAGCCCTGCTTGGCCAGCGAGACCAGGCGCTGCGTCTTGTCCGCGTCCGTCTCGCCGTCGGTGGGCTCGACGTCGGCGGTGGCGTACTTGAACTCCGCCTTCGCCTTCTTCAGGCCCTCGTACGCGGCGTCGTTGAAGGACTGGTCGCCCTTGCCGCCGACGTCGTACGCGATGGCGAGGCCCTTGTCGCCCTTGCTGTCCGAGGACGAGCTGGAGGTCGAGGTGCCGCCACAGGCGGAGAGAGCGAGGGCGAGAGAGGCGGTCGCAGTACCTGCGAGCGCGATGCGGGTAACCCGGCGCATGTGTTGTGCTCCTGTCGTACAAGCGCCTGACGGTTCAGCTTCGGCGCTGGCTTCGCCGCAGATTAACGCGCGTAGACCAACTAGAAAACCCCTTCTGTCCACCTTGTTATCCGGCTGTGCCCGACACCACGCGCGCGCCGTGCGGAGACTTGCCGAACGCAAAGGCGCTGTGGCGGTGGGTGACCTGCGCGGGACGCACGAGAGCGGGCGGGCACCATGGGTGCCCGCCCGCTCTGTGTAACTTCGACCACATTCGCCGGTTCCGGCTCAGGCGAGCCTCAGCGCGCCCGTGCGGTCACTACTCGGTCTTGACCTTGATGGAGCCGCCGACGATGCCCTCCTTGGCCTTGGCCACGGCGTCGGTGAGGCCGGAGATCTCCGCCATCTTCGGGTTGCTGTCGGCGAGGCCGACGCCGTTCACCTTCAGGTCGAAGGTCTGCGTGCCGGTCAGCGGCTTGCCGTCCTTGACGGACTTGGCGAGCGAGTACACGGCACCGCCGACGTCCTTGAGCGCGGAGGTCAGGATGTAGTCCTTGTACTTGGCGAGCGCCTCCTGCTGGTACTGGTCGGAGTCGACGCCGATCGCCCACACCTTCGCCTTGGCGGCGGCCTCGATCACACCCTGACCGGACAGGCCGGCCGCCTGGTAGACGACGTCGGCCTTCTTCTCGATCTGGCCCTCGGCGGCGGCCTTGCCCTTGTCGGGGCTGGAGAAGCCACCCTCCTCGGCGGTCTGCGTCAGGTACTGGGAGAGGACCTTGACGCCCGGCTTGGTGTCCTGGACACCCTGCTTGTAGCCCGCCTCGAACTTGTGGATCAGCGGGATGTCCACGCCGCCCACGAAGCCGACCGTGTTGGACTTGGTGGCCTTGGCGGCCGCGACGCCGGCGAGGTAGGAGGACTCCTGCTCGGCGAAGACCAGGGACGCCACGTTGTCGCCCTCGACGACCGAGTCGACGATGCCGAAGCTGGTCTTCGGGTACTTCTTGGCCACCGCCTCCAGGGCGGGACCGTAGGCGAAGCCGATGCCGATGACCGGGTTGTAGCCCTGCTTGGCCAGCGACGCGAGGCGCTGCTCCTTGTCGGCGTCGGTCTCGCCGTCGGTGGGCTCGATGTCGGCGGTGGCGTACTTGAACTCCGCCTTCGCCTTCTTCAGGCCCTCGTACGCGGCGTCGTTGAAGGACTGGTCGCCCTTGCCGCCGACGTCGTAGGCGATGGCGAGACCCTTGCCGGTCTTGCTGCTGTCGCCGCTGCTCTTGTCGCTGTCATTGCTGGTGCCGCCGCAGGCCGTGGCGGCGAGTGCGAGCGACGCGACCCCCACCGCGACGCGGGTCAGGCTGGATATCCGACGCATCTGAAGTTCCCCATTCTCCAAAGCCCCGCAGTGGGTGCTGAGTTCGGCGCAGATTAACGCGCGTAGACCGTCCAGGGAACGGGGTACCGCGTGGCCGTTATCCATTCGTGCCGATGGCCGGTTACGTCCTTGTGAACCACGGGGCCGAAAGGAGCATGGGGGCGCACAACACCCGCCACCGGCATCACCCTTCGCGTCCGCAAGGAGCGGCCCACGTGACGAGGCCCGTGGCCACGGATGGCTCGGCCCACGCTACTGCGCGACGGTGAAGGGCGCGACCGAGTCGCCGGACGCGCCCGTCCTCGTCACGCCCCGGCGTCCAGCAGTGCCGCCGCCGTGAACAGCTCGACGCCGACGGTGATGGCCGACTCGTCCGCGTCGAAGTCGCCGCGGTGCAGGTCTCGGGTGGTGCGGTCGCCCGGGGTGCGTACCCCGAGGCGGGCCATCGCACCCGGCACATGCTCCAGGTACCAGGAGAAGTCCTCGCCACCGAGGCTCTGTTCGGTGTCCTCGATGGAGTGCGCTCCGCGCCGTGCGGTCATCGCGTGGCGCAGGAGCTCCGAGACGGCCGGGTCGTTGACGACCGGGGGGACGCCGCGGATGTAGTTGATCTCGGACTTGGCGCGGTAGAGGTTCGCGATCTCGTCGATCGCTGCGTGCAGCAGGTCGGGCGCGGCCCGCCAGGCCTCCAGGTCCAGGCAGCGCACCGTCCCGGAGAGCTCGGCGTGCTGCGGGATGACGTTGCAGGCGTGGCCCGACTCGATACGGCCCCAGGTCACGGCGAGCCCGCTGCGGGCGTCGACGCGCCGGGCGACGAGGGCCGGCACGTCGGTGACGACACGGGCGGCCGCGGTGACGAGGTCGGTGGTGAGGTGCGGGCGCGCGGTGTGCCCGCCCGCGCCGTCGAGTGAGACCTCGAGCCGGTCGCACGCCGAGGTGATGGCGCCGTGCCGCAGCCCGATGCGCCCCGCGTCCACCCTCGGGTCGCAGTGCACGCCGATGATGCGCCCCACGCCGTCCAGGACGCCCGAGTCGATCGCGTCCGGGGCGCCGCCGGGCAGCACCTCCTCCGCGGGCTGGAAGATCAGCCGCACGGGGTGGGGCAGCCGCCCCTCGCGGTGCAGCTCGGCGAGGACCAGCCCGGCGCCGAGCACGACCGTCGTGTGGATGTCATGGCCGCAGGCATGGGCACGGTCGGGCACGGTGGACCGGTACGCGCAGTCGGTCTTGGTGTCCGGGATGGGCAGCGCGTCGATGTCGGCGCGCAGCGCGAGCATGGGCCGTACGCCGTCCAGGTCGCCGATGTCGCAGATGAGTCCGGTGCCGATGGCGAGCACTCGCGGCTGCAGGCCGGCCTGCTCCAGGCGCGCCTTGAGCGCCGCTGTGGTGCGGAACTCCTGGTTGCCGAGCTCGGGGTGCATGTGCAGGTCTCGGCGGAACGCAACGAGTTCGGCGCGCAGTGCCTCGGGCAGCGCGCCGGGGAGCAGCGGTTCCCCGGGGAGATCGGCCTCGGACTCTCGGGACATCAGTTGGTTCACCCTTTGAAGGGTAGGGCGATCGGGCGGCCGACCGACCCACGATCAACAAAACTTCAGCCCGTTAGGGGAAGAAAAATCGGCCGCGCACCGCATAGCTATTGGCGGGGATGGGTAAACTCGCCCGGCTTTCCGGGCGATTGGATCTTGGGCCGATGTGGTGACCGGCCCTCGATTCCGGTCCGCGAGGGCGCGCGGAACCCGTCCGGGGAACGCTCGGGGTTCCCGAGGCCATTCCCGTACCCCACGCATACCACGTCCGCGCCCTTCACCCGCCGCCGGACGCTCATGTGAGCGCCATTGTTCCAACACGGGGCGTGCGCCTCGGGGTGTCGGGGCGTCAGGCCGTGCTCACCGCCGAGAGCCGGTGGACGTCGCGTGCGGTGCCCGTGACCCCCGACAGGAAGCCCTGCGCGCGCGGCGAGGCGTTCTCCGTCAGCCAGGCGGGGTCGATGTCGCAGACGGCCACGCGGACCTCGGTGCCCACGAGGGCGAGCGGGAGGGTGTGGACGACCGTCGACGGGAAGCTCAGGATCGTACGGCCGATGGGGCCCCGGCGGGCGATCAGTTCGAGGGGCAGGTCGGGGCGGACGATCTCCAGCCCGGTCTCGGCGGCCAGCCGGTGCAGCTTGTCGGTGCTCTCACGGCGGTGCGCGAAGTAGCGGGTCGCGCCGTGGGCGGCGGCGAGGGAGCGCACCGCTTCCAGGTAGCGGTCCGGGTCGACGACCCCGGTCTCGACGAGGGAGGTGCCGACGAGGTCGGCGCCCTTGGTGATACGGGGTGGCCCGAAGCGGGCGCGGGTCCAGGAGAAGTCGTTGGCGGTGACGCGGACGCCGTCCGGCGCCGATTCGATCGGCATGGAGGAGAAGACCTCGACCGTGCGGTGCTCGGTCGGGGTGAGACGGCGGCGGGCCGCGGCGGAGACCGGGGCGAAGAGCACGTCGCGCGGGCCGGGGCGGCCACCGCGCCGGTGCCAGCGCACCAGGCGCTCACCGCGGGCGAGCTGGGCGACGAACTCCATCGTCGCCGTGCCGTCGTCGACCACGACCAGGTCCTGGGCCCGGGTGATGGTCAGCAGCAGCTGCACGTACCGGGAGAAGGGGTCCCCCATGACGATGCGCCGGGCCCGGCGGAGCAGCGGGGCCAGTCCCCCGATGGTGTGGAAGGGGGCGGTGGTGCCGCCGCGTGCCTCCTCCCAGCGGACCTCGTGGCCCTCGTCGCGGGCCAGCTCGGCCATGCGGCGCAACTGGCCGCGGGTCATCGGGTCGTTCGGGGACAGGACGACGAGCGTGAGCTCCGCGCCGGGCGCCGTCACACGGGTGAGCCCCGCGTCGGCCGCCGCCGGGGCACTGTGGGCGTGCGTGTGCGCCCACTCCAGCACGTTCAGGAGCTGTACCGGACTCTCGACGAAGGCGAGGGTGTGGCTGCCGGCGGAACCGGCGCGGGGGCTCATCGGTGTACGACCGTCCCGTCGTAAGGCGCTCAGACCGCGACCGGCTCGCCCGCGGCGGCGGCGATCTCCGCCTCGGCGACGACGCCCGCGACACGACGCAGCTTCTTCATGGGGCCGAGCTCGGACTCGTAGACCTTCTTGACGCCGTCACCGAGGGAGGCCTCGATGGTGCGGATGTCGCGGACGAGGCGGGTCAGGCCCTGCGGCTCGACGGAGGCCGCCTGGTCGGAGCCCCACATGGCGCGGTCGAGGGTGATGTGGCGCTCGACGAAGGTGGCGCCCAGGGCGACCGCGGCGAGCGTGGTCTGCAGGCCGGTCTCGTGGCCCGAGTAGCCGATCGGGACGTTCGGGTACTCGGCCTGCAGGGTGTTGATGACGCGCAGGTTGAGCTCCTCGGCCTTGGCCGGGTAGGTCGACGTGGCGTGGCACAGCAGGATGTTGTCCGAGCCGAGGACCTCGACCGCGTGGCGGATCTGCTTCGGGGTCGACATGCCGGTGGACAGGATGACCGTGCGGCCGGTGGCGCGCAGCGAACGCAGCAGTTCGTCGTCGGTCAGGGACGCGGACGCGACCTTGTGGGCCGGGACGTCGAACTTCTCCAGGAAGGCGACGGCCTCGGTGTCCCACGGGGAGGCGAACCAGGCGATGCCCTTCTCCTTGGAGTACTCGTCGATCTGGCGGTACTCGTCCTCACCGAACTCCACGCGGTGGCGGTAGTCGATGTAGGTCATGCGGCCCCAGGGGGTGTCACGCTCGATGTCCCACTGGTCGCGCGGGGTGCAGATCTCCGGCGTGCGCTTCTGGAACTTCACGGCGTCGCAGCCGGCCTCGGCGGCGGCGTCGATCAGCTTGAAGGCGTTCTCGAGCTCGCCGTTGTGGTTGATGCCGATCTCGCCGACGACGTACACGGGGTGACCCGGGCCGGCGGTCTTCGAACCGAAGCTGCGCAGACGGGAGTTGGTGCTCATGGTGGAGAAGTTCCTTACTTGTCGAGGGAATCGAGAGAGGGGCCGAGGATCCAGCTGGCGATCTCTCGGATCGCGCCGTCACCGCCGGGGACGGTGGTGACCGCGCGTGCGGCGCCGCGCACGACGTCGTGGGCGCTCGCGACCGCCACGGGCCAGCCGACGAGGGCGAAGCACGGGAGGTCGTTGACGTCGTTGCCGACGTAGAGCACGCGCTCAGGCGCGATGCCCTGCTCCTCGCACCACTGCTTCAGTGCGAGGTCTTTCCGGTCGATGCCGTGCAGCGCGGGGATCTGGAGCTTGCGTGCGCGTGCGGCGACGACCGGGTTCTTCTCCGTGGACAGGATGAGCATCGTCAGGCCGCTCCTGCGGAGGGCCGCGATACCGAGGCCGTCCCCGCGGTGCACGGAGACGATCTCCCGTCCGTCGGAGTCGATCAGCACCCTGTCGTCGGTCTGGGTGCCGTCGAAGTCGAGGACGACCGCGTCGATGTCGTCGGCGGTCGGGAGGGAGCCGGGACGGTCGGCGTCGAAGAGGGGCGCGAGGGCACGGGCGCGGGCGAGGTCGTGCGGGTCGTCGATCTCCAGGACCCGCGCGGGGTCGGTGCGCACCGGCTCGGTGCGGCCGAAGAAGCGGTGCTTGTGCTCGCGCAGTCCCGTCGCGTCCATCGCGTAGGCCGCGCCGGTCTCCAGGAGGTCCTGGGGGCGGTCCTGGCGCCGGGGACGGAAGGACTTGTCGTGGTTGACGCCGTAGCCGCCCCCCGTGCCGGTGGAGTTGGCGACCTTGGTGGTGCCTCCCGCGCCGGCCGCGCTCGCCTCGGCGGTGTGCGCGGTGTCCACGACGGCGGGGTCGTCGGCCGCGTCCCGCCAGATGAACCCGTGGAACGGGGCCACGGTCAGGGCGGTGTCCGCGCCGTTCTCGACGACCGCCGCGGCGACGCCGTCGATGTCCTCGCGGACGATGAACGGGCTGGTGCACTGGACGAGGAGGACCACGTCGACGACCGAGCCGTGCAGCGCCTCGTGGGCGTCCATGGCGTGCAGGACGGCGGCCTCGGAGGTCGCGGTGTCGCCGGCGATGGCGGCGGGACGCAGCACGACCTCGGCGCCGGCCTGCCGGGCCGCCGCCGCGATCGCCTGGTCGTCCGTGGAGACCACGACGTCCGTGACGAGGCGGGTCGCGCGGCACTCGCGCACCGCGCGGGCCACCAGCGGCACACCGCCGACCGGGAGGAGGTTCTTCGCGGGCACGCCCTTGGAGCCGCCGCGCGCGGGGATCACCGCGAGCACCCGGCGCATCGGCGCCGCTTGGTCCGCTTCCTGATGGGTCATGCGCTGTTCTCCTTGACGAGGGAGGCGAGAGAGGCGTGGGGGGCGGAGGTTTCCGGGCGCGTCGCGCCGGCCGGCGGCGCTCACAGCTCACCCATCCGCCGGATCACCGGTGCCACGCGCTGGACGCCGTGGCGGTAGGCGCCGCGGGCCGCCCGGCGCACGATCTGCCGTACGGGGCTGGGCTCCTTGTCCGCCGCGGGCGCGCCGGGCAGCGGGCTGCCGTCCGGGCCGAGGTGGTGGCGGGCGAGGATGCCGGGCAGGTATCCGGGCGCGGTGACGGGCGTGTAGTAGGGCGCGAGCGGCGGCAGGCTCCCGGCCTCCAGCAGTTCGCCGATGCGCAGGCGCGCCCCGTCGAAGGCCGTCTCGTAGGAGCCGTGCCGGGAGGAGGGGCCCCCGGCGACGACGCCCTGCCGGGCCACCCAGGCCGCGTCGGGCGTGGGCCGGTGTCCGTCGTCGAGCTGGTCCCAGGAGGCGAGGCAGCCGGAGCCGACGAAGTGGTGGTTGCCGAGCGCCTCGCGCACCCCGAGGTCGGTCAGGACGACGGTGGGGATGCGCCGGTGCAGCGACTCCAGGGCCGCGGTGGAGCTGACCGTGACCAGCAGGTCGGTACGGTCCAGGACCTCGCCCATGTGCCCGTACACGAGGCGGAAGTTGGGCGGCAGGTCGGTCTTCTGCGCCAGCTTCTGGTAGGGCAGTTCCTCGATGTGCGTGGTGTGCTCGCCCGGCTTGGAGCGCAGTTTGAGCAGCACCTCGCGCTCCGGGTGCAGGCGGGCGTGCCCGATCAGCCGGTCGAGCAGGTACGTGCGGTCCTTGCGGCTCTCCGGCACCGAGGGCTGCGCGGCGAAGACGACCGTGTACGGGTCGTTCCCGGTGTAGTCCGCACCGCCGAGGAAGGGCAGCGCGACCTCGGTCACCGAGGAGGCGTCGGCGCCCACTCCTTCGTACACGGCCCGGAACCGGTCCGCGTCCTGGCGGGAGTTGGCGAGAACCAGGTCCGCGCCGTGCCGCAGGAGCAGGCCGTCGGCGAGCTTCTCGTAGACGACGCCGACGTAGCCGGTGACGACCACGGGCCGCCGCGTGCGCCCGTCCCAGGCGTGGGCGAGGCCGTGCAGCATCGCCTGGACGGCGCCGCCGACCAGCGCGAGGACCAGGACGTCGTACGGCTCCTTCGCCATCTCGCGCAGGAATTCGACGGCGGTGACCTCGCGGAGGGAATCCGCGCGGACGCCGACCTCTTCGAGCTGGCGGGCGGTGGGAGTGGCACGGCCGCGCAGGAGGAAGCCGTCGAGGCGCATGTCCGATTCGGCGGGGGAAAGGCGGTTCGCGGTGAGCGAGCCCCATTTCCACCGGGTATCGGAATCCGCGAGGACGGCCACCCGCAGGGACTTCGTGGTACTTGCTGGCACGTCGAAGACGCTAGGAAGCCATTTCGAGGTGCGGCCCAACCCGAATGCAACAAACGGTTAACAGCACATCGACGAATGGCGAATCGGGCCGCGCCGCGCACGGAAATCAGCTGGGTTCACGGCTTCGCCACGCGTCGTTCACCTGACATCTCACCAACGGTCAAGACGAATGCCGGGCCGCCGCCTAACGTCACGTGGGTGGTCAAGCTCTCCGTCATCGTGCCGTTCTACAACGTGCAGCAATATGCGCCCGACACCCTGAAGAGCCTGCGTGCGAACACACGCGAGGACTTCGAATTCATTCTCGTCGACGACTGCTCGCGCGACGAGACACCTGACATTCTCGCGCGCGCGGAGCGCGAGCTCCCGGGTGCGGTGTATGTCAGACACGAGAAGAACGGAGGGCTGGCCACCGCGCGGAACACGGGCATCGACACCGCGCGCGGCGAATACCTCACGTTCCTCGACGGGGACGACTGGCTCGCCCCCGGCTACTACGAGCAACTCCTGTCCTCCATAGAGGAGTTGGGCTGCGACTTCGTACGCACGGACCATGTCCAGTGCACCGCGCGGGCCCGGACCGTCAACCGGGTCCCGCACGGCCGGCGCGGTGTGGTGATGAATCCGCGCGACGCGATCCTGCCCGCCGACCGGTCCACGTCCGTCGACTACGCGTACGCCTGGGCGGGCATCTACCACCGCCGTCTGGTCGACCGCGGCCTGCTGCACTTCACCGACGGGCTGCGTACGGCCGAGGACCGGCCGTGGATCTGGAAGCTGCACCGGGAGGCCGAATCCTTCGCCACGGTGGGACTGCTCGGCGTGTTCTACCGGCGTGGCGTGGCCTCCTCACTGACCCAGATCGGCGACGTACGTCAGCTGGATTTCATTCGGGCGTTCGATCAGGTCGTGGCGGAAACCGCCGAGGACCGTGACGCGGAAAAACTCCTGCCCAAAGCCGTGCGCACGTATTGCGCGATCATTTCCCATCACCTTGGATCCATCGAAAGGTTCGAGCCACCCGTGGCGCGGAAACTCAAGTCGATGAGCGCGGTCGCCCTGCGGCGCATGCCGCAGGACGTGCTCGACGACGCCCTCGACTCGATGGACGTCCAGCGCGCCACCCGGCTGCGCCGGCTGCGCCGCCGGCCCGCTCCCGGCACGGGGGTGGCCGCGTGACCACGCAGATCTTCATGGCGTCCACGCTGTACGGCACGGCCACCCTCGCCGCCGCCCTGGACACCGACTGCTTCGCCCCCGCCGACCGGCGCATCCTGCTCGTCTCCAACAACGCGGCGACGCCCGAGACGACGCCCGGCGTGGACGAGATGCCGGGCTTCGAGCGGCTGCGCGGCCGGTTCGACGACGTGATCTCGTGGAACGAGACCATCTCGCCCTTCCACCCCGGCGGCTGGGCCCCGCGCCTCGACGACGTGCCCCTGTGGGAGCGGCACCTGCGGCTCGCCTGGGACCTCGGCGACGACGACGTCGAGCTGGCCGTCGAGTCGATCCAGGTGAACCCGGCGCTGGGCGTCGCGCAGATCTTCACCGGCGCACCCGTCACCGTGTACGCCGACGGCCTGATGAGCTACGGCCCCACCCGCAACAAGATCGACCCGTTGGTCGGCACCCGGGTGACCCGGCTGCTCCACCTGGACCTCGTCCCCGGTCTGGTCCCGCTGCTGCTCACCGAGTTCGACGTGCGGCCGGAGATCGTGCCGACGGACGCGTTCGTCAAGGTGCTCGGCGAACTCGTCGACACCGGCGACGCGTTGCCCGCGATGGACGAGCCCGCGCTGCTCCTCGGCCAGTACCTCTCCGCGCTCGGCATCCTCACCGCCGAGGAGGAGGAGGACCTGCACGTACGGATGCTGAAGGGCGCGATCGCGCTCGGTCACACCCGCGTGGTGTTCAAACCGCATCCGACGGCTCCCGCCCGCTGGTCGCGCACCCTGGAGAAGGAGGCCGAGCGACTCGGCGCCGACCTCACCGTGCTGGACACACCGGTCCTCGCCGAGGTGCTCTACCAGCGGATGCGGCCCGCCCTGGTCGTCGGCTGCTTCTCCACCGCGCTGCTCACCGCGTCCGCGCTGTACGGCCTGCCCGTCGCCCGCATCGGCACCGGGTCGCTGCTGGACCGCCTCACCCCGTACGAGAACAGCAACCGCATCCCCGTCACCGTCGTGGACGCCCTGCTGCCGGAGCTCACGGACAAGGCGGCGGTCGCCGAGCAGCGGCGCGCGATGGACGTCACGGCGCTCACCGCGCTCGTGCAGGCCGTCGGGTTCGCGATGCAGCCGAAGATCTACCCGGATCTGCGCGGGACCGCCGAGAGCTACCTGACGCGTCATCTGAACGACAGCACCTGGCGGTACTTCAAGCGCCGCAGACTCACCTCGCTGGCGCTGCCCGGCGCGGTCCCGGCGCAGCTCGCCTTCATCCCGCGCAACGCGACGGTCCGCCGGGTGGCGCGCCGCGCCCGGTCGCTCAAGCGGGCGACGCTCGGATGACCGCCTCGGCCGCCGGGCCCGCCGCCGCACCCCTGGACACGCCCACGAAATCCACGCCGGGCACCGGGGCCGACGGTGTCCCGCCCCGGATACCGGCCCGGGCGCACGCTCCGCGCCTTCGCGCGCTCGACGGACTGCGGCTCGTCGCCGCGCTGATGGTCGCCGGGTACCACTACGGGGGACGCGACGGCGAGGTGACACAGGCGTGGGGCAGTTCGCCCCAGCATCAATTCCCCCTGCTGCACTCGTACTTCGCCTACGGATGTCTGGGCGTCCAGGTCTTCTTCGTCATCAGCGGGTTCGTGATCTGCATGAGCGGCTGGGGCCGCACCCTGCGCGCGTTCTTCGCCTCCCGTGCCTCCCGCCTGCTGCCCGCCTACTGGGCGGCGATCGTCATCGTGACGGCGGTGTTCGCGCTGCCCGTGGTCGCGTACAAGGCGGTCTCGCCGAGCGACGCGCTGGTGAACCTGACGATGCTCCAGCAGCCCCTGGGCGTCGACCGGGTGCTCGGCGTGTGCTGGACGCTGTGGGCGGAGGTCCGCTTCTACGCCCTGTTCGCGCTGTGCATCGTGCTGCCCGGCGCGAGCCGGCAGCGGGTGATCCTCTTCTGCGCCGGCTGGACGCTGGCCGCGGCGATCGCGCAGGCCGCGCACGAGCCGCTCCTCGACCTCGTCCTGATGCCGGAGTACGCGCCGTTCTTCATCGGCGGCGTCGGCCTCTACCTCGTGCACCGCGACCGGCGGGACGCGTACGCCTGGGGAATCGTCGGGGTGAGCTGGCTGATCGGCCAGCACTACGCCGTCCAGCGGCTGTGGCACGCTCCCGACCCGGACTTCTTCTCGTACCGCACCTCGTTCGGCATCGTCCTCGTCGTCACACTCGGCTACGTGGCCGTGGCCGCGATCGCGCTCGGCCGGCTGAACTGGGCGAACTGGCGCTGGCTGAGCGTCGCCGGTGCGCTGACGTACCCCTTCTACCTGGTCCACGAGCACCTGGGCTGGGTGGCCATCCAGGCCTATCACCGCACGCTGCACATCCCGTCCTACGGCACGTTCCTGCTGACGGTCGCCACGATGCTGCTGCTGGCCTGGCTGCTCAACCGCTACGTCGAGGAGTGGCTCACCCCGAGGATCCGCACGGCCCTGTCGCGCCCCCGCTCCTAGCAGCCCGTTCCTAGCAGCCCGTCGAGCGCCGGGCCGGCCGACGCCGGCCGGTCCGACGCTCGACGGCGTGGATGTCCGGGCAAGTTGGCCCGCCGTTCATCTCGGCGGCCGTTTGGGGGTGTGTCGCCGGGCAGGCGTACGGCAGTCCCCGTACCCCGCCAGCTCCGCCAGGGAGTGATCTCTCCTCATGACAGCCGTACCCGGCACGACCCGGCCGCCCCGCACGCTCGACGACGTCCCCGGCTGGTTCCCCGTGCTCGACCAGGTGCTCTTCGACTGGTTCCTCGACCGGCAGGAGGGCGCCGGTGTCCGGGGCGACCTGCTGGAGGTCGGGGTCTACCTGGGCAAGAGCGCCATCTTCCTGGGGCGCCGCCCGCGGGAGGACGAGCGCTACACCGTGTGCGACCTCTTCGAGGGCGACGCGCCCGACGACGCCAACGAGGCGGAGTCGACGAAGTCGTACCGCACGCTCACCCGGCGCGCCTTCGAGGAGAACTATCGCTCCTTCCACGAGACCCTGCCCCGCGTCCTCCAGGGCCCCAGTTCCCTCGTCCCCGCCGAGGTCGCTCCCGGCTCCTGCCGGTTCGTCCACATCGACGCCTCGCACTTGTACGAGCATGTGCACGGCGACATCGGCGCCGCCCGCGACGTGCTGCTGCCCGGCGGGGTGGTGGTCCTGGACGACTTCCGCTCGGAGCACACGCCGGGCGTCTCGATCGCTGTGTGGGAGGCCGTGCTCAACCGGGGCCTGCGCCCGATCTGTCTGAGCACGCAGAAGCTGTACGGCACCTGGGGCGATCCCGGCCCCGTGCAGGAGGAGCTGCTGGCGATGGCACGCGGGCGCGGGGACTGCCGGCTCAGCGTCCAGGAGGCGGCCGGCCACCGCATCGTCCGGCTCAAGTCGGACGGCATGAGGGCACCGCAGTTCCCGACCGCGCGGTTCGCACCGTCCTCCGGGCCGGGCGACGCGCCCGCCTCCGCCACGCCGGCCCCGGTCCCGGCTCGGCGCCGCGGGCGCGGTCGCCGTCTGGCCGCCGACCTGCTGCCGCCCGTCGTCGCCCGGGCGATCCGCAACGCCCGTACGGGCCGGGGCTAGCGGGATCCTCCTCCCGCGCCGTAGCGGGCCTCGATGCCCGCGATCACCAGGGCCAGCCCTTCCTCGAAGTGCTGGTCGTAGTCCTCGAAGATCTCCGCGCCCGCCGCGGCCGACAGGGGGAAGTCGGCCATCAGGCGGGCGCGTTCTTCGACGTCGTACCCCTCGCGGCGCTCCCCCGGCAGGGGCTGGACGCCCTGTTCCTCCGTGACGTAGCCGATCGTGTAGAGGAACGCCGTCGTGGTCGCGCGGACCGCCTGGGCGAGGGTGTGGCCGGCCCCGGTGAACAGCCGCAGGGTCCGCTCCATCTCGACCGCGTGCAGGGTGCCGGTGAAGCGTGAGCCGCTGAAGACCTTGGCGCCGTCGCGGTAGCTCAGCAGCGCCGTGCGCAGTCCTCGGTTGGCGGTCAGGAGGCGCTGCTGCCAGGTGGTGTCGGACGTGTCCCGGGCGTCGTCGACCATGCGCCGGTACATCTCCGTCGCCATCTCGTCGAGCAGTTCCTGCTTGTTCTTGAAGTGCCAGTACAGGGCCGGTGCCTGGACGTTCAGCTCCTTGGCGATGGCGCGGAGGGTGAGGCCGTCGAGACCGGCCTCGTTCAGCAGCCGCAGCGCGGTGGCGACGACCTGCTTCTTGTCCAGCTTGGGGGATCTCTGGGTGACCACGCTTGACAGTTTAACGCCGTTAAGCGCATGCTGCCGCCATGGAACTTAACAGCGTTAAGGAGAGGGTCGTGGACAAGGACGCACGCGTCGGCACGGACGTACTCGTCGTGGGGGCCGGCCCCACCGGACTCGCCCTCGCCGTCGACCTCGCCCGGCGCGGCGTCCCGGCACGCGTGGTGGAGCGCTCCGCCGCGCTCTTCCCGGGCTCGCGCGGCAAGGGACTCCAGCCCCGCACCCTGGAGGTCCTCGACGACCTCGGCGTGCACGACGCGATCCAGCGGGCGGGCGGCCCCTATCCGGTCGGGATGATCTGGCGCGACGGCGAACGGCAGGCCGAGCACCGGATGTTCGACGAGAGCCCCGCGAGCGAGACCGCGCCGTACGGCACGCCGTGGATGGTGCCCCAGTGGCGCACGCAGGAGATCCTCTTCGCGCGGCTGGAGGAACTGGGCGGCGAGGTCGCCTTCGGACGGGAGCTCGTCTCGCTCACCCAGGACGCGGACGGCGTGACCGCCCGCTTCGCCGCCGGCCCGCCCGTCCGTGCGCGGTACGCGGTCGCCGCCGACGGAGGCCGTTCCGCGGTGCGGCGCGCGCTCGGGATCGGCATGACGGGCGAGACCGTGGACCCGAGCCCGACGCTGGTGGCCGACGTCCGCGTCAGCGGGCTCGACCGCGACAACTGGCACGTCTTCCCGCCGGCCGCGGAGGGCGGGGGACTCCTCGCGCTCTGCCCGCTCGCGGGCACCGACGACTTCCAGCTCACGGCCCAGTTCCCCGAGGGCACGGACGTCGATCTGTCACCCGACGCCATCCGCAAGGTCGTCGCCGCCCGCACGCACCTGGCGCCCGACGCGGTGACCGAGGTCCGCTGGGCCTCGGACTTCCGCCCGCGCACGGGTCTCGCCGAACGCTTCCGCGCGGGCCGCGTGTTCCTCGCCGGGGACGCCGCGCACATCCACTCACCCGCCGGCGGCCAGGGCCTCAACACCAGCATCCAGGACGCGTACAACCTGGGCTGGAAGCTCGGCGCGGTGCTGCGCGACGCGGCGCCCGACGCGCTCCTCGACTCGTACGAGGAGGAACGGCTGCCCAACGCCGCCGACATGCTCGGCCTGTCCACGCGGGTCCACCGCGGTGAGGTCCGGCGCGGGGCGGCCACCCAGCAGCTCGGGCTCGGCTACCGCGACCGCACGCTCGCGGTGGAGACCCGCACGGGCCTCTCCGAGGACGCGCTGCACGCGGGCGACCGCGCCCCCGACGGCATCCGCGACGGCGTACGCCTCTTCGACGCCTTCCAGGGACCGCGGTGGACGCTGCTGGCGGTCGGCACGGACGCGGACCTGCCGCGCCTCTGCGATGTCCGCACCGTCCGGATCGCGGACCACGACGCCTACGGGCGCGGCCTGTTCCTCGTCCGCCCGGACGGCTACGTCGGCTGGGCGGGCACCTCGGCGGACGGCCTCGCGCCGTACGCGGCCGGCGTGGGCCTGCGGTGAGCCGACCGCCGGCCGGGCGCCCGGCGGAGCGTCAGGCGCTGGCGAGCGTGAGCTTCACGGCGAAGCCGAGGAAGAGGGCGCCCGCGGCCGTCGTGGCACCCGCGGACAGCCGCTTGCGCCTGCGGAAGGCCGACGCCAGCCGGGTGCCGCTGAAGATCAGCGCCGTGAGGTAGAGGAAGCTGGCGAGCTGCGCGAAAGCACCGAGGACCACGAACGACAGGGCGGGGTAGGCGTACCCCGGGTCCACGAACTGTACGAAGAAGGCGACGAAGAACAGGATCGCCTTCGGGTTGAACAGGCTGATCACGAGCGCGCGCCGGTACGGCCGTTCCCCGGCGGCCTCCACGGCCTCACCGGACTCCACGACCCGCTCCCGCCGGGTCCGCCACATCCCCCGGGCGGCCCGCAGCATCCCGACCGCCAGCCACGTGAGATAGCCGGCGCCCGCGTACTTCACAATCCCGAACAGCACGGCGTTCGCCTGCAGCAGCGACGCGACGCCCGCCGCCGACAGCGTCATCAGCACGGTGTCCCCGCACCACACGCCCGCGGCGGCGGTGTAACCGGCGCGGACGCCCCGGCGGGCCGCGACCGAGAGCACGTACAGCGAGTTCGGACCGGGCAGCAGCACGATCAGCACGAGGCCCGCCAGATAGGTGGGCAGATCAATGACACCAAGCATGAGGTGGAGTGTCGCACGCGCGCACGACACTCCACTCACGGGTTTCGCCCGGTGAGACGGGGTCGGTCCGGGCGTGGACCGCGGGCCGGCTCAGAAGGCGTCGGACGGCACGTACGTGCCCCAGACCTCGCGCAGCGCGTTGCAGACCTCGCCGACCGTGGCACGGGCACGGAGGGCGTCCTTCATCGGGTAGAGGACGTTGTCCGTGCCCTCGGCCGCCTTCTTGAGGTCGGCGAGAGCGGCGTCCACCGCGGCCTGGTCGCGCTCGGCGCGCAGCTTGGCGAGGCGCTCGGCCTGCTGGGCCTCGATCGCCGGGTCGACGCGGAGCGGCTCGTAGGGCTCCTCGACGTCGATCGTGTAGCGGTTGACGCCGACGACGACCCGCTCGCCCGAGTCGGTCTCCTGCGCGATCCGGTACGCCGAGCGCTCGATCTCGTTCTTCTGGAAGCCGTGCTCGATGGCGTTGACCGCGCCGCCCAGGTCCTCGACCTTGCCCATGAGTTCGACGGCCGCCGCCTCGACCTCGTCGGTCATCTTCTCGATGACGTACGAGCCCGCGAAGGGGTCCACGGTGGCGGTGACGTCCGTCTCGTACGCCAGCACCTGCTGGGTGCGCAGCGCCAGGCGCGCGGACTTGTCGGTGGGGAGCGCGATCGCCTCGTCGAAGGAGTTGGTGTGCAGGGACTGCGTGCCGCCGAGGACGGCGGCCAGCCCCTGGACGGCGACGCGGACCAGGTTCACCTCCGGCTGCTGCGCGGTCAGCTGCACACCGGCGGTCTGCGTGTGGAAGCGCAGCATGAGGGACTTCGGGTTCTCGGCGCCGAACTCGTCCCGCATGACCCGGGCCCAGATCCTGCGCGCGGCACGGAACTTGGCGACCTCTTCGAGGATCGTCGTGCGGGCGACGAAGAAGAAGGAGAGACGGGGGGCGAAGTCGTCCACGTCCATGCCGGCGGCGACCGCCGTGCGGACGTACTCGATGCCGTCCGCGAGCGTGAACGCGATCTCCTGCGCGGGCGAGGCACCCGCCTCCGCCATGTGGTAGCCCGAGATCGAGATGGTGTTCCACTTCGGGATCTCGGCCTTGCAGTACTTGAAGATGTCCGCGATCAGACGCAGCGAGGGCTTCGGCGGGAAGATGTACGTGCCCCGCGCGATGTACTCCTTGAGCACGTCGTTCTGGATCGTGCCCGTCAGCTGGTCGGCCGGCACGCCCTGCTCCTCGCCGACCAGCTGGTACATCAGCAGGAGCAGGGAAGCGGGCGCGTTGATGGTCATCGACGTGGAGACCTTGTCCAGCGGGATCCCGCCGAACAGCACGCGCATGTCGTCGATCGAGTCGATGGCGACGCCGACCTTGCCGACCTCACCGTGCGCGATGGCCGCGTCCGAGTCGTGGCCCATCTGGGTGGGCAGGTCGAAGGCGACCGACAGGCCCATGGTGCCGTTGGCGATCAGCTGCTTGTAGCGGGCGTTGGACTCCACGGCCGTGCCGAAGCCGGCGTACTGCCGCATCGTCCACGGGCGGCCGGTGTACATCGACGGATACACACCGCGGGTGAAGGGGTACGAACCCGGCGCGCCCAGCTTCTCGGACGGGTCCCAACCCTCCAGAGTCTCCGGCCCGTACACCGGCTCGATGGGCAGACCGGACTCGGATTCGCGCGCCATGTGCTGTGCCTCCCGCTGAAGCTACTTACTAGTAGGACCCGACCCTCGCGACGGACTGTAGCCGCGGCCGTGCGCCCGGTGCAGTGCCCCACGCTGGGACCTTCCTCACAGACCGGTTCACGGACCTGTTCCGCGGTTCGTTTCGTTTCGACTTCTCGCTCTCCACCATGCCGTCTAGTTCGCAACCGGTCACGCGCGGGGAGCATCTCAGGTGACACAACGGCGAAACGGGGGGTCCGAATGCGTACGACGGGCATGGGGAGATCGCTGGCCGGCCTCACGGCCCTCATCCTGCTGAGCGGCTGCACGGCGCAGGCCGTGGACGCCCACGGGAAGCAGCCGCCGCCCGTGCGCGGCGACAGCCGCGGCCCGTCGGCGTCCGGGGACGGCAAGGAGAGCGGGAAGCCCGGCGGCGAGCCGGCCACCACCGCCCCGAAGGTCCTGTGGTCCCGGGGTGACAAGGGCCGCGACGTCCGCGAGCTCCAGGCCCGGCTGCACCAGGTCGCCTGGCTCATCACCCCGCCGACGGGGAAGTACGACTCCCCGACGGTGAAGGCCGTCAAGGGCTTCCAGGGCAAGCGGGGTCTGCCGCGCACCGGTGAGCTGGACACGGTCACCTGGCAGCGGCTGCGGAGGATGACGCACGAGCCGGCGTCCTGGGAGCTGTACCCGTACGGCGGTCAGCCGGCCGCGAAGCCGGATCCGCGCTGCATGACGGGCCGGGTGCTGTGCATCAGCAAGACGAGCCGGACGCTGCGCTGGATGGTCGACGGGAAGACCGTCTCGTCGATGGACGTGCGGTTCGGTTCGCAGTACACGCCGACCCGCGAGGGTGTGTTCAGCGTCTATTTCAAGTCGCGGTACCACGTGTCGACGATCTACCACACGTCCATGCCGTACGCGATGTTCTTCAGCGGGGGCCAGGCGGTCCACTACTCCTCGGACTTCGCGGCCCGCGGCTACTACGGCGCTTCGCACGGCTGCGTCAACGTCCGGGACGAGGGGAAGATCGCCGCCCTGTTCGCCCAGGTCCGCAACGGCGACAAGGTCGTCGTGTACTGGTGAGCGCCGGGGGCGCGGGAGAGGGTGTGGGGCGCGGGCGGGACCGGGGGAACGTGTCCCGCCCGCGCCAGGTGCACAGAGCCGTGGGTACGGGGGGAACCCCGGCTCCGTGCTACGGCCGATGACCAGTCGGCTCACCCATTACTGCGTCGCGGCGGCCGAAAACGTCACACCCGGACCGAAGAAAGTTGAAAGAAGTACGAAACCGCAGGTCAGAGGCGGTGCCCCTGCGCCGGGAGCGGCGACGCCCCGAGGATCCGCGCACCGCGGCGGGGTGCGCACGGCGCCCTCAGTGGGCGGTGAGGAGCGACGCGAGGACGCTCCGCGTCGCCGTCGGTGACGGCGACGACGGCAGGGACGTCCGCGGCAGCAGGGGGCTCAGCGCGGAGTACGAGGGTGACGGCGTGCCGATGACGCCGCTGTGGTGGCCGTCGCCGGGCAGTATGTGGTGGCTGTCGCCGTCACCGCCCTGGTCACCCTGGTCCCCCTGGTCTCCCCGGTCGTCACGGCCGGGGCCCTTGCCGTCGCCCTCGTCGCGGTCGGAGCGGTCGTCGAGCCGGTTCAGCAGGCCGGCGCAGTAGGTCTTCACCCGTCCACTGCCGCCCGCCGCGTCCTCCAGGCCGCGCCTGCGGCCCGCGTCGAGGTCCTTGCCGGCCAGGATGTCGCGGCAGGACAGCCGCGTACGCCTCCACCACTCGCGTGTGCGGTCGGAGTCCTCTTTGCCCCGGGAGCCCGGCCGGGTTCCCGGAGTGGCGCCGTCGTCCGTCCGGTCGTCCGGCGAGGCCGGTCCGCGTCCGGAGGGGCCGTTCGTGGTGCCGTCGGGCGTCGGCGTCACGGAGCCGCCGGGAGTCGCCGGCGACGGCGAGACGAGCGGCTGTTCCGGTGTGCGGGCCGCGGTGACCGAGGCGGCCGGAGCGGGCTTGTCGTCACGGAACGGAGTCGGCAGGACGCCGGTCCCGGCCGCCACGGCGACCCCGCCGATCATCCCCGCGGCCAGCGCCGCGGCGAGCCCGACCCGCACGGGACGGCCCCAGCGAACCCCGCGGCGGCCCACCCCGGGCCGCCCGATCCGTACGAGTCCGGCGTCCGCCGCATGGGCCCCGGGACGGGCGAGTGCACGGCGGCCGAGCTGCACGGCCGCACCGTCTCCGCTGGTACGCGCCTTGCGGAAGGCGGCCAACGCGGCTTCCTCGCCCGGGAGTTCACTGCCGTTCGGCATGGATCCCGCGGACAGCGCTCCGAGCGCGTCGGCGAGCCGTTCCGCCTGGGCCCGGGAGTCGGCGTCGACGGCTTCCAGCGGCTCACCGCGCAGCAATCGCTCCGCCGCTTCGCGGTCCAGCCACCTGTACTGCTCGTCGGCCATCACATGTCCTTCTGCGTCCGCGAACGCGTATGCGTCACACCCGCGGACGTCACCGCGCGTGCGCGCGATCCTCTTTGTGGGGGAACGGCACCGAGTCCGCCGCCGGTGTCCGCGTCGCCGCCGAGCAGCTCCGCGAGCCGCTTCAGGCCGCGGTGGGCCGCCGTGCGGACCGCGCCCGGGCGCTTGCCGAGGGTCTCCGCGGCGGACTTGGCGTCCAGGCCGACGACGACACGCAGCACGACGGCCTCCGCCTGGTCCTGCGGGAGCTGGGCTATCAGCGAGAGGGTGCTGTCGGTGGCGAGGGCCTCGATGGCCTCGCCCGCGGTGTCGGACTCGGCGGCCCTGCCGGTCAGTTCGGTCTCGTCGCCGCCTATCGCGGGTCGCCGCCCGCGCATCCGTACGTGGTCGAGCGCCCGGTTGCGGGCGATACGGGCGGCCCACCCGCGGAACCGGTCGGCGTCGCCGCTGAACCGCTCCAGGTCGCGCGCGATCTGCAACCAGGCCTCGGACGTGACGTCTTCCGCGTCCGCCTCGCCGACCAGCGTCCGTACATATCCGAGCAGCCGTGGGTGCACCGTGCGGTACACAGTCCGGAACGCGGTCTCGTCCCCGTCCTGTGCAGCAAGCACCGCGGCGGTCAGCTCCGCGTCGTCCCCCAGCACCGCGCCTCTCTTGCGCTTGAGCCGGCGCCGCTCTCGCGGACCGGGTTCTCGCCGTCGTGGTCGTCGTTCGTCGGCCGCGGCTCCAGGACCGCGGTCGGCTGCGGCGGCCTGTCGTCCCCCGCACTCCGGCGCGAAAGGCACGTTACGGCGTGAAACCGCTGCTCGTCCATGTTCGTACAGCATGCAACTAAGTCGTGACGCAGAGAGGTGTGACACAAAACGCAGCCGCGGCGCTGTAGAGAGTACGGGCCGCCGCGCGGCCCGTGCCGCGCGACGGCCGGGGCCTCTCCTGTGGGGGGTGGCGGCCCCGGCCGTTGCCATCGGCCAAGGCGCCTCCGAGGTCACGGGGCGCCTCTTTTCGTCTTCGGGGCACGCCCGTTCACGCTCCCGCCGGGTCCGTCCAGGTCATCGGAGGGTCCGTCCGTGCCTGCGGAACGCCGGTCCGCGCCCGCGGCGCATGGCCGGATCACGCCCTCGGGCCGTGTCGGTCGCCGGCCCGCGACGGGTACCCGGGCCTCGGTTGCGCCGCGCGCGCCCGGCGCGCGGCGTGAACGGTGAATCGCGTCAGCCACCTGGACTTCGCGGGACGCGTGGGCCTTGTGAGCAATCCGGCTCCGCGGACCGCTCAGGCCTGAAGGGGACGCTCGCGAACGGTGCTACGGCTTGCCGTTGGACTTCGCCGGTTTCGGCGGCGACGCGGTCGTGGGCGCATCCGGCCCCTGCGTGGCCCCCGGCTGCTTGGTGTTCCCGGCCCCGGTCCCGACCCCGTTCCCGGCTCCGGTCCTGGGCGCGTCGGCCAACTGCTCGGCGCAGTACGCCGCGACCTTGTCCTCGCCGCCGGCAGCGGTGACGAGACGCTGCCAGGCCGTCGAGTTCAGGGCCTTGCCCCGACCCTTCACCGAGTCGTAGGCGCGGCAATGGGCGACGGTGTCCTGGGCCTGCGTCGGGTGGGCGGACGCCCGGCCCCGCCCGGCAGCGTCCGGGGCGGCGGCGGTGGGCGACGCCTGCGGGACGGACTCGGCGGCGGGACGGTCCGGAACACTCCTCGACGGCCGCGCCGTGGCCCTGCCCTGGTCGTCGCCGTCCTCGTCGGACGCCGAGCCGATCGCCGCGACCGCGACCCCGCCCAGCGTCAGACTGGCCAGCAGTACGGCACACATGGCCTTCAGCGAACGGATCGCCCGCCGCTGCTCCCGCGGCCGCCAGTCGTCGCGGCGCCGGGTCCGCGCGGCGAGCGCGCCTTCGTCCCGGGCGGTGCGGAAGGCGGCGACGGCACGGGCCTCGCCCTCGGCGTCGACGGTCTCCGCCCGCACGGCGGAGGCGAGGAGCTCACCGAGGCCGGGCCGGCCCGCTTCGCCCGGGTGCGCGACCCGACGGTCGGACGAGCCGCCGTGACCGTGTCGTTCACCCATGTCCGGATCCATCCCTGCCCGACACCTTCTTGGACTTCTTGCCGTTCATCTCGACTCCCCCAGCGTTCTGGGGCCTTCATCCGTCACACCGCCGACGCCGAGCTGCTGGGCCAGGCGTTTGAGGCCGCGGTGGGCCGCGGTGCGCACCGCGCCGGGCCGCTTGCCCAGGACCCGCGCGGCGGCCGGCCCGTCGAGTCCGACGACCACGCGCAGGAGGACCGCCTCCGCCTGGTCGCGCGGCAGTCCTGCCACCAGACGCAGGGCGTCCTGTGTGGAGAGGGACTCCAGCGCCTGGTCGTAGGTGTTGTGCGCGCCGGGCAGTTCGAGCAGGTCCTGTTCGAGGGCGGTCGCCCGCGGCCGCACCTTGAGCCGGCGCAGATGGTCCAGTGCGCGGTGCCGGGCGATGGTCGCGGTCCAGCCGCGGAAGCCCGCCCCGTCGCCCCGGAAGCGTCCGAGGTCCCGCGCGATCTCCAGCCAGGCGTCGGACGCCACGTCCTCCGCGTCGTCGCCGACGATCCCGCGCAGGTACCCGAGCAGTCCGGGCTGCACGATCCGGTAGGCCGCCGCGAAGGCGGCCTCGTCCCCCTCCTGCGCCCGCGCGACGGCCACGCCCAGCTCCGCGTCGCGTGCCTGCACGCGGCGGGGTTCCCCTCCTTGACCCAACACAGTCCTCGTTTTGTACCGAGATCGTCCGGATTCACGCCGTGCGACACGGTCGGCCGCGTGCACGCTTCCACGCTCCTCTGCGTCAGGCGGCACAGAAATGTCACAGCCTGTCAGAGACCTCACACGTCCCACGTCCCCCTCGGGCCACTCCTGCACGGTGGGCACGCCCCCTTCAACCGGACCGCCTGCCACTGCCGGCCGCGGCCCTGACCTGCGGCACTCGTCCGTGCAGCTGGAGATAGAAGGTCCGCACGGACTCCCGTTCCCCGAACTCGAACCGCTTGACGACCTTCCCCAGCGGATTCCAGACCCTTCCGTCGGGCATCCGCACACCGCAGGGCTGGCCGAACAGCTCGCGCTGCCCGGCGTCGAGTTCGACCCAGCGTGCCCCGGCCCGCCGCACCAGGACCTCGCCGGTGTAGGCGCCGATCCCGAACAGCACCTGCTGGACCGCGGCCCGGTCGGACCCGCCCTTGCGCAGTCCGTCCAGGATGAAGTCGATGACGCGCAGGCTGTTGACGGAGTAGTCCAGCGGCAGCCGGTTCCGCGCCGTGACCTGTCGCACGAACAGCTCCGCGTGCCGACGCATCCGCGACTCGGCCGGCCCCCGCTCCTCCATGGCTCCCGCTCCTCACTCCACCGCGCACGAGCGCGCGACTCCCCCGGTCACCAGACCAAGCGGAAGGCACGCCGCGAACATCACGTGCGGCGACAGTGACAAAGGTCATGCGAGGAAAATCCCGTCCTCATACAACTATTCGGTCGGCTCAAGCGTCCGAAGCCCTCGCTCCGGCGGACCTCCCGGGCCGGACCTCCCGCGGGCCGTGCCCGGCTATCCCGTGGACCGGTCCTCTCCCGCCTCCCCCGGCAGCGGCTCAGCCCCGCTCAGGATCAGCATGTCCGCCACGAAGCAGGCGACCTCGCCGCCGGTGTCCCGGCCGATCCACACCGGATAGGCGCCGTCGCCCCGGCCGCTCGGGTAGGCGATCAGGTTGGTGCCGGTGGCCGCGTCGTCCACGACCGCGATGCCGTGGTCGTCCTCCGTCAGCACGCCCGACACCTGGCCGTCCCAGAACCTGCGGCCGAGGTCCGCGGCCGTGCTCGCGTCGGCGAAGGCGCCGGTTCCGGCGTCCACGCCGAAGCCGTAGAACTGCCCGTCCCGCAGGAGCCGTTCGTCCTGTCCGGGGAGCAGCGCCAACTCCCATCGCACCGCCGGGCGTTCGGACACGAGGACGCGGGCCGCGGTGTATTCGTCGAGGATCAGCGTCCGTCCCTCGTGCTCGGCCGTGTACCCCGCGGAGGCGAGCTGCACCGGATAGTCGCCGGGCGCCACCGTGACCGTGAACCCGGCGTCCTGCTCGCACTCCGCGTACGTGGGGTCGCGGGCCACCAGCCGACCGCTGGGCAGTCGCAGCGTCCCGGCCGGGATCGGGTCCCAGACGGTGTACTCCTGCCGGTCCGTCGAGAAGCGGGCGCCGGGCGTGAACAGTTCGTCCAGGTGCCCGGGCCGCATCCCCCGCGGCGCCCGCCAGTTCGGACCACCGGACTCGCCGGTCCGGGCGACCGCCACGGTCTCCCGCAGCTCGAGGCCGGGCGCGTGATCGCTGCCGAGCGGCGCGAGCAGCCCCTTCCACTGCCCGAACTGGGGTACGGGGAACCATCGTTGCTCCTCGGGGACGTCCGCGGTCGTGTATCGCGAGCCGCCCCTGTCGCCCTGCGGTTCGACGATCTGGGTCCCCCGCCCGTCCGGCCGCAGCTCGATCGTCACCCGCCCCGCGTCCGCCGCGAATTCCGGGCTCCCCTCGTCGGGGTACGCCCAACCGCGCCGACAGGTGAGGAAGAGCCGGTCCGCCGTGAGCCGCCGCAGGTCCACCTCCATGAACCGCCGCCCGTGCAGGTCGGACACCCAGAGGCCGAGGTAGTGGTGCGACCAGTCCACGTGCGCGACGATCGCCCCGAGACTGTCGGCCTGCCTCAGCACCACCGCGTACGGTTCCCCCGCGGCGTCACGGGCCGCGGCGGCCTCGGCACCGATCGGCCCGAGCACGGCCCCGCGCCCGAAGTCCCACCCCTCGCCGTACACGACATCGATGATCTCCGTGCCGTTCATCGGGCCGCTCCCCTCCACGCTGTCTCACACGGTCGGACACAGGATCCGCAGTCCTCGGCGCCGCTCCCCCGGCGCCCGGGGCTCCGGGGGAAAGTCATCGGCCGACGTCGGCGGGCAGCGTCACCCTGCCCGTGAACACGCCGTGGTTGTCGGCCCGTACCTCCTGGCTCACCGAGATGTCTCCGCCGCGGTACGGGACGAGGAACGTGTAGGCGTAGCGGTGCGAGACGAGCCGGTATCCGTGCGCCGCGTCCAGGTTCCATGTCTCGGTGAAGCTCTTGAGCGTGACGCTGCCGTCGGACGCCGTCACCCCGGCGTCCCGTAGTTGGGCCAGCGCGGGCTCCATCTCCCGGACCGCCCGCTTCAGCGCGGGACGGCTGCGGGCGGCCGGCAACGACCAGCCGGCGGCGGAGACCTGGAGGCGCACGTCACGACCGCCGGCGCCCGTACGCTGCACCTTCGCGCTCTTGGCGTACGCGCCGAACGCCTCCAGCTCGGCCACGGGATCCTCGACGTCGTTGGCGATGTCGGGGTCGGACAGCGGCCCGTGCTTCCACGCCTCGGCGCCTTCCTTGACGTAGCCGGTGCGGCCGACGACGTAGACCAGCTCGGGCTTGCGCACTTCCTTGCTGGTGGTGATCAGGCCGTTCTGCCGGAGCGCGGCGGGGGCCGTGGTGCGGTCGGACGTCGCCGCGTACGTGGCGGTGGAGGGCCGCTGCCCCTGCATGAGGAGCGTCTCGCTGCCGCGCAGGGCGAACGTCCA
Source organism: Streptomyces sp. NPDC025784 (assembly GCF_055558435.1). Lineage (NCBI taxonomy): Bacteria > Bacillati > Actinomycetota > Actinomycetes > Kitasatosporales > Streptomycetaceae > Streptomyces > Streptomyces sp. NPDC025784. Next base: position 206,868 of record NZ_JBVHMN010000014.1, read on the forward strand.
CCCCTTCTCGGCCGCCATGGCCTGCCGGGCCCTGGCGGTGAACTGTTCCGCCGTCCTCGGCTTCGGCGCCGGCCCGCGCCCGGCACCGGGGCGTGACGTGGCCGTCGGCCCGTCCTCGGCCCGCGTCGTGCGCGAGGAGGCGGTGCGCTCGCCCGCCGACTTCCGCTTGCCGCCGCCGTGCGGCGCGCATCCGGAGACGGCGACCGCGGTCGCGGCGGCCACCGCCAGCGCGGCGACCGCGCGCCGCTTTCCTGGGCGAAGACGTGTTCCGGGCAGCACGGAGTAACCCTTCGGCAGGGAGGGAGAGCTCGCTTGCGGCCCGGTTATACAACAGCCGCCGACGCGACCGCGAACGTCCGGGCATAACGGCACACATCGCCATCACGGCCGCCGAATCCGGTGCGACGGGCACCGCCGGGAGACGACGGGCGAAGCCCTGGTGCCGACGGCGTGCCGCCGGTCGGCCGAACATGCCGGCGCAGGGATCCGGCTCGCCGGTCCAGGGATCCGGCCCCGCCTTCGGCAGACGCCGCCGCTCGGGCTCGGTCAGGAAGGTCACCGGCCGCTTCCGTCCGCCACGGACACCGGCCGCAGCGGGACGATCCGCTCGATCCTGCCGTGCCCTCCGGGCGGTGGGGTGACGCAGGTCGCATCGCCTGTGGTGACGCTTTGCGATCGCTGTGCGCTGTGACTCATCGGACCACCCGTGTGACGGGTGGTGTTTTTGAGGACTTGTTTCCGAGAGACCTTTTCCAGGGGTGGGGCAGTTGAGTCGCAGGACTGGCCATGCGTACAAACCGCTGACTCTGAAGCGGAGAGCGTGGCTGACGATCGGGGCCGTGGTGCTGGGCGGGGCGGGCGCCGTCACCTATGCCGTAGCAAACCCGTCCGCACAGCCGGACGACCCTGCCGGAGCACGCAAGCCCGCCGTGCACACGGTCAAGCTGAAGGACAAGGGGGCCGGCCGCAAGGGCCTCGGCAAGCAGGACACCGATCGCTTCAGCGCCGTACTGCTGACCTGGAGCGACCCGGACGCGAAGCCGAAGGGCACGCCCGAGGTGCGGTACCGGGAGCGGGAGTCCGGCAAGTGGTCGGGGTGGCAGAAGCTGCCCGACGACCCCTTCTCGGCCGACGGCGAGGAAGGCAGGAAGGCCGCGCAGCGCGGCGGCACGGCGTCCGTGTGGACCGGCGACGCGGACGGCGTCGAGGTCCGCGTGGTCGGCGCCGACGGCACGGAGGCCGCGGGCCAGCCGGCCGGCATGGACGTACGGCTGCTCGACCCGGGCACCGATCCGAAGCGGAGCACGGAGCCCGCGGCGTACACGCTCCCGGTGGAGGAGACCACGCCCGCGACGACCGACTCGCCGACCCCGGCCGACCCGGTGCCGACGACCACGGATCCCGCGACCCCGACGGACACCGCCTCCCCCACCGACACCGTCTCGCCGACCACCGAGCCGCCGAGCCCGTCGTCGACCGACACCGCCTCGCCGACACCGTCGCCCACCGACACCGTCCCCGCGCCCCGCCCGTCGACGGTGGTCAAGCCGCCGGTCATCACCCAGGCGGAGTGGGGCGCGTCGACCGACTACGACGGAACGCCCGCGTACGGCACCGAGATCAAGGCGGCCGTGGTCCACCACACCGGTGTGGACAGCGACAACAAGCTCTCCTGCGGCGAGTCCCGCGCCCGGATGCGCACCATCCAGCAGGAGCACTTCTCGCGCGGCTACTTCGACATCGGCTACAACTTCGTCGTCGACAAGTGCGGTCAGATCTTCGAGGGCCGCAGCGGCGGCATGGACCTGCCCGTCATCGGCGCGCACGACATCGGCTTCAACACCAACACGGTCGGCATCTCGTACATAGGCAACTACGAGAACGCGAAGCCGACCCGCGCGGGCCTGGAGGCCGTCTCCCGCATCGTCGCCTGGAAGTTCGGCATGTACGGCGTCGACCCCAACGGCAAGGTGACGCTGGTCTCCGGCAGCCCCAAGGGCCAGGACGGCAACCTCGTCGACAAGGGCACGTCGATCACGCTGCCGACGGTCTTCGGACACCGTGACACCAACGCCACCGCGTGCCCCGGCGCCAACCTCTACCCGAAGCTCGCCGAGATCCGCAGGTTCGCCGCGAGCGCCGGCCGGAACTCCGCGATCCCGACGTCCGACTACAACCGCGACGGCGTCAACGACCTCGTCGCCGGTACGCCCAAGGCGTCGGGCGGCGTCGGCAGCGTCACCGTGGTGCCCGGCGGACTCAACGGCCCGGTCCCGGCGTCGAAGGTGACGCTCACGCAGAGCAGCGCGGGTGTCCCCGGCTCCTCCGAGGCGGGCGACAGCTGGGGTGCCGCCACCGCGTGGGGCGACGTGAACGGCGACGGCCACGCGGACCTCGCGGTCGGCGCGCCCGGCGAGGACGACACGAGCGGCAACGCGGACCGCGGCTCGGTCACCGTGCTCTACGGTCCCGCCCTGAACACCGGCTTCTCGTACGCCACCTCCGGCGTGACCGCCGCCGGCGCCAAGCTCGGTTCGGCCGTCGCGGTCGGCGACTTCGACGCGAACGGCAAGGCGGACGTGTTCTCCGCGGGCACCGGCAAGGGCGGCAACTGGAACGCCCGCCTCACCGGCGGCGCCACCCGGACCGGCACCCTCACCACGTCGACGAGCGCGATCGCGTACGCGGACGCCGCCGCCGGCGACTTCAACCGGGACGGCTATACGGACGTGGCCCTCAACTACCGCGACGCGGGCGGCATCGGCCGGGTCACCTGGTTCAAGGGCGGCGCGTCGGGTCTGACGAAGGTGTCCACGCTCAGCGTGAAGGGCGGCCGTTCGATCGCCGCCGGTGACGTGAACGGCAACGGCTACGACGACATCGTCATCGGCCAGCCCTACACCTCGGAGTCCGGCGCCGTCTCCGGCGGCCAGGTCACCATGGTCCCCGGTACCTCCACCGGCTTCACCACCACCGGCATGACGACCGTCCAGCAGGACACCGCGGGTGTGCCGGGCGCCAACGAGTCGGGGGACGCGCTCGGTTCGTCCGTGTCCGTCGGCGACTACAACCTCGACGGTTACGCGGACGTCCTCGCCGGCGCACCGAACGAGGACATCACGCGCTCGTCGGTCAACCGCTCCAACGCCGGCACCACGCTGCTGCTCAAGGGCACCTCGACGGGCCTGACCGGGTCCGGCGCGATCGCCGTGTCCCAGGACACCTCCGAGGTGCCCGGCTCCACCGAGACCGACGACAAGCTCGGCTCGGCCGTCTCGCTCGCCGACCTCTCCGGGTACGGCCGCACCGACCTGGTCCTCGGCACCGAGGGCGAGGACGGCGGCGACGGCATCCTGCTGTACGTGCCCAGCAACAGCACCGGCCTCGGTCTGACGCAGGCCACGGTGTACAGCAAGACGACGCTCGGCACTCCGGCGGGCGCCCACCTGGGGCAGACGCTGACGCCGTAGCGGCAGCGATCCCCGCCAGGCCACGAAGGGGCCGTGCGGCATACGTCCGTATGCCGCACGGCCCCCTCTTCGTGTTCCCCGCGCCGCCGGAATCCGCCGCGCCGATCCGACCGAAGCCCGCTAGCCCACGGCCTCGCGGCACAGCAGCCGCAGTGAGCCGTCGCCGGCGTAGCAGCGGCGGGCCTCCTCGATCGGGTCCCACAGGCGCCCGTCGGGCGTGCGCAGCCAGTGGTCGCCGCCCGTCTCCCACCATTCGCCGCCCGTGCACCTGACGACGACCTCACCGGCGTACGCGCCGAATCCGCGCAGCGCCGTCTCGACGGCGGCGAACGGCGCGCCCTCCCGGCGTATCTCCTCGATCAGCCGGTCCACGCGCCACAGGCTCTGGGCCGAATAGTCGAGGCGCAGCCGGGCGCCCTCACGCATCGTCGCGACCGTGTCGGCCGCCCAGCGCACGGGCTTCGCCGCCGCGGGGGGCCTCGTTGCCCGAGTCGAGTCCACACTCATTGCGTTCACATTCCGAAGAGCGTGGTCGGGACCGGATTCGTCACGCGCCCGGCGGGTGTTCGCGACACCGGCTCAGGACCGCCATCTCCCTCGCCGGACAGTCACAGGAACCCCTCAGGCCAACGGGTTTGGACCCGCCGCGGCCACCGCGGCGTCGCCCGCGCCCGAACCCTCACGGACCTTCCCGGAACGGCCCGAACCGTCCCGGACCGGTCCGTGCCGGCCGGCCCGTGCGCGCCTACGCCCTTCCCCGCGCCCTGCGTGACACCACGGCCCGCAGCACGCGCCGGCCCTCCGTGGACACGTCCAGGGCCGGGCGCAGTCCTCCGGTGCCGTGCTCGGCGAGCAGTTCCAGGACGGTGACCTGGCGGCGCAGTTCGGCGGCGACGAGCGGCGACATGCCGTCCGTGCGGCCCTCGCGGCGGGACGTCACGCATGACGCGCCGTCCTCGGCGGCGTCCAGCAGCCGGTGGATCTGCAGGGCCGCGACGGAACAGGCGTCGGCCCAGGGGCGCAGGTCGGCGGCGGAGCACTCGGCGGGTGCCGCGTCGAGCATGCGGCGGGCGAGCACGACGGCCTCGTCCTCGTCGGCCGCGGCGGGCTCGGGGGCGTCCGCGTCGAGTCTGGTGCGCGCCTCCTTCAGCCGGTCGCCCCATGCGTTCCCGTCCGCCAGGCTCGCCCACAGCGGCCGCAGGATCTCGTCGTCGCCGCCCAGCAGAGGCACGCACCGATCCAAACAAGCCAGACCGCTCGCCGCCAGACCTCGCTCGTCGGCCTGAGCGATCAGTTCCACCAGACTCATCGCGCCTCCCTCGAAATGCCTCGACAGGGCGCCTCTGTCTCACGGAGCCCGCACTTCCCCTTACTGCGTGCGACGGTCCGGGAGTGTCACAGCGGCACCACACCGAGTCGGTCGAGGAACCGGAAGAAGAGGTTTTCGGCCAACGGGTCGGGACCCGCCGTCAGAACGTCGAGCAGCGATTCCGCGGTGACGGCGTGACCGGCCTCGGCGGCCCAGGCCACGGCCCGCGCGGCGGCGTCGCCCGGTTCCAGGAAGTAGTCGTCGACGCCGAGTTCGCCCTCACCGCCGCCCAGGTACCCGGCCATCGCCTCCCGCGCCAGGCAGGTGGTCCACGCGCCGCTCTCCGGGGCGGCGGCCTCGACGGCCACGCACTCGCTGTCCATGACGTATCCGAACAGAGCGGGCGCGCCGGTCTCCCGGGCGAGTGTGTTCATGTTCCCGACGTCCCCGTCACCGCCCGGGTACTCCCACACCTGCCAGCTTGCCGGCGCCGTCCCGCGCAGCACCATGCCGCGCGCCCCGGCCAGCGTGTCCAGCTCCGCGAGCGGTGCCTCGCTTCTGCCCACGACGTAGTAGCCCCAGTAGCCCATGCCGGTTCCCCCCGGTGTCTCGGTTCGGCGGCTCGGGCCGAATACACCACAGTGGCAGGGCAGTTGGCTACGGAACGGGATGATTCGGTGCGGGTCGGGCCACCGCGGCGGCGAGCGGACCGCGCCGGGCCTTGTCGTCCTGCATACGGGTCAGACGCCGCACGAAGAGCACCGCGAGGACGGCGGCCACCACCCACAGGACCTCGGCGACCCCCAGCATGCCCATCGCCTCGCGCAGTTCGGCGGGCGTGTCGGCGCTCCGTACGGACCGGCCGGACAGCCGGTCGGTGAGCGCGGCGGCCACCCATGTGAGCCACCAGGAGTTGAGGAGGAGGTGCGACGACGAGGGCATCCGCGTCCCGTCCGCCAGGGACAGTGTCGGCAGCGGTGCGCTCGCGACCCAGATGTCGGCGGCGACACGGCGCGGGAACCACAGGTTCACGACGGGGACGAACCAGCCCCAGACGGCCCAGCCGCGCCTCATCCGGTGCTCCTGCGGCCCGAACACCTCGGCGTTGACCCGCACCCGGTGGAACCAGCAGACGAACACGACGGCGGTGGCGATCTCCAGTACGAACTGGAGCCTGCCCGCGACGACGAGGAGCCGGTCCGCCAGGTCCAGGTCGTCCTGGTCCACCGCCTCGAACGCCCCGGCGGCGATGTCGCTGACGAGCCCGTACGCCGAGAGGACCGAGTAGAGGCTGAAGAGTCCGGCGGCGGCCGACACGGCGAGCATGACGACCGTGGCCTGGGCGAGACCGACGGGCGAGCGCAGCTGCGCGGCGGGCGGCTGCGAGCTGCCCGACCGCTGGGAGCCGGCGAACCGCCGCGCGCTGCCCGGCCGGTGGGGTGCGGCCGTCGCGACGATGCAGATGTCGCACAGGCCGTCCCCGGCCGTCGCTTCGAAGTGCCGGCAATGCGTGCAGAGCATGGCTGAGGGACCCCCCACGGGTTCAGAAGACGGAGACCGGGCGGATCCCTCCCCAGGACCTCGCTCACGGCATGCGGAACATACGGTTCGCCGTGCCCGGCCGTCCACCTCGTCGGGGGCCCGTGCTCAGTCCAGCCGGTTCGCGAGTGCCTTGAAGTCCGCCCAGGACAGCGCCGGTTTCCGCGGGTCCCACAGCTTCTGGACCGTGGCGCGCAGCGGCATGCGGATGCCCGCGGCGACCTGGTCCTGCGTCTGGGCGGCCGAGAGGTCGCACCAGACGGCGAAGCTCCCGCCGAGGATCTGCGAGTCGTACTTCGCGGACACCGCCGTCGATCCGCGCAGGACGAGCGGAGTCCACTGCTCGTAGATGCGCTGCCCGGTCGGGTACACGAAGGTCTGCGGCTCGCCGAGGACGTAGTAGAGGTACTCGTCGTTGTAGTTGATGACCTTGCGGCCCTCGCTCAGGTACTCGACCGGCAGCCGGGCCCCGATCTCCTTGCCCGTCCAGTACGCCACCTGGAGATCGGCGTCCGCCTTGACCTGGCCGCCGCGGAAGAACCCGTCGTTCCACGCCCGTGCCGTCCGGTCGTGGCCGTGGACGACGGCGGCCCGGTCGTTGAGCCAGCCCGTCGCCAGGTCGGCGACGCTCGCGCCGGGCCCGTACTTGGTGCGGGCGGCGGTGGCCAGCTGCGGGAAGGACGCCGCCGGGTTCGACACCGTCAGCGCCTGGTACTCGTCGCCGCCGAGGTGCCAGTACGGGCCGGGGAAGAGGTCCGCGTACTCGTTGAGCAGGTCGTCGACCAGGTTCGCCGCGGCGGGGTCGGAGATGTCGACGGCACCCCGCGTGGCGACACCGGACACGTTGCGCAGCTGGAGGTCGGGGTGCGCGGCGATGACGGCGCCGAGGTGGCCCGGCGAGTCGATCTCGGGGACGACATCGATGTGCCGGCTCGCCGCGAGGTCGATGATCCTGCGGACCTCCGCCTTGCTGAGGTGCTCCTTCGAGACGATCTCGGGGTGCGTGTCCGACTGGATGCGGAAGCCCTGGTCGTCCGAGAAGTGCAGGCCGAGCTGATTGAACTTCAGGTCGCCCAGCTCACGGACCCGGTCCTCGATCCAGTCGGCCGTGAAGTGCTTGCGGGCGATGTCGAGCATGAACCCGCGCTGTTTCTTCGCGGGCCGGTCGTTCACGACCCCCTCCGGCGCGGTGCCGCCGCCGTGCACCTCCTGCTTGAGGGTGCGTGTGCCGTAGAAGACTCCGGCCTCGGCGGGGGCGGTGATGGTGACCCGGCGGTTCTTGACGGTCAGGGTGTACGACTCGGGGCCCGCGCTGCCGTGGTCGAGGCCGAGCTCCACGTCGCCGTCCTCGGCCGCCGTCCGCCCCGCGTACGTCAGCTTCAGCTCTCCGGCGATCAGCCGTCCCTCGTCGGCGAGTGCGTCGTCGTGCACCACCACGCGGGCCCCGGTGGCGGGACGCCATCCGGGCCCCCGGGCGGGGGTGTGCTCGCGTACGGCGGGAATGGTCCGGGGTGCCTGCGACAGGGGGTACGACCGGGTCGGCGACGGCTGCGCGCCGGGCGAGGTGCCCGACCGGGCGGCCGTGGACGTCCCGGCCCCTGTCGGCTCCCCGTCGCCTCCGGGCCAGAACGCGAAGGCCGCGGCGACGGCGCCCGCCACGACCACGGCCGCGCCGCCCGCGACGGCGCCGGTGCGCCGGCCCCGCCGCTCCGGTGCCCGCCGCCTGCGGCCGGTCACAGCGCACCTCCCGTGCCCGCGGCCCCGCCTCGGCGGGCCGCCACGTGCCCTGGCGGGGCGGTCCGTGGTGCGGCTTGCGCCGTCCGGGCGAACGGTGGGGCCGTCGGATCACGCCGGGCGTGACGCACAGGCGGCGGAGGTGTCGAGGAGACCTCCGGCCCTCCGGACGCTCCCCACGCACCCCTGTGAACGTTCCGCATCACGCTGCCCTCACTTCGCCACCGAGGTCCACTGCACAGCGAACCTAAGCCCAGAGCCCGCATCATCCGTCCACCGCACATTCCGAAACTCTCCCGTGCGGGTGAAATTCGGGCATCCATCGGACGGCTTCCAGCTCACCTCGATAGCGTGAGTGGCACAACTTTCACTCCTTCCCCTGCCGAAACACGCGTGACGCCCACGACGTCACGGCCCGGACCTTCTCTCCCACCGCCGAGGACCTACGCTGCCGTCGCACCGTCACCCACGCCTCCCCGGCCAGGTCGCCCTCCCCGAGCAGAAGAGCGCGGCTCCGTCCCCGGGCCGCCTCGCACGGTTCAACGCCGCGCCCGCCGACGTGGTCACCCGTGCCCTGCTCACCTGCTGCGGCAGCCTGCGCTGGGCCCAGCGTCTGGCCGCCCACCGGCCCTACCCGGACCTGGGCGCGCTGCTCGCCGCGGCCGACGAGGCGGCGTACGACCTGACCCCCGCCGACCTCGCCGAGGCGCTGGCCTGCGAGTCGCTCACCCTGCTCCCGGACGGCGCGTACTCCGCCGCGCACACCGCACTGAGCGCCGCGCACGCCGCATACGAGAGCCGATTCGGCCACGTGTTCGTCATCTGCCTGGACGGCTTCGGACCGGAGGAGGCCCTCGACCAGGTGCTGGCCGAAATCCGGGCCCGCCTGGCGAACGAGCCCGAGGAGGAACGCGTCCTGACGGCCGAGGAGCTCAGGCGACTCGCCCGGGGACGCATCTCCCGGCTTGTACGTACGTTCGACGATCCGTCGGGATCTCGTCCGGAAACGGCGGAATCGACGGATTCGGGCCACCCGGATAGCCCGTACGTGCCTGTTTGATTGCCTGTTTGATCACACCAGCGGGGCCGCTGTAAGCGTTCCGACAAGTCGTCGCTACGATGGCCGGGGCCGGTGGACCGTACCCGGCCGGGCCCGACCGACACAGAAGCCGGCGCGGCCCCAATCCCCGCTCCCGGAGGGTTCTTCCGTGCCGGCTGGAACGCTGTACCGCGGCCGGGAAGGAATGTGGTCCTGGGTGGCTCACCGAGTCACCGGCGTCCTCATCTTCTTCTTCCTGTTCGTACACGTGCTGGACACCGCTCTCGTCCGTGTCTCCCCCGAGGACTACGACAAGGTCGTGTCCACGTACAAGACGCCGATCGTCGCGCTGCTGGAGTACGGCCTCGTCGCCGCCATCCTCTTCCACGCGCTCAACGGCCTGCGCGTCATCGCCGTCGACTTCTGGTCGAAGGGCCCGCGCTACCAGAAGCAGATGCTCTGGTCCGTCGTCGGTATCTGGATCGTGCTGATGGCCGGGGCGCTCTACCCCGTCCTCGGTCACGCATTCCGCGAAGTCTTCGGGAGCTGACGCAGATGTCCACTACTGACACCGCCGCTTCCGGCATCGGCCCCGTCGAGGGCGCGGGCGCTTTCTCGGCGTACAGCGTCGACAACCCCGCCCCGGTCATCGAGGCCCCCCGCAAGCGCACCAAGAAGACCCCGAAGTCGACCCGCGGCAATTTCGAGATGTACGGCTGGCTGTTCATGCGCCTGTCCGGCATCGTCCTGGTCGTCCTGGTCATCGGCCACCTGCTCATCCAGCTCGTCCTCGACGGCGGCGTCTCCAAGGTCGGCTTCGCCTTCGTGGCCGGCCGCTGGGCCAACCCGTGGTGGCAGGTCTGGGACCTCGCGATGCTGTGGCTCGCCATGCTGCACGGCGCCAACGGCCTGCGTACCGTCATCAACGACTACGCGGAGCGCGCCAACACGCGCCTCTGGCTGAAGGGCCTGCTGTACACCGCCACGGTGTTCACGATCCTGCTGGGCACGCTGGTGATCTTCACCTTCGACCCGAACATCCGCTAGGCACGGGGCTGAGGCAACCACTCATGAAGATCCACAAGTACGACACCGTCATCGTCGGCGCCGGTGGCGCCGGCATGCGCGCCGCCATCGAGGCGACGAAGCGCAGCCGCACCGCCGTGCTGACGAAGCTCTACCCGACCCGCTCCCACACGGGCGCCGCGCAGGGCGGCATGGCCGCCGCGCTCGCCAACGTGGAGGAGGACAACTGGGAGTGGCACACCTTCGACACGGTCAAGGGCGGTGACTACCTGGTCGACCAGGACGCCGCCGAGATCCTGGCGAAGGAGGCCATCGACTCGGTCCTCGACCTGGAGAAGATGGGCCTGCCGTTCAACCGGACGCCCGACGGGACGATCGACCAGCGCCGCTTCGGCGGCCACAGCCGCAACCACGGCGAGGCCCCGGTCCGCCGCTCCTGCTACGCGGCCGACCGCACCGGTCACATGATCCTCCAGACGCTGTACCAGAACTGCGTGAAGGAGGGCGTGGAGTTCTTCAACGAGTTCTACGTCCTCGACCAGCTGATCACCGAGATCGACGGGGTCAAGCACTCGGCGGGCGTCGTCGCCTACGAGCTCGCGACCGGCGAGATCCACGTCTTCCAGGCGAAGGCCGTGATCTACGCGTCCGGCGGCACCGGCAAGTTCTTCAAGGTGACCTCCAACGCGCACACCCTCACCGGTGACGGCCAGGCCGCCGTCTACCGCCGCGGGCTGCCGCTGGAGGACATGGAGTTCTTCCAGTTCCACCCGACCGGCATCTGGCGCATGGGCATCCTGCTGACGGAGGGCGCCCGCGGTGAGGGCGGCATCCTCCGCAACAAGGACGGCGAGCGCTTCATGGAGAAGTACGCGCCGGTCATGAAGGACCTCGCGTCCCGTGACGTCGTCTCCCGCTCCATCTACACGGAGATCCGCGAGGGCCGCGGCTGCGGTCCCGAGGGCGACCACGTCTACCTCGACCTCACGCACCTCCCGCCGGAGCAGCTGGACGCCAAGCTGCCCGACATCACGGAGTTCGCGCGCACCTACCTCGGCATCGAGCCCTACACGGACCCGATCCCGATCCAGCCCACCGCGCACTACGCGATGGGCGGCATCCCGACGAACGTCGAGGGTGAGGTCCTGTCGGACAACACCACCGTCGTCCCGGGTCTGTACGCCGCCGGCGAGGTCGCCTGCGTCTCCGTGCACGGCGCCAACCGCCTCGGCACCAACTCGCTCCTGGACATCAACGTGTTCGGGCGCCGCGCCGGCATCGCCGCCGCCGAGTACTCGGCGAAGGCCGACTACGTCGAGCTGCCGGAGAACCCCGCCGAGCAGGTCGTCTCGCAGGTCGAGCAGCTGCGTGCCTCCACCGGCACCGAGCGGGTCGCGGAGATCCGCGGGGAGCTCCAGGAGTGCATGGACGCCAACGTGATGGTGTTCCGCACCGAGCAGACGATCAAGACCGCGGTCGAGAAGATCGCCGAGCTGCGTGAGCGGTACAAGAACGTCTCGGTCCAGGACAAGGGCAAGCGGTTCAACACGGACCTGCTGGAGGCCATCGAGCTGGGCAACCTGCTCGACCTGGCCGAGGTCATGGCCGTGTCCGCCCTCGCCCGCAAGGAGTCCCGCGGCGGTCACTACCGCGAGGACTACCCGAACCGCGACGACGTCAACTTCATGCGCCACACCATGGCGTACCGCGAGGTCGGCGACGACGGCACCGAGTCCATCCGTCTCGACTACAAGCCGGTCGTCCAGACCCGCTACCAGCCGATGGAGCGTAAGTACTGATGGCTACCCCTGTTCTGGACAAGGTCGAGGCGGAGTCCGCCGCCTCTCCCTACATCACCGTCACCTTCCGGATCCGCCGCTTCAACCCGGAGATCTCGGCGGAGGCGGTCTGGGAAGACTTCCAGCTGGAGATCGACCCGAAGGAGCGCGTCCTCGACGGTCTGCACAAGATCAAGTGGGACGTCGACGGCACGCTGACCTTCCGTCGCTCCTGCGCGCACGGCATCTGCGGCTCGGACGCCATGCGGATCAACGGCAAGAACCGCCTTGCCTGCAAGACGCTGATCAAGGACATCAACCCCGAGAAGCCGATCACGGTCGAGCCCATCAAGGGCCTGACGGTCCTCAAGGACCTGGTCGTCGACATGGAGCCGTTCTTCCAGGCGTACCGCGACGTCATGCCCTTCCTCATCACGAAGGACACGAACGAGCCGACGCGTGAGCGTTTCCAGACCGCCGAGGAGCGCGAGCGCTTCGACGACACGACCAAGTGCATCCTGTGCGCGGCGTGCACGTCCTCGTGCCCGGTGTTCTGGAACGACGGCCAGTACTTCGGTCCGGCCGCCATCGTGAACGCCCACCGCTTCATCTTCGACTCGCGCGACGAGGCGGGCGAGCAGCGCCTGGAGATCCTCAACGACAAGGACGGCGTGTGGCGTTGCCGCACGACGTTCAACTGCACGGACGCCTGCCCGCGCGGCATCGAGGTCACCAAGGCGATCCAGGAAGTGAAGAGGGCGCTGATCACTCGGCGTTTCTGACGTTCCTCTCAGTTCGTCACCGAGGGCCCCGCTCCATTCATGAGCGGGGCCCTCGGGTTTTGTCGCCGCTTTGGCGATTTCGGTCAGGTTCGGGCACTGCTGAACGAAATATTCCACTGCCACACTGCGACCTGGAGACGGTCAGGTACGGGGCAGCGGGGGGACCTTGTGACCGAGAGGACCTCAGGGGCGGCGAGGGGCGGTGGCTACGCCCCCGAGCAGGGCTACGGCATGGCGGTCAAGGAAGCGCATTTCGTGGCTGCGCCCCTGCTCACCGCTGCGGCACTGTCCCTCGCCGGAGTGGTCGGCGGCGCGGACACGGCGTTCCGCTGGCCAGGAGCAACACTCATCCTCCTTGTCGTCACCGCCATGACCTTGATCTTCAGCATGCAGCTCGCCTACAGAGCACGTGCCTACTTGTTCACGCACAAGGAGCTCAAGGACCACTACGCCGCACTGCCAGGTCCCGACATACCTGAAGAACAGATCCGGCAGGAGTACAGCGATGCCCAGGACCAGTGGACGGACCGCAACTATGCAGCCGTACTCGCCTACAACGCCGGCACGCTGCTCCTCGGGCTGGGGCTGGCCGCGTCCCTCGCTCCGCCGGACGGCGGCGAACAGTTCGTGGCTCGCTGGGCGGCCGCAGGCCTAGTGGCCGTCGGCACGATCGGCGACGGCATCTGGATCTTCAAGCAGTACCGCTAGCAGCGACGAACCGAACCGGAGGAAGCATGCTGCACGATGTCGTAGACGTCGCACTGCCAGGTGCTGCGCCCATGGGGAAACCTTGCCCGGACTGCAAGCGGACCCTCCCGCCGCAAGCCGGCGGGTTTCCGAGCGTGAGCTCCTTCCTCCGCAGGCCCACCGTCGCCGAGGCGCACAAGAAGGCCCTCGCAGGCAAGCCTCAGAAACTCCTGGCTCACTTGGACCCGAGCAACTTCCCCCTGATGAAACACGGCACCGTGAAGTCGGAGGTCGAGCGCGGGACACGGCCCTGCAGCGTCCAGCATCTTCCCGTATGGCTTCTGGCCCATTGCCGCACCGTGGCCGAGGTGGACGAATGGCTGGAGAAGCTGAAGCCTTGGTGGACGCCTCCACCGCCCGGCACGCCCTGAGACTCACCGGGCCCCTCGCCTCCCGTCCGACTCGTCGAGGCCCGTGCCCTGCTCCGGCCTTCCGTGGTCGTACAACAGATCATCGGGCATGTCCCCCGCAAACAGTCGCGAGAGCCGGAGGAACGTCTCCTCCTCCGCGTCCCGGTCCGACGGCAACCGGTGGTGGAGTGCCTCCAGAAGGTCGAAGCGGTGCAGGTCGTATGCGACATGCATCAGGCCGGAGTAGGCCTGCGCCGCCGTCACTGCGCCTTTGTACGCCACCCCTGCCAGCAGCAGACCGGCTCCGCACAGCCACCAGGCGGAGGGCTCGTCGAACAGAGCGACAGCCGCCGTGACGGCGAGAGCAAGGAATGCCCAGCACAGGTTGACGGCCGTGTCGAGTGCGTCCCGAGTGGATCGGAGCAACTGCGCCATGCGGTCGGAGACCTGAAGGTAGAGCCTCGGCCACGAGGTCAACGTGGTCAGACCGTAGCGCTCTCCGGCACTCAATTCCCCGGCGCGCAGGGCATTACCGAGTGCCGTGGGCAGCAGGAAGTCGGCCGCGGGACGGGCAGCCAGTCGGCGCCGCGCGTCGGCTTGCACACGCAACTCCCGGTCCCGTTCCAGCTCTCCGTGGGCCCGAGTGTGCAGCGCCTCCCAGCGTCTGTGCTGCACCCTGGAAAGGGCTCCCGCGAGGAACGCCGTGAGCGCCCAGCGGTCCCAGTAGCCCTCCAGGACGCGTACGGCCCTGACCTGGAAGGGCTGCAGCAGGAGGCCGAGGAGGGAGGCGCACACGGTGACCACGAGGAGCGCGCCGACCGCGGTGAGCGGACGCTCCGGCACCACCGCACCCCAGTCGCTGCGCCCCGAAAAGCTGCCTGCCCGCACGAGTGCGAGTACGCCTGTGACGAACAGGGCGCAGGGTGCGAACTGGACCGCCAGCACCCGTCGCACGCAGCTCGCCCTCCCCTTGCGCCCCTCGCGTCCTCAGTATGGGTACAGGAGGGGCACGTGTTCCGTGCGGGGAGGGCTACAACTGACTCAGGATCGAAGGATCCGTGATCCCCGTGTCGTCCGCCAGGAGGATCGCCTTGCTGAGGATCACGCCCAGCATGCGGTCGCCCTCGAAGGGGAGGTAGCCGGTCCGGGGGGCTCCCGGGGCGGACTTGGGGACGATGCACAGGTACTGGTCGTTCGGGGTCATGAGGATGTTGCCCGAGCCGAGGTGGATCTTGTACGTGTGGCGTTCGCCCCTGACGTGCAGGAAGCGGCCCTCCAGGGCGCAGCGGTCGGCTATCGCCAGGCGGGGGACCAGGCGGTCCAGGAGGGCGCGGCGGGTCTCGGCGCTCTGGTTCAGCTCGCCGAAGCCGTACGTCGTCCAGTACTCGCGGAAGCGTCCGCCGGGGCCGCCGTCCTGCCAGGTCGGGTCGTTCCCGACGCTGCCGACGCCCACGAACAGGTCGACGTCGCGCAGGACTTCGGACAGGACGAGGGGCGGGACGTCGGTGAGCGGGACGGGTTCCACCGGCTCCTGCCCGTCCCGCAGCCACATGCGGTACTCGCCGCCGAAGCAGTGCGCCGAGTTCTCCGGGGCGTCGATCGGATAGAAGCGGACCTGGTCGGTGCGCAGGCGAAGATAGCTGCCCGACTCGGTGGTGTCCTCGCCGTACTCCTCGCCGTCTCCCTCGATCCAGTACTCGGCGCGCAGGCCCCACTGGGGCAGGTCGCGTGAGGCGGGCGGCGCCTCGTCGTCGACGCAGAGACGGAGCCTGTTGCGCCAGCCCCTGATCGCGGCGAGGGAGTTGAACTGGTGCTGGCGCAGGATGTGCGCCGCGAAACGGTTCGAGTAGGTGCCCGTGGCGCGCTCGGCATCCGTGAGCAGGTACACCTCGCGGTGGGCCTGCTTGAAGGGCTGGGTGATCTCGTGCCGCTCCAGCCAGTCCCGCCAGGCGACGACCTCGGCGGGCTCGCGGCCGACGGGGTGCCAGAGTCCGACTTCGGAGCCCCCGGTCACGGGCTCGTCGGCGAGGGTGCGCAGCTCGCCGTCCGCGAACCCGGCGGGCGTGCCGTCGACGGTCCACAGGAGACGGCGGGCGAGCGTGCCCACCAGAGGGTGGTCGAGATAGCGCTCGCGCCACGCGCCGTACGCCCAGGTGCGCCGGGCGAGGAACTGCCGGTCCAGACGCTCCGCCTGCGCCGACAGCATCCTGTCGATGTCCTTGACCGCCGCCTTCAGCTCCTTGAGCTCCTCGGCGTGGTCGCGCCGCACCGTCGCGGGCACCGCCTTCACGGACTTGCCCGCCGCGTTGCGCCAGCTCAGCACCGCCCGGGAGCCGTGGACGTCGAGCGTCGCGGTGGCCTCGCCGAACCGGTGCACGGCCCTGCCGACCCCGTCGAGGCCGTACGCCGGGACGGCCAGTTCCTCGATCTCCTCCCGGCTCAGCCCGAGGGCCACGGCACGTGCCTCCAGCGCGCCGTCGAGCAGCTTCGCCGTGTTCTTGTACGTCACCCGGGTGGCGAGCCGGGCGAGTTCGGCGAGCGCGGCCTCGCTGTCGATACGGGCGAGGGCGACGACCCCGGCGTTGGCGACCTTCGGGTTGCGCGGGCCGAGTCCGGCGACCTTCTTCAGGGAGGTCTCGACGAGCGTGCCGAGCGCCCTGACGGTGTCGGGGTGGGCGGGAAGGAGGGAGAGCAGCCAGGCGAGACCGCGCAGCGCGTTCGCGTTCCAGGGGTCGTACGCGTTGTTGATGTCCGCCTCCCACGACCTGCGCTCCAGCGGGAGGGTCCGGGGGCGGCCGGCGAGGGCGAGCCAGGGCAGCGCGGTGTCGCGGACGCGGTCCGGGCCGAGCGTGTCGATGAGCTCGGCGGCCCGCCTGTCCCATTTGGCGCTGGGCTTGGAGGCGGTGGCCGAGGCGGCGTGGGTGAGCAGCGCGTGCCAGGGGTCGTCGGGCCCGGAGAGGTGCTCCATGGCCGTCTCGGCCCACTCCTCCCCGACGTTGAGGACCGGTTCGGTGAGCTTCTTCGCCAGCTCGCCCAGCTCGTGGGAGCGGTACGCGTCCATGGCGGTGCGGCGGAAGACCGCGACGACGGCGGGGGCGAGGGGGCGTCCGGCGGCCAGCTCCGCCTCGGCCAGGACGTCGAGCCGTGCCGCGTACCAGAAGGAGTGCTGCCGGCCGAGTTCGTCGAGCTGCTTGAGGCGTTCGGGGACGAGCCGGTCGCCGGGGAGGTCTCTGGCGAGGATGCCGATCAGCGTCATCGCGTTGCCCTTGGCGGCCGACTCCTCCCCGACCGAGTGGTAACGCGCCACCAGGGCGTCGGCGAGCACGGTCCGCCGCTCGACGGGCAGTTCGCGCAGCAGGTCGAGCATCGTCGCCCAGCCGCCGCCCCAGTAGCCCTTGTTCTCCAGGGCGGCCTTGAGGGCCAGGTCGGCGACCTTGCCCATGTCGTCCTCGGCGATCCGGTTGCGGATGCGCTGTTCGTAGGACCGCGTGCCGGTCATGTCAGCCCCCCACCAGTGCGACGAGCTTCAGGAAGGTGACCTCGGTGCCGAGGACGAGGTCGATCTCCTCGTCGAGGTCGGTCAGCTGCCGGTCCCCGACGAGCACCAGGAAGCCGTTCCCCGCGAAGGCCGCGAGGGCCAGGTCCGTCTGCGCCTGCGGGTCTATCCGCCGCGGCGTGCGCAACGCGTATCCGTTCAGCACGCGCTCGGTGTCCTCGGGCTGCACCAGCCCCTGGAACACCCCCGTCGCACGCGCGTTGTACTCGGCGACCTCCTGGAAGACCCTGCGCCGGATCAGCTCGCGCAACGCGAGCCGCTCCTCGGCGATCTCGACCCCCCAGCCGGCGCTCCGGCCCCCACTCGTCGTCTCGTCGACGAACGTCACCATTCCCATGCCGAAGACCGTACGAGACGCCACTGACAACGGACGGGCCGGAAGTCCTCATCCCAATGGGTGATCGCGGGCCGGGCCCGCGGTCGGCTCTGCTCTGCCGCCGGTCGAGATCCCTAACCTGATGACATGTCAGATGACGTGTCATACGAACTGCTCGGAATCGACAACGTACTGCTGCCCGTCGGGAACCTCGACGAGGCGGTCCGCTTCTACGAGCTGGCCGGGTTCCCGGTGGCGTTCCGGCTCGACGAGGCCGGGATCGCCGCGTTGAAGGTGGGCGGCGAGACGCCGGGCGTGCTGTTGCGACTGGACGAGGAGCTGAGCCACCGGCCGCCGCCCTGGGCCGTGCCGCGGGTGTGGCTGGAGGTCCGGGACGCCCGCGCCGCGGCGAGCGCTCTCGCCGCGGCGGGGATCCGGCCGCTGGACGCCCCCTTCCCCGTGGCCACCGGATGGACCGTCGAGATCGCCGACCCCTGGGGCAATGTCGTGGGCCTCACGGACTACAACAAGCGGCCCGAACTGGCCCGCGCCGCACGGACGTAGCGGTGGCGCAAGGGGAGTCCCGCGCGGGTGGCCGCACACCCGCCTCTCGACTTGAACATGTTCAAAAGGAGGTCTACATTCATTCCCGACAGCGTTTTGAACGCGTTCAAGAAGGGGTGGGGACATGGACCTCACAGTCGTCGCGTACGTCATCTACCTGCTGGTCAGCATCGCGCTGACCGTCTGGGTGGCACGCACCCTGAGCCGCAACGGACGGATCTTCCTGGCCGACGTGCTGCACGGCAACGAGAAGCTCGCCGACGCCGTCAACCACCTGCTGGTGGTCGGCTTCTACCTGGTCAACCTGGGCTTCGTCGCCCTCTACCTGAACCAGGACGAGACGATCGGCAACGCCCGGGAGGTCTTCGAGGCACTGTCGACCAAGCTCGGCGTCGTCCTGCTCGTCCTCGGGGTCATGCACCTGGGGAACGTCTACGTGCTCAACAAGATCCGGCGCCGCGGCGTGATGGAGCGGGAGCAGATGCCGCCCGTCGCGCCCACTGGCTGGGTCGCGCCGACGGCCGGGGCGTGACCCCGATGGCCGGCGCCACCACCGTGGACCGGGACGCCGCGCGCGTCCCGGTCCTCGGGCTCACCGTCCTCTACGACGCGCGGTGCCCGCTGTGCGGCTTCCTGCGCGACTGGCTGGCGCGCCAGCCCTGCCTGGTCCCCCTCCGGTTCGTCCCGGCCGCGTCGGACGAGGCCCGGCAGCGCTTCCCGGAACTCGATCACGCGGCGACCCTCGGCGAGATCACCGTCGTCGGGGACGGCGGACAGGTCTACAAGGGATCCGCGGCCTGGATCGTGACCCTCTGGGCGCTGCGCGAGCACCGGCCGCTCGCGCACCGGCTGAGCACACCGGCCGGCTCCCGGCTGGCGAAGGGCGCGGTCCTCGCCGCCGCGAAGTGGCGCGGGGCCCACGCGAACGGCCAGTGGACCGGCTCCCCCGGCGACGGGCAGTGGACCGGCTCCCCCGACCACGGGCCGTGGGGCGGCGGCGCCTATCACTGGGGCGACGGATGGCGGTACGACCCGGGCTCGGGATGGACGTACGAGCCACCCGCCTGCGACAGCGGGTCCTGCTCCACGGGGCCCACTCGTTAGGCTCGTCCCCGTGCCAGCACCAACAGACCGCCCCGGTCCCGACGAGAGCGCCGAGAAGGGGTCCGCCAAGAGCCCCGCGAAGAGCGAGCAGACCCGCGCCCTGATCCTGGAGACGGCGATGCGCCTGTTCCAGGAGCGGGGCTACGACAAGACGACCATGCGGGCCATCGCGAAGGAGGCCGGGGTCTCCGTCGGGAACGCGTACTACTACTTCGACGGCAAAGAACACCTGATCCAGGGCTTCTACGACCGGATCGCGGCCGAGCACCAGGTGGCGGTGCGGGAGGTGCTGGACCGCGAGACGGACCTGGAGGCCCGGATCGGCGGCGTGCTGAAGGCCTGGCTGGACATCGCGACCCCGTACCACGAGTTCGCGGTGCAGTTCTTCAAGAACGCCGCCGACCCGGACAGTCCGCTCAGCCCCTTCTCCCCGGAGTCGGAGCACGCGCGCGTGGAGGCGATCAGCGTCCACCGGGAAGTGCTCGCCGGGGCGAAGACCAAGGTGCCGGAGGATCTGCGGGACGTGCTGCCCGAGTTGCTGTGGCTCTCCCAGATGGGACTCGTCCTGTACTGGGTGTTCGACCGCACGGAAGGACGCGAGCGCAGCTACCGGCTCGCCGAGCGGGGCGCCCGCCTCACCGCGCGCGGAGTCTCCCTGGCCCGCTTCCGCGTCCTGCGGCCGCTCGTCCACGAGGTGCACGAGCTGTTCACGGACTTCCTGCCCGGCATGACCAAGGCGCTGCCCGACCCGTCGAAGTCGAAGAAGGGCTAGCGACCGGGCCCGTGCCCGCAGCAGGGGCACGGGCCCGGTCGCCGTCACGGACCGCGGCCGTTCAGTTGACCGCGTCCACCTCCCCCTGCATCAGCTCCACGTCGTGCACGAGCGGTTCGTCGGACACCACCAGGTGATGCGCCCGCGCCCCGTACGACGGAGCGGTCGCCGAGAGCAGATACGTGCCCGGGGCCGGTACCGAGACGATGTACGAGCCGTCCGCCAGTGACGTCACCCGGTCCAGCTGGCGTCCGCCCTTGGACAGCAGCGTGAGGACCGCGCCGTCGACCGCCGCGCCCTCCGCGTCACGGACGAAGCCGTGCACCACCGACGCGCTGCCCGCCGCCTCGGGGGCGGTGGGCTCGGGGTGCTCCTCCGCCGGCTCCACCGCTAGGTGCGGCAGCCGCCTGTCCAGCCCCGCGGGCAGCCACCAGTTGGCGTTGCCGAGCAGATGCATCGCCGCCGGCACCAGCGCCGTACGCAGGATGAACGCGTCGAGGGCGACGGCCGCGGCCAGGCCCACCCCCGCCATCGCCGCGCCCGAGTCGCCGCTCAGCACGAAGGCCAGGAACACACAGACCATGATCAGGGCGGCGGAGTTGATGACCCGGCTGGTCTCCGCGAGGCCGACGCGCACGGCGCGCGCGTTGTCCTTGGTGTGCACCCACTCCTCGTGCATCCGGCTCACCAGGAACACCTGGTAGTCCATGGACAGGCCGAAGAGCAGCGACAGCATGATGACCGGCAGGAAGGCGTTGATCGGTCCCTCCTTGCCGAGGCCGAGCAGTTCCAGCCCCCAGCCCCACTGGAAGATCGCCACCAGGACGCCGAAGGACGCGGCGGCCGCGATCAGGTTCATCAGCGCTGCCGTCAGCGGCACCACGAGGGAGCGGAAGGCGACCAGCAGGAGCAGGAAGCCGAGGCCGATGATCGTGGCCACGAAGTACGGCAGCCGGTCGCCGGTGATGGTCGCGAAGTCCTTGGAGACGGCCGTCACCCCGCCCACATGGGCCTGGGCCCCCGCCTGTGGGATCACCCGGTCCCGCAGCGTGTCGATGAGCTCGTCGGTCCGCTCCGACTGCGGCGAGGTCCTGGGCACCACCTGGATCACCGTCACGCCGTTCGCGGACGGCAGCGCGGCGGCCCGGGCGACCCCGTCGGTCGCCCGGATGTCCTTGACCAGCGTGTCCGTGTCCCCGCCGGACGCCACCACCTGCAAGGGGCCGTTGAAGCCGGGACCGAAGCCCTCGGCGAGCAGGTCGTACGCCTTCCGGGTCGTCGTCGACGCGTCGTCGTTGCCCTGGTCGGTCGCGCCGAGCCGCAGGCCGAGGACCGGCAGCGCGAGCACGGCCATGACGGCCACGGCCAGGACGGCGATCGTACGGGGGCGCCGCTGCACGGTCTGCGACCAGCGGGCCGCCGCGCCGCTCGTGCGCTCCGGCTCGGGTCCCGTCGCGGCGAGCCTGCGCCGCTGACGGCGGCTGAGCACCCGGGTGCCGAGCACGCCGAGGAGCGCCGGCAGCAGGGTGACCGCGGCGAGCACGCTGAGGACGACGGTGAGCGAGGTGCCGATGACGACACCGTCCAGGAAGCGGAGATTGGTGACGAGCATCCCGGCGAGTGCGATGCAGACCGTGCCGCCCGCGAACAGCACGGCCCGCCCCGAGGTGTTGAGGGCGGTGACCGCGGACTCCTCCGGGTCAGCGCCGCGCAGGATGCCGCGCCGGTGCCGGGTGACGATGAACAGCGCGTAGTCGATGCCGACACCGAGCCCGATCAGCGTGGCGAGCAGCGGGGCGAGGTCGGGCACGTCGGTGACGTGGCTGATCAGCTGCGTGGAGAACAGGCCGGTGCCGACGCCGAAGATCGCGACACCGATCGGCAGGAGCATCGCGAACAGCGAGCCGAACGCGAGGAACAGCACGACGGCCGCGGCCAGGATGCCGACCATCTCGGCGAGCCCGGTGGGCGGCTCCTGCACCCGTTGGATCGCCTGCCCGCCCAACTCGACCTGCAGGCCTCCGCGTTCGGCGCCCTGCGCGGTGTCGAGGACATCCTGCACGAGCTCCTTGGGTACGGCGTTGGCCTGCTCGGCGAAGGTGATCTGCGCGTAGGCGATCTTCCCGTCCGAGCTGATCTGCGCCGCGCCCTGCCCGCCCGAGTACGGCCCCGCGACCCCTCCGACGCCCTTCATCCTGCCGATGTCGTCCAGTGCGGGCTGGATCCGGGACCGGACGTCCTGGTCCCGGACCGTCCCCTCGTCGACCTTCCACACCACCGTGTCGGTGTCTCCCGCGCTGTCCGGGAAGGCCTTCTCCATCAGGTCGTACGCGCGCTTGGAGTCCGTGTTCGGAAGGGAGAAGACATTCGCGTAGTCCGTGCCCGCGGTGGATGCCGCGAAGCCCAGTCCGAACAGTCCCCCCAGCCACAGCAACAGGACCACCAGCCGGTGCCGATAGCACCACCGTGCCAATGCCGTCACGCTCAACGCTCCTTGTTCGTGGGTCGAATCGGTCCGTCGGTCCCCCAGGTCCTGCACCCACCCTCCGTGTCGCGGCGCGCGCGGGGACACGACACGCCCATGACTCTCAAGGAACTCCAAAGGGGGAGCCGCCCCGCGGGACGACGGGCGTACGGATACTGGGGGCATGACCGCTCACGAGGGAGCCACCGTCCTCGTCGTCGAGGACGAGCCGAGCATCGCGGACGTCCTCGCCATCGCCCTGCGCTACCACCGCTTCGAGGTGATGACCGCCGGCACCGTCCGTGAGGCGCTCGCGCTCGCCGAGCGCACCCGGCCCGACGCGGCCCTGCTCGACGTGATGCTGCCGGACGGCGACGGCCGGGCGCTCGGCCGTGAACTGCGCGGACGGCGACCGGACCTGGCGATCGTGTTCCTCACCGCGCGGGACGCCCCCGCCGAGATCGTGGGCGCGCTCGGCTTCGGCGACGACTACATCACCAAGCCGTTCAACATCGACGAGGTCGTCGCCCGGATCACCGCCGTCCTGCGCCGCACCCGCTCCGACGACGTCCTGCCGCAGCGTCCGCCGCTGCGCTACGGCGACCTGGAGCTGGACGAGACGACGTACCGCGTCCACCGCTCGGGCCGCACGGTCGAACTCACCCCCACCGAGTACGCCCTGCTGCGCTTCCTCGTCCGCAACGGCGGGCGGATCGTCCCCAAGGAGCAACTCCTGCGTCACGTATGGCAGTACGAGCACTCCGCCGAGTCCACCGTCGTGGAGACGTACATCAGCTATCTGCGACGCAAGCTCGAACCCCTGGGCCCGCCGATGATCCAGACCCGGCGGGGCGTCGGCTACGGGCTCGCCTGATGATCCGGCTCCCGCCCTACATCCCGCTCCCCCGCTGCCGGCACGGTCTGCGCTCCCTGCGCGGCAAGCTGACCCTCGCGAACGTGGCCCTGCTGGCCCTCGGCATCGTCGTGACGACCGCCGTGAGCCTGATGGGCATGCGGCACTATCTGCTCGACCAGGTCGACGCGGAGCTCGACCAGACACGGAAGTCGCTGAGCAGCGCCCGGCTCAGCATGCGGGAGATCGACTCGCTGAGCACCCTCGCCTTCATCCGCGACCGGCTCGTCCCCGCGACCGAGCAGTCCCCGAAACCGGACTCGGTCTTCGCCTGGGTCGACGGGAACGGCGACGCGGTCTCCCTCGGCGGCTTCGAACCGACCGACACCCAGAAGGCCTTCGCGGCCGCCGTGGGCGACCCCGGCGCGCTCGCCCGCGCCGGGGAACCGCACGACGTCACCGTGCGCGGGGACGCCTACCGGGCGACCGCCGCCCGGCTCACCGACGGCACGTACGTCCTGCTCGCCACGTCGACGGAGGGCCTGCACAAGGGCATAGCGAAGGCGCTCCGGCTCGATCTGACCGTCGGCACCCTGCTGCTGGCGCTCCTCGCGGTGCTCACGATGATCGGTGTCAGCCGCCGGATGCGGCCGCTGGAGGACATGGTGGAGACCTCGTCGGCGATCGCCGAGGGGGACCTCACCCGGCGCGTGCCCTCCAGCCACCATCCGACACAGGAGGTCGAGCAGCTGCGGATCGCCCTCAACTCGATGCTCCAGCAGGTGGAATCGGCGTACCGGACGCGCGAGCGCAGCGCGGCGCAGCTGCGCCGCTTCGTCGGGGACGCCTCGCACGAGCTGCGCACCCCGCTGGCCGCCATCCGCGGCTACCTCCAGCTGTACGACAAAGGGATGCTGACGGATCCGGTCGAGCGCCGCAGGGCCTGGGACCGGATGAACGCCGAAGTCGACCGCATGGGACGGCTGGTGGACGAGCTGCTGACCCTGGCCCGCCTCGACCAGCGCCCCGAACTGCGCTTCCGGAACATCGATCTGAGCCGGCTGGTGCGGGACGCCGCCGAGGACCTGCGGGCCCAGCAGCCGGAGCGGCCGGTGACCGTGGGCGCGGACGGAACGCTGCTCGTGCACGCCGACGAGTCGGGGCTGCGGCAGGTGCTCGGCAACCTCGTGGGGAACGTACGCACCCACACGCCCGTCGACGTGCCGGTGCGGCTCGGTGTGGAGCGCGAGGACGGGGTGGTCCGTCTGTGTGTCGCGGACGAGGGACCGGGGCTCCCGGAGGAGGACGCCGCCCGCATCTTCGACCGGTTCTTCCGGACCGGGGGCGGGGCGGGCAGCGGGCTCGGCATGGCCATCGTGCAGGGTGTGGTGACGGCGCACGGTGGTGAGGTGGCGGTGCGGACGGCGCCGGGCCGGGGGCTGGCGGTGACGGTGACACTGCCGGTGCGGTGACAGCCCCGCGTACGCCCGCCGCCGACGCGGTGACCTGCTAGAACGGACTTGGGAAGAAGCTGACCGGGACGATTGAACGCAGGCAGCCACGACGCCGTACACAGGTGAAGGCGGCCCTGACGTCTCCAGCCCGGTCCGCCGCGCCATCACCGGGCTTCGCACGGAAGGACCGCCGGGTTGTCGTCCAACACGAGTTCTCGACAGCTGCCGCACACGGACGAGGAGACTCCGCAGGCGGGGCCGGCGCCGGAGCCGCCCGCGGACACCGCCACCGGGGACACCACCGCGTCGGGGGACGGTGACACCGCGGGGGACCTCTCAACCGAGGACGACGGCGTCGCCGCACCCGAGGACGGTGGCACCGCCGGATGCCCCGCCACATCCGAGCACGACGGCTCCGCTCCGGCCGGAGCCGCCCCGGCGGAAGGCCCCGCCACGGCGGACGCCACCCGCGGTGACGGCGACCCGGCCGGCACCACACCCGATGAAGGCGACTCCGGGGACGCCACCTCCGGTGACGGCGACGCGGGGGACGAAGTCCGGGGCGACGGCGACTCGGCCGACGCCGCCCCCGCCCCCGGTGACGACGAGGCCTGCGACGGTTCACCGGCGCCCGTCCGCTCCCGATGGCGGCTGCGGCGCGGGCGCGGCTGGCGGCGGAAGCACCCCGTCGCGGCCCGTGTCCTGGCGTGGACCCTGACCTTCCTGGCCGCCGCGCTCGTACTGTTCGCGCTGCTGATGCCGAGCAAGGTGGACAACTTCCGGCCCGCCGAGTTCACCCGCATCCCGGTGGAGGCGATCTTCGGCGCCGCCGTGCTGATCGTCCTGCCGCGCACCCCGCGGATCGTCGTGGCCGCGCTCGCCGGGCTAGGCCTCGGCGCGCTGACGGTCCTGAACCTCCTCGACATCGGCTTCAACGAGTACCTGGGCCGGGGCTTCAACGTCGTCCTCGACTGGAGCCTGTTCGGCGACGCGGAGGCGTACCTGCGGGACACGATGGGCGGCAGGGGCGCGCTCGCCATCGTCGTCGCCGTCGTGGCGCTGGTGATCGCCGTGCTCTCCCTCACCGCGCTGGCGGTGGTCCGGCTCGCCAACCTGCTGGCCCGGCACACCGTCGCCTCGACCCGGACGACGCTGGTGCTCGGAACCGTCTGGATCACCTGCGCGGCGCTCGGCGTGCAGGTCGCCGACGTTCCGATCGCCGCCGACCACACGGCCGCGGTCGTCCAGGACCGTGCCCATCGGGTGCGGGAGACGCTGCGGGACGAGGCGGCGTTCGCCCGGATCGCCAAGAAGGACGACTTCGCCGACACCCCGCCGGACCAGCTGCTGACCGGGCTGCGGGGCAAGGACATGATGATCACGTTCATCGAGAGCTACGGCCGCAGCGCCATCGAGGATCCGGTCATCGCACCCGGCGTCGACGCGACCCTGACCGCCGAGAACGACAAGCTGCGCAAGGCCGGGTTCGCGGCGAAGAGCGGCTGGCTCACCTCGGCGACGTACGGCGGAAGCAGCTGGCTGGGCCACTCGACCTTCCTCTCGGGCCTGTGGATCAACAACCAGCAGCGCTACCGCACCGTCACCGCGGGCGAGCACCTCACGCTCACCAAGGCCTTCCGCAAGACCGGCGCGTGGGACACGGTCGGCATCATGCCGGGCGTCCAGAAGGCCTGGCCGGAAGCCAAGTTCTACGGCCTCGACAAGGTCTACGACTCCCGGGAACTCGGCTACAAGGGACCGAAGTTCAGCTGGTCGACCATGCCCGACCAGTACGCCCTGACCGCGTTCGAGCGCCTGGTGCACGGAAAGAAGCACGACAAGCCGCTGATGTCGGAGATCATCCTGACCTCCAGCCACCAGCCGTGGGCGCCGATCCCGAAGACGGTCCCGCAGGACCAGGTCGGCGACGGCTCGGTCTACGACGCCATCGAGAAGGCGGGCAAGAAGCCCTCGGACATCATCACCGACTCCACCAAGTCGAAGCAGGAGTACGGGAAGTCCATCCAGTACTCGGTGACCAGCCTCATCGACCATCTGGTGAAGTACGGCGACAAGAACACCGTGCTGGTCTTCCTCGGCGACCACCAGCCCATCGCCCGCGTCAGCGGCAACCACGCCAGCCGTGACGTCCCCTGCGCGATCGTCGCCAAGGACCCGAAGGTCCTCGACAGGATCGCCGACTGGGGCTGGTCGGACGGGCTGCAGCCCGAACACGACGCTCCGGTCTGGAAGATGAGCTCGTTCCGGGACCGCTTCCTGACGGCGTACGGTTCCACGCCCTCCCCCTGACAGCCCCGACGGACCCCACACAGCCGGTCAGGACGCGGGGCCGTCCCGCGGTGTCCCGTGCCGCGGTCAGATCCAGCCCAGCCGCCAGAGCCGGAACACGCCGGTCCCGTCCGACAGGTACTGGCCGCCCCCGACGTCCTCGCTGCTGAGGACGTACTCCTTGCGCTGCCACAGCGGAATCAGCGGGACGTCCTCGGCCACCACGTCCTGCAGCCGCCGGAAGTCGCGCGTCGTGCGGCTGCGGTCCGCGGCCTGCTGCGTGTCCAGGATCAGCTGGTCGACGGCTTTGCTGCTGTAGCCGTTCTTCATGCTGTTGCCGGTGCCGACGAGCTGGGCGCCGAAGGTGTCCGGGTCGGGGTAGTCGGCGACCCAGCCGACCGCCCAGGCGTCCAGCTTCCCCTCCGCGTACCGCTTCTGGAAGTCGGTCCACTCGTAGCCCCGGGTGGTCACCTGGAACAGCCCGCTCGCCTCCAGCTGCCGCTTGAGCTCGGCGGCCTCCGGCCCGGCCGCGCCCCGCCCGCGGCCGTACCCGTAGGTGAAGCGCACGGGCAGCGGGACCCCGGACTCCTCCAGCAGTTCCCGCGCCTTCTTGCGGTCCGGCTTGGGGTAGGCGTCGAAGAACGACGTCGAGTGCCCGGTGATGCCCGCCGGGATCAGCCCGTACAGCGCGTCGGTCGTGCCCTTGTACGTCCGGCTGACCAGTTCCTCGCGGTTGATGACCGCGGCGATGGCCTGCCGCACCCGCCGGTCGTGCAGCGGCGAACCCGCCCGCACGTCGAGGACGAGGTTGCGGGTCTCGGCGCTGTCGACCTCCGTGACACGCTGCCCGGGATCGCTCGGCGAGAGACGGGCGAGCAGGTCCGGGGGCAGCTGGCGGGCCGCCACGTCGAACTTCTTCGCCTTCCAGCCGTCCTGAAGCGCCTCTGAGGTGCCGTAGTAGCGCAGCACGACGGGCCTGCCGGTCTCGCCGACGGCGCCCCGGTAGCGGGGGTTGGGACCGAGGACGGCCCGCTCGTTCTTCGTATACGCCTTCAGGACGTACGGTCCGGTGCCGTCGGCGCCGGTGTCGGTCCGCAAGGTGCGCCTCGGGTAGCGGTCGCGGTCGACGATCGAACCGGCGGCGGTCGCCACCTTGAACGGGAACGTGGCGTCGGGCGACGACAGATGGAAGGTGACGGTCCGTCCGTTCGCGTCCACCGTGCCGAGGGTGGCGAAGAGCGAGGCGGGGCCCACCTCGGAGTTGATGCGCTTGACCCGCTCGAAGGAGTACTTGACGTCCTCGGCGGTCGCCTTGCGTCCGCTCGGGAAGGTCAGGTCGTCGCGCAGCGTGCAGCGGTACGTCCGCAGGCCGGTGCCCACGAAGCCGCAGGTCCTCGCCGCGTCCGGGACGGGGGCGGCACCGCCCGGCTCGAACGTCAGCAGCGACTGGAAGACGTTGCTGAACAGCGCCCAGGAGCCGGCGTCGTAGGCGCCGGCCGGGTCGAGCGAGGTGACGGCGTCCGTCGTCCCGACCGTGATGGTCCGGTTGTCGTCCTCCTGCGCCGGCAACAGCTGCCAGGCGCCCACACCCACGCCCGCCAGTACGAGCAGCATCGCCAGAATCCGCATGCGAACAGATCGCATCGGTGCCCTCCCCAGGCCCACCGCGCGTCACTCCCCTAGTGACGCGGATCACCTAACCACAGGTGTTTCGGCCGGGGGAGGGGCTTTGTGAAACCTGGACCGGGCGGATCCGAACGTTCATTTCAGGCCTGTTTCACAGCTGGTTCCCAGACTTCTCCGGGGCCCCTTCCCGCCCTGCTCCCAAGCCCGTTCCCGCGGGGTCCCGGAGCCGGTTCTCACGCCTGCCGGGAGGCCAGTTCGACGACCGTGATGTCCGAGGGCGCGCCCACCCGGGTCGGCGGCCCCCAGGCTCCCGCGCCGCGGGAGACGTAGAGCTGGGTGTCCCCGTGACGCTCCAGTCCGGCGAGTGTCGGGTTGGCGGCGTCCGCGACGAGGTTCCCGGGCCACAACTGCCCTCCGTGGGTGTGCCCGGAGAGCTGGAGGTCGACCCCGTGGCGCACGGCCTCGTGGATCTGTACGGGCTGATGGGCGAGGAGCACGCAGGCCCGCGAGGTGTCCCTGTCCCCGAGCGCCCTGCCGAAGTCGGGTCCCTGGCCCTCGCTCTCGCCCTGCACGTCGTTGACGCCCGCGAGATCGAATCCGGCCAGCTCGGTGCGCGCGTTCTGCAGCGGGTGGATGCCCAGCTCCCGCACCTGCCTGACCCACTGCTCGGCGCCGGAGAAGTACTCGTGGTTCCCGGTGACGAAGAAGGCACCGTGCCGGGCCCGCAGTCCGGCCAGGGGCGCGGCGGCGGGTCCGAGGTCCTTCACACTGCCGTCGACCAGATCGCCGACCACGGCGATCAGATCGGGCTGTGTGGAGTTGATCGTGTCGACGACCTTCTGCGCGAAGCCCCGCCCGAGCACCGGGCCGAGGTGGATGTCGCTGACCACCGCGATCCGGAAGCCGTGCGCGGAACGCGGCAGCTTGGCGAGCGGCACGGTGACCCGCTTCACCGCGGGCCCGCGCAGGACCCCGTACGTCCCGTATCCGACCGTCCCCACGGCCGCGGCGGCGGCCGCGCCACCGACCACCCGCGAGACGAAGAGCCGCCGGGAAGGCCCGGTGGCTCCGGCCGTGGCCGGGGCGGATCGTCCCGCGGCACCCGACTCCGCCAACGGGGTCGAGCCGTCGCTCCGGGCTTCGGCGGACGGCGCGTCGGCGAGGTGTGTGGCACGAGCACCCGGCTCCGCGCCGGCCCCTTCGGACGCGCCGCGGCCCGGCGCCGAGCCGACGGTGACGTCGCGCGCCCCCGTGACGACCGCGGCCGCCCCCTCGGCGACGGCCGCCCTGTCCTCGGCGGCGGACGGCTGCCCGGCCGCGGCGCTCCGCCGGGTGAGCCCCCATCGGGCGAGCGGCCGCAGGACCTCGCCCGCCAGGAGCGCCAGCAACAGGTAGAGGGACAGCGCCATCCACAGGAACCCGGGCCACGCCAGCACCTGCTGGAGCCGGAACGGTGCTCCCGCGCGCTCGCTCGCGATCGCGCCGAACATCAGCAGCGGTCCCGCGACGAAGAGCACGGTGCCCGAACGGCGCGCGAGCCCCGGACCGGACGTGGTGTCCCGCACGAGGCGCCGCCAGGCGTACCAGTGCAGCGCGCCGAAGGCCGCCAGCACGGCGAGACCCACCAGTACGAACACGATCACCACGTCGCGGAATCCCCCGTCATGACGTCCGGCGCAAAGCGCGTACCCCGCGCAACCCGATGACCCCGACGACCGTCCCCAAGACAAAGGAGACGACGGCGAGCGTCAGGTGCACCCAGAAGTACGCCGTCGGATCGCCCGCGTCGTCGAACGCGAGCCCGCTGCCGTCCTTGTACAGATTCTTGATGAAAGTGACCCAAATGACCCAGCTCCACACCCCGAAGGCGAGCAGGAACCAGGACACGGGGCGGCTGAGCTTCATGGGTTCAGTATCGCCGCCGTCGGCCGGTACCCGGTGTCGGGGTGGGGAGGGTGGTGGGACTTCCCGACCGGGGCCCTGTACTTTCTCGACCGTGCCCGCCACCAAAAAGACCGCCAAGCGATCCTTGTTGGTCACTTCAGCCACTCTGTTGTCCCTCTCGCTGACGGCCGCTCCGGCCCTCGCCGACGGATCCCCCTCACCGAGCACCAGCCCGAGCGCCACTCCCCCGGCGGACATGTCGGTCGTCGGCGGCGAACGGCTGGGCCGGCCGGGCACCCAGGTGGATCTCGGCAGCGGCGCCCCCGTCCTGCCCAAGGACCTCACCGCACGCTCCTGGATCGTCGCCGACGCCGAGTCCGGTGACGTGCTGGCCGCGCACAACGCGCACTGGCGGCTGCCCCCGGCGAGCACCATGAAGATGCTGTTCGCCGACACGTTGCTGCCGAAGTTCCCGAAGTCCACCGAGCACAAGGTGGTCCCCTCCGACCTGGCGGGCATCGGCTCGGGCTCCAGCATGGTGGGGATAAAGGAGGACGAGACCTACACGGTCCACGACCTGTGGCTCGGCGTCTTCCTGCGCTCCGGCAACGACGCCGTGCACGTGCTGTCCGCGATGAACAACGGCGTCGACCAGACGGTCAAGGACATGCAGGCGCACGCCACCGAACTCCAGGCCCTCGACACGCACGTGGTCAGCCCGGACGGCTACGACGCCAAGGGGCAGGTGTCCTCGGCGTACGACCTGACGCTGTTCGCCCGCTCGGGGCTTCAGAAGAAGGACTTCCGGGAGTACTGCTCGACGGTGCGGGCCGACTTCCCGGGCGAGACGAAGAAGAACAAGAAGGGCAAGAAGAGCCGCGAGTCCTTCGAGATCCAGAACACCAACCGTCTCCTGACCGGCGACAGCGACATCTCCACGTACCAGGGCATCGCCGGGGTCAAGAACGGCAACACCACGAACGCGGGCGCCACCTTCACCGGTGTCGCCGAGCGCGACGGCAAGGTGCTGCTCGTCACCGTCATGAACCCGGAGAAGAACGAACACAACGAGGTCTACAAGGAGACCGCGCGGCTGTTCGACTGGGGTTTCCAGGCCGCGGGCAAGATCCAGCCGGTCGGTGAACTGGTCCCGCCGAAGGGTGTCGACACCACCGCGCAGCCGGGCGCGAAGGCGTCGGGCGGGACACCGGAGGACGACCGCGCGTCCGGCAAGCCGGTGGCGGCCTCCGCCGGCACCCGGAGCGGTTCGAGCGGCATCGGGATCGCGCTGGCGGTGGCGGGCGGCTTCGTCGTCCTGCTCGCGGCGGGCGTGTTCCTCGTCAACCGCCGGTGGCCGCTGCCCGACCTGATGCGCCGTCGCCGCTGACCGGCGAACGCGCCGCGCCGTCCCTCGCCGGTCCGCCCCCCTGGGCCTCCGGCTCGCGCGGGGGCGGCGCGTCCTCCTCCGCCGGGGACTCCTCGCTCGGCGTCGCCGTCCAGGCGGCGCAGAACAGCAGTAGTTTCGCGGTGAAGTTGATCCACAGCAGCAGCGCGATCGGCACGCCGAAGGCGCCGTACATGCTCTTCGAGGCGACGCCCCGCATGTAGCCGCTGAGCAGCAGCTTGAGCAGTTCGAAGCCGGCCGCGCCCATCAGCGCGGCGACGACCAGCCGGTGGCGCGGTGGCTCGACGCCTGGCAACAGCGTCAGGAGGTACAGCAGGAGCAGGAACCCGCCGAGCACGGCGACGGCGAACGCTGCCACCTGGAGCACCGTCTCGCCCCAGCCGCTCTCGTCGATGGACAGCCGCCGGGCCGTCCAGCCCACCGTCGTGGACGCGATGGTGGAGGCGGCGATGGTGACGAGCGCCGCGCCGCCGAGTCCGACGAGCACACCCGCGTCCTTGATCTTGCGCAGGACGGGGTTCTCCTCACTGTCCGGCAGCTCCCAGACGGCCCGCAGGCACTCCCGCATCGAGCCGACCCAGCCGATGCCGGTGAACAGCAGGAAGACGCCGGCGATGACTCCGATCGTGGCGGCGTTCTGCACGAGGCCGCTGATGTCCAGCTGGTCGGAGATCCCGGGCACCTGCTCGGCCAGCTTGTCCTGGAGGTCCTTCTGCTGCTGGCTGCTCAGGGCGGCCGCCGCGATCGCCGCGGCGACCGTCAGCAGCGGGAACAGCGCCACGAAGCTGATGAACGTCATGGCCGCGGCGAGCCGCGTCCACTTCACCCGGTCCAGGCGCTCGTACGAGCGCCACGCGTGCGTGGCCATCAGGCGTGTGACCAACGGCCCCACGCCGGGGAGCTTCTTCAGCCAGTCCATGATCCGACTCTGCCCTCACCTCGGAAAACCAATGTCCGGGTACCCCAAAAACGCAGGACAGTGGCGATCGCCATGCCGATCCCGGACCCCGAGACGGTGTCCGCGCGCTGCGAGGTGAAGCCGAGACCGTAGTGGCTGACGGCGATGCAGAGCAGCTGGACGAGGGCGCCGGCGATGTTCACCGCGAAGAAGACCGCGTACTGGCGCATACCGCGCACCGCCGCGTGCCGGTAGGTCCCGAGCGCGTTGCCCGCGTAGGCCACCGAACAGCCCCCCACGAACGACAGCGCCTTGGCGGTCAGCGGGTCCAGCCCCACGGGTCCGCGCAACCAGACGAACAGGCCGAGGTCGGTGGCGTAGGCGAGGATTCCGGCGGTGGCGAAGCCGAGGAGCTCCTGGCCGATCCCCCGCTGGGCGACGCTCACCAGTTCGCCACCGCGAGCCCGTACATCGCCAGCCAGACCAGGCCGATGAGCGCGAGGGCACGGTCGTGCAGGACCACGTCCTCGGGCTCACCCGCGGTGCCGCGGTCGGCGAAGACGGCGTAGCGCAGGATCGCGAGGATGAAGGCCACCATCGACAGCTGCCGCCACGGGAGCAGGCCGGTGCTCGGCACCCCGCCCTCTTCGAGGGCCCACAGGCAGTAGCCGAGGACGGAGACCCCGGCGGCCAGCTGCCACACGAAGCGCAGGTAGCCGGTGGTGTACTCGGTGAGCAACGCGCGGGTGGCGCCCGCCTTCCCGGCCATCTGCACGGCCTCGGAGTAACGCTTCGCCGAGACCATGAACAGCGCCCCGAAGCCGGTGGTGATCAGGAACCAGCGCGAGAGCGGGATGCCCAGGGCGAGCCCGCCGACCATCGCGCGCATCAGGAACCCGGTCGTGACGACGACGAGGTCGACCACGAGGACGTGCTTCAGGCTGACGCAGTACGCCAGTTGCATGCCGATGTACGCGGTCAGCAACGCGGCGACGGCCGGTGAGCAGAGCACGGCCGCGGCGGCCGGCGCGAGGACCGCGAGGGCGCCTCCGACGGCGTACGCGACCGGGACGGGGACCTGGCCCGCGGCGACCGGGCGGTGCCGCTTGACCGGGTGGGCCCGGTCGGCGTCGGCGTCCCGGGCGTCGTTGATCAGGTACACGGCGGCGGCACAGGCGGTGAACAGCGCGAAGACGAGACCGAGTTGGACGACCGCGTGCTCGGAGAAGAGCCGTCCCGCGGCGGCCGGGGCGGCCACGACGAGCACGTTCTTCACCCACTGGCGGGGGCGGGCGGTCCTGAGCAGGCCGCGGGCCAGACCGCCCAGCCCCCGCTCCGGTGCCGCGGCGGCCGGTGTGCGCTCCAGGAGCGCCGTGCGCTCAGCCATGGCCGCCCCCGATCCAACGGGCGCCCAGCCGGGCCGTCAGGGCCCCGAGGGCGGCGCCCGCGGCGACGTCCGAGGGGTAGTGGACGCCGACGACGAGCCGGGAGAGGCACATCGCGGCGGCGACCGGCGTGGCCACATGCGCGCCGAGTGCGCCGAAGGCGACCGCCGCGGCCACCGACGAGGAGGCGTGCGAGCTCGGGAAGGAGTGGCGCCCGGCCGTGCGCGCCAGCGGCACCAGGTGGGCCGGGCGCGGGCGGCGCACGATCCGCTTCACCCCCATGCTGGCGAGGTGCGCGATCGTGGTGAGCGCCGTCGCGCGCAGCCACGCGGCCCGCCGCTCACGGTCGACGGCGGCCCCGGTGAGCCCCGCCGCGAGCCACAGCGCGCCGTGCTCCCCGCTCCAGGACAGGGCACGCGCGACGGCCGCCACGCGCGGATGTTCCGTACCGCACTCGTGGAGCGCGGTCAGCAGTCGACGGTCCACGCCCTCGCCGAGCCCGTGCGCGTCGTCACGCCGACGGTCCATGTCGAGCCGTCGGTCCATGTCGTCCCGGTCGTCCCGGTCGTCAAGGTCGTCCATGCGATCTCACTCTTCTAGGGAGTGGCCGCAGAATTACGGCAATCTTGGACGACATCCCATTAATCACCCATTTCGGTGAGGAGCCGTGAGGTAAGGGATGATTCCGATGTTATGCACCCTTGTCGGCGCTACGGTCACGGTCATGCCTGCCGACACCGTCTCCGTCACGGGTTGGGGCCGCACCGCCCCGACCGCCGCCCGTCTGGTCCGCCCGCGCACGTACGAGGAGGCGGCGGCCGCGGTCCGGGCGTGCGGGGCACGCGGCAGCATCGCCCGGGGCCTCGGACGGGCGTACGGGGACGCCGCGCAGAACGCGGGCGGAGCCGTGCTCGACATGACGGGCCTCGACCGGATCCACGCGATCGACGCGGACGGCGGCACCGTCCTGTGCGACGCGGGGGTGTCCCTGCACCGGCTGATGGAAGTCCTGCTGCCCCTCGGCTGGTTCGTGCCGGTCACCCCCGGAACCCGCTACGTGACGGTCGGCGGCGCGATCGGCGCGGACATCCACGGCAAGAACCACCACGTGTCGGGCTCGTTCGCCCGCCATGTCCTCTCCTTCGAACTCCTCACCGCCGACGGCCGGATCCGTACGGTCGGCCGCGGCACCCCCCTCTTCGACGCGACGGCCGGCGGCATGGGCCTGACCGGTGTGATCCTCACGGCGACCGTCCGGCTCCAGCCCGTCGAGACCGCGCTGATGTCCGTCGACACCGAACGCGCCGCGGACCTGGACGACTTGATGGCCCGCCTCACCGCCACCGACCACCGCTACCGGTATTCGGTCGCCTGGATCGACCTGCTCGCCCGAGGCACCTCCCTGGGACGCTCGGTACTGACCCGGGGCGAGCACGCGCCGCTGGACGCGCTGCCGCCCCGCGCGCGCCGGCACCCGCTGGCGTTCCGGCCCGCACAGTTCCCCTCCGCCCCGTCGTTCGTGCCGGAGGGCCTTTTGGGGCGTACGACGGTGGGGCTGTTCAACGAGCTCTGGTACCGCAAGGCGCCACGCGCGCGTGCCGGTGAACTGCAGAAGATCTCGACCTTCTTCCACCCCCTCGACGGCGTTCCGCACTGGAACCGGGTGTACGGGCGCGGCGGCTTCGTCCAGTACCAGTTCGTCGTCGGACACGGGCAGGAGGAGGCCCTGCACCGGATCGTGCGGCGTATCTCCGAGCACCGGTGCCCGTCCTTCCTCGCCGTCCTCAAGCGCTTCGGGGAGGCCGACCCCGGCTGGCTGTCCTTCCCCGTGCCCGGCTGGACCCTCGCCCTGGACGTCCCCGCGAACCTGACGGGGCTCGGCGCCTTCCTCGACGAACTGGACGAGGAGGTGGCCGCGGCGGGCGGCCGGGTGTACCTGGCCAAGGACGCGCGGCTGCGCCCCGAGCTGCTGGCCGGGATGTATCCGCGGATCGCCGCGTTCCGCGCCCTGCGGCAGGAACTGGACCCCGCGCGGGTCTTCACCTCCGACCTGTCCCGACGCCTCGACCTCTAGTCCCGCGCTCCGGCCTCGCATCCCGCGCGCCGGCCGCCACTCCCGCACGCCCCTCGCGGCCCGTCTCCGTCCCCGTCGTCCGCGCCCCCCGTCGCCCGCCCTCTCTCGCCCTTAGGAGCTGCCATGAAGGACGCCTTCGGCATCCCCCAGTCCCTGCTGATCCTCGGCGGTACGTCCGAGATCGCGCTGGCCACCGCGCGGCGTCTGATCGTCCGGCGCACCCGCACCGTGTGGCTGGCCGGACGCCCGTCGCCGGAGCTGGAGCAGGCCGCCGCGCAACTGCGCGGGATGGGCGCGGACGTCCGTACCGTCGCCTTCGACGCCCTCGACAGCGCCTCCCACGAGACCGTGCTCGGCAAGGTCTTCGCGGAGGGCGACATCGACCTGGTGCTGCTCGCCTTCGGCGTCCTCGGCGACCAGGCACGGGACGAGAAGGAGCCATTGGCCGCGGCGCGGGTCGCGCAGACCAACTACACGGGCGCGGTGTCCGCGGGCCTGATCGCGGCGCGGGCGCTCCAGTCCCAGGGGCACGGCTCCCTCGTGGTGCTCTCCTCGGTCGCCGG
Organism: Streptomyces sp. NPDC025784; assembly: GCF_055558435.1. Lineage (NCBI taxonomy): Bacteria > Bacillati > Actinomycetota > Actinomycetes > Kitasatosporales > Streptomycetaceae > Streptomyces > Streptomyces sp. NPDC025784. The sequence goes on from NZ_JBVHMN010000014.1 coordinate 243,849, forward strand.
TGAGCGCGCCCGCCGCTCCAACTTCATCTACGGCTCCAGCAAGGCGGGCCTCGACGCCTTCTCGCAGGGCCTGGGCGACGCGCTGTACGGCACGGGCGTGCACGTGATGGTCGTACGGCCCGGATTCGTGCGGACGAAGATGACGGCGGGGCTGCCGCAGGCACCGATGGCCACCACCCCCGAGGCGGTCGCGGCGGCCGTCGAGACGGGTCTGCGGCGGCGCTCGGAAACGGTGTGGGTACCGGGGGCGCTGCGGTTCGTGATGGCGGCCCTGCGGCACCTCCCGCGCCCGCTGTTCCGGCGACTGCCGATCTGACACCCGCTCGGGCGCCGGGCCGGGCTCCTGACAGGCGCCGGGCCACGGGCCCGGCGGGGCGTGGGTGCCGGGTGCGCGCGGCGGCCGGGCGTCCGGTGACGCACCCATGGGGTCACCCCGGGCAAGGTCCCGAGGGACGCTCAGCGGGCCGCGACGCTCACCGCGCCGGCAGCGTGCTGTCGACCTCGGGTGCCCCCGCCTGCGGCGGCACCAGCGTGCCGCCGAAGGGGAACTCCCGCAGCTTGCGCCAGATGCCGTCGGCGCCCTGCTCGTAGAGCGCGAATCCGGCGCACGGCCACTGGGCCTCGTACCCGGACAGCTCCTCGAAGGCCCGGTCCATCGCGGCGTCGTCGATGCCGTGCGCCACGGTGACGTGCGGGTGATACGGGAAGTGCAGCTCACGGGCGACGGGACCGGACGCGTCCCGGACCTGCATCTGGAGCCGGGTGCAGGCCTCTGCCCCCTCGACGACCCGCACGAAGACGACGGGCGACAGGGGGCGGAAGGTGCCCGTGCCGTACAGCCGCATCGGGAAGGGGCGCCCGGCGGTGGCGACCCCGGTGAGGTGCGCCTCGACCGCGGGCAGCGCCGAGTCGTCGACCTCCGTCGGCGGCAGCAGGGTGACGTGCGTGGGGATGCCGGAAGCCGCGGCGTCGCCGAAGCTCAGGCGCCGCTCCTGGAGCAGGCTGCCGTGAGGCTCCGGGACCGCGATCGACACGCCGATCGTTACGGTCCCCACGTCGTCTCCTGTCGTTGTTTCGAGGTCCGCCGCCCCGGCGCGGGCAGGGGTGGCTGCTCGACCGGTCCGGCTGTCGACTGTACGGCGGTACGGCCCGTCGGCGGCGGCCGTACGAGTGTCGCGCTCGTCTCGTACGCACTGCAGAACGGGCTGTGGTAGGGGCGGTCGCACCGCTGCCGTGGCAGCGGTGTCGGCCGTCAGTGTTTGGCGGGCAGGAAGCCGACCCTGTCGTACGCCTGGGAGAGCGTCTCCGCGGCGACGACGCGCGCCTTCTCGGCGCCCTTGGCCAGGATCGAGTCGAGCGTCTCCGGGTCGTCCAGATACTGCTGGGTGCGCTCCCGGAACGGCGTCACGAAGTCGACCATGACCTCGGCGAGGTCCGTCTTGAGCGCACCGTAGCCCTTGCCGGTGTACTTCTGCTCCAGTTCCGCGATACCGGTGCCGGTGAGGGTCGAGTAGATGGTCAGCAGGTTGCTGATACCCGGCTTCAGGTCCGCGTCATACCTGATGACGGTGTCCGTGTCCGTGACCGCGCTCTTGACCTTCTTGGCGGTCGCCTTCGGGTCGTCGAGCAGGTTGATGAGGCCCTTCGGCGTCGACGCCGACTTGCTCATCTTGATCGTCGGGTCCTGGAGGTCGAAGATCTTCGCCGTCTCCTTGAGGATGTACGGCTTCGGGATCGTGAACGTCTGGCCGAAACGGCCGTTGAAACGCTCGGCGAGGTCGCGGGTGAGCTCGATGTGCTGGCGCTGGTCCTCGCCGACCGGGACCTCGTTGGCCTGGTACAGCAGGATGTCCGCGACCTGGAGGACCGGGTAGGTGAACAGACCGACGGAGGCACGGTCGGCACCCTGCTTGGCGGACTTGTCCTTGAACTGGGTCATGCGGGACGCCTCGCCGAAGCCGGTGAGGCAGTTCATGATCCAGGCGAGCTGGGCGTGCTCGGGGACGTGGCTCTGGACGAACAGCGTGCAGCGCTCCGGGTCGAGACCGGCGGCGAGCAGCTGCGCGGCGGCGAGCCGGGTGTTGGCGCGCAGGTCCGCGGGGTCCTGCGGCACGGTGATCGCGTGCAGGTCGACGACCATGTAGAACGCGTCGTGGGACTCCTGGAGGGCCACCCACTGGCGGACCGCGCCCAGGTAGTTGCCGAGGTGGAACGAGCCCGCGGTGGGCTGGATCCCGGAGAGGACGCGAGGACGATCTGAGGCCATGGGGCCCATTCTCTCAGGTGACTCTCCTTGCTCGGGAACAGGTGGGAACCGATCCGCCTCCGGCGGTGTAACAAGAGTGTGAGGACGCGGGAGGGGGGCCGCATCGTCGTCGACGAGGCCGCGGTGATCGCACGCGTACGCGCCGGTGAGCCGGAGGCGTACGCGGACCTGGTGCGTGCCCACACGGGCATCGCGATCAGGGCGGCCAGGGCGCTGGGGGCGGGTGCGGACGCGGAGGACGTGGTGCAGCAGGCCTTCATCAAGGCGTACTGCTCGCTGGGGCGCTTTCGGGACGGCGCGGCGTTCAAGCCATGGCTGCTGTCGATCGTCGCCAATGAGACGAGGAACACAGTGCGGACGGCGGTGCGCCAGCGGACTCTGGCGGGCCGTGAGGCCGCGTTCGTGGAGGCGGAGCCGCTGATAGCGGAAGCGGCGGACCCGGCGGTCGCGGCGCTGGAGACGGAGCGCCGGACGGCGCTGCTGGCCGCCCTGGAGCAGCTGAGCGAGGAGCACCGCCTCGTCGTCACCTACCGCTATCTGCTGGAGATGGACGAGCCCGAGACGGCGCAGGCGCTGGGCTGGCCGCGCGGCACGGTGAAGTCACGGCTCAACCGCGCCCTGCGCAAGCTGAGCCGGCTGCTGCCGGACTTCGGGGCCCTGGACCGGGAAGGGGGTGAAGGGCATGAGTGAGCGGAGCGGTGAGGGCGGGTCCCGCGACGACCGGAGGCGGCGGGGCCGCGAGGACGTCTCGCGGCTGCCGGAGGAGCTCCGGGCGCTCGGGCGTTCGCTGGACCGGCCGGATGCGGCCGACGGCGAGTCGATGGTCGAGCGGGTGCTGGAGCAGATGCTCGCCGAGCACATCCCGGTCCCGGTGGCCGAGCCGCCGGGCGTCCGCGACCGGATGCGGACGGTGCTGCGCTGGGCGCGGGCGCGCCGGCGCGGGCTGACGGCGGGTCTGTGCGGACTGCTCACGGTTCTTGTGCTCACGCCTCCGGTGCGCGCCGCGGTCGTCGACTGGTTCGGCTTCGGCGGGGTCGGGGTGCGGTACGACCCGTCGGCGGTGCCCTCGCCCGGTGCGCGGGTGCCGGGGTGCGGGCCTTCGCTGACCCTGGCACAGGCCGGACGGCGGGCCGGCTTCGCCCCGCTCGTGCCCGGTGCCCTCGGCGCGCCCGACGCGGTGACGGTGACGCGTGAGCCGAAGGGGCGCCTGCTGATGAGCCTGTGCTGGCAGGAGCACAGGCGTACGGTGCGGCTGGACGAGTACCCCGCACAGCTGGACATCGGCTTCTCCAAGACGGTGCGTGAGCCCCCGGAATGGGTGGCGCTCGGCGCCCCCGAGGACTACGGCCGCCAGGCCCTGTGGTTCGCGAAGCCGCATCTGCTGAGTTTCTGGCTGGTCGACGACGACGGCGAGCGCTTCACCCGCTCCGTACGGACCGCGGGGCCCACGCTGCTGTGGCTGCACTCCGGCGGTGAGGTGACCCTGCGTCTGGAGGGCGTGGCGTCGAAGGAGCGGGCGGTGGCGATCGCCAAGTCGCTGAAATAGCACGTGTTTCCTACTGGTGAGGCAGCGCGCGAATCCGTCGGTGCCGAGTGGGAACCCCGGAGGGTCGAGCGGTGTACCAGGAGTGAGACATCGCGTGCGGGCGGGCCGCACGCGCGGCGACCGGCTGGTTGGGGGTCCGGATGCGCAGGCTTCGTGAACTGCTTTCGGTGACGGGGGCGTTGGCCGCGGCTCTCGCGGTGGTGCTGGTCGCGGCGCCCTCGGCGACGGCCGGTGGGCCGACGAGCGTGCTGGTGGTCTCGCCGGAGAGCGCGCAGACCGCCTCGCTGTACCACTCGGACGAGGAGTACGGGGAGTTGATGCGCCTGCTGGGAGAGCCCGACGCGGGTGACCGTGAGGAGCCGCCCGGCCTGAGCGCGGCGAGCGGGCGTCAGCTCAATGTCACCTGGCTGGCGCACGACGTGTCGCCGTGGCGGGTCGACCGCGTCTATCCGGACTCGTCGCGCGGCAAGGAGGTCTGGATACACACGGCCACCGACATCCGCAGCATGAACGGCTATTGGCACCGGGCCGCGCACCCCGCCCAGGTGCGGGCGCTGTTCAAGAAGCTCGGCGTCCTGGGCAAGCCGTCGCCCGCGGGGGCGGCGGGAATCCCGCCGGGCGCGTGGGAGTCGGCGGACGACTCCGCCGGCGCGGCGACGCCGACCCCGGCCGGGGAGGTCCGCGCGGGGACGACGACGAGGCCGGCCGCGGCCGCCTCCGACGACGGCACCGACGACGGCACCGACTGGTGGTGGGCTCTGCCCGGAGCGGCGGCCGGGGCGCTGCTGGCCCGGATGTGGCGGCCTCGCAGGGGTGAACCTCACCAGGAGTTGCGGGACATGTGAGGAGCCGCGGGGAGGCGGGCACACCGGTGAGGGGGACGCATGGGGAAGAGGGGGACGGATGAGATTCCGGATCGGTCAGGAGGGGTCCCGGGCCGCCCGGCGGGGGCGGCGACCCGGCACGAGGAGACGGCGCCTCGCCCGGTCGGAGCGCCGGCCGGCCCGGACGAGGCCGTCGGCCGGCGGGATGGCGCCGCGGCTCGGCGCGACGGGGTCGCTGGTCGACGGAAGCGGGCCGTGGACCGGCGGGGCTGCGTCGTGGAGCGGCGGGACGCGGGCGGGGACCGAAAGCACGAGGCTGCGGTCCGGTGGGACGCGAGCGAGGGCCGGCGCAAGGCTCTGGTCCGGTGGGACGCGGGCGGGGACCGGGGGGAGGCGGGTGTGGCTTCTGTTGCTGGTCGTCGTGGCGTCGGCCGCGCTCGGCTCTCCGGGCGCTCGGGCCGCCGCACGGGATGCGGCACACGATTCGGCGCGCGGCTCGGCGCGGGCGAAGGCCGACTCTCCCGACCTGGCGCTGGTCGTCGCCGGTGACACGGGACGGGCGACCTCGTTGCACTCCGGGGAACGGGACTTCGTACGGCTGTGGCGGCTGCTCTCCCCGCGGTACACGGGGACGGAGCGGGTTCCCGAGGCATGGGTGGAGGGCCGTTTCCCCCCAGTGCGGGCCACCGTGATCTGGGGGCTCACAGGAGTGGGGGGCTGGCCGCAGACCGGCAGGGCACCGGGTGGCGATGTCGCCATCGAGCGTCAGGACCAGGTGTTCGTCGCCGCGGACGGCACTCCATGGGTGCGGACGGATCCTTCCCCCGACGTCCGGGACGACGACATCCGCTGGCACCGGGCGCCGCGCTCGGTGTTCGACCAACTGGACGAGGAGGGGGACCTGTTCGGCTCGGGAAGCACCTCGGGGCGCGTGGCGGAGCCGGACGCGGCGGACAGCGTGAGGTGGGCGGTACCCGGGCTGGCGGCGGGGCTGGTCCTCGGCGCGGGGGGCTCCGTCCTGATACGCCGCGCGGCGGCCCGGCGTGAGACTGCCGGACCGCCGCGGGAACCACGACAGGAGCTGATCGATCTGTAGCCCGCGCGAGGCGCGTCAGCCGAGGTCGATCTCCGGGTAGAGCGGGAAACCGGCGAGCAGGTCGGTGGCGCGGTGGGCGATCTCGTCGGAGATCTTCGCGTCCAGGACGTGCTGGGCCTTGGACGGGCTGCCCTTGGCCGTGGTGCCGGGCTCGGCGGACGTCAGGACGCGGTCGATCAGGCCCGCGATCTCGTCCATCTCGGCCGTCCCCAGACCACGGGTGGTCAGCGCGGGCGTGCCGATACGGATGCCGGAGGTGTACCAGGCGCCGTTGGGGTCGGCGGGAATGGCGTTGCGGTTGGTGACGATGCCCGAGTCGAGCAGGGCGGACTCGGCCTGACGGCCGGTGAGGCCGTAGGAGGAGGCGACGTCGATCAGGTTGAGATGGTTGTCGGTGCCGCCGGTGACCAGCGTTGCGCCGCGGCGCATCAGGCCTTCGGCGAGGGCACGGGAGTTGTCGACGACGGCCTGTGCGTAGTCGCGGAACTCGGGGCGGCGGGCCTCGGCGAGCGCGACGGCCTTGGCCGCCATGACGTGCGGGAGGGGGCCGCCGAGGACCATCGGGCAGCCGCGGTCGACCTGCTCGGCGAGGGTCTCGTCGCACAGCACCATGCCGCCACGCGGGCCGCGCAGCGACTTGTGCGTGGTGGTGGTCACGATCTGGGCGTGCGGGACGGGGTCGAAGTCTCCGGTGAGCACCTTGCCGGCGACGAGGCCCGCGAAGTGGGCCATGTCGACCATGAGCGTGGCGCCGACCTCGTCGGCGATCTCGCGCATGATCCGGAAGTTCACCAGGCGGGGGTAGGCGGAGTAGCCGGCGACGAGGATGAGCGGCTTGAACTCGCGGGCGGAGGTGCGCAGGGCCTCGTAGTCGATGAGGCCGGTGGCGGGGTCGGTGCCGTAGGAGCGCTGGTCGAACATCTTGCCGGAGATGTTCGGGCGGAAGCCGTGGGTGAGGTGGCCGCCGGCGTCGAGGGACATGCCGAGCATGCGCTGGTTACCGAAGGCGTGGCGCAGTTCGGCCCAGTCGGCCTCGGTGAGGTCGTTGACGTTGCGGACGCCGGCGCGTTCCAGGGCAGGGGCCTCGACACGGGCGGCGAGGACGGCCCAGAAGGCCACGAGGTTGGCGTCGATGCCGGAGTGCGGCTGGGCGTAGGCGTGCTCGGCGCCGAAGAGCTCGCGGGCGTGCTCGGCGGCGAGGGCCTCGACGGTGTCGACGTTGCGGCAGCCGGCGTAGAAGCGACGGCCGACGGTCCCCTCGGCGTACTTGTCGCTGAACCAGTTGCCCATGGCGAGGAGCGTGGCCGGGGAGGCGTAGTTCTCCGACGCGATCAGCTTGAGCATGTCGCGCTGGTCGGCGACCTCCTGGCCGATGGCGTCGGCGACACGGGGCTCCACGGCCCGGATCACGTCCAGGGCACTGCGGAACGCGGTGGACTCGGTGGAAAGGGGCTCTGGCATGACGGCCTCCGGACGTGGTGTTCAGCGTTCACGGGTCGGCCCAGGCGCACGGCACACAGTTCGAGGGGCCGCTCCCCGATGGTCGGTCCCATCCCAGCGCGCCAGTCACGGCCCCGCCGGTCAGCCTACCGGGCGCGCCGGATCTGCGGGTTCCCCGGTCCACCATGCGAGCGACGGTAGGAAGGGGGCCGGGGCCCACCGTCGGCGGGCGCCACTCCCCGCCCGGGAGGACACGCCGTCCCCCGCCCGGGAGCACGTATCCGCCCATGGTCCGGGAGCGCGAGCCGCCCGGTCCGGGTGGCACGTGCCGCCCCGTGCGCGGGCACGCGCGTCGCCCCGTGCCGCACGCCAAGAAACGGAGATCGCGTGACCGCTACGGAGACGACGAAGGTGTTCATCGCCTCGGCCGACGCGCACAGCGCGCACAACTACCACCCGCTGCCGGTCGTCGTGGCGACGGCGGACGGGGCCTGGATGACGGACGTCGAGGGGCGCCGTTACCTCGACATGCTGGCCGGATACTCGGCGCTGAACTTCGGGCACGGCAACCGGCGGCTGATCGAGGCGGCGAAGGCGCAGCTGGAGCGGGTGACGCTGACGTCGCGGGCGTTCCACCACGACCGGTTCGCGGACTTCTGCCGGGAGCTGGCGGCGCTGTGCGGCATGGAGATGGTGCTGCCGATGAACACGGGCGCGGAGGCGGTGGAGACGGCGGTGAAGACGGCCCGGAAGTGGGGGTACCGCGTGAAGGGAGTGCCCGCGGAGAGGGCGAAGATCGTCGTCGCGGGGAACAACTTCCACGGCCGTACGACCACGCTGATCAGCTTCTCCACGGACCCTGAGGCGCGGGCGGACTTCGGGCCGTACACGCCGGGCTTCGAGATCGTGCCGTACGGGGACCTGACCGCGATGCGGGCGGCGCTGACGGAGAACACGGTCGCCGTGCTGCTGGAGCCGATCCAGGGCGAGGCGGGGGTGCTGGTGCCGCCCCCGGGCTATCTGCCGGGGGTGCGGGAACTGACGCGCGAGCGGAACGTGCTGTTCGTCGCGGACGAGATCCAGTCGGGTCTCGGCCGCACGGGGAGGACGTTCGCGTGCGAGCACGAGGGGGTCGTGCCGGACGTGTACGTGCTGGGCAAGGCGCTCGGGGGCGGGGTCGTCCCCGTGTCGGCGGTGGTGGCGGGCGCCGACGTGCTGGGGGTGTTCCGGCCCGGGGAGCACGGTTCGACGTTCGGGGGCAATCCGCTGGCCTGCGCGGTGGCGTTGGAGGTGATCGCGATGCTGCGGTCGGGCGAGTACCAGCGGCGGGCGGCCGAGCTGGGTGCGCATCTGCACCAGGAGCTGGGCCGGTTGAAGGAGTCCGGTCATGTCACGCAGGTCCGCGGGCGCGGGCTGTGGGCGGGCGTCGACATCGCCCCGGCGTACGGCACGGGCCGGGAGATCTCCGAGAAACTGGTGGACCGCGGCGTCCTGGTGAAGGACACCCACGGCGTCACGATCCGGATCGCCCCGCCGCTGGTCATCTCCGAGGAGGACCTCGACTGGGGGCTCGGCCGGCTCCGCGAGGTGCTGGGGGCCTAGGGGCGGGAGCCGGCGGCATCCGGCGCCGTCTCCGGGATGCCCCGGGTCCCGGGGCAGGGCCGTCCGGGGGGCACCGAGGCGCGGTGCCGGGTGCGGGGCGCGCGGGTGCCCGACGCGTCACGGGATCCGGCCCCCGGCCCCCCGTGTCGCCGGGCGCCCGGGGGCCGGGGTCCGCGCGCGCCGGGCCGTCAGAGGATCACGTGCGGCAGGAAGCGGGCGTACTCGTCCGTGACCAGGCCGGACGACTCACGGATGCCGAGGCCCGCCGACTCGTCCTCGACGACCCAGGCGCCCAGGACGACGCGGTTGCCGTCGAAGGACGGGAGGGGGGCCAGCTCCTGGTAGACGCAGGGCTCGTCGGTCCGTACGGCCGGAGCCTCGCCCGGTTCGTGCACGGTGACCCCGGCGCCCTCGCGGCCGAGCAGCGGCTTGGCCACGTAGCCGCGGTCGGCGGCCAGTTCACGCGGGCCGTCGAGGTAGGAGGGGAGGAGGTTCGGGTGGTCCGGGTAGAGCTCCCAGAGGATCGCGAGGAGGGCCTTGTTGGAGAGGAGCATCTTCCAGGCCGGCTCGATCCACAGCGTGGTCCCCGTGCCGCCGCCGTTGTCGAGGGTGTCCAGGACGTGTCCGGCGAAGCGGTCGGCGGTGAGCCACTCCCATGGATAGAGCTTGAAGCAGCTGCGGATGAAGCGGAGCGAGTTGTCGACGAAGCGGCCGGAGAGGGGATCCCAGCCGATCTCCTCCATGGAGATCCAGTCGGTGTCGAGGCCCGCCTGCTCGGCGGTCTCCTTGAGGTAGGCGACCGTCATCAGGTCCTCGCCGAGTTCGTCGGCGGAGGAGTGCGCGAAGTGCAGCGGGCTGCCCGGCGGCAGGAGGGGGGCCTGCTTCTTCCAGGCGGCGACGAGGCGTTCGTGCAGGGAGTTCCACTGGTCGGCGCCGGGGAAGCGGTCCTCCATCCAGAACCACTGCGGGCTCGCGGCCTCGACGAGGGAGGTCGGCGTGTCGGCGTTGTACTCCAGCAGCTTGGCGGGGCCCGTGCCGTCGTAGCGCAGATCGAAGCGGCCGTAGACGGAGGGGAGTTCGGCGCGCCGCCGCCAGGCCTCGGCGACGGCCCGCACGACGTTCGGGTCGGTGATGCCGAGGTCGGCGAAGCGGTCCGTGCGGACGATGTGCTCGGCCGCGGCCAGGCACATGCGGTGCAGTTCGTCCACGACCTCCTCCAGCGCCTCGACCTCGGGGAGCGAGAAGACGTAGTACGCGCTCTCGTCCCAGTAGGGGCGCAGGGATTCGTCGGGGTGGCGGGTGAGCGGATAGATCAAGCCCTGTTCCTCGACGGTCCGCTGCCAGTCGGGGCGGGGTGCGATGGTGCGGCGTTCCACGGGACGTCTCTCCGGCTCAGCCGCCGGAGCTGCCCTTGCCGCTGCCGAAGCCGCCGCGGTCGACGCCGCTGTGGCTGCCGCCGGAGCCGCCGGAACCCTTGCCGGGCTTGACGAAGGAGCCGCCGTCGACCCAGCCGCTCTTCTTCTTGCCGCCGTAGTACCAACTGCCGTTGACGGACACCTTGGTGGACTTGCAGTTCTTGTCGGCGACGACCCGGTAGCCCTTGGCGAGGTTGTAGCTGTCGCGGTCGACGCAGCGCTTGTCCGGCTCCGAGGAGCAGGCCGTGAGTGCGGCGGCGAGGAGTCCCATGCCGCCGAGCACGACGGTGCCCGAGCGCAGTTGACGACGTGTGTCCGCCATGTCCGTTCCCCCGTTGTTTCGTTCGGTTCGACTTTGCTTCGTTTGTGCTTCTTCTTGGACGTTCGGCGATCAGAGTAGAGAGCACCACAGGACGTGCGTGCGACGGCCCCCTGCGATGCGGGCTCCCCTACAGTCGCTTCGTGCTCTTTGGAATGGTGTGCGCGCTTGGTGCGTCGGTCTGCTTCGGTACCGCGACGGTGCTCCAGGCGATGGCGGCGCGCGCGGCGGCCGGCACCGGGCCGGGCGGGGACGCGGCGCTGTTGCTGCGCGCGCTGCGGCAATGGCGCTATCTGGCCGGGCTCGCGCTCGACGGGGTCGGGTTCCTGCTCCAGATCGCCGCTCTGCGGTCGATTCCCATCTACGCGGTGGGGGCGGCACTCGCCGCGAGCCTCGCCGTGACGGCGGTCGTGGCCTCACAGCTGCTGCGGGTGCGGCTGAGCCGGGTCGAGTGGGGCGCGGTGGGACTGGTGTGCGCGGGGCTCGCGATGCTGGGGCTGGCGTCCGGCACCGAGGGCGACCGCCCGGGGCCGACGGCCCTGCCGTACGCGATGCTGGGCACGGCCGTCGGGGTGCTGCTGCTGGGCCTCGTGAGCGGGCGGCTGCCCGAGCGGGGGCGCCCGCTCGTCCTCGGCCTCGGCGCCGGCTTCGGCTTCGGTGTGGTCGAGGTGTCGGTGCGGCTCATCGACGACCTCGACCCCGGTGCGCTGCTGGCCGATCCGGCGACGTACGCGCTGCTCATCGGCGGCGGCGCGGCGTTCCTGCTGCTCACCTCGGCCCTTCAGCGCGGCTCCGTGACGACCGCGACCGCCGGACTGGTGATCGGGGAGACGATCGGGCCCGCCCTGGTGGGCGTGGTGTGGCTGGGCGACCGCACGCGGGAGGGGCTGGCCTGGCTGGCTGTCCTCGGCTTCGCGGTCGCGGTCGCGGGCGCGCTGGCGCTGGCCCGCTTCGGCGAGGCCCCGGTGCAGGAATCCCCGTAGCCGCTCCGGGCTCCCGTCGGCAAGGCCTCGCAGCAGAGAGCGCGACAGTCCACTCGGGCTCCGCGGCGACCGGAAGCCGGGGGCGCGAGCCGGGGAAAGGGAAACGGGAGCCGGAGCCGGGATCCAGGTCAGGGCAGCGCCCGGCACAGCGCGTCGAGCGCCCCCGACCACGCGTGGTCCGGCGGTGTCCCGTACCCCACCACCAGCGCGTCCTGCGGTTCCGTGACGGCGTCGGGGTGGCGGTAGCGCGTCAGGCCGTGGACGGCCAGCCCCTGCCAGGCCGCCGCCCGGACCACCGACTGTTCGGTGCCCGCGGGAAGCCTGAGGACGGCGTGCAGGCCGGCCGCGATCCCGGTGGCGTGGACCGACGGGGCGCGATCGGCGAGGGCCGCGACCAGTGCGTCGCGGCGTCGCCGGTAGCGCAGCCGGGCCGCCCGGACGTGCCGGTCGTAGGCGCCGGAGGTGAGGAACTCCGCGAGGGTGAGCTGGTCCAGCGTCCCGGTCGACCAACCCCCGCCGCCCTTGAACGCGGTGACCTCGGGCGCGAGCGACGGCGGCAGGACCAGCCAGCCCAGACGCAGCGCGGGGGCCAGGGACTTGCTCGCGGTGCCCATGTGGACGACGTGCTGGGGGTCCAGTCCCTGGAGCGCGCCGACGGGCTGGCGGTCGTAGCGGAACTCGCCGTCGTAGTCGTCCTCCAGGATCAGGCCGCCGGTGCGGCGGGCCCAGTCCACGACGGCGGCACGGCGGTCCGGATGGAGCGGCACCCCCATGGGGAACTGGTGCGCGGGCGTGAGCAGGACGGCTCCGGCCTCGGCCAGGTCGTCGGTGCGGGCACCGAGTCCGTCCAGGGGCAGGGGGACGGTCCGCAGACCCGAACGGTGCAGAAGGTTCCAGTGCAGGTCGAGCCCATGGGCCTCGACGGCGACGGAGCGCACGCCGCGCTGCCGCAGGAACGCGCCGAGCAGCGTCAGGCCGTCGGCGAAGCCGGAGCAGATCACGATGCGCTCCGGATCGGCCCGCACTCCGCGGGCGCGGGAGAGATAGCCGGACAGGGCGGTGCGCAGTTCGGGGCGGCCGCGCGGATCGCCGTAGCCGAGGGCCTCGTGCGGTGCGGCGGTCAGCGCGCGGCGGGCCGCCCTGAGCCATGCGGTGCGCGGGAAGGAGGCGAGGTCCGGGCTGCCGGGGACGAGGTCGTAGACGGGGCGCCCCTGCTCGCGGCGGCGCGGCGCGGCCTCCGGGGCGGGCGGTACGACCGTCCGTTCGGCCACCCTGGTGCCCGAACCCTGGCGTGCGGTGAGCCAGCCCTCGGCGACGAGGTCGCCGTACGCGTCGGCGACCGTGTTGCGGGCGATGCCCAGGTCGACGGCGAGCGACCGGGAGGAGGGGAGCCGGGTGCCGGGTGCGAGCCGGCCGCTGCGGACGGCCTCGCGCAACGCGTCCGTCAGCCCTTTGCGCACCCCGGACCCGGTCGGTTCGACATGGAGGTCGAATCCCTCGCCACCCAAAGTGGCCCATGACTCTGCCATGGAAATGGACCATACTCCTGGGCTACTCCGCCCGTAGTGTCGGGACACATGACGACGCATGACGACACCACGACCACCGGCCGCACCACCGAGTACGTTCCCGAGCACGCCCCGCGCCTGGACTGGGCCAAGCTCGCCCCCGACGTGTACAAGGCGATGATCAAGCTCGACGCGGCGGCCCGGAAGGGTCTGGACCCCGTGATCCTGGAGCTGGTGAAGATCCGCGCCTCGCAGCTCAACCACTGCGCCTTCTGCCTGGACATGCACACCAAGGACGCGATCGCCGCGGGTGAGAGCGTGGAGCGGATCATCCAGCTCGGCGCGTGGGAGGAGTCGAAGCACTTCTACACGCAGAAGGAGGTCGCGGCGCTCGAACTGACCGAGGCGGTCACGGTCCTGACGGACGGATTCGTGCCCGACGAGGTGTACGAGCAGGCCGCGAAGCACTTCGAGGAGACCGAACTGGCCCAGCTGATCGCCGCGATCACGGTGATCAACGCCTGGAACCGGTTCGGCGTGACCTGCCGGCTGGTGGCCGGACACTACCGGGCGGGACAGTACAAGTGACAGCCGCGGGGGGGAGCACCCGTACGAGCCACCTCGACGCCGAGGTGCGGACCGCGATGCAGGCGTTCAGCGCCGCCGCGAAGAAGGGCCTCGGGGACCCGGCGCTCGCGGAGATGGTCATGATCCGCGCCTCGCAGCTCAACCACTGCGCGTTCTGTCTCGACATGCACGTGAAGCTCGCCCGCAAGCACGGGGTCGACGACGACCGCATCCAGCTCCTCAACGCCTGGGAGGAGGCCGAGGAGGCGTTCAGCGAACGTGAACGGGCGGCGTTCGCGCTGACCGACGCGGTCACGGTCCTGACGGACGGGTTCGTGCCGGACGAGGTCCACGAGCGCGCCGCCGCGCACTTCGACGAGGCGGGGCTCGCGCATCTCATCGGACTGATCACCGTCATCAACAGCTGGAACCGGCTGATGGTGACCCGGCGCATCGCACCGGGCGCCACCGCGTGGTGAGTCAGAGCACGGACAGGGCCGGGACGTTCCGGGCACTGCACCGGGGCCGCCCGCCGGGTGACCCGCTGGTACTGCCGGGCCCCTGGGACGCGGCCAGCGCGCGGGTGTTCGTGGACGCCGGGTTCCCGGCGCTCGCCACGCCCAGCGCCGGGGTCGCCGCCTCCCTCGGGTACGAGGACGGGGCGACGCCCGCCGAGGAGATGTTCGCGGCGGTCGCGCGGATCGTCCGCGCGGTCGACGTGCCCGTGTCCGCGGACGTCGAGGACGGCTACGGGCTCCCGCCCAAGGAGCTGGTGGAGCGGCTCCTGGGGACGGGTGCGGTCGGCTGCAATCTGGAGGACTCGGCGGGAGGCGTCCTCAAGGACCCCGCCCGGCACGCCGACTGGCTGGCCGAGGTACGGGCCGCCGCCGGCGACCGGCTGTTCGTGAACGCCCGGATCGACACGTTCGCGTGCGGGGACCCCGACCCGGAGCGGGCGATCGAGCGGGCCGCGCTGTACGTCGCCGCCGGCGCCGACTGCGTGTACCCGATCGGCGCTCCTGTCGACGTACTCCCCCAGCTGCGCGCCGGGATCGAGGGGCCGGTCAACGTGTTCGCCAGGACCGGCGACGCCCCGCTCGACGAGCAGCTCACGGAGCTCGGCGAACGGGGCGCCACCCGCGTCACGTTCGGGCCGGGGCTGCAGCGCCGAGCCGCTCAGGCCCTGGGGGACATCGCCGCGGAACTCCGGCGATAGGCAGGACCCTCACCGCCGGCGGGACTCCGGCGGTGAGCTGCACCCCCGCCGGCGGGACTCCGGCGGGGCGGCCTGCGGAAGCAGGCAGGGTCAGGGCAGCCACGCCCGCCACGTCGACGCGTGGCTGCCCACCCACTTCTTCGCCGCCTCCTCGGGCGTCAGCTTGTCGTTGGCGATCATCAAGGAGACCTCGTTCTGGTCCTCGGTCGTCCACTTGAACTTCTTCAGGAAGTCCGCCGCCTTGCCGCCGCTCTTCGCGAAGTCCGTGTTGAGGTACTTCTGCAGCGGGGTGTGCGGGTAGGCGCAGGCGACCTTCGCGGCGTCGGCGTCGCAGCCCTCCTTGTAGGCGGGGAGCTTCACCTCCGTCATCGGGACCTTCTCGAAGAGCCACTGCGGGGAGTACCAGTAGGTGAGGAAGGGCTTCTTCTCCTTGGCGAACTGCTTGATCTGGGTGATCTGCGCCGCCTCGGAACCCGCGAACACCACCTGGTAGTTCAGCTTCAGATTGTTCACCAGCGCCTTGTCGTTGGTGACGTAGGACGGGGAGCCGTCCAGGAGCTGGCCCTTGCCGCCGCTCTCGGCCGTACGCAACTGGTCGGCGTACTTGTCGAGGTTCTTCCAGTCGGTCACGTCCGGGTGCTGCTCGGCGAAGTACGTCGGGACGTACCAGCCGATGTGCCCGGTCACCCCGAGCTGCCCGCCCTTCGTGATCGTCTTCTTGTCGTCGACGTACCGCTTCTCCTGGTCGGGGTGGCCCCAGTCCTCCAGGATCGCGTCGACGCGGCCCTGGCTGAGCGCGTCCCAGGCGGGCACCTCGTCGACCTGGACGGTGTCGACGCGGTAGCCCATCTCGTGCTCCAGCAGGTACTGGGCGACGGCCACGTTGGCCTGCGCGCCCACCCAGGACTGCACGGACAGGGTGACCGTCTTCGCGCCCTGGGCGTTCGCGAACGGCGAGGCCTGCTTGGTCATGTCGGCGGCGCCGCAGCCGGTCAGCAGCAGGAGCGCCGATCCGCCCGCCACCACGGCGGTGGTACGAAGTCGCATGTCACGCTCCCTTCTTCGCGCGGCGTTCGGTGGGCTGGGTCACCCGGTCGAGCATCAGGCCGAGGCAGACGATCGCGGCGCCGGCGACCAGTCCGGTCGCCAGGTCGCCCTGCGCCAGACCGAAGACGACGTCGTAGCCGAGCGCTCCGCCGCCGACGAGACCGCCGATGATGACCACGGCGAGGACGAGCACGACGCCCTGGTTGACGGCGAGCAGCAGGGCCGGCCGAGCCAGCGGCAGTTGGACCTGGCGCAACTGCTGCCCGCTGGTCGCGCCCATCGAGCGGGCCGACTCCAGCGCGGCGGGGTCCACCGCGCGCAGCCCCTGGGTGGTGATGCGGACCACGGCGGGCAGGGCGTAGACGACGGCCGCGGCGACGGCGGGCGCGCGGCCCACGCCGAACAGCGCCACCACCGGGATCAGGTAGACGAACTGCGGCATGGTCTGGAAGACGTCCAGCACGGGCCGCAGCAGTCGCTCGACGCGCTCGCTGCGCGCCGCCGCGATACCGGTGGCGAAGCCCAGCACCAGGGTCACGGCGACCGCCGCGAGGACCTGAGACAGCGTGTCCAGGGACGGCTTCCACACGCCCAGCACGCCGATCGCGGCCATGGCGAGGACGGCGGTGAGCGCGGTGCGCCAGGTGCCGATCAGCCAGGCCAGAGCGGCGACGATCAGCAGGACCGACCACCAGGGCAGCCACAGCAGGCCGTCCCGGAGCGGGTCGAGGACCCAGGTCGTGAAGTGGCCCGCCCAGTCGGCGGTGCCCCCGATGACGGGGACGCCGGAGTAGAGGTGGTTCGTCATCCAGTCGACGACCCGGTTCACGGGCTCGGCGATGCCCACCACCCACGATCCGGGCCAGTCGAGACGGCCGGCGAGGCGTCCGACGACCGCGACGGCCACGGCGGCGGCCACGGCGTACGCCCAGGGCGCGAGGGCGCGTTCCGACTCGCCGAGCCGCTCCCCCGCGGCGGCGGTGACCCGGTCCAGGACGACGGCGAGCAGCACGATGGGGATGCCGGCGGCGAGCGCGGCGCCCACGTCGACGGAGGCGAGGGCCTGGTAGACGCGGTCACCGAGGCCGCCCGCACCGATCACGGACGCGATGACGGCCATGGACAGCGCCATCATGATCGTCTGGTTGAGGCCGAGCAGGAGCTCCTTGCGGGCCAGCGGGAGCCGGGCGGTGGTCAGCCGCTGACGGGCGGTGGCACCCAGCGAGGCGACGGCCTCCATCACGCCGGTGTCCGCGTCGCGCAGGCCGAGCGCGGTGAGGCGGGCCATGGGCGGGGCGGCGTAGACGACGGTGGCGAGCACGGCCGCGGGGACGCCGATGCCGAAGACCAGCACGACGGGAAGCAGATAGGCGAAGGCGGGCAGGACCTGCATGGTGTCCAGGACGGGCCGCAGCGCGCGGTACGTGCGGTCGGACAGGCCCGCGGCCAGGCCGAGCAGTGCGCCCAGGACGACG
Organism: Streptomyces sp. NPDC025784; assembly: GCF_055558435.1. NCBI lineage: Bacteria > Bacillati > Actinomycetota > Actinomycetes > Kitasatosporales > Streptomycetaceae > Streptomyces > Streptomyces sp. NPDC025784. The sequence goes on from NZ_JBVHMN010000014.1 coordinate 261,153, forward strand.
GACGCGAGGACGGCGACCACCATGAGCGCCAGTGTCTGCATGGTGGGCACCCACATGCCGAGCACGCCGCAGGCGAGGAACGCCGCGGCCGTGCCGAGCGCCAGCCGTACGCCGGCGGTCCGCCAGGCGACGAGTGCCGCCACGGCCGTCACGCCGGCCCAGCCGGCGGCGAGCAGTACCAGGTAGACGGCGCGCACGGCCAGGACGACGGCATTGCTGACGTACCCGAAGAAGTACAGGAACAGCGGGTGGCTGTCGCGGTTGTCGATGATCCAGTCGCTGGTACGGCCGAGCGGCCCGCCGAGGTCGACGGTGAGGGCGTGCGGCCAGGTGCCACTGGCCCAGCGGGAGTCGAGGACGGGTACGACGACGGCCGCGGCGACGGCGAGCAGCAGGAGCTTGCCGACGGCCCGGTGTCTGAGCAGTCCGCCGATCCGGGAGGGGGCGAGCGGCGCGGTGACGGTGGCCATCAGACCACCTCCTCGTCCTGCTCCGTTCCGGCGGCGGCGCCGAGGTCGGACCCGCTTCCGGTGGGCGCGCCGAGAGCGGACCCGCTCCCGGCCGCGTCAGTACGCCCGGACTCGGTCTGCGCCGCGTCACCCGCACCGGACCGCGTCCCGGCGACGACGCCGAGCAGACGCTCGTGGTCGACGACGCCGAGGCAGCGGCCGCCGTCCATGACCCGGGCGGGGGCGCCGGTCCGGGCCACCGCCTCGATCGCCTGGGACACGGTCGCGTCGGGTGTCAGGGCCGGACCGCTGCCCGCCTCGTGCGCGGACGCCGCCCGCATCGCGCTACGGACGGTCACGACCTGCTCGCGCGGGACGTCCCGGACGAACTCCCGTACGTAGTCGTCGGCGGGCGAGCCGACGATCTCCTCGGGGGTGCCGAGCTGGACGATCCTGCCGTCGCGCATCAGGGCGATCCGGTCGCCCAGGCGCAGGGCCTCGTTCAGGTCGTGGGTGATGAAGACCATCGTGCGGCCCTCCTCGCGGTGCAGCCGGACGACCTCCTCCTGCATGTCGCGCCGGATCAGCGGGTCGAGCGCGCTGAACGGCTCGTCGAACAGCAGGACCTCCGGGTCCACCGCGAGGGCGCGGGCCAGGCCGACGCGCTGCTGCTGACCGCCGGAGAGCTGGCCCGGCCTGCGCTGCTCCAGGCCCTCCAGGCCGACCTTGGTGACGATCTCCGCGGCCCTGGTGCGGCGCTCCTCCTTGCCGACGCCCTGGATCTCCAGGCCGTAGGCGACGTTGTCGAGGACCGTGCGGTGCGGCAGCAGGCCGAAGTGCTGGAAGACCATCGCGGCACGGTGACGGCGGAGTTCGCGCAGCCGGGTCCGGTCCATGGCGAGGACGTCCTCGCCGTCGATGGCGAGGCTGCCGGACGTCGGTTCGATGAGCCGCGTCAGACACCGGACCAGGGTGGACTTGCCGGAGCCGGACAGGCCCATGACGACGAAGACCTCGCCCTTGCGGACGTCGAAGCCGACGTCGCGGACGGCGGCCGTGCAGCCGGTGCGCGAGCGCAGCTCGGCGGGGGCGAGCGCGGCGAGTTCGGGGTCCGCGGGGACGCGCTCGGCCTTCGGGCCGAACACCTTCCACAGGTTGTGCACGGAGAAGACGGGCTCGACGGCCTTGTTCTCCTGGAGGGTTGCCGTACTCATCACTCACCACCACCGATCAGATCGACGCACTTCTCCCCGACCATGAGCACCCCGATCATCGGGTTCACGGCGGGCATGGTCGGGAAGACGGACGCGTCGGCGATCCGGATCCCGTCGAGGCCGCGGATGCGCAGCTCGGGGTCCACGACGGCGAGTTCGTCGGCCGGGTCACCCATGCGGCAGGTGCCCGCGGGGTGGTAGACGGTGTGCGCGACCTGGCGGGCGTAGGCGCTGAGCTCCTCGTCGTCCGTGATGCCTGGGCCGGGGCACACCTCCCGCTTGAGCCAGCCGGCCAGCGGCTCGGACTTGGCGATCTCACGGGCGATCTTGATGCCGTCGACGAGGGTGCGCCCGTCGTAGTCGTCCTCGTCCGTGAAGTAGCGGAAGTCCAGGGCGGGCTTGACGGACGGGTCGGCGCTGGTGAGATACAGCCGGCCGCGGCTGCGCGGCTTGGGGATGTTCGGGGTCATCGAGACGCCGTGGGCCGGGCGTTCGTAGCCCAGTCGCTCCGGGTTGTCCGTGAAGGGGACCTGGTAGAAGTGGAACATCAGGTCGGGCCCCTGGTGCTCCGGGTCCCGGCGGACGAACAGGCCCGCGTCGGAGTCCATCGCGGAGTTCTCGGGGATCGGGCCGTCGGTCTCCCACACGATGACCGACTCGGGGTGGTCGAGCAGGTTCTCGCCGACCCCGGGCAGGTCGTGGGCGACGGGTATGCCGAGCCGCTCCAGGTCCTCCTTCGGCCCGATGCCGGAGTGCATCAGCAGCCGCGGCGAGTCCACGGCGCCCGCGCACAGCACGACCTCGTTCCGCGCGCTCACGAGGATCTCCTCGCCGTCCTTGGTGCGCACGTGCACGCCGGTCGCGCGGGTCCCGTCCAGCTCCAGCCGGTACGCCCAGGTCTCCAGCAGGATCGTCAGATTGGGCCGCTGGTCCATGACGGGGTGCAGGTACGCCACGGACGCGCTGGACCGCTTGTTGTTCTCGGGGTGGTAGGCGAGGTCGAAGAAGCCGACGCCCTCGGTGAACGGCTTCTTGTTGAAGCCCTCGACGCGCGGCACGCCCAGCGCCGTCTGCGCGGCGTCGACGAAGTCGCGGGCGATGGCGTTCCGGTCCTTCTCGTCGACCGGGACGATGTTGTTGAGCAGGCGCGCGTAGTACGCCTCCATCGGCACCGCGCCCCAGCCCTCGGCCCCCGACGCCTCCCACTCGTCCCAGTCGGACGGCAGCGGCTTGAACGCGATCAGCGTGTTGTGGGACGAGCAGCCGCCGAGCACCCGGGCGCGGCTGTGCCGGATGTGCGAGTTGCCGCGCGGCTGCGGGGTCGTCGGGTAGTCGTAGTCGAGTTCCCCGCCGAGCAGGCCCATCCAGCGGCGCAGGGTGAGGACGTCGTCGCGGTCCACGTCACTGGGGCCGCCCTCGATGACGGCGACGGTGACGTCGGGGTTCTCGGTGAGGCGGGAGGCGATCACGGAGCCCGCCGTGCCGCCGCCGATGACGACGTAGTCGTACGTGTTCTCGTGCATGTGGTCGTGCTCCAAGGTGCGGGTGGTGGGGGGTGCGTCGAGGGCCGGACCGCGGCCGGTCCGGGCGGGACCGGTGTCAGCCCGCGAACCAGCGGACCGGCTTGGGCGCCAGGTTCTGGTACACGTGCTTGGTCTCGCGGTACTCGGCGAGACCGGCCGGTCCGAGTTCGCGCCCCACACCGCTCTTTCCGAAACCGCCCCACTCCGCCTGCGGGAGGTAGGGGTGGAAGTCGTTGATCCAGACGGTGCCGTGCCGCAGCCGTCCGGCGACGCGCCGGGCGCGGCCCGCGTCGGCGGTCCAGACGGCGCCGGCGAGCCCGTACTCGGTGTCGTTGGCGAGAGCGACGGCCTCGTCCTCGGTGCGGAAGGTCTCCACCGTCAGGACGGGTCCGAACACCTCCTCGCGGACGACCTTCATGTCGCGGTGGCACTGGTCGAGGACGGTCGGCTCGTAGAAGTAGCCGGTGGCGGGCCGCACGTCGGACGGCTCGGGCCGCTTGCCGCCGGAGCGCAGCACCGCTCCCTCGGCGAGCGCGGAGGCGACGTATGCCTCCGTCTTCTCGCGCTGCTGCTCGGAGACGAGCGGGCCGCACTCGACGCCGTCCTCGGTGCCGCGGCCGAGCCTGATCCGGGCGGCCCGGCGGGCGAGTTCGGCGACGAACCGCTCACGGACCGATTCCTCGACGATGAGCCGCGAACCGGCCGAGCAGACCTGGCCGCTGTGGATGAAGGCGGCGTTGAGGGCCTGGTCGACCGCGGTGTCGAAGCCCTCCTCGGTCGCGCAGGCGTCGGCGAAGACGACGTTCGGGTTCTTGCCGCCCAGCTCCAGGGCGACCTTCTTGACGCCCGCCGCGGCGGCCTGGCCGACCTTGGTCCCGCTGACGAGCCCGCCGGTGAAGGAGACGAGGTCGACGCCGGGGTGCTCGGCGAGGCGAGCGCCGACGCTCTGGCCGGGCCCGGTGACGATGTTGGCGACGCCGGCCGGGAGTCCGGCCTCGGCGAGCAGCCGGATCAGGGCGACGGTCGTCAGCGGGGTGATCTCGCTCGGCTTGACGACGAAGGTGTTCCCGGCGGCGAGCGCGGGGGCGATCTTCCAACTGGCCTGGAGCAGCGGGTAGTTCCAGGGGGTGATCATCGCGCACACGCCGACCGGCTCGTGCACGACGACGCTGTGGACCTCGTCGGTTCCGGCGTCCACGACCCGCCCGCCGCCCTCGCCCACGACGAGATCGGCGAAGTAGCGGAAGGCGTCGGCGACGCAGTCGATGTCGACGCGGCCCTCCTCGACGGTCTTGCCCGCGTCACGGCTCTCGAGCAGCCCGAGCTCCTCGCGGTCGCGCACCAGGAGGTCGGCGACGCGGCGGAGCAGGGCGGCCCGGTCGGCGGTGGGGGTGCGGGGCCAGGGGCCCTCGTCGAAGGCGCGGCGGGCCGCCTCGACGGCCGCGTCCGCGTCCCGCTCGTCACCCTCCGCGATCACGGTGAACGGCTTGGCATCGGCGGGATCGAGGATCTCGCGGGTGGCGCGGGAGACGGCGTCGCGCCATTCGCCGCCCACGTGGATGGTCTGTTCTGCCTGCTGTCCGGCCATGATCGGTGTTGCCTTCCGTTCCTGTTCCATGCCCCTGGGTCACACGCATGTCGCCCTTGGGGACCGGGAGCACCTGCCCCCCGGCCCCGGATGCATGCACAACCGGTCACCAAAAGTGCCCCGGGTCACTGAAAAGTCCCATCAAATCGGACCAGAACGGCCGAAATCCTCTACCGAGAGTGACCGGAAGTCAGGAGCTCGGCCCCGGGCGAGCCCGACACCCCGTGCACGGGTACCGGGCCCCCGGACCCACCACACCCTGGACGTCCGACTTTTCCTTGACTAAAGTCAAAGAAATATGGAGCCCGTGACAGCGAACCCGTCAGCGCCCCCGTCGACCGACCAGGTGCGTGCGCTGCGCCGCTTCAACCGCTACTTCACCCGCCGCATCGGCGCGCTCGACGACCACTACCTCGGCCAGGACCGCCCGCTCGGCGAGGCCCGGCTGCTGTTCGAGATCGGCGCCGAGGGCGCCTCGCTGCGTGACCTGAGGAGCCGACTCGGCCTGGACGCCGGGTACTTGAGCCGCATGGTGCGAGCCCTGGAGACACAGGGGCTCGTCCGGGTGACGGTCCACCCGGACGACAACCGGCTGCGGGTCGCCGAACTCACCGCGGCCGGACGGACCGAGGTGAGCGAGCAGAACCGGCTGGCCGACGAACTGGCGGAAGGACTGCTCGCCGGACTCGGCGGACGGCAGCGGGACGAACTGACCGCCGCCCTCGGTGCCGCCCAGCGACTCCTGCGGCTCGCCTCGATCACGGTCGTACGCGTCGACGGCGCCTCGCGCGACGCCCGCGACTGCCTCGCCGCCTACGCCGCCGACATCGACGCCCGCTTCCCCGAGGGATTCGACCCCGCCGCCCTCGTCCGGCCCCAGGAGGTGTCGGGCGACTCGGGCGCCTTCCTCGTCGCCTACGAGGAGGGACGGCCCGTGGCCTGCGGGGCACTGCGCCGCCTCGAACCGACGGTGGGCGAGATCCGGCACGTGTGGGTGCACCCCGACGCCCGCCGCCTCGGCCTCGCGCGACGCGTCCTGCGCGGCCTCGAGGAGCAGGCCGCCGCACTCGGCTGCACCGTCGTCCGGCTCGACACGCACGCGGTGCTCACCGAGGCGCAGGCCATGTACCGGGCGTGCGGGTACACGGAGATCCCGCGGTACGACGACAACGTGTACGCGGCCCACTGGTTCGAGAAGCGGCTGTCCCCTACGGCAAAGCCCTAGGCACCGTTCGCGCAGTCGGCGCCGGTGGGGCAGAAGGAGTTCACCGCCGTCGTCAGGTCACCGGTCATGTCACCACCCTCGGGACCGCTCGCGTTGATCGCGTACAACGTGCCGTCCGCGGCCCGGAAGCGGTGGTCGATGACGTGCGTGGGTCCGTGGTCCTTGCTGTCGTAACGGTAGGTGACCTCGATCCAGTCGGAGCCCGCCTGCCGTCCCAGGAACTGATAGCCGTTCAGTTTCCCCCAGATCGTCTCGGCCTTGTCCATCGACTCGGCCAGGGAGTTCTCCTTGACCTCGAACAGCATCAGCCTGCGGTCGCCCCCGGGGGACGTGTACGTGACGACCTGCGCCAGCTTCCCCCGCTCCTCCTTGCGCGCCCACCCGTCCGGCACGTCCACCGTGTAGCCGACCGGGTCCACCGCCCGGCTGTACCCGGGCGCGGGTGCCGCGACGGTGGGCTGCGCCGAGTCGGCGAAGGTGTCGTCGCTGCCGGAGGCCTGCCCGGTCTCCTGCGGGGGCGCCGGCTGCGTGGCCGTGACGGTCACCGCCGGCGACGACGCCCCGGCGTCCGTACGGCCGCCCTTGTCGTCCCTGGTCAGCGCCCACACTCCGCCGCCCACCCCGCCCGCGAGGACGGCCACCGCCACGATCACCACGAGCAGCCGACGCGAGTCCGTCCCGCCGGCGCGCGGGCGGCCTCCGCCGGGCGCCGGACCGGGCACGGGCGGCTGCGGAAACGGGTACGGCACCTGCTGTGGCGGCTGCTGCGGGAGCTGCGGCGGCGGGGGAGGAACCGCGGGCGGATACCCGTCCGGGCGCAGGGTCCCCGCCTGGGTCGGCGCGGACGCCCACCACTGCGCCTGCGCGTCCGGCGGCGCCCCCGCGGCACCGGATCCGCCCGCGGCGCCGCTCCCGTCGCGCACGCCGGTGCCGTCGTCGTCGATCCACCGCTGACGGTCCGCGTCCCACCGCTGTGTCATCTCGTCACCCCCGTTCTTCCCGGACCGCTGCCGCTAGCCCGCGAGCTGTGTGATCACCTGCACGACGGCCGCCGTCGAGGCCAGCCCCGCGACCGCCGCCGCGGCGGTCTCCAGCCGCATACGCAGCCGCCCGAGCCGCGCCGGGTCCGCCCGGCCCGTCCGCTCGATCTCTCCCTGCACCACGGCGAGTTCGCCGTCGAGTCCGGTCGTGTCGTCCGTCGCGGTGAGCAGTCGCAGATGGTCCCGCAGGGTGCGCACCGCCTCCAGGAGCTCCGCCGTGGTCCCGTCGGCGGCGCTCGCGCGCGGCGCCTCGTGGTACTCGGCCCTGCCGTGGTCACCGAAGTTCACCGCGCTGCGGGTGATCCGCCCGACCCGTCCGTCCGTACCGTCGCTCATCACTGGTCCCCCTCCGTGTACGACGCTCCGCCACTGCCCATGGCGACCGCGCTCCTGCTGATCCGGCCCACCACGTTGCCGCCGCTCATCTGCCCGATGAACTGGCCGCCCGCGGCGACGTTGACGATGTTCTGCTCGAAGAGTCCCGTCTCGCAGCCGCTGCGCCGCAGCGCCTCACGGACCCCGCTCGCGATGCGGTCCTGGACGGTCTTGATGTAGCGGCTGACGTCCATCTCCTGGAAGAGGGACAGGCGATCGGTGCTGCCCATCTCCCGCACGGACACCAACGGCGCGTCCGGCGGGGCCTGTTCGGGCCGCGACAGCCAGATGCGCAGGCACTGGACGAGCGTGAACAGCCCGGACAGTCCGGCCACCACGCCCGTCGCGGGGGCGGACAGCAGGGTCCGCACCACCTCACGGCGGGTTCCGCCGTCCCGGGCGGCGGCGATGGCGTCCACCCGCCGGTACTCCTCCTCGACCGGCCCGAGGACGTGCGGCACGACCTCCAGGACGAGCATGCCGCCCTGGGTGTGCACGCGGACCAGTACCGACACCACGACCTGCTCGTCCCACGCGCCGATCCGGATGCGCAGGAAGTGGCGGCGGGCCTCGCCGCCCTCGTCCACCGCCCCGTCGAGGTGCGCCCGGGCGGAGGACGGCTCGTACACGCCCTCGTACCGGCCCACCCCCGACGGCAGATAGACGAATTCCTCCGCCTCCAGGTCCTTGAGCCGGTCCCGGCTGGTCCGCGCGGCGGAATCACGCAGCGCCTCCAGCTTCGGCACGACCAGGTCGAGGATCTGCCGGTTCGTCAGCCGCACCGCGGTCCGCTGCCCGTTCGCCGACCCGTCGACGCGCTGATCCGGCAGAAGTCCGTCCAGACCGTCCCCCGGCTTGCGGGCGGGGGTGATCTCCATGGCGAACGACCAGGGCTCGTACGGCTTTCCGACCCCGACGAAGGGGCGGTACGCGTCGTAGAGCGCGACGCCGGCGTGCTGCTCCCAGGTGACCGCACGCGCGATGCGCGTCTCGCGCTCGCTCCCCCTGGGCAGCGGGACCGAGGTGCGGGCGAAGGCGTCACGGGCGAGTTCGACGCCCATGACCTCGGCCACGCGGGCACGGTGCACGCCGACCACGAAGGCCATCAGGAGCGGGAAGAGCAGCGCGAAGGGGTCGTCGGGAAGGCTGGCGAGCGCGTAGGTCCAGTAGCCGAGCTCCAGGAACCGTGCCACGAAGGTGAGTCCCCAGGCGGTGGCCCGCCGCGGCAGGTGGAGGCGTGCGGTCTCGTCCCGGCTCACGGCGTACATCGTCGTGCCCCAGCCGGAGGCGGCCCGCGCGAGCCAGAGGAGCACGCAGACCGACGCGTAGTACAGCACCGCGACGGAGCCGGACAGCATCGCGATGCCCCCGGGATCCGCCACCGACGTCTCCACGGCGAGGAACGAGGCCCAGATCACGAGCAGCGCGACCCCCGTCGACGCCTCCCGGCGGCGCGCCCGTAACGCGTGGGCGAGCACGGCGACGACGTCCACACCGAGGGACGGCGCCGCGGGACGCTCCTCGTGCCCGACGAGTTCGTCGATCACCCTGGCCCGGAAGGCCGAATCCAGATGGGCCCCGGCGCACAGCAGCCGAGTGGCCTCGCTGTGCGCGTACCGTCGCCCGGATCCCGTCACTGGGACCACCCCCGCCGTGTTTCCCCCGGCCGCCCCCCGGTTCCCTGGGCGGCTCGCACGTCACGACGATAGTGAGGTCTGCCCCTGTCGCACCCTTCTTTATGGCGACAAAGCACGCATGTTCGATACGTACTTTCCCTACGCACGCGTCGGCCCCCGCCCGGAATCGCTTCCCGGGCGGGGGCCGACGCAGGTGCGGGTGGCTCAGATGAGGCCGAGGGCGCGCACGGCCTCGCGCTCCTCCTCCAGCTCCTTCACCGACGCGTCGATGCGGGCGCGGGAGAACTCGTTGACGTCCAGACCCTGGACGATCTCGTACTGGCCGTCCTTGGTGGTGACGGGGAAGGAGGAGATGAGACCCTCCGGCACACCGTAGGAACCGTCCGACGGGATACCCATGGAGGTCCAGTCGCCGTCCGCGGTGCCGTTGACCCACGTGTACACGTGGTCGATGGCGGCGTTGGCGGCCGAGGCGGCGGAGGACGCGCCACGGGCCTCGATGATCGCGGCACCGCGCTTGGCGACGGTCGGGATGAAGTCCTCGGCCAGCCACTTCTCGTCGCCCACGACCTCGGCGGCGTTCTTGCCGGCGACCGTGGCGTGGAAGATGTCGGGGTACTGGGTGGCGGAGTGGTTGCCCCAGATGGTCAGACGCTTGATGTCGGCGACCGTGCTGCCCGTCTTCTTCGCGAGCTGGGTCAGCGCGCGGTTGTGGTCCAGGCGGGTCATGGCCGTGAAGCGCTCGGCCGGTACGTCCGGGGCGGCGGCCTGCGCGATGAGCGCGTTGGTGTTCGCCGGGTTGCCGACGACCAGGATCTTGACGTCGTCCGCGGCGTGGTCGTTGATGGCCTTGCCCTGCGGCTTGAAGATGCCGCCGTTGGCCTCCAGGAGGTCACCGCGCTCCATGCCCTTGGTACGCGGGCGGGCGCCGACGAGCAGACCGACGTTGGTGCCGTCGAAGGCGACGTTCGGGTCGTCCGTGATGTCGATGCCCTGAAGGAGCGGGAAGGCGCAGTCGTCGAGCTCCATGGCGGTGCCCTCGGCGGCCTTCAGCGCCGGCGTGATCTCCAGGAGGCGCAGCTTGACCGGCACGTCCGCGCCGAGCAGCTGGCCGGAGGCGATGCGGAAGAGCAGGGCGTAACCGATCTGGCCGGCCGCGCCGGTGACGGTGACGTTCACGGGAGTGCGGGTCATGGCGTTCTCCGTATGACAGCTGGCGGTGGGGCGTCCCTGCCCCGGGTGCAGGATCGTCCCTGGCAACCACCGCAATGATCGATCAAAGGTTCCGATGATCGATCTCTCGGCGTCAAGAGAGATCCGCCCGTCAGGCTATCGCGCCTCCAGCACCCCGGACGTCCGGGTTCGTGTGGCCCACCCCACAGACCGCCCGAGCGGTGGCGGCCGCCGGCCCGGGAGAGGGGGCGCGGCGGCCGCCATCGGGGTCACCGGGGCGGTGTCCGGGAGGGTCGCCCCTCCCGGACGACGCCGGATCCCGTGGGGTACGGGACGCCTGCCCCCATCCCTTCGGACCATGCCCCCGCGTTCCCGCACCCTCCACACGTCCCCGGCCCCGATCGGCCTGAACGGCTTCCGCGAACGCCGGACGGGCTGAAGGGTGCCCCCGGCTCCAGAGGCCGGCGGGAACCCGCGATGGACGCACCCGCAGTCGCCCTCTCACCGAAGGGGCCGTGCCGGTGCATCACATGCCCGTTGCGGACGACGCCACCAACCCACCGCACCGACACACCGGACCACACGAGGGCTGCAACGGGCG
>NZ_JBVHMN010000015.1:0-247231 GCF_055558435.1 Streptomyces sp. NPDC025784
GTCGAACTCATCGGCGGCGTGCGATTCCCGGCCATCGGAGAACTCCCCTACTTGCTCACCCTCGCCGGACACGGCTTCTACTGGTTCCGGCTCCGTCCCGGGATGGCCCCCGTCACCGCAAGGCGCTCTTGAACGCCCACCGCCGTGCCCCACAGCCCGCCCGCCCCTGAAAGGACGTGTCGCCATGGCGAAGACCGCGCTGCACCGTCCGAGCGGCCAAGGTCCCGCTCCGCTGCTGACCTCGCTCGCCGGGCTGCTGCGTGAGTGGCTCCCCCGGCAGCGCTGGTTCGCGGGCAAGGGCAGGCCCGTCACGGATCTGACCCTGGTGTCGTCGACCGAGCTGTACCCGGGGTGCCTGCACCTGCTGGTCCGAACGGAATTCCTCGACTCCCGCTCCCCCACCGGTGCCGGCGCTCCCCCGGCCGACGATTGCTACCAACTCCTCCTCGGGATACGGAAGGTCGTGCCGCCGCGGCTCGCCCATGCCGTCATCGGCCGGGCGAGCGCGGGCCCGCTCTCCGGCCTCATGGTGTACGACGCGCTGCACGACACCCGGGCCGCCGGACTGCTGCTGGAGCGCCTGCGCCGGCCCGGCACCGCGGGACCGCTGCGTTTCGAGCGCGACATACGAGTGACACTGCCGGCCGGTCTCGCTCCGCGTCTGCTGGACGCCGAGCAGTCCAACTCGTCCCTGGTGTACGGGGACTCGTTCATCCTGAAGGTGTTCCGCCGCATCCAGCCCGGCATCAACCCGGACCTGGAGGTGCCGTGTGCGCTGGCCCGGCAGGGCTGCACCCGGGTCCCCGCTCCCGCCGCTTGGTTCCGGACCTCGCAGCCGCAGGAGGCGACCCTCGGTGTACTCCAGCCGTTCCTGCCCGGGGCCACGGACGGCTGGAGCCTCGCTCTCGAATCCCTCGCCGCGGACCGCGAGTTCACCGACGAGGCCTACGAACTGGGGCGCGCCACCGCCGAGGTGCACCTCGCCCTGGCCTCGGCCCTGCCCGTCGACGCGCCGAGCCCGCCCCGCAACAGACGGCTTGCGGAGGCGATGCGCGAACGGCTCGACGCCGCCGTCCACTCGGTGCCCGAACTCCGGCCGTACGCGGCCGGACTGCGTTCCGCGTTCGACGCGCTCGCGTCCCTCGACTCGGGCGTCCGGCCCGCGCAGCGGATCCATGGTGACCTCCACCTCGGCCAGGTGCTCCGCGCCGGGCAGCGGTGGTCCGTCATCGATTTCGAGGGCGAGCCGGCCCGTCCGCTCGCCGAACGGCGCCGCCTCCAGTCCCCCGTTCGCGACGTCGCGGGAATGCTGCGATCCTTCGACTACGCCGCCCGGTCCCGCCAGCCCTGGCGGCCCGAGTGGGCGGAACGCTGCCGCGAGGCCTACTGCGCGGGCTACGCCGCCGAGGCGGAGTGGGATCCCCGCGAGGAACCCGAGCTGCTCCGCGCCTACGAGACGGACCGAGCCGTGTACGAGGTGCTGTACGAGGCGCGACACCGCCCCGACTGGCTGCCCGTGCCGATGGCCGCGGTCGGCCGCCTCGCCTCCGCCGAGGTCCGATGACCAGTTGTCCCACCCGTTCCCCTTCCCCCGAGGAGGCTGAAGTCGTGACAGCCCGCATCGCACCGGCCGGCGTACGGCCGGCCGCTTCCGCCCCGATGGACGCGCCGGACCGCGCGCGTCTGCTGTCGGGTGCCCACCACGACCCGCACGCCCTGCTGGGTGCGCATCTCGTCCCGGACGGCGTCGTGTTCCGGGCGCTGCGCCCGTTCGCGCAGTCCGTGGCCGTGGTGGTGGACGGGCTGCGCACCGAACTGGAGAACACGGGCGACGGGATCTTCTCGCGCGTCCTGCCGCTCGACGCGATCCCCGCCTACACGCTGTCGGTGACGTACGACGGCACCCCGTTCGAGACGCAGGACCCCTATCGCTTCCTGCCCACGCTGGGCGAACTCGACCTGCACCTCATCAGCGAGGGCCGGCACGAGGAACTGTGGCGGGCCCTCGGCGCGCACCCCATGACGGTCGACGGTGTGAGCGGCACCCGCTTCACCGTGTGGGCGCCGAACGCGCAGGGGGTCAGGGTCTGCGGCGACTTCTGCCACTGGGACACCAACGCCGGTTTCCCGATGCGGTCGCTCGGCTCCAGCGGCATCTGGGAGGTGTTCCTCCCCGGAATGGGCGAAGGCGCCCGGTACAAGTTCGACATCACCCGCCCCGACGGGACCCGCACGCTGCGCGCGGACCCGATGGCCCGGCGCACCGAGACACCCCCGGCCACGGCATCCATCGTGACGGAGTCGGACTACGAGTGGCACGACGCCGAGTGGATGGCGGGGCGGGCGAAGTGCCCGGTGCACGTGGCGCCGTTCTCCGTGTACGAGGTGCACCTGCCGTCCTGGCGCGCGGGACTCACCTACCGCGAGCTCGCCGAGCAGCTCCCCGCCTACATATCCGACCTGGGCTTCAGCCACGTCCAGTTCATGCCGCTCGCCGAGCACCCGTTCGGCGGATCGTGGGGCTACCAGGTCACCGGTTTCTACGCCCCCACCGCACGACTGGGCACCCCCGACGACTTCAGGTACCTCGTCGACGCCCTGCACCGGGCCGGCATCGGCGTCCTGATGGACTGGGTGCCCGCACACTTCCCCCGCGACGACTGGGCCCTCGCCGAATTCGACGGAACCGCGCTCTACGAACATGCCGACCCACGCCGTGCCGCCCATCCGGACTGGGGCACCCTCGAGTTCGACTACGGACGGCACGAGGTCCGCAACTTCCTCGTCGCCAACGCCGTCTACTGGTGCGAGGAGTTCCACATCGACGGCCTGCGCGTCGACGCGGTCGCCTCCATGCTCTACCTCGACTACTCCCGCGAACCCGGACAGTGGGTCCCCAACGAGCACGGCGGACGGGAAGACCTCGACGCGGTCGCCTTCCTCCAGGAGATGAACGCCACCGTCTACCGCCGCAACCCCGGCGTCGTCACCATCGCCGAGGAGTCGACCGCCTGGGACGGCGTCACCCGGCCGACGTCCGACGGGGGACTCGGGTTCGGGCTGAAGTGGAACATGGGCTGGATGCACGACTCGCTGGAGTACATCCAGCGCGAGCCGATCCACCGCAAGTACCACCACAACGAGATGACCTTCTCGATGGTGTACGCCTACAGCGAGAACTACGTCCTGCCCATCTCCCACGACGAGGTCGTCCACGGCAAGGGCTCACTGGTCTCCAAGATGCCCGGAGACTGGTGGCAGCAACGCGCCACCGTGCGCGCCTACCTCGGCTTCATGTGGGCCCACCCCGGCAAGCAACTCCTCTTCATGGGACAGGAGTTCGCCCAGGGCGCCGAATGGTCCGAGGCGCACGGCCCCGACTGGTGGCTCCTCGACCCCGCCTACCCCGCCGAACCCGACCACCGCGGCGTCCGCGACCTCGTCCGCGAGCTCAACACGGTCCACCGGCGTGAACCCGCGCTGTGGCAGCGCGACACCGATCCCTCCGGGTTCAGCTGGATCACCGCCGACGCGGCGGACGACAACGTGCTCGCCTTCGTCCGGTACGACGCCGACGGCACCCCACTGCTCGCCGTCTGCCACTTCTCGCCCGCCGTGCGGCACGGCTACCGCATCGGCGTCCCCGAGGACGTCCCCGCCTGGCAGGAGATCCTCAACACCGACCATGCCCGCTACGGCGGCAGCGGCATCCACGCCCCCCACCCGGTCAAGACCGAGTCCGAGCCGTCGCACGGACGTCCCACCAGCATCGAGCTGACCCTGCCGCCCCTCGCCACCGTCTGGCTCCGCCCCACCTGAGGGCCGCCCCGCGGAGCGGAGCCGGGGCCGCGGCGAGGTTCAGGACGAGGACGGCTTGCCCGCGGTCTCCAGCCAGGTGTGGAACAGGTGCCCGAGGTCCTTGCCGGACTCCCGCTCGCAGAGGCGGACGAACTGGGCCGTGGTGCCGTGACCGTCACGGTGCCCGGCGGCCCAGTTCCGCAGGATGCGGAAGAAGGCGCGGTCACCGACGGCGGTGCGCACCTTGTGCAGGGTCATGGCGCCGCGCGCGTACACGGGCGTGTCGAAGATGTGCGCGCCGCTGCCGGGGTCGCCGGGCGGGAACGCCCACAGATCGCTGTCGGCGGGACTGGCGTACAGGGAGTCGAACGTCTTCTGCGCGCTCCTGCCGCCGTGCTGCTCGGTGTAGAGCCACTCGGCGTACGTCGCGAAGCCCTCGTTGAGCCAGATGTCCTTCCACCGGGTGAGGGAGACCGAGTCCCCGAACCACTGGTGGGCGCTCTCGTGGACGAGGGTGCCCAGGTCGGGCGCGGAGTCGTAGACGGGCCGCGTCTGGGTCTCCAGTGCGTAGCCGACCTGGGGTGCCCGGTCGACGATGGCGCCGGCGGCGCGGAACGGGTAGCGCCCGAACACCTCGCTCTCCCAGGCCAGTACCGACGGCAGCTTCTTCAGGACCGGCGCGGCGGCGGTCGCCTCACGCGGGTCGACGGCGTTGTAGACCCTGAGCCCGTCCCGGGTGGTGTACTGCTCGACCTTGAACTTCCCCACGGTCGCCGTCGCCAGGTAGGCGGCCATCGGTTCGGACTGCCGCCAGCGGAAGGTGGTCCGGTCGTGGGAGGTGCGCTGCCCGCGCAGGAGGCCGTTCGCGACGGCGGTGTAGCCCTTCGGGACGGTGAGGGTGAAGTCGTACGAGGCCTTGTCCGTGGGGTGGCCGTTCGCGGGGTACCAGGTCATGGCTCCCTGGGGTTCGCCGGCCACGAACGCGCCGTCGTCGGTGGGGATCCAGCCGTCGAGGGAGCCGTCGGGGTCGGTGACCGGTTTCGGTGTACCGGAGTAGGTGACGGTCACCTTGAACTCCTGCCCCTCGCACAGGGCGTGCCGGGGTGTGACGACGAGTTCCTGGCCGTCGCGGCGGAAGGCGGCCTTCACGTGGTCGACGGTGACGCCGGTGACCTTCAGCCCCTTGAGGTCGAGGTCGAAGCGGGTCAGGCGCTGTGTCGCACGGGCGGTGACGACCGCCTTGCCGTCCAGGTGACGGCTGTGCGGGTCGTAGCCGAGGGTCAGGTCGTAGTGACGGACGTCA
This sequence comes from Streptomyces sp. NPDC025784, assembly GCF_055558435.1. Lineage (NCBI taxonomy): Bacteria > Bacillati > Actinomycetota > Actinomycetes > Kitasatosporales > Streptomycetaceae > Streptomyces > Streptomyces sp. NPDC025784. The sequence goes on from NZ_JBVHMN010000015.1 coordinate 5,102, forward strand.
TAGCCGCCGTTGCCCGCGAGGGGAAAGTACGGATCCCCGGCGCCGGCCGAGCCGACGGTGCTCGCCGCGGCCGGTCCGGCCGCGGCGAGCAGGGCCGCCACGGCGACGGGGACGGTGGCGACAACGGCTTCCCGGCGAAGGACGGTTGAGCGTCTTGCGGCCTGCTGCGGGCGTGGCGTCACGTTCGCTCCTTCGGGTCGACGGTGATCACTCGCGCGCACAGCCTATGAGTCTCCTCAGCCGGTATCCCCCTCAATCAGGTCAAGTTACGGGCCGGCGGGTGCGGAGGTCGTGGCCCCGGCGACGGCGGGCTCTGGCCGGAATGCGGGACGGCGTGGTGAAGTGTGCTCGTCAGGCGGTTCGACGGCCCTGGTCCTGACGGGCCGTCGGCTCGTCGGGACGACGCACACCCGCACCACACAGCACAGCAGAGGAGCTCCTCGTGACCAAGAACGCCCACGACTGGCCGCACGCACCCGTCTCGGTCGGGCTGGTCGGCGCGGGGCCATGGGCACGCATGGTCCACGCGCGCGTGCTCGCCGCCGGGCCCGAGACGCGGCTGACCTCGGTGTGGGCCCGGCGTCCCGAGGCCGCGCGGGAGACTGCCGCACCCTACGGGGCCGCCGTGGCGGGGACGTTCGAGGAACTGCTCGACACCTGCGAGGCCGTCGCCTTCTGCGTTCCGCCCGACGTGCAGGCGGAACTGGCCCTGCGGGCGGCGAAGGCCGGCAAGGCCCTGCTGCTGGAGAAGCCCCTGGCCCTCGATCTGGCCGCTGCGCGGGAGCTGGTGGACGCCATCGACAGCGCGGGGGTCGTCTCCCAGCTCGTCCTGTCGAACCGCTATCACCCGGAGACCCGGCGATTCCTGGCCAAGGCCCGGGAGCTGGACGTCTCCGGGGCGAGGTCGTGCATTGTGGGCGGCGCCTTCCTGGGCGGGGCCTTCGCGACCCCGTGGCGCCTGGAACACGGGGCGCTGCTGGACATCGGGCCGCACATCCTCGATCTGCTGGACGCGGCCCTCGGTCCGGTCCTCCGCGTGCGTGCCACCGGGGACCCCCGCCGGTGGGTCGAGCTCACCTGCGAACACGAGGGCGGCGCGGTCAGTCAGGCCTCGCTGTCCGGTTCGGTCGAGGTCGAGCGCGGCATCACGCGGATCGAGTTGTTCGGCCGGCATCCCGAACTGGTCTTCGACGGTTCGGCGCTCGACCACGAGGAGTCCTGGCCCGTGCTGCGCCGCGAGTTCGCGACGGCCGTACGGACGGGACGGTCCGGCGAACTCGACGCGCACCGCGGACTGCGTCTCCAGACCCTGATGGCGCAGGCCCTGGAGGAGGGCCGGTAGCGGAGGCCGGCGGCACGGTGCCGCCGGCACGGCCGGGCCGGCGGCACCGTACGGAGAAGGGACCATCGGACACGGGAGGCGGAGGTGCGCCGCCGTTCAGGCGAAACGGCCGCCGCCCGAGCGTGCGCCGCGCGAGGCCTGTCGAGAACACAGCTGTGAGACTGCCCCTGATCGCTCCCATGCTCGCCACGCCCGGCACGCTCCCACCCAGGGGTCAGGACATGCGCTGGGCGTACGAGACGAAGCAGGACGGCCAGCGCGCCGTGGTCTATCTGCCCGGGGACGGCGGTCTGGTGCTGCGTGCCCGGTCCGGCGAGGACATCACCGCCGCGTACCCGGAGCTGCGTCCGCTGGGTGCCGCTCTGGGGAGAACACCGGCGATCCTGGACGGCGAGATCCTCGTCCTGGACGAGCGCGGGCGTGGCGACTTCCAGCTGCTCCAGTCCCGTATGGGGCTCGCCGGATCGCCGGGCAAGGCGGCTCGCCGTGCCGCACAGGCCCCCGCGCACCTCGTGCTGTTCGACGTCATGCACCTCGCGGGTGACCTGACCCGACTGCGCTACGCGCGACGGCGCGAGGAACTGGACGGGCTCGCCCTGGCCGGACCGTTCTGGTCCACCCCGGTCGCGCTCGTCGGCCACGGCGAGGCGGCCCTGCGCGCGACTCGGGAGAGTGGTCTGGAGGGGCTGGTGTGCAAGCGGCTGGACTCCGTGTACGAGCCCGGGGTGCGCTCACGCTCCTGGATCAAGATCCGCAACATGAGGGCCGAGGACGTCCTCGTCGGCGGCTGGGCACCGGGCAGGGGACGGCTGGCCGGGCTTCCCGGTGCCGTGCTGGTGGGACAGCGCGACGCGGAGGGCGCGTTGCGGTACGTGGGGAGCGTGGGGACCGGCTGGAGCGAGACGGAGCGCGCCGAGCTGGCCCGGCTGCTGCGGGCCGCCGCGACGGACCGCTGCCCCTTCACCCCGGCACCGCGGGTGACCGGGGCGCACTGGGTGGTGCCACGGCTGGTGGGCGAGGTCCGCTACAGCACCCGCACCCGGGCCGGTCTGCTGCGGCAGCCGTCCTGGCTGCGACTGCGCCCCGATCTGGCTCCGGAGGACTCGGCGGCCGACCTCCCTCACGACAGACGGACATGACCGCCCGACGGGGCGGTCATGTCCGCTGCGCGTGGCCCGGTCAGGTCCTGCCGGGGCCGCCGCTTCCGAAGGAACCGCTGGATCCGGGGACCCAGCGTTTGCGATGCTGATCGTCGGCGTGTTTGCTGCCCGCGGCGTGGAGGTTGTACGGCATCAGCCGTTCGCTCTCGTCCACGGCGTGCGGGACCTCGTCGGGTTCCCGCATCTCCCGGATCTCGTGGATCGCCCCCTCGGCGGGCAGCTTGGGCTGCTCCTCGGGGGTGGGCGGGTCCAGCTCCTCGCGCCGCACGCTGATGCCCATCCGGACGGCCCAGACGAGCGCACCTGCGATGACGAGACCACCCACGAAGGCGGCGATCGCGTTCACCGCGGAACTGGCTGCGATCACTTCATAGGTCGCGGTGTTCATGTTGCTCGTGTACCCCCAATGCCAGGGGAAACTGCGGTACCTCCGTCAACGACGGTCATACCATTGTATTCCGGTTTGATTCGGACGATATGCCCATTCAAACCGGACGCGACGACCACCGCTCGCTCCGGTACTCCGAGCGGGTCACCCCGGGCGGTGCGCCACCGCCCCGAACATGGTCACGGACATGTGCAGGGCCCCATGCGCGGCGGCCTCGGTGAGGTCCTCGTACAGGAGGTCGCGCTGCACCTCGGTGACGAGGCCGCGGCGTACGGCGGACTCGCCCAGCATACGGATCAGCGGCCAGGCGACCGTGGTGTGGTCCTGGAGCAGCGCCTGCGAACCCCGGTCGTCGACCACCAGCCCGGCAGCCGCCAGCCGGCCCACCAGCTTGCGTCCCGAGTACGGGTCGGCCGCCGCCGAGAGAGCGCCGGAGGTGACGGCCGCGACGGTCTCCGGGTCCCCCGGGTGCAGGATCGTGGTCGCCCAGTCCGTATCGAGCAGGGCCACCCGCCCGCCGGGGCGCAGGACGCGGGCGATCTCGACGACGGCCTTCTCCGGTTCGAGGAGGTGCTGGAGCACGCGCTCGCACCACACCACGTCGATCGAGGCGTCGGGCACGGGCAGGGACAGCGCGTCGCCGTCCATGAAGCGGGCCCGGTCGCCCGGTTCCGTGCGCTGCTCGGCCACCGCGCGCAGCCCCGGGTTGGGCTCGATGCCGAGTGCCGCGCCGCCGGGCGCCGCGGCGGCCGCCAGGTGCCGGGTCTGCGAACCGGTGCCGGAGCCGATGTCGAGCGCCCGCTCCCCCGGCCGTACGTCCAGTGCCGTGTGCGCCCAGGCGCGCAGTCGGCGGACGCCGTCATTGGCGTCCTGCGCGTCGAGCGCCCCCACCAGCCGGTCGACGCCTGACGAGGCACCGATGTTCGGCGCGTGGAACTGTGATGTAGGTCGTGTCGCCCCCATGGCGATCACTCTAGAGCCACCCCGGCCCGCTGTGGCGTCAGATCGTGTAACGCCTCAGGGCAGGGGTCACGGCGGCCAGGCCCAGCACGGCGGCGATCACCAGCAGACCGCCGCCAGCGACCGCGGCGCGCGGTCCGAAGAGCGAGCCGGCCGTGCCGTGCAGGACGTCGGCCAGACGCGGCCCGCCCACGACGACGACCGTGAAGACGCCCTGCATCCGCCCGCGCATCTCGTCGGTCGCGGCGGACAGCAGGATCGCGCCGCGGAACACCATGGAGACCATGTCGGCGATCCCGGCCGCGGCGAGGAACGCCACCGCCACCCACAGGCTGGTGCTGAGTCCGAACCCGGTGATGGCGGCTCCCCAGGCCGCGACCGAGACGATGACCATGAGACCGTGCCGCCGGGCGCGGGAGAAGGTGCCCGACATCAGACCCCCGATCACGGCGCCGATGGGGATCGCCGCGAACAGCAGGCCGAGCGCGAGCCCCTCGCCGTACGGCGCGTAGGTCTGCGCGGCGAGTTCCGGGAACAGCGCGCGGGGCATGCCGAAGACCATGGCGATGATGTCGGCGAGGAAGGACAGCAGCAGCACCTTGTGGACGGAGATGTAGCGGAACCCGGCGGCGACCTCACGCCATCCCGCCCGCTTGGACGGCCCGTCGGTCAGGGGCGGCAGGGCGGGCAGCCTCACCACCGCCCACACGGTGACGCACAGGGCGAGGGCGTCGATCAGGTAGAGCTCGGGCAGGCCGATGACGGGGATGAGCGCGCCGGCGAGCAACGGCCCGGCCACCAGACCGGTCTGCATGACGGTGGAGCCGAGCGCGTTGGCCGCCGGCAGTTCATCGGCCGGGACCAGCCGGGCGATGGAGGCGTTGCGCGCCGGGGAGTTCAGACCGAAGAACGCCTGCTGGAGGGCGAGCAGCACCATCAGGACGAGTACGGAGTCGAGTCCGCTGACCGCTTGTGCCCAGAAGAGCAGTGAGGTGACGGCTATGCCGGTGTTGGTGACGAGGAGGAGCTTGCGCCGGTCCATGCTGTCCGCGACGGCGCCGCCCCACAGCGCGAAGACCACCAGCGGCAGCAGGCCGGCGAGGCTGGCGTAGCCCACCCAGGCCGAGGAGCCGGTGATGTCGTAGATCTGCTTGGGCACGGCTACCGCGGTGAGCTGGCTGCCCACCGCCGTGACGATGGTCGAGGACCACAGCCGACGGTAGGCGGGGCGGCGCAGCGGCCGGGTGTCCATGGTCCACCGGCGCCATCCGCGCCGGTTCGGCGGCTCTGCCGCGGGGGCCTCCTCGTGTGTCCCGGGGCCGCTGTCCTTGCTGCTTTCGCTCGTGTCCACACTCGTCCTGATTGCTCGATACATCTTTCGCTTCAGGGATCACTATGGCCGAGCGGGAACGGTTCGTGTCCTCCGGGGGACGGAACGTTCACAGAGCCGGACCTCAGGCGCCGGCGATCAGGAGGCCACCGGTGGCGATCATCGTCGTGGCGACCAGGCCGTCCAGCACACGCCACGACGCGGGCCGGGCCAGCCACCGGCCGAGCAGCCGGGCGCCGAAGCCGAGCGCGACGAACCAGCACAGGCTCGCCGTCGCCGCGCCCAGCCCGAACGTCCAGCGCAGCGGCCCGCGGTCGGCCGCGATGGAGCCGAGCAGGAACACGGTGTCGAGGTAGACGTGCGGGTTGAGCCAGGTCAGCGCCAGGCAGGTGAGCACGGCACGCCGTCGTGAGTCCGCCGGCACGGCCGACGGCTGCAGGGCCGAGGGCCGCAGTGCCCTGCGTGCGGCGAGGAACCCGTACACGAGGAGGAAGCCGCCGCCGATCAGCCCGACCGCGGTGAGCGCGGCGGGCCACGCCACGACCACCGCACCGACGCCTCCGACGCCCAGGGCGATGAGGACGGCGTCGGACAGCGCGCAGATGGCCACCACGGCGAGGACCGCGTCGCGGCGGATTCCCTGGCGCAGGACGAACGCGTTCTGGGCGCCGATGGCGACGATGAGCGAGAGCCCGGTGCAGAAACCTGCGGTGGCGGCGGTGAGAGCGGCTGTCATGTCGTCGACGGTATGGAGCACATCGCCGGGAGTACAGCTAAAGATTCTTACGTAACATTAGCGCTCGTGATGACAGATCTGCCCATGGACCAGGTGCGCACGCTGCTCGCCGTGGTCGACGAGGGCACCTTCGACGCGGCGGCCGCGGCGCTCCATGTGACGCCGTCGGCGGTCAGCCAGCGCGTGAAGGCGCTCGAACAGCGCACCGGCCGGGTGCTGCTGATGCGGACGAAGCCGGTGCGGCCCACGGAGTCCGGCGAGGTCGTCGTGCGTTTCGCCCGTCAGCTCGCGCGGCTGGAGCGCGACGCGCACGCGGCGCTCGGCATGGCCGGCCCCGGAGAGCCCACGCGCGTGTCGATCGCGGTGAACTCCGACTCGCTGGCCACCTGGTTCCTCCCCGCGCTCACCCGGGTGCCCGAGGACCTCCGCCTCTGCTTCGAACTGCGCCGCGAGGACCAGGACCACACGGCCGCGCTGCTGCGCGAGGGGCTGGTCATGGCGGCGGTGACCTCCTCGCCGGAGCCGGTGACGGGCTGTTCCGTGCGGGCCCTGGGCCGGATGCGCTACCTGCCGGTCGCGAGCCCCGGTCTCGCCGAACGGTGGCTGGGTGCGCAGACGCCGCTGCGTGACGTGATCGCCGACATGCCCCTGGTGGTGTTCGACCGCAACGACGGCCTCCAGGACGAGTTCGTGCGCGCCCTGCGTGGTGGCGGCGCCGCGAGTGCGCTGCGGCACTTCATGCCCACGTCGGAAGGGTTCGTGGACGCCGTCGTCGCCGGAATGGGCTGGGGCATGGTGCCCGAGGCACAGGCCGGACCACTGCTGCGTGCCGGGCGGCTGGTCCGTCTGGCACCGCGCCGGATCGTCGACGTCCCCTTGTACTGGCAGCAGTGGAAGCTGGACTCCCCCGCGCTGGCGTCGGTGGCCGACGCCGTCGCGGCCGTCGCGGCCGAGACCCTCGTCACGCGGGACGGCTCCTGAATCACCGCGGAACGGTTCCTGAATCACAAGGTGCCGGACGGCTCCTGAACATCCCGGTAAGCCTGTATGTTCGCGCTGGGCACGACCGGGCGAGTCCCTGATGACGGCCCTGTCCCGCTACGGGCGCCGAGGTGCGGTCAGGGGCCTCGGAGGAGCATTCTTGCTGTGGTACCCCCCTGACGGTGGGCGGACGAGGGCAGACCGATGACTGGGAGCGCCGAGCGTGAGGTCCAGGCGCTGGAGAACCTGGATGCCCTGCTCAGCGGGGCCGTGACGGATGCGATCCGCGCGGCTCGCGGCTTCGCGGGGGGCGTCTATCTGCGTTCGAGCACGCCGGGCCTGCTGCGGCTCGCCGTGCTCGCGGGTCTGCCGGGCCCGCTGTTCCGGCCCTGGTGGCGCATGGACGTACACCGTCCCTTCCCCGTCGCGGACGCCCATCGGCTCGGTGTGGAGGTCCTCCTGACGGACGCGACCGAGACCATGCGCCGCTATCCCCAGCTCGCGGCGGGCCTGCCGTTCCCGTTCGGTTCGCTGTACGTCCCGGTGGTGGGGGCCTCGACGTCGTACGGCGTGCTCACGGTGCTGCGGCCGTCGGCCTCGGACGCCACCGAGGTGCTGCCGGACCGCGACCGGATGACAGCGGTGGCGGAGGAACTGGGCGCGGCGCTGGCCGCGTTGGACAAGGACGGGCCCGGCGTCCGGTGGGACGGGGAGCCGATGTGCACGCGGCCGCCGGCCGACGGTCCCACGGCACGCTGCGTCGGTCGGTTCACCTGGGACCCGGTCGACGGCGGCGTCATCGCGGACGACGGTCTGTGGGCCCTGCTCGGCACTGACCACGCGGGATTCACCGGAACGCCGGAGGCCCTCGCCGCGGCCGTCGCCCCCGACGAACCCCTCCTGTTCCTGGCCGCCCTGCGCGAGACCGCCGCGGGGCACCCACCGCACCACCCGATGCCGCTGTGCACCGCGAGCGGCGAGGTGCGGGTGGTGGAGCTGTGGACGTCGGGTCCGGGCCTGCTCGCGCCCTACCGGGTCAGCGGCGTGGTCGTCGAACCGGGCCCGGGCCCGGCGGCGGACCAGGCGGCGGACCTGCTGCCGGAGGCCGTCTTCGCGCTCGACCGGCTCGGGCTCATCATCTACGTCAACGAACGCGCGGCCGAGCTGCTCGGGCGTCCGCGGACGGAACTGCTCGGACGGTCGCTGTGGCAGGCGGTGCCGTGGCTGGACCGCCCCGTGTACGAGGACCATCTGCGCGGGGCGCTGCTGTCACCCGACCCGGTGCAGTTCCAGGTGCGGATCCCGCACGCGCGACGCGAGGGCACGCCCGGACACGGCGGAGGCGCCTGGCTGACGCTCTCCGTGTTCCCCGGCCCGGCCAGCCTCACCTGCCGGCTCGTGCCGGTGGGGCGTGTCGCCGAGACCGCGGAGGCCGTCCCGCTCGACCCGGCGTCCGTGACGGCCGGCCGGGACACGGGCGACGAGCCGAGCAGCGGCGTCCCGACGACGGCGCCGCTGTACCGGCCCATCGTCCTCGCCATCGCGCTGACCGAGGCCGTGACGGCCCGCCAGGTGTCCGAGGTGGTGATGCGGGAGCTGCTGCCCGCCTTCGGCGGCCGTCGTCTCGCGATCTACCTCCTCCAGGAACGGCGCCTGTACCTGGCCTGGGAGACGGGCTTCCCGCAAGGGTTCCTCGCCCCGTTCGACGGGGTGGGCCTGGACGCGAAGATTCCCGGCGTGGAGACCCTCACCCACGGCCGTGCCCTCTTCTTCGAGTCGATGGAGCAACTGGCCGCGGCCTATCCGGGGATCCCGCTGGACGCCACGGAGGGGGCGCGCGCCTTTCTGCCGCTGATCGCCTCGGGACGCCCGGTGGGTTCGTGCATCCTCGGCTTCGACCGATCCCGCAGCTTCGGCGTGGAGGAGCGTACGGTGCTGACCGCGCTCGCCGGGCTGATAGCGCAGGCCCTGGAGCGGGCCCGGCGCTACGACGACGAAGCCGCCCTGGCACGCGGGCTCCAGGAGGCCCTGCTGCCGCACCGGCTGTCGGCGCATCCCCTGGTGGAGACGTCCGGCCGGTATCTGCCCGGCACCGTGGGCATGGACGTGGGCGGCGACTGGTACGACGTCGTCGAGGCGGGCGACGGACTCGCTCTGGTCATCGGTGACGTGCAGGGGCACGGTGTGCAGGCGGCGGCCACCATGGGGCAGCTGCGCAGCGCGGTCCGGGCGTTCGCGCTCGGCGACCGGTCGCCGGACGAGGTGATGAGCGGTACCAACCGGCTGCTCATCGACCTCGACCCGGGCCAGTTCGCCAGTTGCTGCTACGTGCGGGTGGACCCGGTCACGGGCCTCGCCCGTGCGGCCCGGGCAGGCCATCCGCCGCCCCTGCTGCGCCATCCCGACGGGCGCACCGAGGTGCTGGACCTGCCCGGTGGTGTGGTGCTCGGGGTGGACCCGCGGGCCCGCTACCCGGTGACGGAGCTGCGGCTGGAGCCCGAGGCGGTGCTCGCCCTGTACACCGACGGGCTGGTCGAACGGCCCGGCACGGACATCGACGACGGCATCGAGGCGCTGCGGACGATCCTCTCCCGCGCCGGCACGCCGCACGGAAAGCCGGGTGGCCCCTCGCTCTCCCGGGCCGCCGACCTGCTCACCGCGCCCGCCCGGCAGGCCGGCGAACGCCCGGACGACATCGCGCTGCTCCTCACCACGCTCAGGTCCCCGGAGGGCGGGCCCGGATAGGCCGCGGCCTGCTCAGTGGGCGGCGTCCAGTCGCGCCCGCTGGTCCGGGGTCAGTTCCAGGTCCACCGCGGCCAGGTTCTCCTCCAGCTGTGCCACGGAGGACGCGCCGGCCAGCGGGACGACCGGCAGCTCGGCGCCGATCTGCCAGGCCAGGACCACCTGGTTGGGGCTTGCCCCCGTCTCCTCGGCGATCTCCCGCAGCACGGCGAGCCGCGCCGGGGTTCCCGGGTGGTCGTAGTCCGGCGGGAGCGGCTTGTCGTCCCGCACGTAGGCGCCGGTCAGCAGCGGTGAGTAGGCCACGAGGGTCAGGGCGGGCTCGGCGCGCAGATAGCTGAGCAGTTCACCCGTCGCCGCGCCGAGGCTCCCCTCCGGGAACAGATCGCTCGGCACGTCGCTCCGAGGCCGAAGGAGACTGTGGTGGTACTGCAGGACCTCGTATCCGGGCAGGCCCGCCGCCGCGGCGAGCGCGCGGGCGCGTTCCACCCGCCACACGGCGTGGTTGCTCACCCCGAGGAGTCCGACGCCGCCTTCGGCGACGAGTTCACCGAACGCCTCCACCGTCTCGCGCGGGTCGACCGTGCGGTCCTCTATGTGCGCGTACAGCAGATCGATCCGCTCCACGCCGAGGCGCTCCCGGCTGCGCTCGGACGCCTCGCGGACGGTCTTGGCGGAGAGGCCTTCGGGATTGTCCACGTAGCCCGTACCCGGGGCGAGCGGCCGTGCGCCGAGTTTGGTCGCGATGACGATCTCGTCGCCGACGCCTCGGCTGCGCCGCCAGCGGCCGAGCAGTGCCTCGCTGTGTCCGCCCTGGCTGTCGTCGGTCCAGAAGGCGTAGTTGTCCGACGTGTCGATGAAGTTCCCGCCGGCCTCGACATAGCGGTCGAGCACGGCGAAGGACGTCCGCTCGTCCGTCAGTGAGCCGAACAGCATCGCGCCGAGCGAGAGCACGCTCACCTCACGGCGGGTCCCCGGGTCGGTGCCGATGGTGCGGTACTTCATGGTGTCCCTCCCGTCCGGACCCGAAGTCCTCGGGCCCGGAAAGGAGTCTGGAACTTGAAGAGCACTTCAAGTCAAGCCCTCTTGAACGGGCCTTCCAGCGCGGCCCATTGGAGCAGCATGATGGTCTTCGCGTCGGCGATCTCCCCGGTCCGGATCATCTCCAGGGCACGGGCGAAGGGCAGTTCCACGATCTCGATGTCCTCGCCCTCCTCGTCCAGGCCGCCGCCCTCGTGCGTGCGCGTGGAGGGGCCGTACGACGCGGCGTAGAAGCTCACCCGCTCGGTGACCGACCCGGGGCTCATGTAGACGTCGAAGACGTGGTGGACCTCGCCGACGGTGTGTCCGGTCTCCTCGACGACCTCACGGCGCACGGCGACCTCGGGGTGCTCGTCCTCCTCGTCGAGGAGCCCGCCCGGTGTCTCGACCAGCATGCCGTCGGAGTGCCCGTTGACGTACACGGGGTAGCGGAACTGCCGGGTGAGCAGCACTGTCTCACGGCTTGTGTCGTAGAGCAGGAGGGTGGCGCCGTTGCCGCGGTCGTGGGTCTCGCGCTCCTGGGTGCTCCAGGTGCCGTCGGCGTGCTGGAAGTCGAAGCTGGTGGTGCGCTCCACGTACCAGTGGCTGGACAGCAGGCGCACGTCGCGGATCTTGACGCGGGGGTTGCCGGTGAGGTCACGGCCGACGCGGTCGAGTCCGGTGCGGCCCCGGCGGTCCGGGGTGTCGATTCCTGCGGTCATCGCACGCGATCCGGGCAAAGGCGGGAGAAGTCGTTCATGTGCCCTGTCTACCATCCCGGCACGAACATCGAGGCCACACCGGGGCTTCGCCCGTCTAGGCTCACGGCATGGAACAGACGGAGATCATCCTGCGCGCCATCGGCGTGCTCACCGAGACCAACGCGATGGTGCGCAGGATCGCCCAGGACGAGGAATCCGGGGTCGAGTCGGCCGAGACCCAACTGGGCGCCCTCGTCACAGAGGTGTTCCCCCGAGTCGAGGTGCCGGGCGACGCGGGGCCCGCGGAGGCCGGGCAGGCGGTCGCGGACGCCTATCTGCCCGCCGCCATCTCGCTCGTGGGCGCCTTCGCGTTCCTGTTCTCCGAACTCGCCGAAGTCCACGACTCGGGGCGGACGGACGTCAAGACGGCCGATCTGCTGCAGGACCTCGCCCTGCGGATGTCCCGGGCGGGCGACGCGTAGGCACGCCGGCGGAGCGGGGCGACCGCGCCGACGGGCGGTACGCGGTGCCACGGCCGGCGCGGGGACGGCCGTCCCGGCGGATCCGGGGCGGCCGTCGCCGCGGACGCGTCACCCCTTCTGTTCGACCCGCACCCAGTCGATCTCGGCCTGCACTCCTCCGGCGGCGATGCGGTCGACGCTGGACTGCGGCAGTCCCCAGTACGGGGTGGTGACCTTGTTCCAGCCCGCCGGGTAGGCGCCCCCGAGGGCGAGGTTGAGGATGACGTACTGCTTGTGGTCGAAGACCCACTGTCCCCGCGTGGACTCCAGCTTGTTGCGCGTCGTCTCCTGGACGAGGGTGTCGTCGACGTGGAAGCGCATCGCGGTCGGCGTCCACTCCACGGCGTAGGTGTGCCACTGGTCGGCGCGGCCCCCTGCCGGGTAGGTCTGCCGGGCGCCGATGTTGCCGTCGGCCGAGTAGCCGGGTCCGTGCAGGGCCGTGCTGGTCCAGTCCGCGTAGCCGATGTTCTCCATGATGTCCGTCTCCCCGGACGCCGGCCACGACACCGACGGATCGTCGACGTTGCTCCCCAGCAGCCAGAAGGCGGGCCAGAAGCCGTCACCGACGGGCAGCTTCATCCGGGCGCTGACCCGCCCGTACGTGAAGTCGAACGTGGTGTGGGTGTCGACACGTCCGGACGTGAAGTCGTACGTGCCTCCCCCGGCCCGGGTGCAGCCCTTGCAGTACTTCGCCTTCAGGACGAGGCTGCCGTTCTGGGTGCTGATGTTGTCGGCCGAGTCCACGTACGCCTGCGACTCGCCGTTGACCGGGCCCATCTCCTGACCGGTCCTGACGACACGCCACTTGGAGCGGTCGAGTCCGGCGCCGGTGAAGTCGTCGAAGAACGCCGTACGGTACGCGCCCTGCTGTTCGCCGGGCAGCGCCGGGTACGCGGCGGTGGCGCTGCCTCCGGTGCCCCAGACCTGGAACTCGTAGAGGGAGTAGCCGAACTGGGCCGTCGCCGGAGCCGGGTTGTAGAACGACCGGCGTTCCCTGCCGAGCATGCGGACGTAGCGGCCGGTCACGGGCTGCGGCAGGGTGACGGTGTCGTGGCGCCCGGCCGCGTCGCCCGGCGCCTTCACATCGGCGCGGCGGGCCGCCACCTCGGCTGCCGTCGGCCGGTGGACGGTCCGCCAGGTGCTGTTGTCGTCGGAGACCTGGAGTTCGTAGTCGACGGCGTAGGCGGCTTCCCAGTACAGGTCGACGCTGCTGATGGTCGAGGTCGCGCCGAGGTCGACGGAGATCCACCGGTCGGCGTTCCAGTCGCTGGACCAGCGCGTGGAGTCGCCCTTGAGGTCGGCGGGCCGGCCGCCGTCGGTGGCGAACGCCGGTGAATTGCCCGCGTGCTGGTACAGGTTGGAGTAGGCGGGGTGGTTCAGGGCGAGGTTCGAGCGGGTCGTCGAGGCGGGGGCCGGCTCGCCGCCGTAGACCTTGAAGGCGTAGAGGGAGTAGCCGTAGGGCGTGGCGCGTTCGACGCCGCGCATCCGCACGTACCGGCCGGTGACCTCCTGCGGATAGGTGTGTGCGGTGACCGATCCCCCGGCTCCGGCGGTCTCGGTGTAGAACGGCGTCCAGTCCGTGCCGTTCGTGGAGACCTCCAGCACGTAGCGCTTGCCGTAGGCGGCCTCCCAGTCCAGGACCACACGGTCGATGCGCAGGGTGGCGCCCAGGTCGACGCGGATCCAGGCGTCGTCCGCGAACTGGCTGGACCAGCGGGTGGTGGTGTTGCCGTCGAAGGCGAGTCCGGGCGCGGTGCCGGCGTTCTCGCTGCCCGAGGCCGTGACGGCGGCGGGGTTCGCGGCGTAGGCGGTCGCCGCGCGGTCGGTGTCCCAGTTCGCGGCGGCGGCCACGGCTGCCGGCTCGGGCGCCGTGGCCGCCAGGGCCGTGCCCGCGGAGAGCAGGGACAGGGCGGACAGGGCGGCGAGGGCGGTGAGCAGGGTGCGGTGGGTACGGGATGGCATGCGGCTCTCCTGGGGGAGGTTGGGGGTGCCGGTCCGTGCGGGGCGTACTCGTGCGCGCGAAGGTGCGCGGGTGCTCACGTGCGGGTCGCTGGGACGGCGCGCCGCGCCGGGAGGGGCCGGTGCCGGCGAGCCGCGGTGCTGGGGGCGTGGCCCCCGTCGGTCGGAGAGGTGCTCGGGAGGTGCCTACAGCGCCGGTGCCGACCGGCGCGCGATCATGGTCGTGCGCAGTACGACCGGGGCGAGGGGCCGGTCCTGGCCTTCGTGGTGGGCCGGGAGGATGCGGGCGGCCGTCTCCCCCGTCACCCGCATGGACCGGCGGACCGTGCCGAGTGCGGGCTCGGTGTGCCGGGCAACCGGGATGTCGTCGAAGCCGATGACCGCGATGTCGTCCGGCATCCGGCGCCCGGCATCGCGCAGGGCGCCCAGGACACCGGGCGCCGCGAGGTCGTTGCGGGCGAGGACGGCGTCGAACTCCCGCCTCTCGTTCGGCAGTCGGCGCGCGGTCGCGCGTCCGTCCGCCTCGGCGAAGTCGTCCTCGACGACCAGGTCGAGGCCGACACCGTGGGCGGCGCAGGTGTCGTGGAACCCGGCGAGCCGGTCGCGTGCGCAGCCGAACCGCGACGGGCCGGTGAGGACCAGCGGCCAGGTCGGCGAGGGCACCGGCACACCCACCGTGCGGCTGCGGCCGCGGGCGAGCCCGACGGCACCGGAGCTGGGTACATGATCCATACGGTCGATCACCTGGCGGACCCGTGCGGCCGTTGCCTTGCCGACCTCCCCGCGGGTGTTGAGCACGCGGGAGCGGGAGACGGTCGCCTTGCCGGCACCGGCCGCCCGGGCGACATCGGCGATGGTCACGGCCACAACTGCCTCCCGGCACACGGGGATCGCGGCTTCACGCGCAGGAACCGGAACGGGTACCGGAACCGGTACGGGCGCTGGGCGGGGAGTCAACCCGAGCGTCATGGCGCCGTCAATAGTTCACGCCAAAATTTCCCGGGAGCGCTCTCAAACTCCGCCCTACGTTCGGAACTTGAATGAACCGAAGGTGGGTACAGGTGCGCCGGTCAGCGCGATGCCGACCGCCAAGGAGGCCTCGGGCGCCCCAGCGACACGACGACCCCGGCCACCTGGACCCGCCCACGGCACCCCTCAGGCGTGGGGCACGACCGCCACCGGGCAGTCCGCGTGGTGCATCACCGCGTGGGCCACGGAACCGATCCGCGACCCGACCGCCGAGCGGTGGGCACGCCGCCCGACGACCATCAGCTGGGCCCGCCCCGCCAGCGACAGCAGCACCTGTCCACCGCTGCCCAGTTCGACGTGCTGGGTGACGGGCACACCGGGGAACCGCTCCCGCCACGGCTGGAGCGCCTCCGCGAGCGCCTCCCGCTCGTACGGCTCCAGGCCCCCGGCCTCGTCCAGCATCTTCAGCGAGCCGGGGCTGTAGGCGAACACGGGCGGCAGGCTCCACGCCCTGACGGCACGCACGGCGGCGCCGCGCGCGGCGGCGGTCTCGAAGGCGAACCCCAGCGCCGTGGCGCTGTCGTCCCGTCCGCCCTGCTGCCCCACGACGATCTCGCGGCCGGCCGCCTCGGCCGGGGCGTGGTCGTCGGCGCGGACCAGGACGACCGGGCAGGGGGCTTCGGCGATCACCTGCTGCCCGACGGAACCGAGCAGGAAGCCGACGATCGTGCCGTATCCGCGTGATCCGAGGACCAGGGCCCGCGTCGCGGCCGCCTCGGCCAGCAGCAGTTCGACGGCGGCACCCTCCAGGACCTCCGCGGTCACCTCCAGACCGGAGTGCCGGTCGGTGAGGGAGGTCGCCGCCTCCCGCACCATGTCCTGTGCCCACCGCGCATGGTCGTCACGGTCGCCGCCGCCGATCACGTCGTGGGGTGCCCAGTGCCAGACGTGGACCAGCCGCAGCGGCAGCCCGCGACGGACGGCCTCCCGGCCCGCCCAGGCCAGCGCGGCCCGGCTCTCGGGCGATCCGTCCACGCCCACGGTGATCCGGTCGGTCATGCGCCTGCCTCTCCCTCGCCGGCCCACCCGCTCGCCGGTCCCGCACTCGTGCTGACGGTCCAGTGTCCGTCACCGTCGGCGGGGTCCCGCACGGGGACACGGTTCGCGCGGGCGGACCGGCGTGCCCCGAGGCCCGTCCGACGGCGCCCGCCCGGCGACGCGAGGAACTCCCGGGCAGGCGCTGGGGGGTTTCGTTCGGATCGGCTCGGGTCCGAACGAAGCCCCTAGGCGGACGCGCGCACCACGAGCTCCGGATCGAAGATCACAGAGGTCGGTTCGGTACGTACGCCCTGGATGTGCTCGGTGAGGAGCCGCGCCATCACCGACGCCATCTCCTCGACCGGCTGGCGCACGGTGGTCAGCGGCGGACGGCAGGCCACCGCCGCGGCGGAGTCGTCGAAGCCGACGACCGCGACATCGTCCGGCACGCTTCTGCCCCGCTCCCGGAGTATCTGGCACACACCCTGGGCCATCAGGTCGTTGGCCGCGAACACGCCGTCCACGTCCGGGTGTTCGGCGAGCAGGCCGGACATCGCGGCCATGCCGCTGTCGAGCGTGAACCCGCCCTCCGCGACGGGGACGTAGGGATGGCCCCGGCGCGCCATCGTGTCGCGGAATCCGGCGAGCCGCTCCTGGCTCGCCGACACACCCAGCGGTCCCGTGACCGTGACGATCTTCCGGCATCCCCGGTCCAGCAGATGCTCGGCGGCCATGCGGGCGCCGTCCCGGTGGGCGAGGTCGACATAGCTGAGCGGCACCGGCCGGGACGGCCGGGCGAAGAGCACCGTGGGCACCCCGGCGTCGGCGAGCAGTGCGGGCAGCGGGTCGTCGGCGTGCGTGGAGACGACCAGGGCACCGTCCGCGCTGCCCTGCCGGAGATCGTTCAGAGCCTGCTGCCGGGTGCGCGCGGAGTCGGCGAACATGAGCAGCGGGTGCATCGAGCGGGGCCGCAGGTGTGCCACCACTCCGGTGACGACGCGGCCGAAGAACGGGTCGGCGAACACCTGCGCCGTGAAGGCGTTCTCCTCCTCGTCGACCACGTCGCCCGCGCCGGACACGATGAGGGCGACCGTCTCGGTCCGACGGGTGACCAGTGACCGGGCGGCCCGGTTGGGTGCGTATCCCGTGCGCTCGATGGCCTGCCGGACCACGTCCTGGAGTGCGGGATCCACGCTGCGGACGCCGTTGATGACCCGGGACACGGTGGCACGCGAGACGCCGGCCTCCCGCGCGACGTCCTCCAGCGTGGGTGCCTGTCTGCTCATGTCCGCACCCTAACTGCCCAGCCCCGCGGGGGTATAGAGCGCTCTCCACAAGGCCCCTTCTCCGGCCCGGGGATGCGCTCAGGAAGCCGCTCCGGCGGCCCAACAGCCCTCTTGTGAGCACCTCTTGAACACATTCGCCGTCCGCGCGGGAGATCCGGTCGAGCGCATTGATCAGCGAACTACCGTAAAACACAACACAGTTGGCGGTTGAAAAGGCATCAATCTTCGGGACTCCTGCGACAACTCTTGACGCTGTGTTCACGCGGATGAAGCATGCATCGGCAAGAGAGCGCTCCCCGCACCTTCCATCGTTCACTTCCTGAACCAGGAGAGTCGCCCCCATGCCCCGAATCCCCACAAATGGTCCCGACTCCGGCCGGTCCGCTCCGGCCCGACGGGCCGTTCTCGGAGCGATGGCCGCCACCGCCGCGGCCCCGGCACTGCTCGCTCTGTCGTCACCGGCGTCCGCCACCCCCGCGAAGAAGCCGTCGGCCCTTCCGGGCGGCGGCGATCTCGGCCCGAACGTCATCGTCTTCGACCCCTCGACCCCGAACATCCAGGGCAGGCTGGACGAGGTCTTCCGTCAACAGGAGTCCGCGCAGTTCGGCACGGGCCGCTACGCGCTGCTGTTCAAGCCGGGCACGTACAACGGGCTCAACGCCCAGCTCGGCTTCTACACCTCGATCGCCGGTCTCGGCCTGTCACCGGACGACACCACGATCAACGGCGACGTGACGGTCGACGCCGGCTGGTTCAACGGCAACGCCACGCAGAACTTCTGGCGTTCGGCCGAGAACCTCGCGCTGGTCCCGGTCAACGGCACCAACCGCTGGGCGGTCGCACAGGCCGCCCCCTTCCGCCGCATGCATGTGCGCGGCGGCCTCAACCTCGCCCCGAACGGATACGGCTGGGCCAGCGGCGGCTACATCGCCGACAGCCGCATCGACGGCCAGGTGGGTCCGTACTCGCAGCAGCAGTGGTACACCCGCGACAGCTCGGTGGGCGGCTGGGTCAACGCCGTCTGGAACATGGTCTTCTCGGGTGTCCAGGGTGCTCCCGCGCAGTCCTTCCCCAACCCGCCGTACACCACCCTCGACACCACTCCGGTGTCCCGGGAGAAGCCGTTCCTGTACCTCAACGGCAGCGAGTACCGCGTCTTCCTGCCGGAGAAGCGCACCAACGCGCGCGGCACCACCTGGGGCAGCGGCACCCCACGCGGTTCGTCGCTGCCGCTCAGCCAGTTCTACGTGGCCAAGCCCGGTGTCACGGCCGCCACCCTGAACGCGGCACTCGCGCAGGGCCTGCACCTGCTGCTCACGCCGGGGATCTACCACCTCGACCGGCCGATCGAGGTCAACCGCGCCAACACCGTGGTGCTGGGCCTCGGCTACGCCACCCTGATCCCCGACAACGGCGTCACCGCGATGAAGACGGCCGACGTGGACGGTGTGCGGCTCGCCGGGTTCCTCATCGACGCCGGTCCGGTCAACTCGGCCACCCTGCTGGAGGTCGGGCCCGCCGGCGCCTCGGCGAACCACTCGGCCAACCCGACCACCGTGCAGGACGTCTTCGTGCGCATCGGCGGTGCCGGCGCAGGCAAGGCGACGACCAGCATGGTCATCAACAGCCGTCACACCATCGTCGACCACACCTGGATCTGGCGCGCCGACCACGGCACCGGCGTCGGATGGGAGACCAACCGCGCCGACTACGGGATCCGCGTCAACGGCGACGACGTGCTGGCCACCGGCCTCTTCGTCGAGCACTTCAACAAGTACGACGTCCAGTGGTACGGCCAGCGGGGCCGCACCATCTTCTTCCAGAACGAGAAGGCGTACGACGCGCCGAACCAGGCCGCCATCCAGAACGGCTCGGTCAAGGGGTACGCGGCCTACAAGGTCGCCGACTCCGTGACCACGCACGAGGGATGGGGCCTGGGCAGCTACTGCTACTACAACGTCGATCCGACGATCGTGCAGCACCACGGGTTCGCGGCACCGAACGTGCCGGGAGTGAAGTTCCACGACCTCCTGGTGGTCTCGCTCGGCGGAAACGGACAGTACGAGCGCGTCGTCAACGACACGGGGTCACCGACCTCGGGCACCTCCACCGTGCCGTCCACGGTGGTGTCGTACCCCTGACCTCGTGCCGGGGGCCGGCCTCAGCACGAGGTCAGGCTCCCGAGCTCGACCGCGTCGGCCATCGCCTGCATCCCCTTGTCATTGGGGTGCAGGTGATCGCCGCCGTCGAAGAACGGCAGGACGCGTTCGTGGTCGTAGGGGCTGCGCAGCGTCCGGTCGAAGTCGGTGACGGCGTCGAACAGGCCGCCGTCCCGGATGAACGCGTTGACCTCGACACGCACGGCCTCCGCCGCCGCGTCCCATTCGGACCAGCCCTTGAAGGGCGCGATGGTGGCCCCGACGACGCACTTGCCCGCCGCGTGCGCCCGTTCCACGATCTTCCGGTAGCCGTCGATCATGTCCTGGGCGGTGACACCGGTATGGGCCTTGATGTCGTTGACGCCCTCGAAGAGGAAGACCGTGCGGACCCCCGGATGCGACAGCACGTCGCGTTGCAGCCGGTTGAGCGCACTCTGTCCGGCACCGTCCGCGAGGACCTTGTTCCCGGAGATCCCCTCGTTGGCCACACCCCGCACGGGGCCGCCCGCCTGCTGGAGGCGACGGGCGAGGTAGTCGGGCCAGCGGCGGTTCAGGTCGCCGCTGGACTGCCAGCCGTCGGTGATGGAGTCGCCGAGCGTGACGACGGCGGAGGTGTCTGCGGCCGCCCGGACGGTGACGGCGTCGAGGTAGAACCAGGAGCCGATCCGCTCGGTCCAGTTGGCTGCGCCCTCCTCCGCCGTGTGGTCGCCGGGGGCCGCGTACGAGGTCTGCATGGCCATCCCGTGCCCGGTCGCGGTGCCCTCGGCGCGGGCCGTGTGCAGGCTGACGACCAGGTCGGTCGCGGCGGGCAGCCGGCCGGGCAGCGGGTCGCTGTACGCGGTGGCTCCGGCGGGCACGGTGACGGAGGCCGCGCCGCCGAAGGTCAGGCGCCGGTTGCTGCCGTGCACGAGTTCCGCGCCGGCGCTCTGCCGGCCCGCGTACACGCTGTCGAAGGTCACGGGCCCGTCGCCGAACGCGTTGGAGAGCCGGATCCGGGCCTGGTCCCCGCCGGCGCTCGTGTGCACGACGAGCCGGTAGCTGTGGTCGGCGACCGCGCCACCCACGCGGTCGGCGCTGGCGCCCCAGGTGATGACGTCGTCGTGTGCGGCGCGGGCCTGGGCCGAGGACGTCCGGGCCGGGGCGGAGGACGTCCGGGCCGCGGACACCTCGGTGGTGTGTCCCTGGACGGTGTGTCCCTGGACGGTGGTCGCGCACGCCGGTCCGCCGAGGGCGGTGACGAGCAGTGTGGCGACGGTGACGGCCGTCCGGCGTGCTCCCGGGCGCGCCGTCATCGGTCGAACCCGCGGAGGGTGACGGACGCGCCGGGCGCCACGGTGACCTGCCGTGAGGTGCTGCCGTGCGCCACGGTCGTCGTCCGGCCGCCGACGCTGTGGATCCGCACCTCGGTCGGTGTGCCGTCGCGCCAGCTCAGGTCGACGACGAAGCCGCCGCGTACGCCGACTCCGGTGACCGAGCCCGACGTCGCCCAGGCGCCGGGCAGCGCCGGCAGGAGTTCGAGGTGCCCGGGGCGTGAGTGGACGAGCATCTCGATCATCGCGGCGGGGGTGCCGAAGTTGGCGTCGATCTGGAAGATGCCGCGGCCCTTCTCCACCTCGTAGATGTCGAAGAGGTTGGGTGCCGTTCCGTTGCTGCCGTTCGTCGAGGGGCGGAGGTTGTTCACGACGAGCTGGTACGCCTTGTCGGCGTTCTTCAGGCGGGCCCAGCACAGGGCACGCCAGGCGTTCGCCCAGCCGAAGCTCTCCGTGCCGCGGGCGGTGAGCAGAGCCGTGGCGCCGTCCACGACGGCCTTGGGTGTGGAGTCGTCCGGCCGAATACGGTCCCCGGGGAAGAGCCCCACGAGGGGGGACAGGTGTCGGTGTGTGGTCTCACCGAGGTTGTCGGGTGACATCCACTCCTCCAGCCAGCCGGTCTTGTCACTCACCCGGGGAAGGTACAGCCGCCCGCGCAGAGAGCCGATCGTCTCGGCGTACGCCTTGTCCTTCCCCAACTCCTTCGTCGCCGCAAGGTAGTTGCCGAAGAGAGCCCACACCAGTTCCTGGGCGTAGGTGATGCCCTTGGCGTCGAGCGGGCCGTGTTCGGGCGACCAGTCGCTGTCGGCCACGAGCACCTCCTCGCCGGTGTCCGGCAGGGTGGTGGTCAGCAGCCGCGCCTCCCAGAACTCGCAGGCGCCCTTGAGCATCGGATAGATCTTCGCGAGGTGGGCGCGGGAGCGTGTGTACTCGTAGTGCTCCCACAGGCTGTTGCAGAGCCAGGCGTTGCCCGCCGGGTGCCACCACCAGCCCATGCCTCCGTGGACGTTTGTGGAGATGGCGACCGTCCAGCCGGCGATCCGTCCGGTCGAGTTGCGGTAGCGGTTGCGCGGGTCATTGAAGAGGCGGTGGGTGAGGTCCGTCCACGAGGGCAGCTGGGCGAGGCAGTAGTCGGTGAGCGCGTCGAAGCAGTCCGACAGTCCGGCGCGGTCGGCCATCCAGTAGTTCATCTGGAGGTTGATGTCGGTGTGGTAGTCGCCCATCCAGTCGGGGTCGTTGCCGTCCAGCCACAGACCCTGGAGGTTCAGCGGCAGACTGCCCCGTGAGCCGGAGATCATCAGATACCGGCCGAACTGCAGGTAGGCGGCCTCCAGTTCGGGATCGGGGGCGTCGTCCCTGGCACGGGCCTGGAGGCGTTCCCAGGTGTCCAGGGCTCGTTGCTCGGCGGAGGACGTGCCGAGCGAGAGGTCCTGCTGTGCGAACAGGGCCCGGTAGTCGGCGACATGGGTGCGCAGCAGGGTGGCGGCGCTGTGCGCGGCGGCGTCGCCCACCTTGGTGCGGGCGAGCCGCTCCGGGTCGAGGGACGGGTCGCGGTAGTGGGTGGCGGCGTCGGGCCGGTAGTTCGTGCCTCCGCTCACCACCACGGTGAGGCTCCTGCAGTCGGTGAAGGTGATCCGGGGGCCGTCGACGGTCACCTTGCCGCCGCTGCCGTACGCCTTCACCGCGGCTCCGTGGCGCAGACCGCCGGGCAGCGTGCCGCCGAAGGACAGGCCCTTCACGTTCTCGCCGTGTGTGCCGTCCAGGGTGACGGTGCCGCTGTAACTGCCGCCGCCGCTCTGGTCGAAGTGCAGGACGATCGCGTCGTCGGGGCGGCTGGCGAACATGCTGCGCCGGTACGTGGTGCCCGAGCGCCGGTACGTGGTGGTGACGAGACCCTGGGTGAGGTCGAGGGCGCGCCGGTAGTCGTTCACCGCGGACAGGTCGTGGTCGGGGATGTCGACGGTGAGGCGGGCGAGGAGGGTGAAGGATCCGAAGTCGTCGCGGGAGTAGGGGAACTGGCCGTCGGAGTCGAGTGTGCCGTTGAGTCCGCCGGTCCACAGGGTGGCGTCGGTGATCAGGAGGAGTTCCCGGCCCGGGTCGTTGCCCGCCAGGGCACCCAGTCGGCCGTTGCCGAGGGGCAGGCCCTGCCGGATCATCGAGTGCTCGTCCGCGGGCGCCCGCCACCACAGCTCGTGGTGCGGGCCGGCGGTCGGGCCGGGTGTCGTGGTGGGACGCTGCGGTGCGGCGGAGGCGGTGAAGACGGGCAGGGTGCCGAGGGCGGTGGCGGCTCCGGCCACGGCGGCGAGGGAGAGCAGGCGGCGTCTGCTGGGGTGGCTTCCGGGTGCGGTATCCATACGTGTCTCCGGGGCAGGGCGGGGCCCCGGCCGTCAGGTGCCGGGGCCCCGCGGGTTCAGGAGGACTGAGGTACGTCGATCCGGTCGATGTCGGGCGCGTAGCCCGAACCGCTGTCGAAGGTGATCGTGTTGCTGCCCGCCTTGAGCGCGACGGGCACGCTCACGCTCTCGACGCTCCCCCAGTCGCCCGTGGACGGGAACTTGTGCGAGGTGGCCTTGTTGCCGTTCGCCGAGATGTCGGCGGAGCGTGCGTCACCGCTGACGTAGGCGACCTTGATCAGGTAGGTGCCCGCCTTGTCCACGGTCACGTCGTTGAAGCGGAGGCTGCCGCCGAGGTAGAGATTGCCGATCTTGTGGTCGCCGGAGCATGCGGAGCAGCCGGCCACGGAGGCGTTGCCGGCGAGGGTGTTGGCCGTGGCCTCGGCCTCGTACGCCGTGGCCTTGAGGGCGCCGTCGCGTGGGGTGACGGTGAACAGGCGCGAGCCGTGGGCGGGCAGGGCCTCGGTCACCTTGTCCTTGTAGGTGCCGAGGTTCTCGTGGTTCCACAGGTCGCGGACCGCGGCCTTGCCGGTGAGGCCGAGCGACGCCCAGTGGGCGGTGACGGCGGCGGGCTCGTCGTCGAGGTTGAAGAGGGCGACCGTGTAGCTGCCGTCGGCGTTCTTCGCGGCCCACACCTGCTGCGCGTCGGAGGGGGTGACCGGCCGGGCGGGCGGGGTGCTGCCCTGGTTGACGGCGATGACCTCACGGTTGGTCAGCAGGGAGACACCGTAGGCGTCCAGGCGGGTGAGGTCGTCGCCGGTGTAGAGCGGGGACTTGGCGATGGCCCACAGGGTCGCGTAGCTCTGCCGTTCCGCCTTGGTGAGGCCGTCCATGGCGCCGTTGCCGACGTCCAGGGAGTCGAGGTCGTTCCAGCCGCCGGGTCCGGCGTGCCGCGTCCAGCCGGGGGTGTCGTCCCACCGGTCGTCGACGGAGTTCTCCCAGCTGACGAGCGTGTTGCAGTAGCACTCGACGTCGGTGTCGACGCGCCAGCCGTTGGAGTACTTCTTCCAGTCGGCGGCGTGTCCGATGTCGAGCGACCAGGACACCTCGAGGTGGACGGGGCGGCCGGCGGAGGCGATGGCCTTCTGCCAGGCGGCGACGTCGGCAACGTTGTCGTACTGGTCGCCGCTCTTGCCGGATCCCGGTCCGACGCCGTCCAGCTTGAGGAAGTCGTAGCCCCAGTCGGCCAGCAGCCTGGCCTGGGAGTCGACGTACTTCTGGGTGCACGGCTCGGAGAAGTCGAGCTTGTAGGCGCTGTCCCAGCCGTTGGTGGTGCGCAGGTCGCCGTAGACGATGTCGCCGGTGGTGCAGCCCTCGGCGTCGTGGATGGGCGACTTGCCGTCGTTGTAGGCCTCCTTCTCCAGGCCGACGGGCAGATAGATACCGGCCTTGAGGCCCTTGGAGTGGATGTGGTCGGCGACGGACTTCATGCCGTGCGGGAAGCGGCCGGGGTCGGCCTTCTGGCGGGCGTACTGGTCGAACTCGGGCTTCCAGGACAGGTCGCGCCACCAGCCGGCGTCGATGTTGACGTACTCGTAGCCGTACGGCTTGAGCTTGGCGGCCAGGGCGTCCGTCTGCTTCAGGACGTTCGCCTCGGTGAGGTAGCTGTAGTCGCCGTCGGGGTTGAGGCCCGGGTACTTGGACGACTGCATGCTCCAGCTCGACCAGCCCATGTACGGCTGGGCGGCCAGGGCGGGGGCGTCGGCCGTGGACGCAGCGCCGGGGGGCGCCGGCGCCGTGACCGGCCCGGCGTGCGCCTGGGCCGGGACGGCCGTGGCGACGCCCGCGGTGAGGGCGAGGACGGTCATGGTTCTCAGGACGGGCATGACGGGGTACGAGGATGACCGCATGGGTCGGACCTCCTGGGACGGTGTCAGCGGGGGCGGGGGACGCGGTGGGACTCCGGCGTCGTGGCGGCTCAGCCCTTGCCCGAGCCGATGGTGAGTCCGCTGATGAACTGGCGCTGGAGCGCGAAGTACACCAGCAGCGTGGGGATCGCGGTCATCAGCGCACCGGCCGCGATCAGATTGGGGTTGGTGAAGTACTGGCCCTGGAGGTTGGCCAGGGCCGAGGTGATGGGCCGCTTGTCGCCGGTCTCGACGAGCGCGAGCGGCCAGAAGAAGTCGTTGTAGATCCAGATCGATTCGAGGGTGGCGAGGGCCGCGAACGCGGGGCGGCACAGCGGCAGGATGATCTGGAAGAACTGCCGCCAGACGGGCGCGCCGTCGACGAGTGCCGCCTCGGAGATCTCCTTGGGGATCGTCTTCATGTAGTTGCTGAGGACGAAGGTGCAGAACCCCGACTGGTACGCGATGTGGATCGCGATGATGCCCCAGGCGGAGTTGTACAGCAGGAGCGAGTCGCTCATCCACTCCGGCAGCGGGATGAGGAGGTAGAGGCGGTACAGGGGGGTGATGAGGACCTGCGCCGGGAGGAGGTTGCCCGCCGTGAACAGCATCAGCAGGACGATGTTCCAGCGGAAGTCGAAGCGGGAGACGAAGAAGGCGACGGCTGCCGAGAAGAGCAGGGTGCCGAGGACCGACGGGACGGTGATGAGGACGGAGTTCCAGAAGAAGTGCGGCATGCCGGACTGGTTCCAGGCGTCCGTGAAGTTGCCGAGTCCCAGGCTGTGCGGCCAGGAGAGGTAACCGTGCTTCGCCGTGTCGGAGTACGGGCGCAGCGAGGTGTACACGGCCCACAGCAGCGGGACGAGCCAGAGCAGTGCGATGCCGCCGAGCATCAGATGGCGGCCCGTCTGCCGCCTGGGCCTGCCGGGTGCCGGCCGCGTCCGGGGTTCCCGCACGTCGGAGGCGGGCCGGGTGAGGGTCGTGGTCACTGGTCCTCCTTGCGGAACGTCTGGACGAGGAAGGTCCCGATGGCGGCGAGCGAGACCAGGAGCAGGACGACCGCGAGGGCGGAGCCGTAACCGATGTGGCTGGACTCGCCGATGATGTTGTCGGTGATGAGGAGGGACAGCAGTTCCATGCCGGGTTTGCTGCCGACACCGCCGCCGAGGACGTACACGATGTCGAAGGCCCGCAGGGACTCCATGACCGTGACGACCAGGATGATCACGTTGACGGGCTTCAGCGCCGGGAAGACCACGCGCAGGAACGTCTGCCGGCCGTTGGCGCCGTCGAGCGCGGCGGCCTCCTTGAGCGCCGGGTCGAAGCCCTTCAGCCCGGCCAGGTAGAGGATCATGATGTAGCCGGTGTGCCGCCAGCCGGAGGCGACGAGCACGGCCCACAGGTTGAGGTCCGGGTTGCCGAGCCAGTCGATGTGGTGGCCCGGTCCGGCGGCGTTCAGGATGCCGTTGAGGAGTCCGGTGTCCGGGTTGTAGATGATCTCCCAGATGAAGCCGACGACGGCCAGGGACAGCACCATCGGCAGGAAGATCGCGGTCTGGTAGATCCGGGTGAAGCGGATCTTCCGGTCGAGTTGGTAGGCGAGGAAGATACCGAACGGCGTGGGCAGCAGCGCGGTGAACAGCAGCCAGATGACGTTGTGCCGGACGGCCGGCCAGAAGGGCGGGTAATTGCCGAGGATCTGCTGGTAGTTGTCGAGGCCGGTCCAGTGGATGTCGGCCAGGTCGATGCCGTCCCAGGTGGTGAACGACAGTCCCAGGGAGGCCAGTGCGGGCAGCCAGACGAAGAAGAGCAGTGCGGCCAGCGGGATGCCGATGACGACCGCGAGGAAGACCCGGTCACCGGCGGTGAGACGACGGGCGCGGGCGCGGGAGCGCTTGGGTGCGAGGGGGGCGGAGGACACGGTGGGTGCGGCCTTTCCGGTCCTGGTCAGCCGGTGAAGAAGCGGGAGCGCTGGGACTCGATCTTCTTCAGCGTTCCGCTGCCGTCGTCCGGGTGGCCGAGCCACTCGGTCAGGCCGGGCAGGACGACGGTGGAGATGAAGCCGGGATCGCTGTCGCGGTCGGCGAACTGGCTGATGTGCTTGGCGGAGGCGATGAGCTGGGCGGACTTCTTCTGCAGCGCGTTGTACGAGCCCGTGTCGGCCTGGGTGTTGACGGCGAGGTTGCTGGGGTCGGCGCCCATGTACAGTTCCTCGGCCCCGGCGCCGCCGAGGAACTCCAGGAACTTCCGGGCACCGTCGTCGTTCTTGGGCCGTCGGCTGAGCATGAAGCCGTCGGTGGGCGCCTCGACCGCGTCCTGTCCGTGGGCGGCGTCGATCTCGGGGAAGGGGAAGAAGTCGATGTCGGCGCGGATCTTCTCGTCGGTGACCTGCTGGCCGAGGAACAGGCCGATGACGGCCATGCCGGACTTCTTGTCGAGCAGCGACTGGGCCGCGTCCTGCCAGGAACGGCCGCCGGCGCTCTGCTGGTAGTACGGAGTCAGTTCGCGCCACAGGTCGAGGACGGCCACGGCACGCTTGTCGGTCCAGGAGACCTCGCCGCGCATCAGGGACATGTGGAAGTCGTAGCCGTTGGCCCGCAGGTCGAGGTAGTCGAAGGCGCCGAGGATGCTCCAGCTGTCGCCGCCGCCGTAGCCGGAGGCGACGGGCGCGAGGCCGTCCTTCTTCATCCGCTTGGCGAGCGCGATGAACTCGCTCCACTTGGTGGGGACTTGGTAGCCGCGCTCGGCGAAGAGGCTCTTGCGGTAGAAGACGGCCCACGGGTAGTTGTACAGCGGAACGAAGTAGTACTTGCCGTCCTCGCCGCGGGAGAGCTGCTTGGTGGCGTCGCTGAAGTTGGCGCCTATCGAGTCCCAGACGTCGTCGATGGGGCTGCAGAGCTTCTTCTTCGCGAAGTACTGCATGCGGTAGCCGGCGAACCAGGTGAAGACGTCGTCCGGGGTGCCCTGGAGGTAGGTGGAGATGCTCTTCTGGAAGGTGTCGTGGTCGACGGTGTTCGTCTTCACCTTCAGTCCGCTGTCCCGGGCGAACGCCTTGGTGACGGCGGCGTAGGCCGACTTGGGGGTGGCGTCGGCGCCGTTGGACCCGAAGGTGACCGTCTTCGGGTCGGCGCCCGCTCCCCCGCCGCAGGCGCTCAGCAGGGGTGCGCCCAGGGCGGCGGCGCCGAGTCCGAACAGCCCACCGACCACGTTGCGCCGGCCTGGGCCGCGCGCAGCCAGGTGAGGGCGGCTCTGCTGCGTCATCGTTGCTCCTCGTGCGTGCTAGTGCGTGTCTGATCTGATGAAGGACTGGATAGCGGTGGCGGCGGCCCCGCGCGCCCACTCCTCGAACGGCAGCGGGCGGGTCAGGACGTCGCACCGCGCGGCCGAGCCGAAGGCGGCCGCGGCGAACGCGTCACGGATCTGTCCAGCGAACAGGTCGTAGGCGGCCAGGCCCTCGCCGGAGATGATCACCCGCTCGGGACCGAGCAGGTTGGCCACGGTCGCCAGGGCCCGGCCGATCGCCTCGCCCGCCCGTGCGTACACCTCACGGGCGCCGGGGTCGCCCGTGTGTGCCAGGTCCAGTGCCGCGGCGGCGTCGGCCACGTCGACGCCGGTCGCCTCCCGGACCTGGGCGACGATCGCCGAGTCCGCGGCGATCGCCTCGACACAGCCGCGGTTTCCGCAGTGGCAGAGGGGCCCTGCCGGGTCGATGGCGACGTGCCCGATCTCGCCGGCCACGCCGTGCGCGCCGGACACGACCCGGCCGTGCACCACGAGTCCGCAGCCGATACCGGCGCCGACGGTGACCAGCGCGAAGTCGGAGAGCCCCACTCCGGCACCGAACCACTGCTCGGCGACGGTCAGCGCCCGGACGTCGTTGTCGACGGTGACGGGAAGTCCCGTGGTCATCCCCGCGAGTTCGGCGAGCGGCACGTCACGCCAGTCCAGGAAGGGCGAGTAGCGCACCACTCCGGCGGCGCGGTCCACGTCGCCGGAGACGGCGATGCCGAGTCCCTGGACCCGGACTCCGAAGCCGTCGGCCTCGGCGAGCAGTTCCTGGACGAGTGCCGCCGTCGAGGCCAGCACGGCCTTGGGGTCCCGGCTGCGGAGGGGCAGGTGCCGGGCCACCCTGATGCGGCAGCACAAGTCGGTGAGGACGGCGATGAGTTCGTCGCCCGTGACCTTGACGCCGATGAACAGCGCCCGTCCCCCGTCCACCCGCACCGGGTTGGCGGGACGCCCGAGCGAGGACTGCCGGGCGTCCTCGTCGACGTCCTCGACGAGATAGCCGGCCTCGATGAGGGGCTTGACCGCCTTGGTGACCGCGGCCGCCGACAGACGGGTCCGCCCGGCTATCTCCGACCGGGTGAGCGGGCCGTGGGACAGCACGGTGGTGAAGATCTGGGAGGCGGCGGGGGTGTGGGCCAAGAACGCCTCGGTGCGAGAGGTCGAACGCATGGCCCGGAACCTAGGTCCCTTATTTTCTGCTGTCAATGAAAGAAGCAGGATTATCTTGAGACTCCGCTGCGAGGCGACCTCAACCTGCAAAAGACAGATACACGCGAGGTGTTGACACACGATCGAAGGTCAGGGTTGGCTTTCGAACGTCTCATGGCACGAGCGGAACGTGAGGATCCCCGTCGATGATCTCCTTCGCCCCGGACACCGGGGTCTGGCTGCTGACCACACCGCGCACGTCGTACGCGCTGCGCGTCGACGCCTCCGGGGTGCCCTGCCATCTCGCGTGGGGCCCGAGGCTGACACTCGCGGAAGCGGAGGAACTCGTCGGGCCCCCGCCCGCCGAGGTCAGCAGCTTCGAGGGAAGACCCGGCATCGGTGAGGAACTCCCCGTGGACGGCGGGACCCGCTACGGCCCGCCGTCCCTCCAGGTCCGTTTCGCGGACGGATCCCGCGCCTTCGAGTGGCAGCACACCGGTCACCGTGTCCACGACGGCGAACTCGCGCTGGAGTTCCGCGACCGCCGCCACCCCCTGCACGTCACGCTGCACTACCGGGTGCGGCCCGACACGGACGTCATCGAGCGCTGGACCGTGGTCCGCAACGCAGGTGACGAGCAGGTCACCCTGCTGCGGGCCGATTCGGCGGCATGGTCCCTGCCCGCGCTCGGCGACTACCGGCTCAGCCATGTCACCGGCCAGTGGTCCGCCGAGAGCCGGCTGCGCCGCGAGCCCCTCCCGCACGGCGAGACCGTGCTGACGAGCCGTCGCGGGATCACCAGCCATCACGCGAACCCCTGGGTGATGCTCGACGCCGGTGAGGCGACCGAGGACCACGGGCGCGTGTGGAGCGCCGCCCTCGCGTGGAGCGGGAGCTGGCGCGTCACCGTCCAGCGCACCCCGGACGGGCGGGCCGGATTCACCGGTGGGGCGGGGCACGACGGGACGACGGTTCCGCTCGCGCCCGGCGAGGAGTTCACCACTCCCCCGTTCGCGGCACTGTGCACGGACGGCGGTTTCGGCGCGGCCAGCCGGGCCTGGCACGCGTACACGCTGGCCCATGTGCTGGCGCACGGCGACGAGACCGCTCCGGTGCTCTACAACTCCTGGGAGGCGACCGGCTTCGACGTCGACGAGGTCGGTCAGAAGGCGCTCGCGGAGCGCGCGGCGGAGCTCGGGGTCGAGCTCTACGTCGTCGACGACGGCTGGTTCGGGCGGCGGCGCAGCGACCGGGCCGGTCTCGGAGACTGGACGCCCGCCCCCGACCGCTTCCCCGACGGACTGGGGCCGCTGGTCCGGGCCGTGCACGACCTGGGGATGGGCTTCGGTCTGTGGGTGGAGCCGGAGATGGTGAACCCGGACAGCGACCTCTACCGCAACCACCCGGACTGGGTGCTGCACTTCCCCGGCCGCCACCGGTCCGAGCTCCGCAACCAGCTCGTCCTCAACTTCGCCCGCCAGGACGTCGCCGACTGGGCCCACGACTGGCTGACCCGGCTGGTCGGCGACCACGGCATCGACTTCCTGAAGTGGGACATGAACCGGGCGTTCAGCGAACCCGGCTGGCCCGGCCGTCCCGACGGCGCGGACCGTCTCGGTCCCGCGTACGTGCGCAACCTCTACGCCGTCGTCGACCGGCTGCGCGCGGACCACCCGGGGCTGCGGATCGAGTCGTGCAGCGGCGGGGGCGGCCGGGTCGACCTGGGCATCCTGTCCCGTACGGACCAGGCGTGGGCGTCGGACAACACGGACGCCGCCGACCGCATGTGGATCCAGCACGGCTACGGTCAGGTCTATCCCGCGCGCACCATGGGCGCCTGGGTCACCGACGTGCCGAACCAGCTCACCGGCAGGACCGTTCCGCTGCGCTTCCGCTTCCATGTGGCGATGGCCGGGGCCCTGGGCATCGGCGGCGACCTCACCCGCTGGTCGGAGGACGAACTGCGGGAGGGCGCGGCCTTGGTCGCCGAGTACAAACGGGTGCGCCATCTCGTCCAGCACGGCCGGATGGACCGTCTGTCACCACCCACCGAGGAAGGCGTCTGCGCCGTCCAGTACACCGCTCCGGACGCCTCGGAGACCGTACTGCTCGCGAGCCGCAGGACCGCGGGCCACGGCGCCCCGCGCCGGCCGGTCCGCCTGCGCGGTCTCGCTCCGGGAGCGCGCTACCGCGACACCGCCACGGACACCGTCCACCACGCCACGGTGCTCACCGAGTACGGCCTCCAGCCGGATCTGCCGCGGGGAGACTGGTCGAGTGCGCTGATCCACCTGGTGCGGGAACCGGGGGCCTGACGTCGGCGACCGCCCGCCCGGGGCCGAGGGGGTCCACCGCGCCCGGGTCACCACGCTCCGCCGTACCGGCCGGGCGGGCGCCGCGGGGCGCAGCCGCCCGAGGAGCGAGCGCGGACGGGATCAGTAGCGCTGGGCCTTGGCCAGTGCGGGAGTCAGCCTGGGTTCCGTGGGCTCCCTGCTGATCACGATGGGCTGCTTCCGCGCGCCCGGTTCGAGGTTCTCCGCTCCCACGAACCTCGTCTCCACCACCTTGCCGTCCGGGTTCTTGAAGTCGACCTGCACGGCGTACGACGCCTTCTTGTCGGTCTTGTTGGTGATGGTGACGAGTACGGCGCGCAGGCCACCGGTCTCCGCGGTGGGCAGTCCGGTCATGGCGACCTCCGACCGCGCGTTGCCGCCGTCCTTGACGTCCTTGAGCTCCTTCTCCGCGACCGCCGCCGAGCGGGCGGTCTCGGCGGACACGGACGCCTCGAACTCCGAGGCGCGGGCGGAGGCGGAGGAGGCCGCCGCCGACGCCTGGCCGCGGGCCGACTCGATGATCGAGGACGCGGCCGAGGCCATGGCGGAGGGCGGCGTCCCGCTGAAGGACGCGGTGTTCGGCGGGGTCGGGCGAGGACTCACGGAGGAGCCGCCGCTGTCGTCGCCCGAGCCGCACGAGACGAGCAGGGAGCCGCACGCGAGCGCTGCCGCCAGGACCGCGATCCTGCCGGTCCGGGTTCTGCCGTGGGAAGTACGTGTGCTCATGAAGGCTCGTCCTCTGGCCGCGGTACGGGACTCCCCCATGCTCGGCGCCCGGCCCGGTGTCCGCGAACCGCGTGACCCATTCGGGGTGGTGGATCAGCCCGCGCCGCCGCCCGCTTCCCGTTCGAGCCAGGTCTCCGCGATCGCCAGTGCGACCGCCATGATGCTCAGCTGCGGGTTGACCTCGGGGCAGCCGGGCAGGACGGAACCGTCCGCGACGAGGACTCCGTGGACGCCGCGGAGTCTGCCCTCGGGGTCCGTGGGCGCGAGCCGGGGATCGGCACCGGCGGCGGCGGTACCGGTCGGGTGGAACGCGGAGAGGTGCAGGTCGCGGGCGCCGACGCTGGTGAGGAGCTGGTCGAGCTCGCCGGCGGAGCGGGCCCGCGGGGCGCTCGCGACACCGGTGAGGACCTCCTCGGCCCCCGCCGCGAACAGCAGGCGGCCCATCGCGCGGACGGCCGTCATCAGCCGCTCGCCGTCGCGGGGGTCGAGGTCGTAGCTCACCAGGGTGCGGTCGCGGCCACGGACCCGGCCGGAGGGGCGGTCGGCGATCATGGCCCCGAGGGTCGCGAGCCGCTCCGAGTCCTCCAGTTCGCCTCGCAGCTCGCGGCCCAGGCCGGGGAGGACGAAGCTGCCCATCCCGGGAGGGCTGGCCGTGGCCTCGATGAGGATCCCGCGGTCGTGCAGTTCCTCGACGCCCGCGCTCTGCAGCACGCCCCGCCAGGCGGTGACCGGCTGCGCGAAGCGCCCGGCGACGCTGGTGGCCGGGTGCACGCTGAGGTTCCGGCCCAGGCGCGGGTGCCCGCCGAGTCCGGAACGGCGCAGCAGGGGCGGTGTCTGGAGCGCGCCGGCCGCGGTGACGACCAGCGGGCTCAGGATCTCCAGCTCGCTGCCGTCGGGCCGCCGCACCCGCACGCCGGCGGCGCGCGGTGCTCCCGGACGGTCGTGGTCCAGCAGGATGCGGCGGACCCGTGCGCCCGTGACGATACGGGCGCCGGCGGCGCACGCGTCGGGCAGGACCGACAGCTGCACGCTCTGCTTGGCGCCGGTGGGACAGCCGACCACGCACTGGCACGAGCCCTTGCAGCCGGGCGCGTTGCGCCGCAGCGCGCCGGCCCGCCAGCCGAGCCGCTCGGCGCCCGCGAGGGCCAGCAGGCCGTTGTTGCCGAGCACGTCGAGCGGCTGGGTGGCCACGCGCAGGGTGCGCTCGACCTCGTCGAGTCGGGGCGGGAGGCCCTCGGCGAGCGCGAATCCGAACCGCCGGCTCCAGCGCGTGAGCACACGGTCCGGAGTGCGGTAGCAGGTGCCGGAGTTGACCACCGTGGTGCCGCCGACCGCGCGGCCGACCGGCAGCAGGAGGGGCGGCCGGCCCAGGGCGAGCGTGGCGCCTCCGTCGCGGTACAGCTCGGTGAAGCGGTCGAGCGGGGCCCGGCGGCCGAAGGAGGCGGTCGAGTGGTGCTCGCCCTCCTCCAGGACGACGACGCTCAGGCCGGCGCGTGCGAACGTCCGCGCGGCCACCGCACCGCCCGCGCCGGACCCGACGACCACGACGTCGGCGGTGGAGCGCGTGGGCCAGTCCCGCGCCGGGGTGCAGTCGAGGGGCGGGTCCTCGGGCGCCGGCGTGGGTGCGGGCAGGGCCGGCATCCGTTCGGTGCCGGCGGCGAGCATGACCGGCACCTTGAGGACGTCGAGCAGCGGGGCGAGCCCGGGACGCGCGGCGAGCGAGCGGAGCAGGCTCTCGCGTTCGTCGGCGCCGAGCGCGGCCAGTCGCCGGCCGGCGCGCAGGACGGCGTACGCGTCCAGGGCGACGACCGCGGTGTGCACTCCGGCCCGCGCGGGCAGGGGCAGCGTGGCGAGCACCGAGTCGAGCCGGTCCGGCACGCGGGTGGGCCACTCCTCGTCGCCGGTGTCCGCGAGCAGCGCGGCGACGAAGCCGGCGGCGGTCACCGGTCGCCCGCTTCGGCGTGCGCGGTGCGGTCCAGGACCCAGGAGGCCTCCGGGCGCCAGCGGCCCCACCAGCGTTCCAGCACGACACGGGCGTCGGCGGTCTCGCTGTTGCGGCACACCGCGCGGGCGCCGTCCGGGTCGCGGTACTCCAGGACGAGGGTCCGCTCGGCGGGCTGGTCGACCTCGACGCGGATGCGGCGCAGGGCGGTCCGGCCGGTCACCGTCCATCGCGGCAGACCGAATCGGGCGCGGAACCGGCCGATGCCGAGCCACCCGACGGCCGACCGTTCCGCCCTGCGCGGCCAGGTCCGGCCCCGGTGGCGCAGGCGCAGGAAGACCAGGGGCGGCAGCCGCCGCAGCCCCGGACGGGTGGACACCGCGGCGACCAGTTCGAGGACATCGCCGTCGCCGAGGTCCGCGTGCAGCCAGGTCCAGCGCTGGGCGTTGCCGTGGCCGTAGATGCGGGCCGAGGCGCCGGGCGCGCCGCGCAGGGTCAACGTCCTCTCGCCGTAGGCGAATTCTCCGTCGTAGGCGGCACGTGCGGCCGGAAGCATCTGTGCCGCGGGCAGCAGCGGACGGCGCCAGGCCCAGCGCGGGAAGGTGAACAGCGGTGGTTCCTGCGGGCGTTCGGTCAGTTTCCAGTGGAAGTCGTCCACGCTGCCGGTCAGGTGCCCGGCGGCGACGGTGACGTCGTCGCTCGTGAATCCGTGCTCCGGCCGGGTCCAGGGGACGGGTCCGAAGCGGGCGTGCCGCACCTCGCCCTCGCGGGGGAAGGCCGCGACCCAGCCGTGGGCCGTCGGTTCGGATCCGTCGGCGGGCGCGGTCAGTTCGTGGTGCAGCCAGATACCGGTGCCGGTCGCCGGGTCGGTCAGCGTGGTGTACCAGACCTCGGTG
This sequence comes from Streptomyces sp. NPDC025784, assembly GCF_055558435.1. Taxonomy (NCBI): domain Bacteria; kingdom Bacillati; phylum Actinomycetota; class Actinomycetes; order Kitasatosporales; family Streptomycetaceae; genus Streptomyces; species Streptomyces sp. NPDC025784. The sequence continues at coordinate 40,275 of NZ_JBVHMN010000015.1, forward strand.
CGCCCGGGGGCGCCGTTCCAGCGGGGGGCGAGGAGTTCGGCCTGGGTGTCGCGGCGCGGGAAGCGGAAACTGAGGAGGAAGGGCAGCAGACCGGTGAGCAGCGGGAAGCGCAGGACGCCCGCGCCGACCCGCGTGTCGCCCTCGTACAGCGTGAACGGCAGGACGGTCATCGACGCGACCGGGCGGCGTGGGGTGACGGACTTCCAGCCGTCGAGGGTGAGGACGCGTCCGTCGGCGGTGAAGGTCAGCCGGTAGCGGATGCGCCTGCGGGCGAGCGGTGACACCTCCAGTTCGCCCTTCACCCCCGTGTCGTCGGCGAGCCCGGCGATCCGTGCCCGGCCCGTCAGACGCGCCATGGTCGTCCGGTGTGGGCGGAGCACCGTGTCGGCGTCGGCGCGCAGGTCGAGCCTGAGCCGCCGTTCGCGCGGCTCGGCGTCGAGCCGGACCGTGCCGAGCATGGTCTCGGTGAACTCGGTGGCCCTCATGCGAGACCGGCCAGCATGATCCGCTCGGTGGCACGGAGGTAGGCCTCGGCCGCCGCGTGCGCCTGCCCGGTGTCGCCCGCGGTCACCGCCGCCACCACCGGTGCGAGCCGGTCATGGGCGGTCTCCGGGTCGGTGAAGGGTCCGTTGAGGAGGGAACGGACGGGCAGATACGCGTTGAAGAGCGTGTTCGTCAGGAGGACGTAGACCCGGTTGCCGGTGGCGCGGGCGAGTGCGCGGTGCACTTCGACGTCGGCGAGCTGCACCGCGTCGGCGTCCTCGGCCTCCCGTACGGCCGTGAGGAGCGTGCGGAGTTCGGCGTGCTGTCTGCGGGTGGCCCTCGCGGCGGCCCGCCCGGCGATCAGCGCACCGACGCCGCGCCGCACCTCGAAGATCTCGTGGACCCATTTGGCGTCGTGACGCACGAGCATCGGCAGCAGATCGGCCCCGCCGAGGCGCGCGTAGTCACGCACCCGGGTGCCGACGCCGTGCCGAGTCTCCAGCAGGCCGGCCTGGACGAGACGGCCGAAGGCGTGCTTGAGCGTGGTGCGGGTGACTCCGTAGCCGTCGGCGAGCTGTCGCTCGGGGGGCAGATAACTCCCGGCCGGGTGACGGCCGTCGAGTATGTCCGTGCGCAACCGGTCTTCCAGGACGTCCACGATGGTCTCGCGGGGCAGTGCCTCCACGGTTCTCCCTAAAGCGAGTGGATGAGTGGCTGATCCACTGAACCAGTGAGTGACGGGCGAGGTCAACCCCCTGACAGTAGGGGCTCGTTGGGGCGTCCGCAGGTGAACCATCGCCGAGCACCGCCGTTCGCTCACGCGAACACCGCACGAAGCAGGGGAAGTTGGCCCGGACCAAGTGTGCGTGAATCGTTGACATGTACGCCGTGCGGAGCAATTCTGAGAGCGCTCTCACAGGAAACGGACGACGACCGTCCGCAGAAATCCACCTCGCTGAACCCCCACGTCAAGGAGGTAGAGAGTGCCCGGGAAACCCAGATGGCGCGCTCTGGCGGTGGCCGCGGCCACCCTCACGGCGTCGTTCCTCACGTTCGGGACACCGTCCCGCGCCGAGGCGGCCGTACCGGCGACCATCCCCCTGAAGATCACGAACAACTCCGGCCGCAGCGACCCGGTCTACATCTACGACCTGGGGACGCTGTTGTCGACAGGCCGGCAGGGCTGGGCCGACGCGAACGGCACCTTCCACGCCTGGCCCGCGGGCGGCAATCCGCCGACTCCCGCACCGGACGCCTCGATCGCCGGACCGGCGAACGGCCAGTCGAAGACGATCCGCATCCCCAAGTTCTCCGGCCGGCTCTACTTCTCCTACGGGCAGAAGCTCGACTTCCGGCTGACCACCGGCGGTCTCGTGCAGCCGGCCGTGCAGAACCCGAGCGACCCGAACCGCAACATCCTCTTCAACTGGTCCGAGTACACGCTCAACGACTCCGGACTGTGGATCAACAGCACCCAGGTCGACATGTTCTCGGCCCCGTACGCCGTCGGCGTCCAGGCGGGCGACGGGAGCACCAAGACCACCGGCCATCTCAAGCCCGGCGGGTACAACGGGTTCTTCAACGCGCTGCGGGCCCAGTCCGGCGGCTGGGCGGGCCTGATCCAGACCCGGTCCGACGGCACCGTCCTGCGCGCCCTCGCCCCCGGTCACGGCATCGAGGCGGGCGCACTGCCCGCGTCGGTGATGGACGACTACATCAACCGGGTCTGGCAGAAGTACAGTTCGTCCACGTTGACGGTGACGCCGTTCACCGACCAGCCCGGCACGAAGTACTTCGGCCGTGTCTCGGGTGGCGTCATGAACTTCACGAACGGCTCCGGCGCCGTCGTCACCAGCTTCCAGAAGCCGGACTCCGACAGCGTCTTCGGCTGCTACAAGCGGCTCGACGCACCCAACGACCTGGTGCGCGGGCCGATTTCCCGCACGCTGTGCGCGGGATTCAACCGCTCCACCCTGCTGGCCAATCCCAACCAGCCCGACACGAGTTCGGCGGGCTTCTACCAGGACGGGGTGACCAACCACTACGCACGCGCCGTCCATGCGCAGATGGCCGACGGCAAGGCGTACGCGTTCGCGTTCGACGACGTCGGCAACCACGAGTCGCTCGTCCATGACGGCAGTCCGCAACAGGCCTACGTCACGCTGGACCCGTTCAGCTGACGGGCGCCGCGGGTGGCCGGGAGCGCGAGGGGTCCGCCCGGCCACCCGTCAGACGTCGTCGCCTGGGTCCAGGCAGAGAACGGGGACCCGCTGGACGAGGTTGTTCGCGAAGCCGCCCCGGTTCCACGGCTGATCGAGGGGCTGGGTGTGCCCCTCGGCGTCGGTGGCCCGGGCACCGAGTACGTACTGTCCGGGTGTGGCCGTCCAGGCCAGGCGCCACGAGCGCCAGGCCCAGGGGTGACCGTCCCCCGGGCCGAGTTCGGCCGGCCGCCACGACCCTCCCCCGTCCGTACTGACCTCGACGCCGGTCACCGGCGCCCGGCCCGACCAGGCCCGGCCCTCCAGCGTGACGGGCCCCGGCCGGACCACCCGCGTCCGGGACATGAAGTCGGGGAAGCCGGGCGGGACCAGCAGTGCGCGGGGGGCGATCCGGGTGACCGGTTCGCCCTCGTCGTCGGCGCCCTGCCGCAGCCGGTAGGCCACGGCCTGCTGGAACCCGGTGAACGGCGCGTCCGCCACGGTGATGTCCCGAAGCCACTTCACATGCGCCATGCCGTACCAGCCGGGCACCACCAGGCGCACCGGATGCCCGTGCTGCGGGGGCAGCGGGCCGCCGTTCATCGCGTACGCCACGAGGACCTCGGGCGCGTCGCCGAGGGCCACGTCCAGCGGCAGCGCACGCCGGTAGTCCTGCTCGATCCCGCGCTCGACGCCGTGGTCGGCACCGGTGAACACCACGTCCACCGCGCCGGGTTCGACCCCGGCCTCGGCGAGCAGCATCCGCAGCGGCACACCGGTCCACTCGGCCGTGCCGACCGCCTCCACGAGCCACGGCTGGCTCACCGGCCGCGGGGTCAGCAGGGCCCGACCGTTGCCCGCGCACTCCAGGGTCACCCGGCTCGTCACGGCGGGGTACTTCCTGAGCGCGTCGATCCCCAGCCGCAAGGGCCTGCGCACCCGCCCGCCGATCGCCAGCTCCCACGCGTCCTGGTCCGCGTACGGGATGTCGTAGTGGGTCAGCACGTAGTGCAGGCCCGGTGGCGTCACGTCGTACCTCAGGGCCTCCAGCGGGATCCCGTGATTGCGGGCGGCGAGCGCCAGTTCCTCCCGGCTGATGCCCTCGTCGGGACCGGCCAGCCGTGCGGGTGCGCTCACATCGTCGAGGCGGTGCGCCATGACGGCATTGTCCGCCCGGGCGGCGAGCGGGCGCCAGACGGAGGGCGGCCCCGGGTCGACGGCGCCCCCGGGCACGAAGTCGGGTGCCGGACCGACGCTAGGCGGCCGGCGGTCCGACCGTCCGGTCCACCAGGTCGTGCCAGCCGGACTCCAGGCGCTCCAGCGGCATGCCGCGCTGGCGGGTCAGGTGGTGGACGAGGGCCGGTTCCAGGTACCCCATGAGGGTCTGGGCGTGCAGTTCGATGTCCGCGGCCGGTTCGGCCTGGCGCAGCAGCATGCACACGTGCATGAAGCGGACGCGGTAGGGCGCGGAGCTGAAGCGCCGGGAGGGGCTGGGTTCGGCGGCGAGATACAGGTCGAGCTGGTCGGAGGTCAGGCGCAGCGCGCGACAGCCGAAGGCGTGCAGCCGCTCCAGGGGCGACGCTCCGGGGCCGAGCGGTGCCGGACCGCTGATGAAGGCCGTCTGGAACTGCTGCTCGGTGTGGTCGAGCAGCGCCGTCAGCAGCCCGGTGCGGTCGCCGAAGCGCCGGAAGACGGTCCCCTTCCCCACCTCCGCCGCGGCGGCGACGGCCTCCATCGTCACATTGGCCACTCCGTGCCGCTCCACCAGGCGCGCGGCGGCCTCCAGCAGACGGGCCCGGTTGCGCGCGGCGTCGGCGCGCAGCTGCGGGGCCTCGGCAGGAGTGGCGAACTCCATCAGGACGGGTTCGGCGGAGGGGTCCTGCGACTTCGGGAACTCCGGAAGAGGGGTGGACATGCACCCAGCGTAGCCGCACCCGGGGACAACTGGACTGCGGTCCGGTTAAGTGGTACACCTTTAAACGGACCTCGGTCCGTTTTATTACGGCAATGTTTCAGCTTCGGGAGAACACCATGTCCGTACGCATCCTCGCGCTCGTCGGCAGCCTGCGCGCCGGGTCCCACAACCGCCAGCTCGCCGAGGCGGCCGTCCGGCTCGCCCCGGAAGGCGCCGAGGTCGAGCTGTTCGAGGGACTGGCCGAGATCCCCTTCTACAACGAGGACATCGACGTCGAGGGCGCCGTCCCCGCCGCCGCCACCCGGCTGCGTGAGGCCGCCGGCAGCGCCGACGCCTTCCTCCTCTTCTCGCCCGAGTACAACGGCACGATCCCGGCCGTGCTCAAGAACGCCATCGACTGGCTGTCCCGCCCGTACGGCGCCGGCGCATTCGGCGGCAAGCCGGTCGCCGTGGTCGGCACCGCGTTCGGCCAGTTCGGCGGGGTCTGGGCGCAGGACGAGGCCCGCAAGGCCGTCGGCATCGCGGGCGGCACCGTCCTGGAGGACGTGAAGCTCTCCATCCCCGGCTCCGTGACCCGCTTCGCGGACACCCACCCCGCCGACGACAGCGAGGTCGCCGAGCAGCTGACCGAGGTCGTCCACCGCCTGCACAGCAAGGTCGGCACGGCCAACGCCGCCTGACCGGCTCCCCTGAGGGCCGGCCCGGTTCACCCGGGCCGGCCCTTCCGCGTGTCACAGGACTGACCCCGTGTGTCCCAACTCGGAACGATCTTGGCGGAACGTGTCGCTCCGGGGCCAGGATGCCCGCATGAAGGGTGACCTCTTTTCCAGTGACCACATGGTGCAGCCCGCCGTCACGGCCGGCATGACCATCCAGAACGCCAAGTCGATCAGGTACGCCGTCAACGGCGAGATGCTCGCGCGCCAGGGCGCGATGATCGCCTACCGGGGCAATCTCCAGTTCGAGCGCAAGGGTCAGGGTGTGGGCGGCATGCTCAAGCGGGCGGTCACCGGGGAGGGGTTGCCGCTGATGACCGTCCGCGGACAGGGCGAGGCCTGGTTCGCTCACGAGGCGCAGAACTGTTTCATCGTCGGTATCGAGCCGGGCGACGTGTTCACCGTCAACGGACGCAACGTCCTGTGCTTCGACGCGACGTTGTCGTACGAGATCAAGACCGTGAAGGGGGCCGGCATCACCGGTGGCGGTCTGTTCAACAGCGTCTTCACCGGCCACGGCGCTCTGGGGCTGATATGCGAGGGCAACCCGCTGGTCATACCCGTCTCGCAGCATCAGCCGGTGTTCGTCGACACCGACGCCGTGGTGGGCTGGTCGGCCCACCTGCACACGTCGCTGCACCGCTCCCAGTCGATCGGCTCGATGATCCGTGGTGGTTCCGGTGAGGCCGTGCAACTGAAGCTGGAGGGCGAGGGGTTCGTCGTCGTGCGCCCCAGCGAGGCGACGCCGCCGAAGACTCAGCAGCACTGAGGCGTCGCGGTGCCCCGGCCGGGGAGATGACGAGAGGGTGCCCCGCCGGACGGCGGGGCACCCTCGTCGTGCGGTCCGTCAGTGCCCTGCGGCAGGGGTGTTGGCGGAGGTGACGTTGACGGCGGCCCAGGCCTTGTTCACCGTCCTGTACTCGGTGCTGTCGGCGCCGTACATGTCGGAGGCGGCCTTCAACGTGGCCTTCCGGGCGTCGTGGAAGTCGGTCGTGGAGACCATGTAGCGGGTCAGCGCCCGGTAGAAGATCGCGCTCGCCTTCGTCCGTCCGATGCCGGTCACCCGGGAACCGTCGTACGTCGGCGAGTCGTACGACACGCTGCCGATCGTCTTGCGGCCGCTGCCCTCGGCGAGCAGGTAGTAGGCGTGCGAGGAGACGCCGGAGCCCGCGTGGACCTCGGTGTCGAAGGCGGCGGGCGACCAGTAGTCGATCGTGCCTTCGAGCTCGTCGAGCGAGGGGTGGTCCAGCCGGCGCAGGAACTTCTGCGCGAGACCCAGCTTCTCCCCGAGGAGGTAGTTCGGCGGGTTCCTCGGGTTGTCGGTGGCGAACTCGACGTTCGAGCCGAAGATGTCGGCCAGCGACTCGTTGAGGGCGCCCGGCTCGCCGTACTGGTTGCCGTCCCGGTCGACGCGGGTCGGTTCGAGGCCGGCGGTGGCGTCGACGACGCCGTGGGTCAGCTCGTGACCCGTGACGTCCAGGACGACCAGCGGCTTCTTGAACATGTCGCCGTCACCGTCGCCGTACAGCATGCAGCCGCAGACCGAGTCCCAGAAGGCGTTGCCGACCTTGTTCCCGAAGTGGACCATTCCGCGGGCACCGGCGCTGTTGTTCTTGATGCCCTTGCGGCCGAAGGTCTTCTTGTAGAAGTCCAGGGTCTTGGTGATGCCGTACTGGGCGTCGACCGCGGCGGTGGCACGACCGGAAGTGGTCCCGGTCCCCCACTTGTTGTCACCGTCGGTGAACTTCTTGCCGCGGGAGAAGTTCTCCAGCTCCTGGCCCCTGGCGTCCCGCGTCTCGGTGTTCCACCGGGTCGGGTCCTTGAGCAGGAAGCTGGTCCGCGCGGTCTGCGTCGTCTTCAGCGCCACCTTGCCGGCGAACAGGGACGAACCGGTGCCGTTGGCGGTGGCCGGGTAGTGGGCGGCACCCGTCGCGCCGACGAGAGCGGCCGGCGCCCCGGCCGTACCGGTCTGCGGGGTCGCGTGCTCGCCGCGCCTGCGCAGGGTGTCCGCCAGGGACGGCGAGATGAACTCGTCGTTGTCGGGGACGTTGCTGCGTATCCGGCCGGTCCCGGCGTCCACGACGACCGTGCGGGAGCCGCCGGCCTCGGTGGTGTCGCTGTCCGTCACCCGCACCTGGTAGGCGAGGGCCGAGGCTCCTTCACGGGCGTCCAGGACGAGTTCGGCGGTGCCCGCGTCGCCCTTGGCCGCGGTGGCCGCCTTCTGCTGCGCCTGCTCGGGCGTGAGCTTCGCCTCGGTCGTGGCCGGATCGACCGTGTGGTCGGCGGCCCGCGTCACGCCGAGGTAGCCGGACGCCTTGTCGAGGTGCACGACCAGGTCGCCACCGAGCACCGGCAGGCCCTGGTGGGTACGGACGAAGCGGACGTGCTGCTTGCCGTCCGGGTCCGTCATGACGTCCTTGGCGCGCAGGGTGTCGCCCCCGGCGACACCGGTGGCCGAGGCATGGGCGAACGCGGCGGCGCGGGCGGCGTCCACCGGCGACGAGTCCGAAGCCGCCGCACGGGCGGGCGAGTCGGGCGCCGCGAAGACGGGGCCCGCCGGAAGCGTGGCGGCCGTCGTCACCGCGACGGCGATCGCCACGCGGCGTATGTGGGGTCTACGCACTGAGTTCCTTCGTACAGGGATGGCCGGGGTCGCCGACCACCGTGGGACACGGCGCTGTAGGGCGCCGCGGGGGCTGGTCGGGCCCCGAGTCCACACCCTCACCGATCTGCCATGTACATGTAAAGGCGAAAGATCCCTTTTATTGCTTCTGGGGGAATCTCTTTACGAATGCGTTGACTTCGTGGCGACCGGTGGACGGCCAACTGCGCGTCGACCGGACAGATGTGAGAGGGAATGAGGAGGTTGCCCGGCGGGAGCCGCCGGAGCGCACATGTGACCGATGTCGCAGCACCGTCGGCGCGAAGCCGACGAACCGACGGGGCCGACGGCTCGCCGACGTCAGACCGTGCGGTCCGCGAGAGAGGACACCAGCGTGCGCAGCCGGCCCGCGGCCTGCGGGGCGAGCGTCGCACCGGCCAGGAGCTCCTCCGCCGAGGCGAGATGACGGCGGGCCTCGCGCTCGGCCGCGGCGCGCCCGCCGGCCCGCTCCACGAGGGCCGCCGCACGGCGCACCCCCACGTCGTCGAGAGCGGGCTCCGCGGCGAGGAGTTGCGCCAGCGCGGCGCCGCCGGGTGCCTTCAGCGCGGCGAGGACGGGAAGGGTCTTCTTCCCCTCCCGCAGATCACCGTGGACCGGTTTGCCCGTGACGACCGGATCGCCCCAGATGCCGAGCAGGTCGTCGGCGATCTGGAAGGCCACCCCGAGATGCCGGCCGACCCGATCGAGGACCGCGGCCATCTCCCCCGGTGCGCCGGCCAGTTGGGCACCGAGGGCCAGCGCGGCACCGAGCAGCGCACCGGTCTTCCCCTCGGCCATCACCTCGTACTCCGCCACACCCACCGCCCCGGGCCCCGTCCAGGGCCGTCCGGCGAACAGCAGATCGTCGGCCTGGCCCCGCACCAGGTCACCCAGTGCGGTGGTCAACCGCCGTACGGCGCAGGCGGTTCGGGCCCCGTCCGGTGCGGCTGCAAGGGTCTCCACTGCCAGCGCGAACAGCGCGTCGCCGGCGAGGACGGCGGGTCCGGTGCCGTACGCCTTCCACACCGCCGGACGGCCCCGGCGCAGCGCGTCACCGTCCATGATGTCGTCGTGGAGCAGCGAGAAGGTGTGCACGAGTTCCACCGCGATCGCACCCGGCACGCCCGCCTCGGCCGGCCCTCCGGCGGCCTCCGCACCGAGCAGCGCGAGCGCCTGCCGTACGCCCTTGCCCCGGGCGCCGGTCGCGGGGGCGCCGCCGACCTCGCAATGGCCGAGCGCGTATCCGGCCATCTCGGCCACCCAGGGGTGCAGGCTCCCGACCGCCTGCGCCAGGGCCGGGGCGACAAGCGCGCGGCTGCGGCGCAGGATCTCCGGGGCGCCGGGCGGTGACTGGAGGGCTACGGGGCTCATCGGGCCACCTCCGCCGTTGCCGCCAGGCCGAGTTCGGTTCGTGCCCGTTCGACCATCCGGCGGGCGTGCCGCAGCCCGATGTGCTCCAACACCCGGGCCAGGTCGGCGAGATCGGCGGCGGTCTCCGTGCGGTCGCGTCCGAGGCGGGCCAGGCACTTGACCAGTCCGAGCCGTGACAGGGCCCGGCCGCGCGGTTCGCTCATCGCCTCGAACTCGGCGAGCGCCTGTGCGTACACCTCACGGGCCTGCTCGTAACACCCGGCCCGGTAAAGGACGTTGCCGCGCATCTTGTGGTTGTAGGCGAGTGCGCCGGACAGCTTCATCGCGCGGCAGGACAGCTCCGCCTCGCTCAGCAGCTCCAACGCGCGGTCCGCGTCCCCGTCGCGGACGGAGACGATGTCGGCGAGACCACGCAGGGCCCAGGCATGGCCGCGCCGGTCCTCGGCCCGCGCGGCGATCTCCGCCGCCTCCTCGAACATGGCGTACGCGGTGTCGTAGGCACCCGTGTTGCGATGGATCTGCGCGATTCCCTCCAGGGCCCACACGGTGTGGCGGGCCTCGCCCCGCTTGCGGGCCTCGGCCAGCAGCTGTTCGTGCAGGGCCGTCACGGCCGCGTAGTCGCCCTGGATGCGGCCGGTCTCCGCCATTCCCGCCAGCGAGTAGCCACGTACGACGATGTCGCCCGCGCTGTCGCCGAGTTCGGCGGCGAGCCGCAGCAGCCGCCATGCCAGCGGGAACGCACCGCGCTGTCGGGCCAGCGTCCCCCCGCTCCACAGTGCCCACGCCATCGCCGCCGTGTCACCGGCCGCGCGAGCCGTTCGGTAGCTCGCCTTCCACGCCCGGTCGGCGTCCTTCACCTGCCCGAGGCGGCGGTGCGCCTCGGCGACCGCGAGGCCCGAGCGGGCCGCCTCACCCTGCTCACCCGCGCGCTCGGCCGCGCGCAGTTGCTCGGTGCCGGCCGCGAGGACGTCGGTCAGCGAGGAGTTCACGGAGAGAGTGGTCAAAGCGCCCTGGTACTCCGGGGCGAAGGCCTTGCCGTACATGATTGCCTTTCCGTCTGCCACCGGTCGGCCGCGTTCGCTCGCGGCTCGGCGGTGGCGCTGCCTGCCTGTCGGGAAGGGCGGCCGTCGTGCCACGGCGCAGCTATGCACACGATGTATACACATCATGTATACGCGCAGCGTATAGTGCGCCGGATTTTCACCCGGGAATCCCTGTCCCACCGAGTCCGACGCGCCACCCACCCGTTGCCGATCAAGACGAGAGCGGTGCCCGTGAGGTTGCCTGGGAGCGTGAGGAAGCCCCGAATCGCGTTGTGTCGGTACCCGAAGGCGGCGCAATATGGCGGGAGTTGACCTCGCCGCGGGTCCTTTGAACCGGCCCGTGGGACCCGCCGACCCCACCGAATCCAAGGAAGCAGGCGCCGATGCCCGCAGGCCCGATGCACGCCCACGAGGCGCCGCTCGACGACGCACTCGTCAGACGGCTGCTGGCCGCCCGGTTCCCGAAGTGGGCCGAACTGCCGCTGAAACGCGTCGAGTCGGCCGGGACCGTCAACGCGCTCTACCGGCTCGGCGACGACATGGTGGTCCGCCTCCCGCGCATCGCGGCGGGCGCCGACGACGTGCTGAAGGAAGGCATGTGGCTGCCGCGGCTCGCCCCGCTGCTGCCGGTTCCCGTCCCGGAGGTGCTCGCCGTGGGGCCGCCCTGCGAGGACTACCCATGGTCGTGGGGAGTGCTCCGCTGGCTCGAAGGTGAGCTTCCCGCGGTCGGCGCCCTGGACGACGCGGAGCAACTCGCCGTCGGCCTCGGCCGGTTCGTGGCCGCCCTGCGGAACGCCGGGCTGCCCGGAGGTCCGCCCGCCTACCGTGGCGGGCCACTCACCGCCGTGGACACCGAGACGCGTACCGCGATCGACGCACTGCACGGCACGGTCGACACGACGGCCGCGACGGCGGCATGGGAGGCGGCGCTGGCACAGCCGCCGTGGACGGGCCCGCCCGTGTGGGTCCACTCCGACCTCATGCCCATGAACCTGCTCGTCCACCGGGGCCGGCTCTCCGCCGTCCTCGACTTCGCCACGGCCGGCACGGGCGACCCGGCCTGCGATCTGATCCCCGCCTGGAACCTGCTGCCCGCCTCCGCGCGGCCCGCGTTCCGCGACGCGGCGGGCGCCGACGACGCCACCTGGGCACGCGGGCGCGGCTGGGCCCTGTCCATGGCTCTCGTCCAACTGCCCTACTACCGCACGACGAACCCCGTGATCGCGGCCAACGCGGAGCATGTGATCCGCGAGGTGCTCGCCGAGCTCTGAGGACCGGTCCGCGCGACACCGCGCCGTCACCCGGCCGCGGCCGGGTGACGGCGCCTCTCAGGACTCCACGAGCGACTGCGTGCCGATCACCCCGAGCAGCGCCACGCGTTCGGCGTCGTCCGTGCCGGGCTCCGCCGTGTAGACCATGATGCGCAGGTCGTCACCGGCGACGCTGAGCACGTCGCAGTCCAGCGTCAGCGGACCCACCTGCGGGTGGTCGATGGTCTTCCGCGACGCCTGGTGCCGGCCGACCACGCCCGAGTCCCAAAGTCCGGCGAACCGTTCGCTCTTCGCCCGCAGTTCCGCGATCAGCCGTGCCAGGCGCCGGTCCGCCGGGTACCGGCTCGCGGTCGCCCTCAGGTCGGCGACCAGCCCCTCCTCGAACGCGCGCCGGGCCTCGGGCGTGTAGCGGGCACGGCCGGCCGGGCCGAGGAAGGCACGCCAGACGCCGTTGCGTTCATGGCCGCGCCACCCGGAGGGGTCTCCCATCAGGGCCGCGTGCAGGGGGTTGGACAGCAGCAGCGTCCAGGCCGCGTCGTAGACCGCGACGGGAGTCCCGGCCAGCCGGTCCAGCAGACGGTGCACGCTCGGCGTGATGCGGGCGGGGACGGCGTCACGGCCCGGTGGCACGAGCCCGGCGACCCGGAAGAGGTGCTCGCGCTCGGTGCCGGACAGCCGCAGCGCCCGGCTCAGCGCCTCGACCACCTGCTCCGACGGGTTGGCGGCCCGGCCCTGTTCGAGGCGGGTGACGTAGTCCACCGAGATCCCGGCCAGCAGGGCCAGCTCCTCGCGGCGCAGCCCGGCCGCGCGCCGTTGTCCTCCCGCGGGCAGTCCCGCCGCCTGCGGCGGGACGCGGTCGCGCCACCGCCGTACCGTGCTGCCGAACTCCGTACTCGCCATGCCACCACTGTGCACCGCTTCGCGCCCGTCTTCCTGGTACTGGCGGTCCCAGGAAGACGGGACGCCTGGCTGACCGCACCGCCCCGCCGGAGCCTGGAGCCATGACTACGACACTCATCACAGGAGCGAACAAGGGTCTCGGCTTCGAGACCGCCCGCCGGCTCGTCGCCGCGGGTCACACCGTCTACGTGGGAAGCCGCGACCCGGAGCGCGGACGGCAGGCCGCCGAGGAGCTGGGCGCACGGGCCGTCGTGATCGACGTGACCGACGACGCCTCCGTCGCCGCGGCCGCGAAGGCCATCGAGGCCGACGGCGGACTGGACGTCCTGATCAACAACGCCGGCATCGAAGGACGCGGCGAGGGCAACACCGTCATCGGCGCCGCCGACGAGACGGCCGGGACCATGCGGGCCACGTTCGAGACGAACGTCTTCGGCGTGGTGCGCGTCATGCACGCGTTCCTGCCGCAGCTGCGCCGGTCCGCCGGCCCCGTCGTGGTGAACGTGAGCAGCGGCCTCGGCTCGATGGCCCTGGTCACCGATCCCGACGCCCCGGCGTACGGCTACCCGGGCATCGCGTACCCGGCGTCGAAGACCGCGGTCAACATGATCACCGCCCAGTACGCGAAGGCCTTCCCCGACATCCGGATCAACTGCGTCGAGCCCGGCTTCACCGCGACCGACCTCAACGGCAACACGGGGACGCAGACCGTCGAGCAGGGCGCCGAGATCATCGTCCGCATGGCCCGGATCGGCTCCGACGGCCCCACCGGGGGCTACTTCGACGCGTCCGGCCCGGTCCCCTGGTGAGCGGTGCGGGCGGGTGGCCGGTCCACTGAGGGCGCCGGGCCGGCCTCCCGCCCGGCGGGCGGGGCGGTAGGCCGGCCCGCCCCGCCCCGGACCCCGCGCATGGAACATATTTTCGATTACGGAGTACGCTGGCCCCATGGCCACGCATCTCCAGGGCTCGCTCTTCGACCAGACCGACGAGCTCCACCTCGGTCCGCTGGACGGACTGCGCCGCACCGTCCTCGGCGACGGGGCGTGGATCGACCTGCTGCCCGGCTGGCTCGGCGGCGCGGACGCGCTCTTCGCGCGGCTCGCCGCGGAGGTGCCCTGGCGTGCGGAGCGGCGTCAGATGTACGAGCAGGTGGTCGACGTACCGCGGCTGCTCGCCCACTACGGCGCGGACGATCCACTGCCGCACCCCGTGCTCGACGAGGCGCGGGACGCGCTGTCCGCGCACTACGCCGACGAACTGGGCGAGCGGTTCACCACGGCCGGGCTCTGCTACTACCGGGACGGCCGCGACAGCGTGGCCTGGCACGGCGACCGGATCGGCCGGGGCGCCCGCGAGGACACCATGGTGGCGATCCTGTCCGTGGGTGCCCCGCGCGACCTGCTGCTGCGGCCTCGGCACGCGCGCGGAGACACCGTGCGGCGGCCGCTCGGCCACGGCGACCTGATCGTGATGGGCGGTTCCTGCCAGCGGACCTGGGAGCACGCCGTCCCCAAGTCGGCGCGCGCCACGGGACCCCGGATCAGTGTGCAGTTCCGCCCGACCGGGGTGAGCTGAGCCCGCGGCCGGTGCGGGAGTCACGACCGGTGCGGGTCACGGCGTGAGCTGGTTCTGCACCGCGGGCGCGTACCGGTCGGCGATGTCCTCGATCTCCGCGGCGCGCAGGTGCGTGCCGCGCGCGATGCCGTACATGACGCCGAGTCCGAGCAGGGCGGCAACGGCAAGTTCGGCGCGCAGGCCCGCGTCGGGGCCGGCGAGCCGCTCGGCGAGACGTTCGCTGACCTGGGTGCGGAAGTTGGCGCGCAGGATGTCGCCCTGTTCTCCGTGGAGCGGGGCGAAGACGATCCGCAGGACCGGGTCGGCGCCGCGCAGCGTCTGGCCTTCGAGGAGGTGGCGGACCATGTGGCGGCCGAGGTCCGGCAGGGGTGCGTCCAGCAGCGCCTCGGCGTCCGACTCGAAGGACATCACGCGGGCGAACAGCGCGTCCTTGTTGCCGAAGTACTTGAGGATCAGCGGCGCGCTCACCCCGGCCCGTTCGGCGACCGCCTTGAGCGTGATGTCCGCGTGGGCGTGCCGGGCCAGCAGATGGCGGGCGGCGCGGAGGATGGCCGCCTTCGTCGCCTCGGCGTCGCGACGCGGCGCGGGTGTCCTCGTCCCGTCGTCCTCGTGCCGGGCGCCGGCGGGGGACGCCGTGTCGCCGGGGTGCGGGGTGATCACTGTTCTCATGCTCCTTCGAGGGCCTCGTCACGGCGGGCCCCGGTACGGCCCCGGCTGCGCCGGGTCCCGCGGGAGCCGGGGTCGCCGGGTATCGAGAGAGCGGCGGCGCAGGCCACCAGTGCGACCGTACCCGCCATCACGAAGGCCAGCAGATAGCCGTGCAGTGTGGGCACCGGGGCACCCCCGACGAGGCTCGTGTGATGCACGAGGACGGCGGCGACCGCGGCGCTGCACACGGCCTGTCCGATGGTGCGCATCAGGACGTTGACGCCGTTGGCGGACGCGGTCTGCCCGGCCGGCACCGCCCGCAGGATCAGAGTGGGCAGGGCGGAGTAGGCGAGGGTGGTGCCCGTCGCGCAGACCGTGGCGCCCACGATGATCATCCACAGGTCGCGGCTGTCCATGATCCGCAGGAGATAGCCGAGGGCGATCACCGCCGCGCCGAGGGCCAGCGTGACCCGCGGGCCCCGGGCCGCCGATATACGGGCCGAGACGGGTGAGAGCAGCAGCATGGTCACTCCGCCGGGCAGCAGGCACAGGCCGGTCGCGACGATGGACAGGCCGAGGCCGTAGCCGGTCGCTTCGGGAGCCTGGACCAGTTGCGCCGTCACCAGGGAGTTGCCGTAGAAGGCGAATCCGGTCAGCAGCGCCGTGATGTGCGGGAGGGCGACGCGGGGCCGGGCGGCCAGCTTCAGGTCGACCAGCGGGCGTTCGGCGCGCAGCTGCTGCCGGCACCACAGGGCGAGTATCAGGACGCAGGCGACGAAGAGGCCCACGATCCCTGGGCTGGTCCAGCCCCAGGTGCCGCCCTGGGACACACCGAGGAGGAGGCACACGAGTCCGGCGGCCAGGCCCAGCGCGCCGAGCGTGTCGAAGCGGCCCGGCTCGCGGACGGGCGACTCGCGCACGGCCCACCAGGCGAGCGCGAGTCCGAAGGCGCCGAGCGCGGTCGTCGCCCAGAACATCGCGTGCCAGTCGGCGTACTGGACGACGAGCGCGGCGAGCGGCAGTCCGAGGGCGGCGCCGATGCCCACGGTGGAGCTCATCAGCGCGACCGCGGATCCCGTCTTCGCCGGCGGCAGTTCGTCGCGCAGGATGCTGATCGACAGCGGCACGACGGCGGCCGCCGCGCCCTGCAGGGCGCGGGCCGCGATGAGAAGGCCGATGTCCGACGTGAGGGCGCACAGGAGCGAGCCGACCGTCATGAGCGCGAGGGCCGTCAGCAGGACGCGCCGTTTGCCGTACATGTCTCCCGCACGGCCGAGGACCGGCGTCAGGACGGCTCCGGACAACAGGGTCGCCGTGACCATCCAGGAGACCGTGCTCGCCGAGGCCCCCGTCAGCCGTGGCAGGTCCGGCAGCAGCGGGACCACCACGGTCTGCATGACGGCCATGAGGATGCCGCCGAACGCCAGGACGGGGACGGTGAGCCGGTCCCGCAGAGCTGTCATGGGTTCTCCAGAAGTCAATGCGAAACCAGGTGAATTCATATTCACCTTATCGGTGAATCGCCATTCACCCAACCGTGCGTCCTCCCGGAGACCGCTTGGACCGCTACGGACGGGAGCGCGACTGCACCGTGCGGGCCACTCGCGGCCCCAGCCAGCGCTCGGAGCGGCGCAGCACCTCCAGTCGCCCCGCCGCACGATCCATGCGGTAGTACAGCTGCGGCGGCACGTAGGGAAGCAGCGGCGAGTGCCATTGGCCGAGCAGGGCGAACATCCGGGTGAGCGGGAGGCCGATGTAGCGCGAGAGGTTCTCGTACCACTGGACGCCGAGACGGGCCGCGCTCTGCACCGGCAGGAGCGCGCACCTGCACTCCTGCTCGTAGGGGGCGAGGGCGGACTCCAGCACGGGACGCTCGCACAGCGCACGGGCGAGGCTGATGGCGTCCTCCAGGGCGAGGGTGGTCCCGGCGCCGATCGAGTAGCGGGTGGTGTGGGCGGCGTCGCCGATCAGGACGAGGTTGCCGTGGTGCCAGGTCCGGTTGACCGGGGTGCGGAAGGTGAGCCACTGGGCGGTGCCGTCGGCGAACTCGACGCGCACACCGAGGGTCCGGGCCCGTTCGGCGAGCAGGTCGAGGAGCCGACGTCGGCCGATACCGAAGCCTTCGTCGCCGTGGTGCACCGCCGTGCCGCCCCCCACGTGGGCGACCCCGTCGCTCCAGCGGACCGATGCCTCGGCGACGGCGCGCGCCGACTCGGGGGCGCCCTCGCGGAGTTGGTCCAGCGAGGAGGACCAGTAGGTCACCCCCCAGCCCTACGTGGATCCGGCCGGGTTCCGCTCGTGGACGGTGATGTCGTGGGACGGTTCCTGGCGCTTCGTCAGAATCGAGAAGGACAGGCCGGCGGGTCCGCCGCCGACGCGCGCGAGCTCCACGCGCACCCCCCTTTTGTTGCGCAGAGCGGTCGATCGACCACGAAGAGCAGCAGAAGGTGACATTCCGCGAATCGCGGCGGAACGCGGGCGCGGATCACGTCAGTCTGCGCGCGTGAGCCGCACCACTCGCACGGGATCGGCGCCGCAAGATCATCGACAGCGGGCCCGCACACGGGAGGAATTCCTCCTTCCGGCGATCCCCGGACACCCCGCACAACAAGATCATCTTCGTTCAATCCTGCACGGCATGTGCGTGATTGTCCTGATCGCAGCCAACCGACATTCGGCGATTTCTCCCGCTCTTTGACGACCCGATAGGCATAACGGGTCATCCACTGAGCCGATCAACGGAGGAATCCGCATGCCGGAACTCACTCGTCGCCGCGCCCTCGGTGCCGCGGCGGCTCTCACCGCCGTGGCCGGTGCCGCCGCGGTCACCACGACCCCGGCGACCGCAGCACCGGCGCCGGTCCACCAGCACGGCGGACAGCCCGAGTCCTTCGACGAGGTGTACCGGGGCCGCCGCATACAGGGCCGCCCCGCGAGCGGCGGCGGTCACCACCACGGCGCCGGATACGCCGTGTTCATCGACGGCGTGGAACTGCACGTGATGCAGAACGCCGACGGCAGCTGGATCAGCGTCGTCAGCCACTACGACCCGGTCGCCACCCCGCGCGCCGCCGCACGCGCCGCGGTCGTCGAGCTCCAAGGCGCTCCGCTGGTCCCCTTCAACGGCAACTGAACCACCCGCAAGCAGATCGTGGAGTCCCGCACATGACCGTACGCAAGAACCAGGCGAACCTGACCGCCGACGAGAAGCGGCGCTTCGTCGACGCGCTGGTGCAGCTCAAGCGCAGTGGCCGCTACGACGCCTTCGTGACGACGCACAACGCCTTCATCCTCGGTGACACCGACAACGGCGAACGGACGGGCCACCGTTCGCCGTCGTTCCTGCCCTGGCATCGCAGATTCCTCATCGAGTTCGAACGCGCGCTGCAGTCCGTGGACGCCTCCGTCGCGCTGCCGTACTGGGACTGGAGCACCGACCGCACGACGCGCTCCTCGCTGTGGGCGCCCGACTTCCTCGGCGGCACCGGGCGCAGCCTCGACGGGCGGGTGACGGACGGCGCGTTCGCGGCCTCCTCGGGCAACTGGCCGATCAACGTGCGTGTCGACAGCCGCACCTATCTGCGCCGCTCGCTCGGCGCCGGTGTGCGGGAACTGCCCACGCGCGCCGAGGTGGAGTCGGTGCTCGCCATGACGACGTACGACATGGCGCCCTGGAACAGCTCCTCGGACGGCTTCCGCAACCACCTCGAAGGCTGGCGCGGCGTCAACCTCCACAACCGGGTGCATGTGTGGGTGGGCGGCCAGATGGCCACCGGGGTCTCCCCCAACGACCCGGTCTTCTGGCTCCACCACGCCTACATAGACAAGCTGTGGGCGGAGTGGCAGCGCCGGCACCCGGACTCCGGCTATCTGCCGCTCGCCGGCACCCCGAACGTAGTGGACATCGGGGAGACGATGAAGCCGTGGAACGACGTGCGGCCGTCGGACCTGCTGGACCACACCGAGTTCTACACGTTCGACACGGCCTGACCGGGCCCGCTCGGGCCCGGTGGGCCACTCCTGCGCTCGCGCGGGACACGCGGCCCCGGCCGGCACCGTCGCGACGGCCGGTCCGTACTGCCGGGCCTCAGGCCGCGCCCGTCCGGCACTCCGGGTGCCCCCAGCCCTCCGCGTTCTTGGCGATGGACTCGCCCGCCGCGTAGGAACGGCCGCAGACACAGCGGCCGGGGAACTTGGCCTTGATGGTGCGGGTCGACGTGCCCTGCCGGGCGGGCCTGGCGGAGGCGCGGCGCCGGGCCGCCGGGGCGGGGGCGTCCGGGGAGGGCGGCGGCTCCGGGGACCCCAGGTCGCTGCCCGCGGCCTGCTGCACCACCGCGGCCTGGCTCGCGGCCCGGTCGGCGAAGTCGTTGAGCCGGTCGCCGTCCACCTGGTGCGCCGGGACGTAGCGGAACTCCACGGTGCGGCCGTCGAGGAGCTCGTCGATACGGGCGACGAGCTCCTGATTGGCGACGGGCTTCCCGGCGGCCGTCTTCCAGCCCTTGCGCTTCCAGCCCGGCAGCCAGGTGGTGACGGCCTTCATCGCGTACTGGGAGTCCATCCGGATCTCCAGCGGAACGTCGGGCGCGACGGCCGTCAACAGGCGCTCCAGCGCGGTCAGTTCGGCGACATTGTTGGTCGCCGTGCCCAGCGGGCCGGCCTCCCAGCGGGTGGGGCTCTCGTCTCCGTCGGCGACGACCCAGGCCCATCCGGCAGGTCCCGGGTTTCCCTTCGAGGCCCCGTCACAGGCGGCCACAACACGTTCAGGCATGGCCTCGATCATGCCACGCGCCGACCGGTGCCGGGGCCGGGGCGGGAGTCCCGTGCCGGGGCGGGAGCCGCGTGCCGATGGCGGTGCCGGGGCCGGAGCCCGGTGCCCGTGCGGGAGCCCGGTGCCCGTGCCCGCGCCGGTGCCGGTGCCGATGCCAGGGGCAAGCGCCGGGGCGAGGGCTCACCCGGCTCCGGAGGAGCTTCCGGTGCCCAGCAGCCGCAGTCCCAGGAGGGTGGCCGTGTGCAGGACGTACTTGCCGTCGCGGTGGCTCGCCAGGAGACCGCCGTCGCGCAGGACGCCGATCTGGTAGCTGGCGCTGGGCAGCGCGATCCCCACCGCCCGCGCCACCTCCGACGTGGAGCGCGGGCCACCGTCCGCGACCTCGGCGAGTACGGCGGTGCGGGTGCGGCCCAGCAGGCGTTCCAGCCCGTCGTCCGTGTTCCTGGCGACGGTGAGCGGGGCCTTCGCCACCGGGTAGACGAGCACCGGGTCCAGGCCCGGATCGGCCAGCGCGGTCGGCCGGCGCCAGCAGAAGTACGAAGGGACGAGCAGCAGGCCACGCCCCTCCAGGTGCAGATCGCGCTCGGTGGGATAGTCCACCTCGAGCACCGGGGCCCGCCAGCGCGCCAGCGGCCCCATGCCGGCGAGAAGGGCCTGCGTACCGCCGTCGAGCAGGGCCCGGGAGCGCACGTCGACATCGTTGCCGACGGCCGTGCGGATGTGCGGCCAGTACGGCTCCAGCAGGGTCCGGAAGTAGGTGCCGAGAGCGACGGTCAGGGACCTGAGCCCGTCGCCGCCGGGCCCGCCCAGCGAGGTCGTCCACGCGGGCAGCGGACGCGCCTCGGCCAGTCGCGTCAGCTCACGGGTCAGCCGCGTACGAGGCGTGCCCCGTAACTCCTCCAGGCCCGCGGCGAGGCCACCACCGGTGACCGGCGGCGTGAGGAAGTCCGGGATGTAGCCGGCCGCCGGGATCAGCGCGCGCAGCGGGCCCAGCGCGCGGCCCGCGGCGGCGTCCTGGGAGAGACGTTCACGGGCCGCGCGCCGCCAGTGGCCGAAGTCCAGGGGACCCTGCCCCGTCTCCAACCGGCAGACGCTGCAGACCAGTTCCCACAGCGGATCGGGTTGCCGGGCCACGCGGATGTTCTGAAGATCGGTCGACGTGAAGTGAATGCGGAGCATGCGGTCTCTTCCACTCGCCCTTCCTCGTGCCGGCTCGGCCCCTGAGCGCCGTCGCCACAAGGAGGGACGAATACCGCATCCGCGCGGTTGCCCTCGTGAGGCGGCGCCTCAGGACACCTCGTTCATCGCCGGCATCTCCCCTTGCGTGGTGCTCACGTCGATGACGGAGAAGGACGCGCCCTGCGGGTCGCTGAGCGCCGCGAACCGGCCGAACGGGCTGTCCATGGGCCCGAACCGCAGGACGGCGCCGCGCTCGGTCGCCTTCGTCACGGCCGCGTCGCAGTCCTCGACGGTGAAGTACACGTTGACGTACGGCGGCACCTCGGGCGGGAACTCGTCCGTCATCTTCATCCGGCCCAGAACGGGGTTCTCCCCCACGCTGAAGATCCGGTAGTCGGTGGTGTCGTCCTCCATCTGCCGCGCGCCGAGCGGGAAGACGGCCGGGAAGAAGGCGTCGGACTTCTCCGGTTCGCGGGTGAACAGCTCGGCCCACGCGTACGCGCCCGGTTCGGCAACCGCCTCGAAGCCCTCGTGGGTGCCGCCCTGCCACACGCCGAACACGGCGCCGCTCGGGTCGCGGGCCAGCGCCATCGTGCCGAACTCGCCGACCTGCATCGGCTCCATCAGCACCTCGCCGCCGTTGTCCCTGATCTTGGTGGCGGTGGCGGCGGCGTCGGGTGAGGAGAAGTACAGGCACCAGGCCGACTGGCCCTCCTGCCCGGGCATCGGCGGCACGACCGCGGCCACCGCCTTGCCGTTCGCGTACGCCTGCGTGTAGTTGCCGTACTCCGACGACGACTCTCCGAACGTCCAGCCCAGCACGTCACCGTAGAAGCTCTTCGCTCCCTCGACATCGCTGAACATCGCGTCCGCCCAACAGGGCGTTCCTTCGGGCTGTACGGCCATGACGTCGACCTTCTCGTGCTCGGTGAACGGGTGTGCGCCTTTCACGCTAGCCAGGCTCCGCGCGGGCCGCGCGCCGAGCGGCAGCGACCGCAGGACACTGGTGAACGGGCACAGTGTCGTCGACGGAACGAGGCACGTGATGATGCACGCGTGGGAGGTGGCCCGGCCCGGGCCCATCGAACAGGGGCCGCTGCGCTTCGTCGAGAAGCCGGTTCCGTCACCGGAGCCCGACGAGATCCTGGTGCATGTCCGCGCCTGCGGCGTGTGCCGCACGGACCTGCACGTCAGCGAGGGCGATCTGCCCGTACGCAGGCCGGGGGTGACTCCGGGGCACGAGGTGGTCGGCGTGGTCGCGGGCACGGGCGACGCGGTCGACGGCTTCGCCCTCGGCGACCGGGTCGGCGTCGCGTGGCTGCGCCGTACCGACGGCACCTGTGCCTACTGCGCGCGGGGCGCGGAGAACCTCTGCCCGGCATCCGAGTACACCGGCTGGGACGCCGACGGCGGCTACGCCGAGTACACGACCGTCCCGGCGGCCTTCGCGTACCGGCTGCCCGCGGACCTGGACGACGTCGCCGCGGCGCCCCTGCTGTGCGCGGGCATCATCGGCTATCGCGCGCTACTGCGGGCCGGGCTGACACCCGGCGGGCGGCTCGGGCTGTACGGCTTCGGGGGCAGCGCCCACCTGTGCGCGCAGCTGGCGCTCGCGCAGGGCGCCACCGTGCACGTCCTGACCCGCGACGCGGCCTCGCGACGGCTGGCGCTCGACCTGGGGGCCGCGTCCGCCCGGGGGGCGTACGACGAGCCGCCCGAGCCGCTCGACAGCGCGATCCTGTTCGCGCCGGTCGGCGACCTGGTCCCGGTCGCCCTGCGCGCACTCGACCGGGGCGGGATCCTGGCGGTCGCGGGGATCCATCTGAGCGACGTCCCCGTGCTGCACTACCAGCGAGAGCTGTTCTACGAGAAGGAGCTGCGCAGCGTCACCTCGAACACGCGACGGGACGGGCGTGACTTCCTGGCCCTCGCGGCCCGGCACGGTGTCCGGGCGACGACGCACCCCTACCCCCTGTCGCGGGCGCAGGACGCCCTGCGGGACCTCAAGGCGGGCCGGTTCGACGGAGCGGCGGTACTGGTGAACGATCTTCCGCCGTCGGCCTGACCGTGCGGGTCCGCCGCGCCCGTGCGTGGATGGTGCCAGAGGCCTGGTGCGGAGGGAGGAGGCATGACGGACCGGGGCGGTGACTCCACCGCGGGCACGGGGGCGCCGGCCGACGCGCCGGACTCCACCGCGAGTGCGTGGCCGCCGCCCGACGCACCGGGCACCTCCGGGCCGGCGGGGGCGTCGTCCGAAGCTCCGGACGACGCCGCGAGTACGGGGCCCTCTCCCGACGCACCGGGCACCTCCGGGCCGGCGGGGACCTCGTCCGAAGCTCCGGACACCACCCCGAGTACGGGGCCATCTCCCGCCCCTCCGGGCACCACCCCGAATACGGGGCCATCCCCCGCCCCGCCGGACACCACCCCGAATACGGGGCCGCCGCCCGACCCGCTCGTCGACGCCGTCGAGTCGATCGGGACCACGCTGCAGGAGCCGGCCACCTGCGCCGAGCTCGTCGCGTTCGTGTGCCGTCACTTCTGCGACGCGGCAGCCGTCGATCTGCTGCCGGCGGACATCCCGGCCGCCCCGAGCCCGTCCGACCCGAGCCCGTCCGCCCCGGGCCTGTCGCGCGTCGCCACGGCGGGCCGCGTCGAGCTGCTCCCCCCGGCACACGGACCCCGCCCGCTGTCCGTCCGGGCGCTGGAGGAAGGGCACCCGATCGCCGCCTCGCTCGATCTGTCGGGACGCGTTCCCCGGCAGGTCATGACCGTGCCCCTGCTCGCCCGCGGCCGGCGGTACGGGGTGCTCGTCGCCGTCCGCCGGGGGCCCGCCTTCAGCGACGCGGAGGCGTCGCGCACGCACGACGCGACCCGTCTCGCGGCCGTCCACCTGGGCCATGCGCGACGGCACGGCGCCATGCGCAGTACGGTCCTGTCGCTCCAGCGGGCGCTGCTCGCCGAGCCCGGCCGCCCGCATCCGAACCTGGAGCTGGCCACGCGCTATCTGCCGGCCGGGGGCAGCACCCTGGTGGGCGGGGACTGGTTCGAGACCGTGCGGCTGCACTTCGGGCGCACCCTGCTGGTCGTGGGCGACGTCATGGGGCACGGACTGGACGCGGCGGTGGACATGAACGCGTACCGCTCGATGCTGCGCTACGTCGCGGCCACGGACCTGCCGCCGCACCGGGTGCTGCGCCGGCTCGACGCGGCCGTAGCCGAGGACGGCACCCGACGGCCCGCCACCAGTCTGCTCGTGCGGGTGGACCCCGCGCGCGGCGTGGCTTCGCTCGCGAGCGCCGGGCACCTGCCCCCGGTGGTGTTCTGCGGCGACGGCACCGGCGAGCTGGTGGACCTGCCCGTCGGCCCTCCGCTCGGCACGGGCGTCGGCGGCTACGAACAGGCCCGCCGCAGGCTGGCGCCCGACGACACCCTGGTGATGTTCACCGACGGTCTCGTGGAGCACCGCGGGGAGGACATCGACGAGTCGCTCGCCCGCCTGGCCGGACTGCGTCTGCCGCGGGGGGCGAACGTCGACGACCTGCTCGACGGGATCCTCGCCGAGCTCGACACGCGGCACGCGGAGGACGACGTGGCGGTACTCGCGGCCCGCATCCGCCACCGGCCGACGACGTGACACCGCCCCGGCCCACTGCGCCGGGGTCGCGACGGGCACGGGGTTCTCATCGACGTGCGGCGAGCGTGGACTCCTCGACGGCCCGCGGCGGGCCCGGCCGCGGCATGGTGGACGGGGCCGCGCACGGGCGACCCTCCTGCCGACCGTGCGGCAGCGGGACACCGGTCACGGCCTCGGCCCCGCGTGACACCCGCCGGCCGCCCGACGGACACGGACGGTGCGCCGGCCACCATGCCGTGCGCCGCGCGGGATACATCGGGCGGGCCCGCGCACTCGCACGGTGCCCGTCACGCGGTCATGCCAGGACGTGGGCGTGCGCCGGCGCGGGTTCGTGCGGCGGTGCTTCGCTCCCCGCACCGCACGAGCCCGCGCCGAACTCCCCCCGATTGGTTCCCCCTTGAACCGTGGGCGGTTCCTGTTCTACCTTCACCACATGGTCGGGGCATCAACGCCCGCTCACCCGTGCAACAACACGGGGCGGGCGGCAGCTGGACCGGGGGTGGGATGCGACCTCGCCTCGCGTTGATCGAGGACGACACCGACTTCGCACTGATGTGCACCTCCTATCTGGAGCGTGCGGGATTCACGGTCCGCTGGGCGGGCGACGCGCGCGCCGGGAAGGCCGCCATGTACGACGGTGGCATCGACCTGGTCGTCCTCGATCTCGGGCTGCCCGACGGCAGTGGGCTGGAGCTGCTGCGTGCCCTGCGTTCCACCAGCCGTCTCCCGGTGATCGTCGTCTCCGGGCGCGGTGAGGAGGCGGACCGGGTGGCGGGGCTGGAGATCGGCGCCGACGACTACCTGGTCAAGCCCTTCTCGCAGCGTGAACTCGTCGCCAGGATCCGTGCGGTGCTGCGCCGTTCCGAGCCGCCCGACGTGCCGGTCGTCCTGGAGGCCGGGGCACTGCGCGTGGACACGGCGGCCCACCGGGCGACCGTCGCGGGCGTCCCGCTGGCGCTACGTCCCAAGGAGTACGCCCTGTTGGAGCTGCTGGCCCGCTCCCCCGGCCGGGTCTTCTCGGCGGAACAGCTGCTGGAGCAGGTCTGGGGCGGGTCCTGGCAACCCTCGGCGACCGTCGTCGAGCACGTCTACCGGCTGCGCGGCAAGCTCGCCGGAGTCTCCACGTCCGCACCGCGGATCACCACGGTGCGCGGCTTCGGTTACCGACTCGATCCCTGAGGGCCGCCATGTCCGCGAACACCCCTTATCCCGTGCCCGACTTCAGGAACCTGTTCGACACGACGCTCTCGCCCCTCCTCGTCCTGGCGCCCGACTTCACGATCGTGGAGGTCAACCGGGCCTACCTGAACGCCACCCGCACCGAGCGGAGCATCGTCGGGCGTCCCATTTTCGAGGTGTTCCCCGACAATCCGGACGACCCGTCGGCGGACGGCGTCGCCAATCTGCGCCGCTCGCTGCGGTCCGTGCTGGAAACACGCCGGACGGACACGATGGCCCTCCAGCGCTACGACATCCCGACGGGTGAGGCGGGCGGGTTCGCCGAGCGGTACTGGAGCCCGGTCAACACGCCGGTGATCGACGCGGACGGCACGGTCACCCACATCATCCACCGTGTCGAGGACGTCACCGAGTTCGTCCGGCTGCGCCGGGCCGGGCAGGAACGGGAGCGCGCCGAGGCGGCGGCACGGACACGCGCCGAGGACATGGAGATCGATCTCTTCGTGCGGGCCAGGGAGATCCGTGAGGTCAACGAGCAGCTAAGTCGCGCCAATGCCGAACTCGACGCGGCGGGGCGGACATTGCGGGAGGAGCAGCAGGCCAAGGACCGGTTCATCGCCACCCTCTCGCACGAACTGCGCAATCCGCTCGCCGCCGCCACCGCGGCCACCGAACTGCTCGCCCTGGACCTGCCCGAGGGCCATCCGGCGCTGTCCGTCCTGGAACGCCAGCTCGGCACGCTGGTGCGGATGAGCAACGACCTCCTCGACGGGACGCGGGCGGTGACCGGGCGGCTGGAGCTGGTGCGGGGGCGGACGGACCTGCGCCCCGTGGTCGCGGGCGCCTGCGCGGACATCCGCGGCCTGTTCGACCACGACGGCCGCACGCTCGACGTCGACCTGCCCGCCGAGCCGGTACTCGTGGACGGGGACCGGCTGAGGCTGGCTCAAGTGCTGACGAATCTGCTGTCCAACGCGCTCAAGTACACACCCGCGGGAGGGAGTACGCGGGTGAGCCTGTCGGTGGCGCAGGACCGGGCACGTCTGAGCGTCGTGGACGACGGGATCGGCTTCGCGCCCGGACAGGCCGAGGAACTGTTCGGCGTCTTCATGCGCGCCGCCCCGGCGGGACCGAGCACACCCGAGGGACTCGGCCTGGGTCTCTCGGTGGCCCGCACGATCGTCGAACTCCACGGCGGCCGGATCTCCGCGCACAGCGAAGGCCCGGGTACCGGTGCCACGTTCACGGCGGTGCTCCCGCTCGCGACCGCGACGGTGCCGGAACCGCGCCGCGCGCCGCGGTCCCGTATCGTGCCGAAGCAGCTGGCCGTCCTGATCGTCGAGGACAACACCGACCTCGCCACGACCTATCGCACCCTGCTGGAGCGGCAGGGCCACCATGTCACCGCCGTGCACACCGGCGAGGACGCGATCACGGCCACCCGGGCCCACCTGTTCGACGTCGTCCTGTGCGACCTGGGCCTGCCGGACATCGACGGTTACGCGGTCGCGCGAGCGGTGCGGTCGCGGCCGCACGGCGGGAAGGTCCGGCTGATCGCGATCTCCGGGTTCAGCCGGGGTTCCGACCAGGGCGAGTCACGGAGCGCCGGTTTCGACGCCCATCTGGCCAAGCCGCTTCCGCTGGTGGACCTGCTGGAACTGCTGGGCGGCACGCTCCCCGAGCGGTGACGTACGCCGTCGCCGCCCCCGGCAGCCCGCCCTCTCTGCGGACTCCGCCCCGGTGCCTGCTGCCAACCGTGCCCGTCCCGGGCGCGTCGCATGGCCGAGGTGTGTCTTCCGCCTTGCACCCGCCTGTGCTTGCCTGGGGAACCCTTTCGGTGGACGGGGCGGGAGTTGCCGTATGCGGAAACCGTGGATCGTGGGGGTGCTGTTGGCCGGGCTGCTGCTCGGCGCGTGCGGCGACCCCGCGTCGAGCCCGGAGGCGGCCCCGCCCGTTCCCGCCGTGCCCGAGGGCACGGGGCCCTCGGCCCGGACCACCCATCAGGGTGCGGCGGCGTCCCCGGGGGCGGGCACCCCCGCGGAGGCACCGAAGGTGCTGTACCTCGGTGACTCGCTCGCCATGGAGAACCAGAAGGTCCTCGGCGGGCTGCTCCGGGACCGGCTGCACGCGCGCTACACGAGTGCCCCGCGCTCGGGCACCACCTTGTGCGACTACCTGGAAGGCACCGGCGCGAAGTCGCTCGTGCCGGCCGGCGACAAGGCGGCCGCCCTGGTGCGCTCGCTGCGGCCGGACTTCGTCGTGCTGCAGTTCTGGGGCAACTCCTGGGGCTACACCCCTTGCATGGACGGCATCACCTACGACAAGCAGCGCGGCCCGTACTTCCAGCGGTACGAGGCGGACATGAAGCGGCTGACGGACCAGATAGCCGGGGCGGCGGACGGCGCCTCACGCCCCCGGATCGTGTGGGTGCTCCAGGGGCCCGACCCGATCA
Source organism: Streptomyces sp. NPDC025784 (assembly GCF_055558435.1). Lineage (NCBI taxonomy): Bacteria > Bacillati > Actinomycetota > Actinomycetes > Kitasatosporales > Streptomycetaceae > Streptomyces > Streptomyces sp. NPDC025784. The sequence goes on from NZ_JBVHMN010000015.1 coordinate 68,251, forward strand.
CCCCCACCCGGGTCCAGAAGGTGAACGAGCTGTACGAGGCCCGGGCCCGCGCCTCCGGCGATCTCGTGGCGGACGCAGGCAGGACGGTGAGCGCGACATCGGCCCGCTACACCTGGACGCAGTACCTGCCCTGCACGTCGTACGAGCGCACCCATCCGAGGTACTGCACCCAGCCGGGCAGTGACCGCACGGCCCTCCACCGCGACGACGACTACCTGCACTTCTGCCTGGCCCCCACGACGACCACCCCGAAGCCCTGCCCGGTCGGCTCCCCCGGGATCCAGCGCATCACACGGGAGATCACCCGCGTGGTCGCCGATCACACCGGCTGATCCGGTCCGGGCCGGCAGGGTTCACCGGCCGGCGAGGCCGTCCGGTGGCCGGCTCAGGCCCCCTGCGCCGTGCCGTCCCCGGATGCGGACGTGGCCCCCTGGGCCGGATCCGCCGAGGCCGGCGGGGGCGCGACCTGGCGGGCGAGGAAGGCGTCGATCAGGGCCTGTTGGCCGTCCGAGGAGACCCCCCGGAGTTCGAGACGGTCCTCGCCCATCGTGATGCTGGCGGTGCGGACGGGCCGGTTGCCGAGCCATGACGCCACCGCCTGCACCACGCTCCGCAGCACGACCGGCGCGGCGATCACCGCGAGCGCTCCGACGACGATCACCTCGCCCGGCTTGGCACGATCGGGAACCGCGCCCGATCGGTTCAACTCGGCTCGCTCGATCTCGAGTTCGAGCAGCCGTTCCCGCAACTGCCGGGTGAGCGCGTCCAGTTCCTCCTGGTCACTGTCCGCGTCGCCCTCCAGCAGGAGGTCCATCCGACGCGTCGGGTCGTCGCCCACCGTGTCCCCCGATTCCCCCGGTGCGGCCGAATCCGGAGCAGTCTAGCCGCCGGCGCACGTCGGCGGCCGGTCGCGCAGGAAGAGCGTCCCTGCCGGACGTCCAGGTCCACCCTCCGGGATGTCGGGGTCGTCCGTGGTGCCCGCGGGGTGTACGCGCCCGCCGTTCGGGCAGTAAGCGCTTGCCCTCTACTCGGCCACTGGGGAGGACCATCGCCGATGGCGTCGTCCGAGAGACCGCTCGACCACCGTTACCGGGGCGAGCACCCGATCCGCACCCTCGCCTACCTGTTCCGCGCCGACCGCCGCCGACTGGCCGGCGCCTTCGTGCTCTTCACCGTGAAACACAGTCCGGTGTGGCTCCTGCCGCTGATCACCGCGGCCATCATCGACACCGTCGTCCAGCACCGGCCGATCGGCCGGATGTGGCTGAGCGCCGGGATCATCCTGTTCATCCTGCTGGTCAACATCCCGCTGCACCTGCTGTACGTACGTCTGCTGTACGGCAGCGTGCGCCGCATGGGCACCGACCTGCGGTCGGCGCTGTGCACCCGCATGCAGCAGCTGTCCATCGGCTACCACTCGCGGGTCAGCGCCGGCGTGCTCCAGGCGAAGGTCGTCCGTGACGTGGAGACGGTCGAGCAGATGGTGCAGCAGACCGCCGAGACCGGACTCGGCGCGCTCACCGTGCTCACCGGCGGCCTCGTCGTGATCGCCGTCCGCACACCCGAGTTCGTGCCCGTGTTCGTGTGCGTCGTGCCGGTCGCGGCGCTGCTCGTCGCCCGGCTGCGGACCCGGCTGCGCTCGCAGAACGAGCACTTCCGCCACGAGGTCGAGCATCTGTCGTCGCGGGTCACGGAGATGACCCGGCTCATCCCGGTGACGCGGGCGCACGGGCTGGAGGGCAAGGCGCTGCGCCGTATGGACGGCACGCTGCGGCAGGTGCTCCACTCCGGGCTCCGCCTCGACCTGCTCAACGGCCGGTTCGCCTCGCTGGCCTGGGTGTTCCTCAATGTCGTCGGCGTGGTCTTCCTCACCTGCGCGGCACTGGTGTCCTACTACGGCGTGTGGGGTGTCACGCCGGGCGACGTCGTGATGCTCAGCGCCTTCCTGACCACCCTCACCAACTCCACGACGACGCTCGCGGGACTGGCTCCGGTCATCACCAAGGGTCTGGAGTCGGTGCGTTCGGTCGGCGAGGTCCTCCAGGCACCCGAACTGGAGGACAACGAGGGCAAGTCGGAGGTGACGTCCGTGCGAGGCGCCGTCGCCTTCGAGGGCGTCGGGCACGCCTACGAGGAAGGCAGGCCCGCCGTACGGGACTTCACCCTCTCCGTCGCGCCGGGCGAGACCGTGGCCCTGGTGGGCGCCTCGGGGGCGGGCAAGTCCACGGTGCTGAACCTCGTCATCGGTTTCATCCGCCCCGGTTCGGGCCGCCTGCTGCTCGACGGCACCGACATGAGCACCCTGGACCTGCGCACGTACCGGCGGTTCGTCTCGGTCGTCCCTCAGGAGTCGATCCTCTTCGACGGCACCGTCCGGGAGAACGTGGCGTACGGCATGGACGACGCCGGGGACACGGTGGTGCGGCAGGCCCTGCGCGACGCGAACGCGCTGGAGTTCGTCGACCGGCTGTCCCAGGGCCTCGACACCGTGGTGGGCGAGCACGGGGCGCGGCTGTCCGGCGGGCAGCGCCAGCGGCTGGCCATCGCGCGGGCGCTGATCCGCGACCCCCGGGTCCTCATCCTCGACGAGGCCACCTCGGCGCTGGACACGCATTCCGAGGCCCTCGTCCAGCAGGCGCTGGCCCGGCTGCTGCGCGGCCGCACCACGTTCGTCGTGGCGCACCGGCTGTCGACCGTCCGGGGCGCCGACCGCATCGTCGTGATGGGGGACGGCGTCATCCGGGAGATCGGCTCGCACGAGGAACTGCTGCGGCGCGGCGGCGCCTACGCGGCTCTGTACAGCGGTCAGCCCGCCTGAGGGCGCCCGGCCCGCCCGGACGCCGGAACGCTTCGGGCTCGGGCGGGCCGCAGGGACCGCGCGGCTGCGGGCGTGCGGCCCGTCGGGGCCGGGCCGGCCGGCTACTCGCCCGCGTACACCTTCTCCAGGGCCGCGATGTCCAGCTTGGACATCTGATACATCGCCTGGACCGTGCGGGTCGCCTTCTGCGGGTCCGGGTCACTGATCAGGTCGATGAGCCGGCTGGGCACGACCTGCCAGGACAGGCCGTACTTGTCCTTGATCCAGCCGCACGGGCCCGCTTCGCCGCCGTCCTCGACGAACTTGTTCCAGTAGTGATCCACTTCTTCCTGGTCCGCGCAGTGGATCTGGAACGAGATGGCCTCGTCGAACGTGAACTCCGGGCCGCCGTTGATCGCGACGAACTTCTGTCCGTTGGCCACGAACTCGGCGGCCAGGACGGATCCGGCAGGGCCGGGCCCCGCCTCGGTGTAGCGGCCGATCCTGCCGAGCTTGGAGTTCTTGAAGATCGAGACGTAGTAGTGGGCGGCCTCCTCGGCCTGGCCGTCGAACCACAGGCACGTGGTGAATCCGTCGGCGGGCATGTGTACCTCCTCGGGCGGGAAAACATCCTTACCCGTATCGACCGGTCGTCGCCCGCAAACTCATCGGTGGCCCGCGGACCGTTCGGGTGACGATCGCCCGGCGCCACGCCCGGCGGCGGTGCGCCGGTCACCGTCTGCCGCCCGGCCCGGACGTCGGGGCCGGTTCTGCCTCATGGCCGCGGCGCAGCAGATCGGCGGGCCGGCCGGGTCGTGCCGGCCTCTGCCCGTGGCAGATCTGCCGCGGGCAGAGAAATCGGACACGGCCGCGAGGCCGGGCGGAGAGTGGAGGGCGCGGCCACCCACGTAGGCCGCCTCACCACAAGGAGGACCGATGTCTTCACTCGTCACGGGCCGCCACCCGGCCCACACGCCGCGGGCCGAGGAGGGCGACACCCCGCCGTCCCGCTTCGACGACCACCTGGCCGCGCAACTGCTCGGACAGCGGATCGTCTTCCTCGGCACACAGGTCGACGAGGTCTCCGCGAACCGGGTCTGCGCCCAGTTGCTCCTGCTGTCCGCGGAGGACCCGCGCACCGACATCAGTCTGTACGTCAACAGCCCCGGCGGTTCCGTGACCGCCGGCCTGGCGATCTACGACACGATGCGGCTGATCCCCAACGACGTGTCCACGCTCGTCATGGGCTTCGCGGCGAGCATGGGGCAGTTCCTGCTCACCGTCGGCACGCGCGGCAAGCGCTACGCGCTGCCGAACGCGCGGATCATGATGCACCAGCCGTCGGCCGGCATCGGCGGCACCACGGCCGACATCGAGATCCAGGCGCAGAACCTGGAGTTCACGAAGAAGGCGATCGAGCGGATCACCGCCGAGCACACCGGGCAGAGCGAGGAGACCATCTCCCGGGACGGCGACCGCGACCGCTGGTTCACGGCCGAACAGGCACGGGAGTACGGCATGGTGGACCGGGTCGTGGAGTCGCTCGACGACGTCCGCCCGGCCGCCGCACGGCGAAGGATGGGGCTCTGACATGGGTACGTACACGATCCCGAACGTCGTCGAGCGCACCCCGCAGGGCGAGCGGTCGTACGACGTCTTCAGCCGTCTGCTGTCCGAGCGGATCATCTTCCTCGGCACGGAGATCGACGACGGGGTCGCGAACGTCGTCATCGCGCAGCTCCTCCATCTGGAGTCGTCGAGCCCGGAGAGCGAGATCGCGATCTACATCAACTCGCCCGGGGGTTCGTTCACTTCGCTCATGGCCATCTACGACACGATGACCTTCGTCCAGGCCCCCATCTCCACCTTCTGCGTCGGGCAGGCAGCCTCGACGGCGGCGGTGCTCCTGGCCGGGGGCGACCCGGGCCGACGGTTCGTGCTGGAGCACGCCCGCGTCCTGCTCGGTCAGCCGGCCAGCGGCGGACGCCAGGGCACGGTCTCGGACCTGAGCCTGCAGGCCAAGGAGATGATCCGCATCCGCTCGCAGGTCGAGGAGGTCCTCGCCCGGCACACCCACCACGACATCACGACCCTGCGCGCGGACATGGACCGGGACAAGATCTTCACCGCGGACGAGGCGGTCGCCTACGGACTCGCGGACGAGGTGCTGAGCCGACGGCTCGCGGTGCACTGACGGCGCGGTTTCGCGGTGCTCCTACGGCGCGGCTCGCGGTGCTCCGACCGTGCCGGCCGCGTCAGGCGGCCAGACACATGCCGTCGTACCCGGACGTCGAAGGCCTCGCGCCCGGCGTCACCGAGGTGCCGCGGCCGCGGCCCGGCACGAGTCCGGCGAGCCGGTCCAGCCGGACGAGTTCGTCCTGGGCCAGCGACAGCAGGTCGGTGAGACCGAGGCCGAGGGCGCGCGCGGCCGCCGCGAGCACTTCGGAGGATGCCTCCTTGCGCCCGCGCTCCAGCTCCGACAGGTACGGCATGGAGATCCGGGCCTCTTCGGCCACATCCTTCAGCGTGCGCTCCTGGGCGAGCCGTTCGCGCCGCAGAACGTCGCCCACGAGGTCGCGCCACAGGGGCTCCTTGCCCCCCAACGGCTCGCGTCCCGGGGGCTCCTGGGGCACCGCGCGCGGTGCGAGGACCGGTCGGGATCGTCGCGGTGCCGTGGCGGGGGCGACGGGCACCGCCCGGGCCGGACCGGACCCGGCCGCCGGGCGCAGGGGAATGACTCGGGCTTCGTCGGTCGCGTCGTTGCTCACCCCTTCAGCCTAGAAGGGGTGAGCCGGACGGGAAGGGATCGGCGTTCCGCTCTCGGTGAATCCGAGAACCCGTGAATCCGCAGGGCCATGGGTCCGGGTCGCGGGCGGCGTGGGTGGCCAGCGAGGGGGGGCCACTCAGGCCCCGCCACCCGTTTCGGCGGGCTCCTGCTCGGTCTCGGCCGGCTCCTGCGCGGTTTCACCGGGCTCCTCGCCGGTCCGACCCGGCTCCTGGGCCGTCTGGGCGGGCTCCGACGGGGCCGGTTCCTGCGAGAAGGGAGCGGACGTGACGGGCCCGGAGGAGAGCGTCGGCGTCTCGGCGGCCGGGGCCGACTGCGTGGCGGTCGGAGCAGGCTGCGTGGCGGTCGGAGCGGGTGCCGACGACTTCGGCTCGGAAGGCGACTCGGCCTTCGAGGACTCGGGCTTCGGCGACTCGGACTTCGACGGAGAGGGCGACTCCGACTTCGAGGACTCGGGCTTCGAGGACTCGGATTCGGGCGATTCCGACTTCGACGGCTCGGACTTCGAGGACTCGGGCTTCGACGGAGAGGGCGACTCGGACTTGGACGGCTCCGACTTCGACGACGAGGGCGACTCCGACTTCGAGGACTCGGGCTTGGAGGACTCGGACTTGGACGGCTCCGACTTCGACGACGAGGGCGACTCCGACTTCGAGGACTCGGGCTTCGAGGACTCGGACTTGGAGGGTTCGGACTTCGACGGCGAGGCCGAGGACTCGGAGGGGGAGGTCGACGAGCCGGACTTGGAGGGCCCGGACGACGACGAGGAGGGCGAGGACGGCGTCGACGACGTGGGGGTCGGGGCGCACCCACCGCCGGTCAGGGTGGCGCACGGCGTCGGTGGCGGCGTCGTCGGCGTGGGGGTCACGACCACCGTCGGGAAGGGCCGTGGCGGACGGTGCGTCCGACGGTCGCGGTGCGTGTTGTCACCCCGGTACCTGGCTATCCACTTGTCGTCGTGCGAGTCGACGATGACGAACACGTTGATGATCGTCACGGAGGGCGCTATCACCACGACGTTCTGCGGCTGGAAGGACGCCCAGCGTTGGCCCGTCTGCTTGGGTGTGGTCTTCTGCTGGACGGGCTCCTTCAGCGGGTTGCCGCATCCGCAGCGCGTACGGGGCACTCCGTGGGAGTCGACGAGGACCGAGGTGCCCGACTGGAGGATCGCCTGGTAGCTGGTGGGGCCGCCGGAACGGTAGCCGTGGTTGGTCACACGCGTGTCGGCGCTCAGTTGCACCGGCGTGAGCGACCGCAGGTACGAGGGAATCTGCCCCGCCGTGATGCCCTCCACCGAGGCGAAGGCCTTGGCTTTGGACGGGTCCGCCTGCAGCGCCTTGATCTGCTTCTCCACATTGCACGGGGAGACGTTCTTCTGACCCGCGTACAGCCCCGGCGCCGAACCCACCACGCCACGCGTCACGTTGCCGGGCACCTCGGTGGTGCCCCCGCCCTGCGTACGTGTCTCGACCGGCGCACCGGTGGTCTTCGGCGTCGTGCCTCCCGGCTCCGTCGTCCTCGGCGGCGTGGTCTTCGGCGTCGTGCCCCCCGGCTCCGTCGTCTTCGGTGCCGTCGTCCCGGGCTTCGTGGTCTTCGGCGCCGGTGTCCCGGGCTCCGTGGTCTTCGGCGCCGAGGTGCCGGTCGTCGAAGTCCCCGGCGCGGTGGCAGTGTCGATCGCCGTCGACTCCGTGAAGGGGTCGGGCCCGGCCGCGGCCGCCGGCTGGAGGAACACCTCACCGGCGGTGTTCTTGCCACCGCCGGAGTTGTTGCTGAACAGGAGACCGACGACCACGGCCAGCGCCACGACGCCGGTCAGCAGCGCGACTCGGGGTGCCGACCTCCACCAGGGATGCTCGGGCCCCTGCCCCGGACCACCGCGCCCGGACGGCCCGCCCCCGCCGCCTCCGCGGCCCCCTGGACCGGACCCGCCCGGCGGTGGCTCCGAGGGAACACGGCTGTCGGGCTGAGTGGGAGTGGGACTTGGACCGGGCTGGCTCGGCTGTGACGGACGCGCCAGCGGGCCGGAGGGCGGTCCTGTGGGTTGGCCGCCTGTGGGTTGGCCGGAAGTCGGCGGGTCGACGCTCACGAGCTACTCCCGTTGTAGGGATTCCGCGGCACCTGATGCATCTCGTGCCGCTTTCTTCCACAACTGAACCATTGTGTGCTCCGGCCCCGTGCCCCCCGCAAGCCGACGCGGTCGGCCCCCTCCGAGGGGCGGCCCGCGCCGGCCCTGCCTAACGTGGCAGCGTGAGTCCCGAAACCCCGTCCGACCAGGCAAGAGCCCTCCGCGGTGAGCGGACGGCAGCTCACCACGGCTGGGGTCAGGCCGTAATGGCCGTACTGGCGGGAACGGTCACGATGATGGTCGTCGCGGCGCTGGGACTGTGGGCGGCGGGAGCGGCGGACCTCCCCGACGGCGCGTTCGCGCGTGTCGTGGCGGCGACCGTGGTGACGGCGGTCGGCGGCACCGTCGAATTCGCGGGCGGCGCAGGCGTCGTCGCCGACACCGAGGCCGGCCTGACGGTGATTCCCCTGTCGGTGACGCTCGCCGGAACCCTGGTCGTCGCGGCCGGCTTCCTGCGGCCGCTGCGCCACCGGGCCGTCACCGGTGCCCGTGAACTGGCCGGGTGGGCGGCCCGGATCGCCGTCGTATGGCTCGTGGTCCTCATCGCGCTCGCGCTGCCGGCCCGCCACACGTTCACGATCCCCGTCGGCGACGACACCATCGGCGACATCGGCGACCTGTTCGGCATCACGCCCGAGGTGGGGTTCGAGGCGAACGTGCCGCAGACCCTGGGCTTCGGGATGCTGTGGCTGCTCGGTGTGTTCGTGCTCGCCCTGCTGGTGTCGCCCGGGGCACCGCTGCCCGCCCGGCTGCTGCGCTTCCAGGAGTCGGTCCGTCCGGCCGCGTTCGCCATGGTGGCCCTGCTGCTCGCGTACGTGGCCCTCGGTGTGGTCGTCGGGCTGGTCGTGGCGGCGACCCGCGGTCATGCGGCAGACACGTTCGCGGCGATCCTGCTCGGCCTCCCGAACCTCGTATGGCTCGCCTTCACCATCGGGCTGGGCGCCACCTGGCACGGGCGCGTGGACGGGCCCTTCGGGCTGCCCATGCCGCCCTTGCTCGAAGAGGTGCTCCGCACACCGGACGTCTCCACCCTCGACCTCGGCTCCCTCGCCGCCCACGACGGCCGGGTGTGGTGGCTGCCGGTCGTCGACGCGGTGCTGCTGCTCGCCGCCGCGTTCCTGATGGCGGCCCGGTCACCGGCTCGGATGCGGAGCCGGCAGCACGCGGTGCACATGGCGGTGGCACTCGTGCTCACCGTGCTCATGATCTGTCTCGTCGGCCGTGTCTCGGCACACCTCGGTCTGTCGGTCCTCGGCATCGGCGACCTCGGTGGCGGCCTGGGGGGCGAGCTGCTGCTGCGGCCCGACGTGTGGTCCGCGCTCGGCTGGGCAGCGCTGTGGGGCCTCGTCACCGGCTTCGTGGGCGGTCTGCCGGCGAGGCGTGTCCACCGCGGAGGCCAGGCAGAGGTGGCGCCCGGCCCCTCCGGCAGCGCACCGTCCGCCTGACGCCGCGCAGCCGCGGGTCCGCCGCGATCCGGCCCATCAGGTCTCTCCCAGCTCGTCCCCGTCGTAGGACACCAGGCGCGTGGGTTCCCGGTCGTCCCGGGCCGGTGCCTGGACGACCTCGGTCTGCTCCCGCGGGTACGGGTCCGCGGGGGGCTCCGGTGCCGCGGCCGACGGATCGTGCTCGGCCGCGAAGGTGCTCAGCCGTGTCCCGTCGCAGTACACCCACCGTTCGTGCTCACCGTCGTAGATCCAGACCGATTCGCCGTCCACGATCACCCCGATCCGCTGGCCCCTCGTGCGATCGCGGAAGCTCTCCCCGTCGATACGTCCGGTCGCGAGTTCCTCGGCGGCTCTCCGGTAGCGGATGAGCGCGTCCTCCACACGCGTCAGCAGCGGGCGCGGGTCCGCGGTGCGGGCGAGCGGACTGCCCGCCTCGGGGGGCGCCTGCGGCACCGGTACCAGGAGGCGGCCGTCGACCCAGGCCGACCAGCCGTTGGAGCAGACGACGCGGCCCCAGTCGCCGAGCCGGTCGACCAACTGCACGGGCAGCAGCGGGTCGAGCGGCACGGTCGGCCGGGACGGGTCCGGTTCCTCCCAGGCCGGAAGACCGTCCTGCGGCACGACATGCGTGGGGTGGAAGCCGGGAGTCGTCATCGGCACCTACTTCCGCAGGACGGCGGGCTCGTGCCGCTGGAGCAGCCGGTCGACCAGCCGCCCGAAGACGACGCAGAGCACCACGAGCATCCCCATGTTGAACAGCCAGACGTCCACCGAGTGCCGGAACAGCGGATCGGCGGTCAGGTCCCAGGGGACGATCCGCGCCAGCCCGATGGTCCCTGCCATCGCGCCCAGGGCCCAGCGCGCGGGCACCAGCCAGGACAGCTGCTCGATGCCGGGCACGCCGTTCAGTTTCAACAGTGCTCCGCAGAAGACCACTTGGACGATGGCGAGCAGCACCAGCAGGGGCATGGTGACCTCCTCCTTGGTCACCAGGGCGGAGACGAGGAGGCCGAGCATCATCGCGGTGAAGGCGAGCAGGGCCACGGCCACCGTGAGCTCCACGAGAGGCGGCATGAGGACGCCCTTGCCGCCGGGAGCGTCGAGGTCGACGCCGAGGAGGGCGACGAGGGTGAGAACGACGGCCTGGAGCACGGTGATGGTGCCGAGGACGACGATCTTCGACATCAGATACGCCGATCTGGACAGGCCGACGGCGCGTTCGCGCTGGTAGATCACCCGTTCCTTGACCAGTTCGCGCACGGCGTTGGCCGCGCCGGTCAGGACTCCGCCGACGCAGAGGATGAGCAGCGCGTTCATCGCCGTCTCCTGGGTCAGCCGGCTGCCTGCCAGGGCGCGGGCCATCACGCCCATGACGAACGGCAGCACGATCATGACGGCGAGGAAGGTGCGGTCGCTGCTGAGGGCCCGGGCGTAGCGGCGGACGAGTGTGACGAGCTGGACGATCCAGCTCTGCGGCTTGTGGGGCGGCGCGACGGGACCCGTCGCACCGCGTGCCAGATGGGGCTGTCTGCTGGCGTTCTCGATGTACTGGCGGTGGAAGGGCGACTCCCGGTACTCCTCCGCCCAGTTCCGGCCGTGGTCCCGTTCGAAGGCCTCGAAGGCCTCCGGCCACTGCCGGTAGCCGAAGAAGGCGAGGGTGTCCTCCGGCGGCCCGTAGTAGGCGACCCTGCCGCCGGGGGCGAGCACGAGCAGCCGGTCGCAGACGTCGAGGCTGAGCACACTGTGGGTGACCACGATGACCGTGTGGCCGTCGTCGGCGAGGCCCCGCAGCATGTGCATCACCGAGCGGTCCATGCCGGGGTCGAGGCCCGACGTCGGCTCGTCGAGGAAGAGCAGGGACGGCTTGGTCAGTAGTTCCAGGGCCACGCTGACCCGTTTGCGCTGGCCGCCCGACAGGCTGTGGATGGACTGGTCGACGCGCTGTTCGAGGCCCAGCTCGCGGATCACCTCGTCGACCCGCGCCCGGCGCTCGGCCTTCGCGGTGTCCTGCGGGAAGCGCAGCTGGGCGGCGTAGCCGAGGGCCCTGCGCACGGTCAGCTGGGTGTGCAGGATGTCGTCCTGCGGGACCAGTCCGATGCGCTGGCGCAGCTCGGCGTAGTCGCGGTAGAGGTCGCGGCCGTCGTACAGGACGGTGCCTTCGTCGGCGGGGCGCTGCCCGGTCAGGGCGTTGAGGAGAGTGGACTTCCCCGAGCCGCTCGGGCCGACGACGGCCAGCAGGCTTTTCGCGCCGACGGGGAAGGACACCTCGTCCAGGAGCCGCTTGCGTCCGCGGTCGGTGTCGACGGTGAGGTCCTGGACGTCGAGCGAGATCTCGCCGGTGTCGACGTACTCCTGGAGCTCGTCGCCCACCAGACAGTAGGCGGCGTGGCCGATGCCGACGATGTCACCCGGTGTGACCGCGGCACGGTCCACGGGCCGGCCGTTGAGGAACGTGCCGTTGTGGCTGTCGAGGTCGACGATCTCGTACGTGCCGTCCGCGTGGGCCCGCAGCTCCGCGTGCTCCCGGGAGACGATCAGGTCCTCGATGACCAGGTCGTTGGACGCGTCGCGGCCTATGCGGACGGTGCGGGTGGGCAGCGGCCGGACGGCGCTCGGCCGCCGGAACGTGCCGGTGGCGCCCGGCGCGGAGACGCCCGAGGGGCGCTCGGAGGCGGGGGGCGGGCGGTCCACGAGAACCACGCGGGGGCCGTCCGCGGGGTTGCCGAAGCGGATGACACTGCCGGGGCCGACGCCCCACTCGTGGATGCGTCGGCCGTCGGCGTACGTGCCGTTCGTGCTGTGCTCGTCCTCCAGCGTCCAGTGGTCGGCCTCCGGGCGGATCACCGCGTGGTGCCACGAGACCCGCTCGTCCTCGAGGACGACATCGCTCAGGGGGTCGCGCCCCACGCGGTAGTCGCGGCTCGGGCTCATCACCGTGGAGCCGGTCTCGGTCTCGAGGACGAGTTCCGGCGCAGTGGGCATGACCGGCCGCTCTCGCATGCCAAAATTCTAACGATTCGCCCACATGTGCGCCTGATCGGCAGGGTCTCTCGGCCCGCCGGACGCGGGCGCCGTCGCACCGCGGGGGCGGGGCGCTCAGGCGGCGGAGATTCCCAGCACCGCGGCGGTCCGCTGCATCCGCAGCGCGTCGACGGACTCCGCGAGCAGCTCGTACTCGGTGGTGTCGTCACTGGTGGCGACCCGGACGAGCTTTCCCGCGGCCAATTCCTGCGCGACCAGCTCCTGTTGGGCGGTGTCCCCGCACCAGGCGCGCAGCATGCTCGGCACGTCCGGAACGGTGTCCGGCACCGGCGCGATCGAGTTCGGCGGGAATGCGGGGTCCTCGGGCTGCGGGTCGAGCCGCTCCGCCATCCACGCGGCGCGGTCGCGCATCCACCACAGGGCCAGTGCCAGAGTCGGCGCGCGATAGGCCCCGAGGGGTACGCCGACACGCCGACCACCGCATATTCCGTACGCGGTGACGTGGCACAGGAATTCGTCGTGCACGATCGTTCCCCCATTGGCGTCGCTCGCTGCCGGCCGGGCCTCTCTTTCCCCGCGGCTCGTCTGCTGTGCACGATGGTGCTGATCGGGCGGTGGTGCTCACAGAGCGTGGCTGAATTGCCCTGGTATCGAGTATCGCCACTCCTGACCCTCTGTCACCATGCCATTCCAGCCAGTCTCTTGGCATATTCACTGCCGCGGTTGGCCGAAATCTCCACACGGGGCCGGGCAGCGCGCCCTTCGGCCGTCCCGCCCGTCCGTGCGGGCGGTGAATTCCCGTGGCGGCACGGCGGAGCCCGGGCATTACCCGAGGGGTAATCGACGCCCGCGGGCCGCGCCCGGCATGGTGGTCGTACCGCATCCCAACGGGGCGCGACAGCCCGGGATTCGGACTCTGACCAGCAGTGACGACCTCGATGGAGGCTGATTCACCATGTCCGCGAACACCGACCGCTACGAGACCGCCGTCGCCCGCTACTTCGAGGCCTGGAACGCGAGCGGGCAGGACGCGCTGACGAAGTCGGTCGCCGCCGCCTGGGCCGCCGACGGCACTTACACCGACCCGCTGGCCGACGTGCGCGGCCACGATCAGATCGCTTCGGTGATCGCCGCGGCGCACGAGCAGTTCCCCGGGTTCTCCTTCCGGCTGCTGGGCGGTGTCGACGGCCATCACGACACCGCGCGTTTCGGCTGGGAACTGGTCGACGAGTCGGACGGCTCGGCGCCCGTCGCCGGGTCCGACGTCATCATCCTGGACGGCGAGGACCGTATCCGGAGCGTGTACGGGTTCCTGGACCGCGTCCCGGGCTAGCCCGGGACCTGGGGCGTGCGCGGAGCCGCGGGCAGGGCCACGGGGGTGAGCTCGGCCGGCGTCCACCGCCGGCCGAGCTCCCGGTCCTGTCTCACTCCTGAGGCTGCGGCTCCACCTCCGACGGCGTTGCGGCTTCCCCCGCGCCCTCCCCGGCGGCCCGCTCCTTCAGGCTCAGCGACAGCTTGTCGTCCTTGACGTCGGCGAGCACCGTGTCGCCCGGGTCGAGCGTGCCGTCGAGCAGCATGGTGGACAGCCGGTTGTCGAGTTCGGTCTGAATGGTGCGACGCAGCGGCCGGGCGCCGAACTCCGGTTGGTAGCCCCGGTCGGCCAGCCATTCCTTCGCGGCCTCGGTGACCTCCAGGTCGATCTTCTGGGCCCGCAGCCGACGCCGGCTGTGCTCCAGCAGGAGGTCGACGATCCGCACCAGGTCGGAGCGGGTCAGGGCATGGAAGACGATGATCTCGTCGATCCGGTTGAGGAACTCCGGGCGGAAGTGCGCCTGGAGTTCGGCCATCAGATCGTCCTTGATCTCGTCGAGGTCGCCCTGGTGGTCGAGGATGTGCTTCGAGGCGATGTTGCTGGTCATGATGACGACGGTGTTGCGGAAGTCGACCGTGCGTCCTTGCGCGTCGGTCAGGCGTCCGTCGTCGAGGACCTGGAGGAGCAGGTTGAAGACGTCGCGGTGCGCCTTCTCGACCTCGTCGAAGAGCACCACGCTGTACGGCTTGCGGCGCACCGCCTCGGTGAGCTGTCCGGCCTCCTCGTACCCGACGTATCCGGGCGGGGAGCCGACGAGCCGGGAGACCGTGTGCTTCTCCTGGAACTCGCTCATGTCGAAGCGGATCATGCGCTCGGGGTCGCCGAAGAGGAGTTCCGCGAGCGCCTTGGCGAGTTCGGTCTTGCCGACGCCGGTAGGGCCGAGGAAGAGGAAGCTGCCGGTCGGCCGGTTCGGGTCCCCCATGCCGGCCCGGCCGCGGCGCACCGCCTGGGCGACGGCGGTGACCGCCTGGTCCTGGCCGATGATCCGCTCGTGCAGGACGTCCTCGAGTTTCATCAGCCGGTCGCGCTCGGTCTCGGTCAACTGCGAGACCGGGATGCCGGTGCGCACGGAGAGCACTTCGGCGATGTCGTCCGCGGTGACGCTGGGCGCGGGGGTCCGGCCCTCGCCCACACCGGCGAGCTCTTCCTCCAACTCGCTGATCTGCACCTTGAGTTCGCCGGCACGCTCGAAGTCCTCGGTGCTGACGGCCTCGTCCTTCTCGCGGCGCAGCCGGGTGAGCCGGGCCTCCATGTCGACGGTCTCGGTGGAGTCGTCGACGCTGCGCAGACTCACCCGCGCGCCCGCCTGGTCCATCAGGTCGATGGCCTTGTCGGGCAGGAAGCGGTCGCTGATGTAGCGGTCGGAGAGCGCCGCGGCGGCGTCCAGCGCCTCGTCCGTGAAGCGGACCTGGTGATGTGCCTCGTAGGAGTCGCGCAGCCCGCGCAGGATCTCGATGGTCTCCTCGACGCTGGGCTCGGGGACCATGACCGGCTGGAACCGGCGTTCGAGTGCGGCGTCCTTCTCGATGTACCTGCGGTACTCGTCGATCGTGGTGGCACCGACGACACTCAGTTCTCCGCGGGCCAGTGCGGGCTTGAGGATGTTGCCTGCGTCCATGGCGCCCTCGCCGCCGGCTCCCGCGCCGACGACCGTGTGGAGTTCGTCGATGAACAGGATGACGTTCTTCTCGGCGTCGGTGACCTCGTCGATCACCTTCTTCAGCCGTTCCTCGAACTCGCCCCGGTACTTGGCCCCGGCGACGAGCCCGGAGAGGTCGAGTCCGACCACCCGGCGGTCGCGCAGCGCCTTGGGCACCTCACCGGCGACGATGCGCTGGGCGAGGCCCTCGACGATGGCGGTCTTCCCGACGCCCGGATCGCCGATCAGGACGGGATTGTTCTTGGTCCTGCGGGAGAGGACCTCGACGGTCTGCTCGATCTCCTCGGAGCGCCCGACGACGGGGTCGAGCTTGCCGCCGCGCGCCTCCTCGGTGAGATCCCGCCCGTATTCGTCGAGGGTGGGTGTGTCTCCGTGCCCTCCGGCCGACGCCGCGCGGCCCCCGCCGGGCGCGGCCCCCTCGGCCCGCATCGCCTGGCCCGCGCCGGAACCCGGTTCGGACAGGAGTGCGGCAAGGATGTGTTCCGGGCCTATGTAGGAGGCTCCGGCCGCCTGGGACCGCGCGTGCGCCGCGAGCAGGGCGCGCTTCGCCGCCGGCGTGAGCGCGGGCTCACCGGTGCCCGGGCCGGAGGGCAGCGTGTCCCGCAGGTCCCGCTCCAGCTGGTCGATGTCCACGCCGGCCTGTTCCAGTGCCTGGCGCGCGGCGGGCACCTGGGTGGCGGCCCACAGCAGGTGCACGGTGTCGAGGTCCGAGCCGTCCTCGGCCGCGCGGGCGCCTGCCGCGGCCAACAGCTCGTGCGCGGAGTCGCTGAGCAGGCGCCCGATGGGGACGCGCTGCATCGCCGGCGGGGACGTCGCCGGGCTCATGCCGAAGAAGCGGTTGAAGAGATCGGAGAACGGGTCGTTCGACCCGAAGGGCGAGATCGTCACGGGGGGCCACCTGTCCGGCGACGGCACCTCGGCCGTGTGCCGCCCGCCATCTGTGTCGATTTCCGATGCTCATCCAGTGTTGGCCCGCTGCTCCGGTCGCACAAATGCACTCGCGTCCCACATGCCGCACTCTGCGGTCGCAGGAGCCGTCGCCCCTCGGGGCACGGCGATGAGGTTCCCGGCCGGGCACCGGGGCGCCCGGCCGGTCCGTGTCACGGCTCGATGATCGCGTCGATGCGGGCGAGCTCGTCCGCGTCGAAGTCGAGGTTCCCGATGGCCGCGACGCTGTCCTCGAGCTGCTGCGGGCTGCTCGCGCCGATCAGCGCGGACGTCACGCGACCGCCGCGCAGCACCCACGCCAGCGCGGTCTGGGCGAGGGACTGACCGCGCTGCTTGGCGATCTCGTCGAGGGCCCGCAGCTTGCGTACCAGGTCCTCGGTGACCGTCTCGGCGCTCAGGAACGGGCTGTCGCTCGCGGCGCGGGACCCCTCCGGGATGCCGTCGAGGTAGCGGCCGGTGAGCAGACCCTGCTCCAGCGGCGAGTAGGCGATGGAACCGACCTGGAGCTCGTCCAGCGTGTCCAGGAGCCCCTCCGCCTCCGGGCGGCGGTCGAGCATGGAGTAGCGGGGCTGGTGGATGAGCAGCGGGGTGCCCAGCTCGCCCAGGATGCGGGCGGCCTCACGGGTCTGCTCCGCCGAGTAGTTGGAGACGCCGACGTACAGCGCCTTGCCCTGCTGCACGGCGGAGTGCAGGGCGCCCATCGTCTCCTCCAGCGGAGTCTCCGGGTCGAAGCGGTGCGAGTAGAAGATGTCGACGTGGTCGAGGCCCATCCGGACCAGGCTCTGGTCCAGTGACGACAGCAGGTACTTGCGGGAGCCCCATTCGCCGTAGGGTCCGGGCCACATCAGATACCCGGCCTTGGTCGAGACGACCAGCTCGTCGCGGTAGGGCGCGAAGTCGGCCTTCAGCGCGTCGCCGAGGGCCGACTCGGCCGCGCCGGGCGGCGGCCCGTAGTTGTTCGCGAGGTCGAAATGGGTGACACCGAGGTCGAAGGCGCGGCGGAGGATCGCCCGCTGCGTCTCCACGGGCCGGTCGGGGCCGAAGTTGTGCCACAGGCCGAGCGACAGCGCGGGGAGCTTCAGGCCGCTGCGTCCGGTGCGCCGGTAGGGCATGTCCGCGTAACGGTCGGGGTGTGCGGTGTACAACGCGTACTCCTGGAAGGCCGGGAAGTCAGGTCTCCACTCTCGCCCGCGCCCGCGGCAGCGGTCCAACGGGAGAATCGGATGGCATTGAGCGACGAGGGCTCTCAATCGGCGGCTAGGCTTCCACGTCATGGAACTGCGCCACCTTCAGCATTTCGTCGCCGTCGCCGAGGACCAGCACTTCACCCGGGCCGCCGAACGGCTCATGGTGTCGCAGTCGGGGCTGTCGTCGTCGATCCGCGCCCTGGAGCGGGAGCTTCAGGCCGCGCTGTTCGTGCGCACCACCCGCCGCGTGACGCTCACCGAGGCCGGCCGGGCCCTGCTGGGCGAGGCGGAGCGGATCCTCGCGCAGGTCCGGTCGGCCCAGGACGCGGTGGCCGCCGTGCAGGGCGTGCTGCGCGGCACTCTCTCGCTCGGCACCGAACAGTGCATCGCCGGGGTCCAGGTGGCCCGGCTGCTCGCCCGGTTCCGCAGGCGTCACCCCGACGTGGAGATCCGGCTGCGGCAGGCTGGCGCGGAAGCACTGGCCGAGGAGGTCGCGGCGGGTGGGCTCGACCTGGCCTTCGGGGTGCGGACCCGGGCGGACACCGACCAGCTGCGTTCGGTCCCGCTGACCGGTGAGCCGATGACCGTGCTCTGCCATCCGGCACACCGCCTCGCGGGTGCCGCGGTGGTCACGCCCGAGGAGCTGGGCGGGGAGGCGTTCGTCGACTTCCACCACGACTGGGGACCGCGTCGCACCACGGACGCGGCCTTCGCCGCGGCGGACGTACGGCGGACCGTGGCGCTGGAGGTCAACGACGTGCACAGCCTGCTGGAGCTGGTCCACGAAGGTCTCGGCATCGCCGTCGTGCCGCGGCACTTCGGCCTGAAGCGCGAGGCGGGCGATCTCGTCTCCCTCCCGTTCAAGGGGGCACGTGAGACGTCGTACGAGACCGTCGCCATGCTTCCGCCGCCGGAGGCGACCAGTCCGGCGGCGCGCGCGTTGATGGCGCTCCTGGAGACCGCCGAAGAGGGGGTCTGACACCACCCCGAGAGGGGTTCTGGCACTCCTGGCATCGCCGCTCCACCGCCGCAGACTCGTGGACGTCCGCACGGGAACACGAGTCGGGAGCACGCGCGTGAGGGATCACACACGACGCACGGTGCTGCGGGGGGCGGCCGTCACGGCGGCGGCCGGACTGGCCGGCACGGCGGGCGGCCTCCGGACGACGGCGGCCACCACGCCTCCCCCGCCTGCCGGGACGCGGGAGGCACGCCGCTTTCCTTTCCTGGAGGGGGCGTTCAAGCCCGTCACCGAGGAACTGACCGCCTTCGACCTGCCGGTCACGGGGCGGATCCCCCGCGAACTGAACGGCCGCTTCCTGCGCAACGGGCCCAACGTGCTGGGACTCGAGGACCCGAGGGCCCATCACTGGATGCTCGGCGAGGGCATGGTCCACGGCGTACGGCTGCGGGACGGCCGCGCCGAGTGGTACCGCAACCGGTGGATCCGGTCGTCCACCGTGGCACGCAAGCTCGGCGAGTCCTACCCGGGCCCCGTGCCCCCGGACGACTTTCCGTGCAACACCCATGTGATCGGGCACAGGGGACGCGTCCTGGCGCTCCAGGAGAGCGGACCGCTGCCGTACGAACTCGACCACGAGCTCGGCACTGTGGGCACGTACGACTTCCGCGGCACCCTGAAGGGAGCCTTCGCCGCGCACACCAAGTTCGACGCGACGGCCGGGGAACTGCACGCGATCGCCTACTACCCGGCCTGGGACCACGTCCGCCACCAGGTGGTCGACCACACCGGCCGCGTCGTCCGCACCACGCGGATCCCGGTGGCCGGCGCGCCGATGATGCACGACTTCGCCCTCACCGAGAAGTACGTCGTGGTCTTCGACCTGCCCATCACCTTCGACCCCGCGGGCGCGGAACGCGGCGACCCGGTGCCGTACGTCTGGAACACGGGGCATCCGATGCGCGTCGGACTGCTGCCGCGCGCGGGCGGGCCGGGGGTCCGCTGGTTCGAGGTGGATCCGGTGTACTTCTCGCACACGGTGAACGCCTACGACGAGGGTTCCACCGTGGTGGTCGACATGACGACCTATCCCGCGCCCTTCCAGGTGGCGGGCCGCGGGTCGGGCGGCCCCTACGGGGCGGGCACCTCGTCGGTCGAACGCTGGACGGTGGACCTGGCCCGCGGGCGTGTGCGCACGAGGACGCTCGACGACCGCCCGCAGGAGTTCCCGCGCGTCAACGAGGCCCTGGTGTCACGGCGGCACCGGTACGCGTACACGGCCGCGGCCGCCGACCTGACGCTCGCGTACCTCACCGCCGACGGCGATCCGCCCGATCGCGCCTTCGGCGACGCTCTCATCAAGCACGACCTGTTCCGCGGCACCACCCAGGTCCATCGTCTGCCGCGAGGCGCCGCCGCCGGGGAGGCGGTGTTCGTCCCCGGGCAGGGGGCGAGGGCCGAGGACGACGGATACGCGCTCGCCTACGTGCACAACCCCGACCGCGGCGCCGCGGACCTGGTCGTCCTCGCCGCCCAGGACTTCACCGGCGAGCCGCTCGCCCGCATCCACCTGCCGGGACGGGTGCCGCTCGGCTTCCACGGGAGCTGGATTGCGGACGCGTGAGCAGCGGTGATGCGCGATGGTGGACGCATGCATGCAAAGGACGTCCTCATCGACGCGTTCAGCCGCATCCAGGAAGAAGTCCATGCCGCCGTCGGGGGGCTCTCCCCCGAGGATCTCGGCGCCCGTCCCTCCGCCGACGCGAACTCCGTCGCGTGGCTGGTCTGGCACCTCACCCGCGTCCAGGACGACCACGTCGCCGACGCGGCCGGCCTCGAGCAGGTGTGGCTCGCGCAGGACTGGGAGAAGCGCTTCGGGCTCGGACTGCCCCGCCACGACACGGGGTACGGGCACAGCTCGCAGCAGGTGGCCAAGGTCCGCGTGGATTCGGGCGACCTGCTGACGGGGTACTACGACGCCGTCCACGAGCAGACCCTCGGAGTCCTGCGCGAGGTGACCGCCAAGGACCTGGAGCGCGTCGTGGACGAGCGCTGGACCCCGGCGGTCACCTTCGGCGTCCGGCTGGTGAGCGTCCTGGCCGACGATCTGCAGCACGTCGGCCAGGCCGCCTACGTACGGGGGCTGCTCGGCGCCGGCTAGGGGGCTTGGCGGCGGAGCACGGCCCCGGGGTTCCTCAGAGCGCGGCCGCGTAGCCGGGCAGCACCACGTCGTGCAGGAGGGCGTTGCGCTCGTCGAACGGGATGAACGCGCTCTTGACCGCGTTGACCGTCACGGTGCGCAGGTCCTCCACGGTCCAGCCCGCCTCCTCGACCAGCAGCGACATCTCGCGGGTCATCGTCGTGCCGGAGACGAGGCGGTTGTCGGTGTTGAGGGTGACCCGGAAGCCGAGGTCGCGCAGTGCGGTGATGGGGTGCTCGGCGATCGAGGTGGCCGCACCCGTCTGGAGGTTGGACGTGGGGCACATCTCCAGGGCGATGCGACGGTCGCGCACCCAGCCGGCGAGCCGGCCGAGCTTGCCGTCCACGATGTCCTCGGTGATCCGCACGCCGTGCCCGATGCGCTGGGCGCCGCACACCTGGAGGGCCTGGTGGATGCTCGGCAGACCGTGGGCCTCACCGGCGTGGATGGTGAACGGGACGCTCTCGCCGCGCAGGTGCTCGAAGGCGGCCAGGTGGTCGGCGGGCGGGAAGCCGTCCTCGGCGCCGGCGATGTCGAAGCCGACGACGCCGGCGTCACGGAAGGCGACCGCGAGATCGGCGATCTCGCGGGTGCGGTCGAACATCCGCATGCCGCAGAGCAGGGTGCCGACGCGCACGGGGGTACCCGCGGCGGCGGCCTTGGCCATGCCGGCGGCCAGGCCCTCCTGCACGGTCTCGACGACCTCGGGCAGGGTCAGCCCGCCGTTCACCATCAGCTCGGGCGCGTAGCGGACCTCGCCGTAGACGACGCCGTCCTCGGCCAGGTCGAGGACGTACTCCTCGGCGGTGCGCAGCAGTCCCTCGCGGCTCTGCATGACGGCGAGCGTGTGCTCGAAGGTCGCTATGTAGCGCACCAGGTCACCGGAGTTGGCGGCCTCGTAGTACCAGTCGGCCAGTGCCTGCGGGTCGGTGGTCGGCAGGGTGTGGCCGACCGTCCCGGCGAGCTCCACCAGGGTGGCGGGGCGCAGACCGCCGTCGAGGTGGTCGTGCAGCACGGCCTTGGGGAGGCGGCGGATGGCGTCGATGTCGATGCGGGGCGCGGTCATGCGTGTCTTTCCTCGGGGTTCTCGGCAGGCTCGGCGGAGCTCCGGTGACACTCGGGGCTCGGCGGGTGGGACGTCGGGGGCGGGCCGGGCGGGTGCGCCGCCGGGCCGCGCGGAGGGGGTGGCGGGCCGCTCAGGGGGCGGGGGCCGGCTGGAGCAGGTCCCAGCGGTTTCCGTACAGGTCCTGGAAGACCACGACCGAGCCGTACGGCTCGTGCCGCGGCTCCTCCAGGAAGATCACGCCGGCCGCCCGCATCCGCTCGTGGTCGCGGGCGAAGTCGTCGGTGTGCAGGAAGAAGCCCACGCGCCCGCCGGTCTGGTCGCCGACCCGGCCGCGCTGCGCGTCGTCCTTGGCCCTGGCCAGCAGCAGCCCGCTGCCGTCACGCCCGGCGCCCGGTACGACGACGACCCAGCGTGAGCCGTCGGGCCGCGGCGTGTCCTCGGCCAACCGGAAGCCGAGGGCTTGGGTGTAGTGGCGGATCGCCTCGTCGTAGTCGTCGACGACGAGGGTGACCAGGGCGATGCGTCTCATCGGAGCCCCTCCAGGGTTATACGTAACACGTAGAGTACGGCATCCTGCTGGACGGTCGGGCGACCAGCGGAGGCGGCGTGCGTCACGGAGATCCGCGAGCCGCGGAGCCGCCGGATTCGAGCGGTCGCGTACGTGGCGGAACCGAGCGGGTCCGCACAGACGGCGGAATCTGCCGGGCCGCCCCGGGAACGCACGCGTCGCGCCGATCGTCTACCGTTCTGTAGACCGTCTACAGAATTGTAGTCATCGGGTGCGCGGTGTCCCGCGCACCCGTGGTGGAAGCGTGGTGGAAGGGGTCCCGATGTCCGCAGCGGCCCGGTGCGTGGCGTCGTCAGCAGCCCGGTGCGCGCCGTCGTCACGCGCCGCCGGCAGTCTCCGGTCGCTGTCGTGAAGCGCGAGGACACCACGGAGCTCGCCGGTTCGACGGCGCTGGGCAGCGCGGTCGCGTTCGTGTTGCTGACACTGGTCGTCGCCGGCCGCGGCGGGACCGCGCTGTTCGGCGACGAGGACCTGACCGCGTGGTCGGTGGGGCACCGTCCGGACGTGGCGCTCACCCTGGCACGCGGCGTCACGGACACGGGCACCGGAGTCGTTCCCTACGTCCTGGCCGCCCTGGCGGGCCTCGTGGTGGCCCGGACGGCACGGCAGCGGCTCACCGCCGTCACCGCCTGCCTCTTCTGCCTGGCCGCCGCGCAGGCGGTCCGGTACGGGGTGATGTCGCTCGTCGCCCGCCCCCGCCCCGCGGCCGCCGACTGGGCCACCCACGCCTCGGGCTGGTCCTTCCCCTCGGGCCACACCACCACGTCGGCCGTCGCCGCCGGACTGCTCGCGCTCGCCGTGCTCGCCAGGGCTCCGCGCGGCCGTCTGCCGATCGCCCTGGCCATCGGCTGCTGGGCCGTTCTGGTCGGGCTGTCCCGGGTCTATCTGGGCGTCCACTGGTTCTCGGACGTCCTGGGCGGCTGGCTGTTCGCCACCTGCTGGCTCGGCCTCTGCACCTATGGCCTCGCACGGTTCGCACCCCGTGCCCACTCCGCGATCTCGGCGCCCTCTCCTCGCCCCGGCCCGGCGACGGGAGAGCGCCGCCGTGCATCGCGCACCGAGCGGGAAGTCCGCCCCCCATCTGCTCCGTAGCCACCTCGGCCGGGCCGTGGGCGCGGACGCGGCTGTCGGCGCCTCCGTCACTCTGGCCCGCGGCATGACCAACAGCGGTGCCGGCGCCGTGCCGGTCGCGACGGCACTGCCGGACCGGCCGCACGTCCTGCTCCCGGTCCTCGCGTACGGCCTGCTCCAGAAGGTGGCGGCGGACCGGGTGGTGCGAGGCGGGCGAGGATGCCGGGCGCGCACATGGCATGGTGGAGATCGATCGCGAAGATCGCCAAGGGCCCGCCTCCCCCAGCGGGTCCCCGTTCCGACTCTGCCCCACAGGAGTGGACGATGTCCGAGCTGCCGAAGTCGACGGGCGCCCCGGCCCGTCAGAACGTGACCTTCCCGAGCGCCGGAGGCACCGCGCACGGCTATCTCGCGCTGCCCCCGTCGGGATCGGGCCCGGGAGTGATCGTCATCCAGGAGTGGTGGGGCCTGACCGATCACATCGCGAACGTCGCCGACCGGCTCGCGGCGGAGGGCTTCGTGGCCCTCGCCCCGGACCTGTACGGCGGCAACGTCGCCCACGACAGCGGCGAGGCCCTGCGGATGATGCGTGAACTGCCCGTGGCGCGCGGCGTCGAGCTGCTCTCCGGCGCCGTCGGCCATCTGCTGGCACTGCCCGAGGTCACCTCGGAGTCGGTGGCCTCGGTCGGCTTCTGCATGGGCGGCGGCTTCGTCATCGAGCAGGCCGCGGCAGACCCTCGCGTCGCCGCCGCGGTGCCCTTCTACGGAGTGGTCCAGGGCGAGCTGCCCGACTTCTCCCGTCTGAAGGCCCAGATCCTGGGGCACTACGGCGAACAGGACACGAGCATCACGAAGGAGAGCCGCGAGCGGCTGGTCGAGGCGATCGAGCGGCAGTCGGGCATCACACCGGAGATCCGCCTCTACCCCGCCGGCCACGCCTTCTTCAACGACGGACGCCCGGAGGCGTACGACCCCGCGTCCGCGGCGTCCGCGTGGCAGAGCACGCTGGCCTTCCTCCGGGAGCAGCTGGGCTGAACGCGGCACCAGCGCGCCCGCCAGGGACGGCACTTGGCGTCGCACGGGAGGCACTCGGCCTCGTAGGGAGGCACTTCTCGTCGCACGGGAGGTACTTCTTGCGGACATCATTTTCCCGCACGGTAGTTACCTGACGGTAATTCCCGGTGATTTGATGTGCGGCGCCACTCAACCCCCCTCACCCACAGGGAGATCCAGTGCCGCTCTCCTCAGCGCGCCGCACCCGGGGCGCAGCCGCCCTCGCCCTGGCGCTCACCGCCGCGGGCCTCGCCGGAACCGCGCCCGCGTCGGCCTCCGCCCCCTCGGCCGACGCCGCGCCGACACCCGCGATGCGGGTTCTGACGTACAACGTCTTCCTCATGAGCAAGTCCCTGTACCCGAACTGGGGCCAGGACCACCGCGCCGCGGAGATCCCGAAGACCTCGTTCTTCCGCGGCAACGACGTCGTCGTGCTGCAGGAGGCGTTCGACAACGGCGCCTCCGACGCGCTCAAGAGCGCCGCGGCGGGCGGTTACCCGTACCAGACGCCGGTCGTCGGGCGGAGCAGGAGCGGCTGGGACGCGACGGGCGGGGCGTACTCGTCGATCACCCCGGAGGACGGCGGGGTGACCGTACTGAGCAAGTGGCCGATCGTGCACAAGGAGCAGTACGTCTACAAGGACGCCTGCGGCGCGGACTGGTGGTCCAACAAGGGCTTCGCCTATGTGGTGCTGAACGTGAACGGCGCGAAGGTGCACGTCGTCGGAACCCATGCGCAGTCGACGGACCCGGGCTGCGGCGCGGGTGAGGCCGCGGCCACGCGCAGCCGCCAGTTCAAGGCGATCGACACGTTCCTGGACGCCAAGAACATCCCCGCGGACGAACAGGTCCTGGTCGCAGGTGACATGAACGTCGACTCCCGCACCGCGGAGTACGCCTCCATGCTCGCCGACGCGGACCTGGTGGGAGCGGACGCGCGCACCGGGCACCCGTACTCCTTCGACACGCAGGAGAACTCCATCGCGCACGACCGTTACCCGACGGACCCGCGTGAGGACCTCGACCACGTCCTGCACCGGGCCGGCCACGCGCGCCCCGCGGCCTGGCGGAACGAGGTGGTCAAGGAGTCCTGCGCGCCGTGGACGGTGTCCAGTTGGGGCACCGACTACACGTACACGAACCTCTCCGACCACTACCCGCTGAGCGCGTACGCGGGCTGACGGGCGAGGGCCCCTGTCACGGCCGGCAGGGGCCCTCGGTCTCACTCAGAGCCCTGCGGTGGCACCGGCCCCGGCGCGGACCGCGTCGAGGCGGGCCGTCTGCTCGTCGGTGAGGCGCAGCGCGCCGGCCGCCACGTTCTGTGCGAGGTGGTCCGGGTTGCCGGTGCCGGGGATGGCGAGCACGTGCGGGCCCTGCCGGAGCGTCCACGCCAGGCGGACCTGGGCCGGCGTCACGCCGTGTGCCTCCGCGACGGCGGTCACCTCGGGCTCGTCGGCCTCCCCCGGGCCCATGGCACCGCCCTGCCCGGCGATGGCGAAGAACGGCACGAACGCGATGCCCAGTTCGCCGCAGGCGCGCAGGACGGCGTCGGCCTGCGGATCCGGGGTGCCGAGCCCGAACTCGTTCTGCACGGACACCACCGGCGCGATCGCCCGAGCCTCCTCCAGGTGCCTGACCTCGACGTCGGAGACACCCAGGTTCCGGACCAGGCCCGCCTCGCGCAGCTCGGCCAGCGCCCCGAAGTGCTCGGCGATCGAGTCCTGCCGCATGCGCCGCAGATACACCAGGTCGAGGTGGTCGCGGCCGAGCTGGCGCAGGTTCTCCTCCACATGGGCGCGCAGTTCGTCGGGCCTGGCCGAGGTGCCCCAGTCCCCCGCATAGTCGCGGTACGGGCCGACCTTGGTGGCGATCACCAGGTCGTCCGCGTACGGCGCCAGCGCGCTGTTGATCAACTCGTTCGCGGACCGCAGCGACGAGAAGTAGAAAGCGGCCGTGTCGATGTGATTGACGCCCAGCTCGACGGCTCGCCGCAGCACGGCGATCGAACGCCCCCGGTCGCTCGGCGTTCCGTGGTGGAACGCGGCGCTGCCCGTCAGCCGCATGGCCCCGAAACCGATCCGATTGACGCCGAGTTCGCCCAGCTTCCACGTTCCCGCGGCGTCCGCGGTGATCATCTCTGAGGTCATCGGGGCAGTTTGACACATGCCGTCATGCACGGCGGGACCGACGGACATCCGGCCCGCACGGCCGCCCCGCCGGCGACCCGGGCCGGGGAGCCCGGCTCCGGCTCATGTCACTGGCCGACCCTTCCGTCGACGCACTCCCGCAACAGGTCGGCGTGCCCGCAGTGACGGGCGTACTCCTCGACTCTGTGGACCATCAGCTCCCGCACCGCGATCCCGTCCTTGCCCAGACGCTCACCCAGATCCGGGTGCTCGGCCAACGCGGCGTCGGTCGCGGCCTGTTCGCGCTCCAGGTCGGCGTAGGCGGCGTCGACCACGGCCTGCTCGGCGACGGCGCCGTCGAAGTCCGCGTCACGCTCGCCGTACAGCTTCGGCAGCGGGTCACCGTCGCTGATCCAGTTCCGCCAGTCCCGTTCCACCTCGGCGAGGTGGCGGAGCAGTCCGAGCAGCGACATCGTCGAGGGCGGAACGGACCGGCGGGCCAGTTGCTCCGCGTCCAGGCCCTCGCACTTCATCCGCAGGGTCAGGCGGTAGTTCGTCAGGTAGTCCTGGAGTGTGGCGAGCTCGCCCTCCGGTCCGGGTCCTTCGCTGTCGCGCGGGTCGTCGTCCGGGTCGGTCCACATGTCGGGGTAGACGGTGGCCCGGGTCCAGCGTGCGGGATCGTCGCTCATGCACCCATGATCATGCGTGAGGTCCCGAGACCGCCAGGCCCTGTCCGCCCCTCCCGGCGAGCCCCCACGCACGACGGCCCCCTGCTGTCGCAGGAGGCCGTCTGTGGGTGAAGCCGGCATCCCACGAGAGGATCCGTCTCCGTGCAGCATGCTAGTGCGCACCGCGCCGCGCGCCCGCGCGAGCAGTTCTCAACACGCCGGGCACAGCGCTCGACCGGCGTCCAGGAGGTGTCGTTCGGATCAGCCCGGGTCCGCGACGCCCGGCACGGCGTGATCCGAGCTGAGCCGAACGACGCCCTCTAGAGTTCCCGGTCGCCCTGCCAGGTGACCGCGGTCATGGCAGCCAGGCCGCCGTTGGCCAGGCCCCTGTAGGTGACCTTCCTCGTGGGGCCGAGCTCGTACGCGACCTGTCGCGCCAGGTCCTTCCCCTCTCGGAACAGCCGATCGAAGTCGGCGTCGTACTTGCCGTCCTCCAGGTCCCGGACGTACAGGTTCATCGTGGTGTCGATGCCGGCGGCCCACGTGTTCAGGGCCGCGACGAGCCCGTCGGACAGGTGCAGGGCGGCAGCCGGGTCGTCGGGGGCGAAGTCCCCGAACCCGTCGGCGCGCAGCGGGCCGAAACCGAACTCGCCTTCCACGGTGACGTCCACCGGATGCGGTGGCGTGCCATGGCTGTCGCGCTCCCAGTGCAGCCGGTCGCAGCCCCAGCACACCCACTTGGACGTGCTGTGGCGCTCGTCCCGGTAGCGAACGGCCCATGACGGCCCGAGATGCCCGGCCAGCCGCCGGGTGACCGCCAGACCGAGTCCGACATGCTTGCGCAGGGCCGGGCGGGAGACGAAACCCTCCGGCGGGCGGGCCAGCGACCACGAGCGCAGCCGACCGGCCAGGTCGTCCGGCAGACCGAGCCCGGGCGCGTCCAGCGCGATGCCGCGGGTGAACGTCTCCACGTCCTCGGGCGCTCCTCCCTCGTACGGCTCGTACAACGGAGAGGGCTCGCCCCGGGCGTGCACCAGCACGTGACGGAGTTCCTCCAGCGGCATACGAACTCCCCTGTTCCTGGTCCGGCTTCGATCCGGCGGCCCGCCAGGACGAAGCCGGTCGCCCTGACGATCCGACGGAAGGGCGCTGCCGGCCGGCGTACTCGTCCGTCGTCGCCGCGCCCTGTTCGGCCACTCACGCGCAAGCGGTCAGGCGGTCCACTCGTCGACGAGCAGTCCGAGGACCAGCACGTCCTTGAACCCGCCGTACACCCAGGCCGAACGCCGCAGCGTGCCCTCGATCGTGAAGCCGCACCTCCGCGCGGCCGCGATCATCGGCGCGTTGTCCGCCAGGGTCTCCAACTGCAGGCGCTGCATTCCGCGCACCGCGAAGCCGTACTCGCACAGCACCCGGACGATGTCCGAGCCCAGTCCCCGCCCTCGGAAGGCGGGCAGGACGGAAATGCCCAGGTGCGCGGTCCTGTTGTGGCTGTCGATGGACCACAGCATGGCCGCGCCGACCAGTTCCTGCGAGTCGAGGGCGACCACGGAGAACGGCGCGACCTTCTCCGACGGTTCGGACACCGCGAAGGGGGAGGCTCCCGAGTCCTGCCCGATCGGCTGCCAGGGCCGGGTGTCGCTCTGCGAGCGGACGGCCACGTCCTCGTGGAGCCCCGTGTGCAGCACAGGCACGTCCGCTTCGCGCCGGGCCCTGAGCCCGACCTTTTCGCCTTTCATCATCCGGCATGACTACCTCACGGCACCGGGTCGATCAATCGAATAGGAACCCTGGTTGCCGCCCCCCCTTCCGGAGGAGCCTCACGCACGTCATCGATCAGGGACGCGGTGCTGTTGGCTCATGGTGGTGACGAGGGTGGAGGAGACGTGGGCCAGGGCGGGGTCCGCAGCGATGAAGAACGTCTCGACTCCGGCCAGTTCGTGGTTCATGCGGGCCATCGGCATCTCGTGGTCCAGGTCGGGAACGCCGCGGACTCCGCGAATGACGACGTCGATTCCGACTCGGCCGCAGTAGTCGACCAGCAGACCGCCGGTGTGGGAGTCGACCGTGACGTTGCTCAAGTCAGTTGCTGCCGCGCGGAGCCGGTCCAGCCGTTCCGGGATGGAGAAGCGGCCGGTCTTGTTCGCATTGGACATCACGCACACGACGACCTCGTCGAACAGGCGGGCAGCGCGCCGGAGTACGTCCTGGTGCCCTTGAGTGACCGGGTCGAAGGATCCTGGGAAGAGGGCTCGCATGATCGGAAAGAGTAACAAGCGGCCGCCCTCGGTACCGGGGTGCCGGGATAGCCGAACCACCGAGACCGGGCGTGCCGGGGAGAACGTCAGCGGGACGGGACAACCCCGACGTCACACGTGGATCGCAGCCACATGGGACACGCTCTGAAGACCACCCCGCACCGGACGGCACCCCCTCACGACCTGGCCGGACGGCCCCGGCGCTACCGACCCTCCGGCTCAGCAGCCGGCCGCCCCGTGCTGTCGCGCACCACCAGTTGCGTGGGCACCAGCGTGGTGCCGTGCTCCACCCCCTCCTGCCGCATCCTCCGGAGCACTCCCTCGACGCACAGCCGTCCGATCTCGGCGAAGTCCTGGTGCACCGTGGTCAGGGGAGGCAGGAAGGAGCCCGCCTCGGGGATGTCGTCGAAGCCGATGACGCTGACGTCCTCGGGGATCCTCCGGCCCCGCTCGTGCAGGGCCCGGAGCAGGCCCAGTGCCATCTGGTCGTTGGCTGCGAAGACCGCAGTGCATTCCGGCCGGTCGGCGAGGTGCAGCCCGGCACGGTAGCCGGACTCCGCCGACCAGTCGCCGCGCACCACGGGGGGCACGGTCCGGCCCGCCCCGGCGAGTTCGGCGCGCCAGGCGTCGGCTCGGCGCTGGGCCGCGAACGACTCCTCGGGACCGGCCAGGTGCCAGACCGTGCGGTGGCCGAGGTCCAGCAGATGACGGACCGCGGAGCGCGCTCCTCCGACCTGGTCGGTGTCCACCACGGTGTACCGGTCACCGGCGTCGGAGTCGGCCACGACGACCTGGACGTGCGGCGGCAGGGAGATCGTCGCGGTGTCGAGGAGATGGACCTCCATGATGACGATGACCGCGTCCACGGCGAGCTCGCCGAGCCGGGAGAACGCTCCGCGCACCTCGTCCTGGGTCGGGACCGCGACGGGGAGCAGCGTGACGGCGTACCCCTCCTGTGCCGCGGACGTGGCGATCGCCTCCAGGGTGCGCATGTTGCCCGTCGTGGAGAGGTTGAAGGTGATGACGCCGATGGTCCGGAACTCACCGCGCTTGAGGGCGCGGGCCGCGCTGTTGGGCCGGTAGCCCAGTTCCTTCATCGCGGCGAGCACCTGCCGTCGCGTCTCCTCGTTGACGCCCGCGTAGCCGTTGGACACGCGTGACACCGTCTGGGACGAGACGCCTGCCAGGCGGGCGACGTCCGCCATCGACGCGGTCTGCGCGCGGCGTCGGCCCCGCCGCCCGGTGAGCGTTCGTGCCCGGTCCTCGCTCGTCGAGGCACCGTCCGCTGTGTCCACCCGTCTCCCCTACCGCGCGAGTCTCAGATTCATCAGGTGACCCTTGACCACCGAGATGGGGGCAGTGTAGACATGCCGCCATCAGATGTTTACGTAAACATAACAGCCCGGAGCGAACTCGCGGCATCGATGTTTGCGTAAACATCGCGACGGCGCCCGGCGCCGGTTCCGAGATGGACGAGCGAGGAACGACATGACGACGCTTCAGCCACCGGCCGCGACACGGCCGCCGACCCGGCCACCGGCGAGACGGGACCGCCGCTCCTGGACGGGGTGGGGATTCATCGGCCCCTTCGCGGTGGTCTTCGCCTTCGTCTTCCTGGCACCCATCGCGTATTCGATCTACCTCAGCCTCTTCCGCGACCAGCTCATCGGCGGCACCACCTTCGTGGGGCTGGACAACTACCAACAGGCCCTTCAGGACGATCAGTTCTGGTCCTCACTCGCCCGCGTTTCACTGTTCCTGCTGGTCCAGGTGCCGATCATGCTGGGCATCGCGCTGCTCGTCGCCCTGGCCCTGGACAGCGGACGGCTCTACGGCCGGGACTTCTTCCGGATCTCGATCTTCCTGCCCTACGCGGTGCCCGCCGTGGTCGCGACGCTCATGTGGGGCTTCATGTACGGCACCCGGTTCGGCCTGGTGAGCGACATCAACGACGCCCTCGGTGTCTCGCTGCCCAACCCACTGGGGCCCGACCTGATCCTGGCGTCCATCGGCAACATCGTGACCTGGGAGTTCGTCGGCTACAACATGCTGATCTTCTACTCGGCACTCCGCGTCATCCCGCACTCCCTCTACGAGGCCGCACAGATCGACGGCGCCGGGCAGATACGCGTGATCACCGCCATCAAGCTCCCGGCCATCCGCGGCGCCCTGGTGATCGCGACGATCTTCTCGATCATCGGCACCTTCCAGCTCTTCAACGAGCCGAGCATCCTCCAGAAGCTGGCGCCCAACGCCATCACCACCGACTACACCCCGAACTACTACACCTACTCGCTGTCCTTCTCGGGCCAGCAACACAACTACTCCGCCACGGTCGCCATCGTCATGGGCCTGATCACCATGGTCATCGCCTACGTCGTCCAGCTGCGCGGCATGCGCAAGGGAGCGTGAAGCGATGAGCAACCCCGTCAGCACCGTCTCCCGGACCGCTCCTGCGCCGGCCGGTACCGCCACCCCGGTGCCCCGGCTGCGCGCCGCACGCCGGCACAGCCCCGGCCGCCCCCGGCGCAGCATGCTCCTCACCGCACTGACCGGACTTGTCCTGCTGTACTCCCTGGTGCCGCTGGTCTGGCTCGTCATCAGCGCCACCAAGACCCAGGAGGGGCTGGCCAGTTCGTTCGGACTGTGGTTCAACGGCGACTTCGCCCTCTGGGACAACATCAAGGAGACGTTCACCTACAACGACGGTGTCTTCTCCCGCTGGCTGCTGAACACCGTCCTGTACGTGGTGGCCGGCGCGGGCGGTGCCACCCTGCTGGCCGTCCTCGGCGGTTACGCCCTCGCGAAGTTCGCCTTCCCCGGCAAGCGCGCCGTCTTCGCCGTCGTCATCGGCGCCGTCGCGGTACCCGGCACCGCGCTGGCCGTACCCACCTTCCTGATGTTCAGCAAGATGGGACTGACCGACACTCCCTGGGCCGTGATCATTCCGTCCCTCATCTCGCCGTTCGGTCTGTATCTGATGTGGGTCTTCGCGACCGAGGCCGTCCCCGGCGAACTGCTGGAGGCCGCCCGCATCGACGGCGCGGGTGAAGTGCGCACCTTCTTCCAGGTCGTTCTGCCCCTGCTCGCACCCGGCATCGTGACCGTCTCGCTGTTCACGATGGTCGCCACCTGGAACAACTACTTCCTGCCGCTGATCATGCTCAAGGACCCCGACTGGTACCCGCTGACCCTGGGCCTGAACAGCTGGAACGCCCAGGCCGCCACCGCCGGCGGACAACCCGTGTTCCACCTGGTCATCACCGGCTCGCTGATCACCATCCTGCCGCTGATCGCCGCCTTCCTCCTGCTCCAGAAGTACTGGCAGTCCGGACTCGCCGCCGGAAGCGTCAAGGAGTAGGCCCGCGCCCCGGCTCGCGCCTCCGCGCCACGGCGCACCCGCTCCCCCTCCGACTCCCCCACAGTTCCTCAACCCTCATCAGGCACGGTTTCGGCCACGACGAAGTGGAAGCACCTCCATGCACATGAACCCCCGCCGCCTGCTGCGCGGCCTCGCCCTGGTCTCCGCCCTCGCCCTGGGCGCGACCGCCTGCGGCGGCTCCGACGACGGCGACGCCGCGCAGAAGGCGGTGTCCGCGAAGGACATCGACGCGGCCCTGAAGAAGGGCGGCAACCTCACGGTCTGGGCCTGGGAGCCCACGCTGAAGCAGGTCGTCGCCGACTTCGAGAAGGAACACCCCGCCGTCCACGTCAAGCTCGTCAACGCGGGCACCGGCAACGACCAGTACAAGGCTCTGCAGAACGCGATCTCCGCGAAGAAGGGCGTCCCCGACGTCGCGCAGATCGAGTACTACGCGCTGGGCCAGTACGCGCTGACCAAGGGGCTCGACGACCTGAACCCGTACGGGGCGGACAAGCTCGCGGACAAGTACTCGCCCGGCCCGCTGAACGCCGTGAAGGCCGGGACCGACAACATCTACGCCCTGCCCATGGACTCCGGGCCGATGGCGCTGTTCTACAACAAGAAGGTCTTCGACAAGTACAAGATCAAGGTGCCGACCACCTGGGACGAGTACCTGACGGCCGCCCGCGACCTGCACAAGGCCGACCCCAAGGCGTACATCGCCAACGACACCGGCGACGCGGGCGAGACCACGAGCCTGCTGTGGCAGGCCGGTTCGCGGCCCTACAAGGTCGACGGCACCACCGTGAAGATCGACTTCTCGGACGCGGGCGCCAAGAAGTACACCGAGGTCTGGCAGAAGCTCATCGACGAGAAGCTGCTCGCGCCGATCACCGGCTGGAGCGACGACTGGTACAAGGGGCTGGGTGACGGCACCATCGCCACCCTGGCCACCGGTGCCTGGATGCCCGCCAACTTCGTCTCCGGCGTGAAGGCCGCCTCCGGCGACTGGCGCGCGGCGCCGCTGCCCGCCTGGACCGCCGGCGACAAGGCCAGCGCGGAGAACGGCGGAAGCTCGCTCGCGCTGCCCGCGCTGGGCAAGAACAAGGAACTCGCCTACGCCTTCGTCGAGTACGCGAACGCCGGCAAGGGTGTGCAGACCCGCCTGTCCGCGGGCGCCTTCCCCGCGACCACCGCGGACCTCCAGTCCAGCTCGTTCCAGAACACCGAATTCCCGTACTTCGGCGGGCAGAAGGCCAACAAGGTCTTCGCCGACTCGGCCGCGAACGTCGCCGCGGACTGGTCGTACCTGCCCTACCAGGTCTACGCCAACTCGATCTTCAACGACACCGTCGGCAAGGCCTACGTCTCCGGCACCAAGCTGACCGCCGGTCTGCAGAGCTGGCAGGACGCCTCCGTCAAGTACGGAAACGAGCAGGGCTTCACCGTTCAGAAGTAGCCGGCCCGGAAGCGACCGACCGGAAGCGTCCCCCGTGGGCGCTACCGGTCGGACGCGGCCACGCACCCCGTGCCGCACCGTGCGGAACACCGGAAGGACCACCATGATCTCCACCCTCCTGTCCCAGCACCCCCATGGGCCGGACGGTGACCCCACCCCGCGTCTCGCGTACGGCGCCGACTACAACCCCGAGCAGTGGCCGCGCGAGGTGTGGCAGGACGACATCCGGCTGATGCAGGAGGCCGGCGTCAACATCGTCTCCGTGGGGATCTTCTCCTGGGCACGCATCCAGCCGGCGGAGGACGAGTGGGACTTCGCCTGGCTGGACGAGGTGATGGACCTGCTGCACGCGGGCGGCATAGGCGTCGACCTGGCCACCGCCACGGCGTCCCCGCCGCCCTGGCTCACCGCGGCGCACCCGGAGATCCTCCCGGTGACCGCGTCCGGTGAGACGGTGTGGCCGGGCGCGCGGCAGCACTGGCGGCCCACCTCACCCGTCTTCCGCGAACACGCGCTGCGCCTGGTGCGGAAGATGGCCGAGCGGTACGCGCACCACCCCGCGCTGGTGGCCTGGCACGTCTCCAACGAGCTGGGCTGCCACAACGTCTACGACTTCTCGGACGACGCCGCCCGCGCCTTCCGCGACTGGCTGCGCGTCCGCTACAGCACCCTCGACGGGCTCAACCACGCCTGGGGCACGGCGTTCTGGTCGCAGCGGTACAGCGACTGGGAGCAGATCCTGCCGCCCCGGCTGGCCGCCTCCCACCCCAACCCCACGCAGCAGCTGGACTTCAAGCGGTTCTCGTCCGACGCATTGAAGGACTACCTGCGCGCGGAGCGGGACGTGCTGCGGGAGATCACCCCGGACGTCCCCGTGACCACGAACTTCATGGTCATGGGCGGCACCAAGGGCATGAACTACGCCGACTGGGCCGACGAGATCGACTTCGTCTCCAACGACCACTACGTGGTGCCCGATCCGCAGGACCGGGACGAACTGTCCTTCTCCGCCAACCTCGTCAGCGGCATCTCCGGCGGACGCCCGTGGTTCCTGATGGAACACTCCACGAGCGCCGTCAACTGGCAGCCCGTCAACGTGGCCAAGCGCCCCGGCGAGCTCGCCCGCGACTCGCTCCTGCACGTCGCGCACGGCGCCGACGCGGTCTGCTTCTTCCAGTGGCGCCAGTCGGCCGCGGGCGCCGAGAAGTACCACTCGGCGATGGTGCCGCACGCAGGGCCCGACAGCGACGTGTTCCGTGCGGTGACCGGGCTCGGCCGTACCCTGCGGGAGCTCGCCCCGGTCGCCGGGACCACGCGGGAGCCGGCCCGGGTCGGGATCGTCTTCGACTGGGAGTCGTGGTGGGCGAGCGAGCAGGACTCGCACCCCACCTCGCTGCTCGACTACCGGCGGGAGGCCCTCGACTGGTACTCCGCCCTGCTCGCGCTCGGCGTCCGGGCGGACGTCGTCACCCCGCGCGCCGACCTCGACACGTACCAGGTCCTGATCGCCCCGGTGCTGCACGTGGTCCCCGCGGCGCTCGCCAAGCAGCTCACCCGGTACACCGAGAACGGCGGCCACCTGGTCACCACGTACTTCTCCGGAGTCGTGGACGAGAACGACCATGTGTGGCTCGGCGGTTATCCGGGCGCCCTGCGCGAGCTGCTGGGCATCCGCGTCGAGGAGTTCGGGCCGCTGCTCGACGGCGGCACGGCCGACGTCCGGCTGGGCGACGGCACCCCGGACGGGGCCTCGGGGCCCGTCACGACGGGCACCCTGTGGACCGACCGGATCTCGGTGGTCGACCCCGAGGTGGAGGTACTGGCGCGGTACCTCACCGGCCCCTCCGCCGACCGCCCCGCCGTCACCCGCCGCACGCTGGGCCGGGGTTCGGCCTCGTACGTCTCCACCAGGCTCGGCCCGGACGGCCTCACCGGCCTGCTGCCGACGCTGCTCGCCCACGCCGGGGTCGGCAGTGAACTGCCCGACGGCGCACGGGGCAAGGTCGAGCTGGCCGTGCGCCGCGACGCCGGCAACCGCTACCTCTTCCTCGTCAACCGCACCGACGAGCCGGTGCCGGTGACCGGGCTCACCGGAGAACCGCTGACCGGCGGCGTCGAGGGTGACGGAGCGCTCGTCCTGTCCCCCAGGGGCGCCGCCGTGCTGCGGCAGCCGGCGACCTGACGACCAGGGGGTTTCGTTCGGATCGGATCGGGCCGCGGCGTCCGGTGCGGTGCAGCGCAAGGCGGAGGATCACCCGCGTACGGGGCGTACTCGGGTGGTCCGACGACGCGGCGAGGCGCCGTCCCGGGCGCTGCGGACCCGAGCTGATCCGAACGAAGCTCCCTGGGTCCGTCGCGCGGTCGCCCTCCCCTGACACCCCCGGACGGTCAGGCGCCCGTCCGGGGGTCGTTCCGCCGTGCCCCGCGAGGGCCACGGCGGTGCACCGAAACGTCGATCGACGAGTTGGGAGCACACATTGGCACGCCGTACCCGCACAAGACGGCTTCTGGGAACCATCTCCGTCACCGCCCTGGCCACCGGGGCAGCCCTGCTCACCGCACCGCCGACACAGGCGGAGACCCCCGCGGTGGCCCAGGCGGCCGTCACCGTCCGGCCCGACCCCTCCTACAAGGAGCAGAGCTTCGAGGGCTGGGGCACCAGCCTGGTCTGGTTCGCCAACGCCACCGGCGACTACCCGCCGGAGATCCGCGAGAAGCTGGCGAAGCTGCTCTTCGACGACGACGGCCTCGCGCTCAACATCGCCCGCTACAACATAGGCGGCGGCAACGCCCCCGACGTCCAGGACTACCTGCGTGCAGGCGAAGCCGTCGACGGCTGGTGGAAGGCACCGGAGGGCACCACCCGCACGGACACCGACTGGTGGAGCGCCGACGACGCGGCCGACTGGAAGCCGAACGCCGACGCCACACAGCGCTGGTGGGTGGACCGGATCAAGAAGGACATCGACCACTGGGAGACGTTCAGCAACTCCCCGCCCTGGTTCATGACCAGGAGCGGCTACGTCTCGGGCGGGTTCGACGCCGACGCGGACCAGCTCAAGGAGGAGTCCGTCGACGACTTCGCCGCCTACCTGGCGGGGGCGACCGCACGACTGGAGAAGGCGCACCACATCAAGGTCGACACCGTCGACCCGTTCAACGAGCCCAACACCGGTTACTGGAGCACACGACTGGGCGCGGACGGCAAACCGGTCGGCGGCCGTCAGGAAGGCGCCCACATCGGGCCGGAGCTCCAGCAGAAGGTGATCCGGGCACTGGCCCCGGCCCTGAAGGCCGCGAAAACGGGCACGAAGATCTCGGCGATGGACGAGACCAACCCGGGCCTGTTCACGCAGAACTGGAACACCTACCCGCAGGACGTCCGCTCGCTCGTCGGCCGGATGAACGTGCACACCTACGGCACGGGCGGGCGTACCAGTGTCCGCGACCTGGCCAAGGCGGCGGACAAGCCCCTGTGGATGAGCGAGGTCGAGGGCGACTGGGGCGACGGACAGAGCTTCACGGACATGCGGCCCGGTCTCGGGCTGGCCCAGCAGATGGTCGACGACCTGCGCGAACTCGAGCCGCGCGCCTGGGTGTTCTGGCAGCCCGTCGAGGACTACGACAACATGAAGCCGGGCGGGGAGTCGGCCAAGGGCGGCAACTGGGGCAGTATCCAAGTCCCGTTCAGCTGCACCTCGGCCGACACCCTGGAGACGTGCCCGGTCCGCACGAACACCAAGTTCGACACGGCCCGCAACTTCACCCACTACATCAAGCCGGGCGACCGGCTCGTCAAGACCGACGACAGGTCCAGCGCCGCCGCCGTGTCCAGGAGCGGCAACGCGGCGACCGTCGTCCACGTCAACAGCTCCACCGACTCCCGTACGGTGACGATCGACCTGTCCGGATTCGGTCACGTCGCGGGCGACGCGGCGATCACTCCCGTCGTGACGAGCTCCGGGGGCAAGCTGGTCCGCGGGACGCCGGTCCGGGTCACCGGGCGGCAGGCGACCTTCACCGTGCCCGCCCAGTCGGTGACGTCCTTCCTCGTCAAGGGCGTGTCCGGGGTGGCCGAGGACGCGGCTCTGCTGCGCGAGGGCCACGCCTACGAGCTGACGGGCGTGCAGAGCGGCAAGGACCTGACCGTCGCGGACGACGGCACCAGGCTCGTCATCAGGTCCGCGGCCACGGGGCCGGGCGACGCGGGACAGCGGTGGCGGCTGCTCCAGGTCACCGGTGACACCGGCAGCCGGCAGCGGTACGTGTTCGCCGACGCGGTCGGGGGCAAGCGGCTGGCCGTGCGGGACGGAGCCCCGGTGGTGGAGGCGGACAGCGGTCCGCGCGACAGGGCCACGCAGTGGATCATGTCGACCACCGGCGACGGCACGTGGACGCTGGTGAACGCGGCCACCGGCGGGCTGCTGGAGGTGGGCGGCCAGGCCACCGCCGAAGGGTCGGCGGTCACGATGTGGACGCCGAACTCCGGCGCCAACCAGCGTTGGCGGATCACGGATGTGACGGACGGTCAGACTTCGTAGCTCTTGCTGTCTCGTCCCCTTGCGCCCGTGCGTGTGCCCGCCCTGCCGGGGCGGGCACATCCGCGTCCGCGGGATGCCGGGACCGCGGATCCTCACGGCGTCGCGGAGGTACCGGGGTGTTCGATGCCCGCGACGAAGGCGGCGATGTCGGCGACCACGCGCTCTGGCTGTTCCCAGTGGACGGCATGGCCCGTCCCCTCGTAGGCGAGCAGGCGTGATCCGTGGATGGCGTCGAGGATGGTCTGCTGGTCCTCGCGGGGCGCGATGCCGTCCTGCTCTCCCCAGATCACGAGAGTGGGCACCAGGATGCCCGCGAGGGTGGCGCGGAGATCGGCCTGCAGCAGACCGTCCAGGGTCTCCTGCCAGACGTGCGCGGGAACTTTGAGGTTTTCCTCGACCATGGTCTCGACGAGTCCCCGGGCGACCGGGCGATCCCCCACGGCGGCGACCATGAAGGCCTCGACGACATCACGTGGCACGGGATCCGACAGCTCCCGCACGCTCTCCCGCATCGCGTCGACCGCCGGCTTGTCCGCGAGCGTCGCCGGCACGCCGAGCAGCACCAGTCCGGAGATCCGGTCGGGGTGGCTGCCCGCGACGATCCGGGCCGGCACGCCGCCGGCGGCGGCGCCGACGAGGACGGCGCGCGGGATGTCCGCGGCGTCGAGGAAGGCCACCAGGTCGGCGGCGAAGTCCTCGGGCGCGTACCCGGTGGCAGGGCGGTCGGCGTCGCCGTGCCCGCGCTGGGTGGGCGCGTAGCCGTACAGGGACGCCGGCAGACGCCGCAGCAGCGGCTCGAAGGACCACCAGGAGTCGGCCAGCCCGTGGACGAAGACGACCGGCGTGCCCCCGGGATACCCGGCCTCGGCGTACGGAAGGGTGAGTCCGTCGCGCAGCCGCGCGGACTTCAGGGAGATCACGGTCACGGCGTGCTGCCTCCTTCCGTCCGTCCGCCCGGGGCCGGCGGCCGGGAGATGAAGCGGGTGAGCGCCTCGACGTACTGCTCCGGGTGGGTGATGTGGGGGATGTGCCCCGCCCCTTCGAGGACCTGGTACCGCGCCTGTGGCACGGCCGCCGCCAGCCGGTCGAGGACCTTCGCCGTCCACGCCGGGCTCTCGGAACCCCGGCTCAGCAGCAGCGGTACGGGGCAGCGGGCGAGGCCGTCGAGATCCAGGACCGCCCAGCCGGGGTCGGACTGTTCGTCCAGCCACGTGGGCGCGTTGTGCACGAACGTCTCACGCACCTCGGCCGGCAGCCGGTCCCACATGCCCGGCCCGAGGGCGACCTCCTCCACGAACAGCCAAGCGGCCTGCTCGTACTCGCCGTTGCGCAGGTGGTCGAGGGTCGCGTCGATCGAGGCCCGCGTCGGGCCGAGCTCTGCCATGGCGTCCTCGTCGTCGGCGACGATCGCGAAGAGCGGGGGTTCGTGGGCCGTGACGCTCCGGAACAGCCCGGGGCTGCGTGTGGCCAGGCCCAGCGTGATCGAGGCCCCGAAGGAGTTCCCCGCCACGTGCGCGGACGCCCCCGCCACCTGCTCGATCACGGCCGCGAGGTCGTCCTCGTCCTCCCGCCGGGTGCCCTGACCCGGTGCCGCCTCGCTGCGGCCGTGGCCCCGCCGGTCGTAGGTGATCACCCGGAACGACGCCCGGGCGTCGGCGTCGATGACCGGGCGCCACGACATGTGGTCGTTCCAGGAGCCGTGGACCAGGACGAGCGGGTCGCCCTCCCCCACGACCTGGTAGTGGATGCCCAGGTCGCCCGAGTGAAGAAGCGGCATGCCGTGACTCCTCAGCGCGTCCGGGGATGACAGGGCTGCGGGCCGGCCCGCCATACGGTTGCCCCCAGTGTCCGCCGGGACGTGTGCGGCGTCGCCCCCGCGTCGGACATACGGGCTAACACCTGGGCTCACCCGCCGGTCACGACGTCCGTTAGGGTGTGCGTCGTACCGGACACGGGGTGCCCCGATCGAGGGCTGAGATCACACCCGTCGAACCTGAACCAGTTCGTACTGGCGGAGGGATGTCTTCATGCCATTGGCGCATGTTTCCGGCGGGGTGCCCGCCGACGGCCGGCCGGCCGTCTTCGACGGCAGGATGCCGGCCGCTCCCGGTGACCTGAGGGTCGAGGGACACGGAATCGAGCCGGTCCCGGAGGGGAACCGGTACGGCGGGGCCGGACGGCTGTTCACGGTGTGGTTCGCCCCCAATCTGACCATGACGGGTGTGTTCACCGGGACCATCGGCGTCGCGCTCGGCCTGGACTTCGGCACCGCGCTCGCCGCGGTCGTCCTGGGCACCGTGCTCGGCGCCCTGCCCACCGCCTATCTGAGCACCTGGGGCGGCCTCACCGGCACCGGCCAACTCCCCCTGGCCCGGCTGGCCTTCGGCCGCGCCGTGGCGCTG
The DNA here is from genome assembly GCF_055558435.1 of Streptomyces sp. NPDC025784. NCBI lineage: Bacteria > Bacillati > Actinomycetota > Actinomycetes > Kitasatosporales > Streptomycetaceae > Streptomyces > Streptomyces sp. NPDC025784. The sequence continues at coordinate 109,289 of NZ_JBVHMN010000015.1, forward strand.
CCCGGCATCCTGCAGTGGGTGTCGTCGGTGGCCTGGGACGCGCTGATCGGGCTGTTCGGCGGGGACGCGCTGGCCCGGCTGTGCGGCTGGCCGTTCTGGGTCGGAGTGCTGGTCATGATGGCCGCGCAGGGCGCCCTGGGTGTCCTGGGGTACGAGGCGATCCACCGCCTCCAGATCGTCATGACCTTCGTGCTCGCCGTCTCGTTCGCGGCCATCGCCTGGCGGATGCTGGACGGCGTCCACCCGGCCTCGGCGGGTGCGGCGGCGGGCGCCGACCGTGCGGGCGCGTTCGTGCTGACCAGCACCATCGCGCTGAGCCTCGCCCTGTCCTGGGCGCCGTACGCGACGGACTTCAGCCGGTATCTGCCGCGGGGCACCTCCCGCCCGCGCATGTTCTGGTGCACGCTGCTGGGTCTCGTGGTGTCGTTCGTGGCCGTGCAGGCCCTCGGACTGTGGGGCGCGTCCGTGCTCACGGACCAGACCGCCGCGGGTGTCGACGAGTTGCTGGGCGGCGGGGCCGCCGGCGCGTTCGGACTGCTGGCGGTGGCGCTGGCGGCGGTGTGCAGCAACGCGATGAACGACTACAGCGGTTCGCTGGCCCTGCAGACCGTGGGGGTGCGTGTGCCCCGCCCGGTGGCCGCCGCGCTCGCCGCCGTGCTCGGCTTCCCGCTGGTGCTGTGGATGCACGCGGCCGACACCACCACGCGTTTCCAGAACGTGCTGCTGTTCGTCGGCTACTGGATCCCCGGGTTCGTCGCGATCGTCGTCGTGGACTGGGTCGTACGGGCCCGCGCCCGCGGCGGTGCCGCGTTCGACGTCACCGCCGAGGCGTCGCTTCCGCGGCCGGCCTGGCCCGCGATGCCGGCGTTCGTCGCCGCGTTCGCCGCGGCCGTCCCGTTCATGAACACCGGTCTGTACGTGGGTCCGGTCGCCGAGGCGCTGCACGGCGCCGACCTCTCCTACTACGTGGCGTTCCTCGTCGCGCTCGCCGTGTACGCCCCGCTGCGGTCGCGCGGCCGCAGCGCCGTTCCCGATCACTGACGGCCCCGCAGGCCGTCCGCACGCAGCACCGCTGAGAGGAGCACCCCCATGCCCCGGCCACCTCTGGTCCTGACGATCGCCGGTTCCGACTCCGGCGGTGGCGCCGGGATCCAGGCCGACCTGAAGACGATGCTGGCGCTCGGCGCGCACGGCATGAGCGTGATCACCGCGGTCACGGCACAGAACTCGGTGGGTGTGCAGGGTGCTTGGGAACTGCCCGTGGAGGCGGTGCGCGCCCAGTACCGCAGCGTCGTCGACGACATCGGCGTACAGGCCGTGAAGACGGGAATGCTGGCATCGCCCGGTCTGGTCACGGCGGTGGCCGAACTGCTGGCGGACGTGCCCGCGCCCGTCGTCGTCGATCCGGTGAGCGTCTCCAAGCACGGGGACCGACTGCTGGCCGACGACGCGCTGGACGCGGTGCGCGGCCGTCTGCTGCCGGTGGCGACGGTGGTGACGCCCAATCTCGACGAGGTCGCCGAACTCACGGGCGTGACCGTGGAAGACGAGGCGGGCATGCGCCGGGCGGCCGGGCGACTGCTGGACTTCGGCCCCCGCTGGGCCCTGGTGAAGGGCGGTCATCTTCCGGGACAGGCCGTCGATCTGCTCACCGACGGGACCCAGGAGCACTGGCTGCGCGCGCCGCGGCACGACAACCGGCACACCCACGGCACGGGGTGCACCCTCGCCTCGGCGATCGCGGTGGGGCTGGCCGAGGGCCGTTCGGTGCCCGACGCCGTGCGGCAGGCCAAGGAGTACGTCACGTCGGCCATCGCGGCGGGCTTCGCGCTCGGTGCCGGCATCGGCCCCGTCGACCACGGATGGCGGCTGCGGGAGCGGCCGTAGGAACTCACCGCGCGGACAACGCCTTCACGCTGAACGCCGCGGCCCCCGCCGTCCGTACTTGACCAGGAGAGCGACAGTCGACTGCTCGCCCGTCAGGTACGCGGGGACGCAGATCCGGATCCAAGGAGCACACCATGAAGGCGACCGCGCAGATCGGTGTCACAGGGCTCGCGGTGATGGGCCGCAATCTGGCCCGGAACTTCGCCCGGCACGGGTACACCGTCGCCGTCCACAACCGCACCCCCGCCCGGACCAAGGCGCTGATCGAGGAGTTCGGGCACGAGGGCGCCTTCGTGGCGGCCGGAACGGCGGAGGAGTTCGTGGCCGCGCTGGAACGCCCGCGCCGTCTCATGATCATGGTGCAGGCGGGCGCGGCGACCGACGCCGTCATCGAGGAGTTCGCCCCGCTGCTCGAATCGGGCGACATGATCATCGACGGTGGCAACGCCCACTTCGCCGACACCCGCCGCCGCGAGCAGTCACTGCGCGAGCGTGGCATCCATTTCGTGGGGGCGGGCGTCTCGGGCGGCGAGGAGGGCGCGTTGAACGGCCCGAGCATCATGCCCGGCGGGTCACCGGAGTCGTACGCGTCGCTCGGCCCGATGTTCGAGTCGATCAGCGCCAAGGTCGACGGTGAGCCGTGTGCCACCCACATCGGCACGGACGGCGCCGGGCACTTCGTGAAGATGGTCCACAACGGCATCGAGTACGCCGACATGCAGCTGATCGGCGAGGCCTACGACCTGCTCCGGCGCGTCGGAGGGTACACACCCGCGCAGATCGCGGAGATCTTCCGCCGCTGGAACAAGGGCCGCCTCGACTCGTATCTGATCGAGATCACCGCCGAGGTACTGGCGCACACGGACCCCGCGAGCGGCGCGCCGTTCGTGGACGTCGTGGTCGACGCCGCCGGGCAGAAGGGCACCGGCCGCTGGACCGTGCAGACCGCGCTCGACCTGGGCTCCCCGGTGACGGCGATCTCGCAGGCGACGTTCGCCCGTGCCGCCTCCAGCCAGTCCGGGCTGCGCGCCGCGTACCGGGACCTGCCCGGCGGCACCCACTGGGAGCTGTCCGCCACCGAGGCGGAACGCTTCACCAGCCAGGTCGAGCACGCCCTGTACGCGTCCAAGCTGATCGCCTACGACCAGGGCTGGAAGATGATCCTGGACGCCGCCGACGAGTACGGCTGGGACATCGACCTCGGCGAGGTCGCGAAGATCTGGCGCGGCGGCTGCATCATCCGGGCCGCCTTCCTGGACCGCATCCGCGCCGCCTACGCCGTCGACCCCGCTCTGGTCAGCCTGCTCTCGGACGCGGGCTTCGCCGCCGAGATCAAGGATGCACAGGTCCCCTGGCGCGAGGTGATCGCGACGGCCGCGCGCCGGGGTGTGCCGGTGCCGGCGTTCTCGGCCGCCCTGTCGTACTACGACACGCTGCGCGCCGACCGCCTCCCCGCCGCCCTCACCCAGGGGCAGCGGGACTACTTCGGCGCCCACACCTACCGGCGCACCGACCGCGACGGCAGCTTCCACACGCTGTGGGGCGAGGCGGGCCGGGCGGAGACCGAGGTGCTGTGACGGGCCCCGAAGTACCGTGGCCCGCGCCGGTGTTCACGGGCGCGGGCCGTCGTCTCGGCTCAGCCGAGCGGCTTCTCCAGCACCGCCTTGCGGTGGCTGAACGTCTCGATGGACCAGCGGCCGTGGTAGCTGCCCATGCCGCTCTCCCCGACTCCGCCGAACGGCAGGTCGGAGACGGTCAGATGGGCGAGGGGCAACCCGAAGCCGAGGCCTCCGGACGAGGTCTCCGCGGCGATCCGCCGCCGGGTGGTGTCGGAGTCGGTGAAGACGTACAGGGCGAGGGGTTTGTCGCGGTCGTTGATGAAGCCGATGGCCTCGTCGAGGTCGGCCACGGTGACGATCGGGAGGATCGGGCCGAAGATCTCCTCCTGCATCACGGGTGACTTGGGGTCGACGTCGGCGAGCACGGTCGGCGCGATGTACTTGGTCTCCCGGTCGCTGTCGCCGCCGACGACGGTGCGGCCGGAACCGAGCAGCGCGGTGAGCCGGTCGAAGTGCCGTTCGTTGACGATCCGCCCGTACTCGGCGGACGTCCGCGGCTCGGTGCCGAAGAGCGCCTCGGTGGCCCGGATGAGTTCGGCCTCCAGGGCGCGGGCGGTCTCCGGGTCGGTGAGGACGTAGTCGGGCGCGACGCAGGTCTGCCCGGCGTTGAGGAACTTGCCGCGGGCCAACCGGCCCGCGACGGTGCCGAGGTCGGCGTCGCGGTCGACGAACGCCGGTGACTTGCCGCCGAGTTCGAGGGCGACCGGGGTGAGGTGTTCGGCGGCGGCCCGCATGACGATGCGGCCGACCGTGCCGTTGCCGGTGTAGAAGATCTGGTCGAACCGCTCGGCCAGCAGGGCCGTCGTCCCGGGGACGCCGCCCTCGACGACGGCGACCGCGTCGGTGTCGAGGTGGCGCGGCAGCAGCCGCGCGAGCGCGGCGGAGGTGGCCGGCGCAAGTTCGCTGGGCTTGGCGACCACGGCGTTGCCCGCGGCCAGTGCGCCGAGCATCGGGGTCAGCAGGAGTTGCAGCGGATAGTTCCAGGGGGCGATGACCAGCACGACGCCGAGGGGGTCGTACTGCGTCCAGGCCGTGGCGTCGGCGCCGAGGTGCGCCAGGACCGGGGCGGATTCCGGCAGCAGCCAGCCGTCGAGGTGTTCGAGGGTGTGGTCGATCTCGCGCACGGTGAAGTCGATCTCGGTACGGAAGGCTTCGGTGGAGCTCTTGCCGAGGTCCTCGCGGAGGGCGGCGGCGAGGTCCTCGCCGTGCGAGGTGAGCATCTCGCGCAGTCGGCGCGCCTGGTCCGTGCGCCACGCGACGGGCTTGGTGCGGCCGGAGCGGAAGGTGGCGCGCAGCCGGGAGACGACGTCGGCGGGCTGTTCGGGGGTCGACTGGTTCACGGTGCCTCGCTGGTCGGGGCGCGGGCCGGCGGACCGGCCGCGCGAACGTGCTCGACGGTTGGATGTATAACCCAACCGTATCTGGATGTAATGGCCAACCTTTCCGGCTCGCGGAGAAATTCCGGGGGCGACGGACTACTTTCCGTCACCGGCCGTGATCGCCAGGTGGAGGGCGGGCCCGGCTACGCGTCCGGCAGGGCCCGTCGGCGGCGTTCGAGGTGTGCTCGCTCGGCGTCGTTCGCGGTGAGCGCGACGGCCGCCTCGTAGGCCTGCGCGGCTTCCGCCGTGCGGCCCAGCCGGCGCAGCAGCTCGGCCCGTACGGCGTGGTGGGCGTGGTAGCCGTCCAGGTCGAGCGCGTCGACGATCGCGAGGGCCGCCGCCGGGCCGTCGGTCTCCGCCACCGCGACGGCCCGGTTGAGGGCGACCACCGGGCCGGGCGCGACGACCGTCAGCTGGTCGTAGAGGCGGAGGATCTGGCCCCAGTCCGTGGCATCGGCGGTCGGGGCGTCGCTGTGCACGGCGTTGACCGCCGCCTGGATCTGGTACGGGCCCGGCCGGTTCAGGCGCAGACAGCGCCGTACCAGGGCCTGACCCTCGGCGATCAGGCCCCGGTCCCACAGGGAGCGGTCCTGGTCGGCGAGGAGGACCAGGTCGCCGTCCGCTGTCGCGCGGGCGGGCCGGCGTGCCTCGATGAGCAGGACCAGTGCGAGCAGACCGAGCGCCTCGGGCTCGTCCGGCATGAGCTCGACGAGCAGCCGCGCCAGGCGGACGGCCTCCGCGCAGAGGTCCTCCCGGCCGCCGTAGCCCTCGTTGTAGATCAGGTAGACGACGGCGAGCACTCCCTTGACGCGCTCCGGGAGGTCGGCGTCGCGCGGGACCCGGTACGGGATGCCCGCGTCGCGGATCTTCGCCTTCGCCCGGACCAGCCGCTGCGCCATGGTCGGCTCGGGGACCAGGAAGGCGCGCGCGATCTGCGGGGTGGTCAGACCACCCAGGAGTCTCAGGGTGAGCGCCACCTGGGCCGGGGTGGCGAGCGCGGGATGACAGCAGGTGAAGATCAGACGGAGCCGGTCGTCACGCACGGGTCCCTCCTCGGCGGGTGCCTCGGGTGCGTAGAGCCGGGCCGCCTCGGCGTGCCGCGCGTCCCGGGTGGACTCCCGGCGCAGCCGGTCGACGGCGCGGTTGCGGGCGGTGGTGATGATCCACCCGGCGGGGCTCGCCGGTGTGCCGGTCTCCGGCCACGTGCGCACGGCCGTGGCGAACGCGTCCTGCACCGCTTCCTCGGCGAGGTCGATGTCGCCGAGGAAGCGGATGAGGACGGCGACCGCGCGGCCGTACTCGGCGCGGAACACGGCTTCGATCTCCGCCGCGGTGGCGCTCACGCGCGCCGCCCCGCCGTGGAGACGGTCATACGTCCTCGGCCTCGTGCGTGAACGGCCGCACCTCGATGGGCAGCGTCGTCGCCAGCGTCGCCTTACGGCCCCAGGCGAGCGCCTCGTCCAGGTCGGGTGCCTTGATCAGGCAGATCCCTCCCAGATACTCCTTGCTCTCGGTGTAGGGGCCGTCGGTGACCAGGACGTCACCGTCCCGGGCGCGCAGCACGGTGGCCGTCTCCGGCCCGTGCAGGCCGCCGGCGAACACCCAGGCACCGGCCTCACGCAGCTCCGTGTGGAAGACGTCCAGGTTGTGCATGATCTCTTCCAGGGCCTCGGGCGCGGGCGGCTCGCCCACCGGCTGCATGACGCTCAAGAGGTAGTACTTCATGGTGTGGCCTCCTCGGTGGTCTCTCCTTGACTACACGAACGGGAGAGCGCCGGATCGACACGCGCCAGGAAAGAAGCGGGAGAAATCTTCGATGACCACCCCACCCCATCCGCTCGTCACCTCCGCCCGGCGGCTGGCGGCCGAGGTGCTGGCGCCCCGGGCGCAGCTCGTCGACCAGGAGGGCGTGCCGGCGGACAGCATCGAGGCCGTCAAGCGGTCGGGGCTGCTCGGGCTGAGCGCGCCGGTGGCGTACGGAGGGGCGGCGGCACCGGCTGCGGTGGTACGGGAGGTCGCGGAGATCCTGGCGGGGGCGTGCTGCTCGACCTGGTTCGTCCAGACGCAGCACCACACGCCGGTCACGACACTCGCTCAGTGCGAACGCCCCCTGCGGGAGCGCCTGTTGAGGCCGCTGGCGAGCGGTGAGCTGCTGTCGGGGGTCGCCTACGCGCAGTTGCGTGCCCATCCGCGCGTCCCCGTGCGCGTGTCACGGGAGCGCGACGGCTGGCGCTTCGACGGCACGGTGCCCTGGTACACGGGATGGGGACTCAACGACGTGATGCTGCTGGCCGGTGTGACGGACGCCGACGAGGCGCTGTTCGCGTTCACCGAAGCCCGCGAGCAGCCCGGTCTGCGCCCCTCGCCGCCGATGCGGCTCGCCGCGCTCACCGCGTCCCGGACGGTGTCGCTGGAACTGGACGGCCTCCTGCTGCCGGACGACGCCGTCGCCCTCCGGGTCCCCTACGCGACGTGGGCGGAGGGTGACCGTCCGAAGAACACCAACGCCTCCCCCGCCGTCTTCGGCATCACCGAAGCGGCGCTCGGCCTGCTCGACTCCCCGGACGGCGATCCGGCCGCGCGAGCCACCGCCCAGGAATTGCGCGCCCGCCTCGACGAGGTCAGGCGGGTGGCGTACGGGCTGGCCGACCATCCGGTGCCGGGCGAGCGGATCGAGGAGCGGCTGGCCGCCAAGACGCGGGCGTACGACGTGATGCGCGCGGCCACGACCGCCGCGGTGGTGGCCGGCGGCGGCCGGGCCATGGGTCTGGACAGTCCGGCGCAGCGGCTGGCGCGGGAGGGGATGTTCCTGCTGGTGCAGGGGCAGACGGCCGAGGTGCGCCGGGCGCACCTCGGCTCACTGGGATCGCCGGCGCCGCTCAGCCCGTGAAGGGGACCTGTGCCGCGGGCGCGGGCGTCGGCGCGAACGGGTGCCGCCAGAGGCCCTGTTCGGCCAGCCTCGGCAGGACGCCCTCGCCGAACCAGTACGCCTCCTCCAGATGCGGATAGCCGGAGAGCACGAACTCGTCGATGCCGAGCGCGTGGTACTCCCCGATCCGCTCGGCCACCTCGTCGTGGCTGCCGACCAGGGCGGTGCCCGCGCCGCCGCGGACCAGGCCGATCCCGGCCCACAGGTTGGGGTGGATCTCCAGTCCGTCGCCGCTGCCGCCGTGCAGTGCGAGCATGCGGCGCTGCCCCTCCGACTCGCTGCGGGCGAGTCCGGCCTGCACCGCACGCACCGTCCGCGGGTCGAATCCGTCGAGGAGCCGGCGCGCCTCGGCCCAGGCCTGCTCCGAGGTGTCGCGGGTGATGACGTGCAGCCGGACGCCGAACCGGAGGCGACGCCCCTGGTCCGCCGCGAGTCCGCGGATCCACGCGATCTTCTCGGCGACCTGGGCGGGCGGTTCGCCCCAGGTGAGGTAGACGTCGGCGTGCCGGGCGGCCACCTCACCGGCGACGGGTGAGGAGCCGCCGAAATAGACCTCGGGGGCCGGGTCGGGCACCCGGGCCAGCCGCGCGTCCTCGACGTGGAGGTGTTCGCCGGACAGATCGACGGTCTTGCCGTCCCACAAGTCCCGGACGATCCGCAGGAATTCGCCGGTACGGCGGTACCGGGCGTCCTTGTCGAGGAAGTCGCCGTAGGCGCGCTGCTCGTGGCTCTCGCCTCCGGTGACCACGTTCAGGAGGAGACGGCCGCCGCTCTGCCGCTGGAACGTGGACGCCATCTGCGCGGCGAGTGTCGGCGACACGAACCCCGGCCGGAAGGCGACCAGGAACTTGAGTCGCTCGGTGTCCCGGCTGACCATCGCGGTGGTCAGCCACGCGTCCTCGCACCAGGCGCCGGTGGGGGTGAGCGCGCCGACGAAGCCGAGATCCTCGGCAGCACGGGCGATCTGGCTCAGATAGCCGATCGTCGGCGGCCGGTCCCGGCCGGACGCGGTGGCGGGTGTGCCGTGGCCGCCGCCGACGACGTCGCGGCTGTCGCCGTTGGTGGGCAGGAACCAGTGGAAGGTGAGGGACACGGCGGCGGTTCTCCGATCGTGGGGCCCGGCGCGCGTCAGAGCAGGCCGTGGCGGGGCGGCTTGGCGCCGTCGAGTACGTGTCGGCCGAGGTGCTGGAGCTTCCAGCGGGCCGGGTCGTGCAGGTTGTCGTCCTCGGCGCGGGCCAGGACGGGTATCCAGTCGGCGAACAGCGCGCCGGTGCAGTAGTGCTTGACACCGCTCAGCAGGGAGGAGCCGTCGGGACGGGACGTGAGGCGGGTACGGATGTCCTGCACGTGCCGGGTGCCTGCCTCCGACCGGGCGTTGCCGAAGCGGCGCCCGGCCAGGACCTCCCCGAAGAAGAACTCCCGCTGTCGGTCGGTGCCCTGAGCGCGGATCACATTCACGTACACGAAGTGGTGCTGCGGGATCTGGGCGAGGCCGGCGTCCGCCGACGCCAGCCGTCGGAAGATCTCCGCGAGGGTCTCCTGGTGTACGTCCGCGCCGCCGTGCCCGGCCGGCACCGTGACGGCGAGCAGTCCGGAGCCGGACAGGCGATCCAACTCCGCGCGTGGCAGCCTGCGTTCGGCGTCCCTCGCCGTGGCTCCGGTGCGGAACTCTTCGGCGAACGCCGTGGCGACGGCGAGGGCCTCGGCGTCGTCGGCGATCACTTTCGCGGTCATGGTTCAGCTCGCCGCGGCCAGGACGGGCCTGCCCGTCAGGGCGGCCGAGAACTGGTCCACCACCTGGGCGAGGGCCTCGGCCGTGGCCGGTGCCACGGTGATGCTGCCGTCCTCGCCCCTGGTGATGTCCTTGTCGAGGGTGAACCACCCCTGGACGATGTGCGCCGCCCCCATGGAGTTCAGTACGGGGCGCAGTGCGTAGTCGAGGGCGAGGACGTGCGCGGTGCTGCCCCCGGTGACCAGCGGCAGCACGGTCTTGCCGGTGAGGGCGTACTGCGGGAGCAGATCGAGCAGTGCCTTGAGGACGCCCGAGTAGGCGGCCTTGTAGACGGGGGTGCCGATGACGACGCCGTCGGCGCGCGCGAAGAGCTCGGTCGCCTCGACGACGGCGGGGTGGCCGAAGTCGGCGCCGAGCAGGGCCTCGGCGGGGATCGTGCGGACGTCGAGCGGGATCACCTGGTGGCCCTGTGCGGCGAGCCGGGCGTCCAGGTGGCGCAGCAGTCCGGCCGTGCGGGAGGAGGCGGAGGGGCTGCCGGAGACGGACAGGACGAGGGACATGGGTCCTCTTTCGTGAGCGGAGTTCGTGATGAGCGGGTGCGGGGCGGGGTGCCGAGCCGGTGACGCGCGCCGGTTCCGTGTCAGACGTGCACGGGGACGGACCGGGCGCGCCGTCCGGCAGTCGGGCCTCCAGCTCGCGCACCAGGGGCAGTACGCGCCGGCCGAAGCCCTCGACGGCCTCGGTGTCGGCCTGGGCGACGATCTCCCGGAGGATCTCGCGCGCCTCGGCCTCGGTGTCGCGGGCGATGAATTCGACAGGTGGTCGGCCGTGGCGCCGAGCTTGGCGAGCACGCCCGGGTGCCGCAGGCCCGGATGGACGGCGGCGATCACCTTGAGGCGTTGGGTGGCGAGCAGCAGGGCGAGGCTGAAGCTGGTCGACTCGTGCTGGAACTCGGCCCCGTAACTGGCCCTGTAGCGGACCTGGCTGAGCGCGTGGTCGAAGCCGTTGTTCTCGGCGGGGACGGCGAGTTCGCGGTGGTAGTCGTTCCCCCAGTCGGTGCGCTGCTCGATGCGGCTGGTGACCGGTCCGCCGCTGACGTTCGGGACCCAATAGGCGAATCGGACGGGTTCGGCGACGCCCGTGACGGATTCTGTGGCGGGCACGGAGAACTCCCGGTGTGCTGAACGAAGGCATGACGCATTACGGGCGCGGCGATTCCGTGGGAAATGCGCGGAGTGAATGAGAAACGGCGGTCCCGGGGATCACAGGGGTGCGCCGGGAGGAATTCACCGGGTCGGACCGGGCCTGTGCGAAGGGGACCCTACCGTGGGGCCGTCAGGCTTCGTGGCGACAGAAGGAGCTGGAGACACGCGCGAGATCGACATGGCGTCGCCGCGTGAGGTCCAGTCGCATCTTCATGCCGTCGATCGTCGCAGCCCCCGGTCCGGGCCGTCAAGGAATCATCGGCCGGTCTCGCATCCCGGACCGCCGAATTTCACGAAGGCATGACAGGGAAACCCTTGAACCGCGCCGCGCGGGAGACGCATTCCGCCGCGGTGGGAATTGAGCAGCTGCAATACATCGCGGCGGTCACCCGGCTCGGCTCGGTTCGCCGCGCCGCCGAGGAACTCCATCTCTCCCAGCCCGCGTTGAGTGAGACCGTGCGGAATCTGGAGCGCGAGTCGGGCGTGGACCTGCTGGAACGCAAGCGTTCCGGGGCGCGGATGAGCGCCGAGGGCCGGGAACTGCTGCCGCACATCATCAACGTGCTGGACGCGGTGGACCGGCTGCGCGCCGCGGCGTCATCACCTGCCGGCCGCTCACCGACTCCACCACCCGGGTGCGGCTGATGCTCCAGCGCCGCAGGACCGGCTCCGTGCCGCGCGCCGCGGGCGACCTGCACGACACGTTCGTCCGCAGGTCCCAGGAGCTCGGGGGCGGCGTGACGCCGTCGCTGTGATCGGTCGACCACCGGGGCCACGGCCTCTGTGACCATCCGAAGAGTCACTCGTTCGAAGGATCGCCGTGCCATCACGGCAGCTTCTTCGGAGGGCATTTGCTCCATGCCCATCCCCCCACGCCCGCGGACCGTCCTGCACACCCGGGCCGGACTGGAACGGGCCGAGAGCGCCCTGGTCGAGGAGTATGGAGGTCTCGTACGCCTGGCGTACCTCACGCTGTCCCCTCACTGAGCAGGCACCGGCGTGTTCTGCTCGCCCATTCCCTGGTAAAGCGGTCCCTGCCGGGTTCCCGCGGAAGGTCCGCTCCCCGGGTTCCGGCACCACGGGGGACGAAGACACGGAGGACACGGCCGGCCGTCGCCGAGAAGGACCGGCTGCGCTCGCGCGTGGTGTGCTCCCCCCTGGCACACGCCCGGCCGCCCCGCGGCTGGCCCCCGCCGGCTGCCTCCGCCGCGCACCCTGCTGCCCGTGCTGCCCGCGGTGTGGGGGCTGCGGCTGTTTCCCCGCGCGGGCGGCGCCGACGAGATCGCCCTGGGGCAGGCGGTCGCCGGTACCACGGCCGCGGCGCGCACCGCGTTCGTGCTGCGCCAGGTGGACCGGCTGCCCGACGCGTCGATCGAGGCCCTGCCGCGCACCGCCGGTGTCGCCGACCCCGCGAGCGCCCTGCGGTCGGCGACCCGGCTCCAGGAGACCGTGGGGACGGCGGCGCGCACCCTGCTCGCATCGCGGGAGTTCGACGCCTGCTCGGTGCAGACGCGCCCCACCGACCTGCTGCGCCGCAGACGCCGCGTGCACCTGTTGTGGGCCGCGCTGACGGCCGTCGTCATCACGGCCGTACTCCTCGCGTTCTCCTGGACAGAATCCGGTCCGTCAGGGCCTCGCGACGACGTGCCCGCGGGACTTCCCCGCCCCGCGGACCTGGTCCGCACGACCGGGGACGCCTGGACCCGCACGGCGCGGATCGACTTCACCGCCTGGCCCGCGCGCAGCGACCGCACCCACGACGACGACCTCCTGACCCGGGCGCTGTCCGCATGGGCCCACCCTTCGCACGGCCGGTACGACACGACGGCCGGCACCCACGGACCCGCCCCCGCGGGCACCGCGACTGCTCTACGCGGGGGACGTCGACGGCACCACGGTGGTCTTGCTGCACGACGGCGAACGCGTGGTGCGCTACAGCGAGCCGCTCGGCGCACCCGGTGAGGGCACACTCGTCCTGGCGCGCGCCGACGACGCGGACGTGACGACCGCCGCGGCCGTGCTCGTCGCGCGCGACGCGAAGGGCGTCCGGCATCTGCTCGCCCCGTGGGTCGCCGAAGCGGGGACGCGCGATCTGCTCGACCCCGACTCGCCCGCACACCCGCTCGACGTGGCCCGGGACGGGATCACCGCGCCGGTGCCCGCCCCGACGGGCGGCACGGCCTGCGACCACCGTCCCGTCCTGTAGCTGCGTTCGTCCGCCCGTATCGCGGAGAAACACGCCTTCCTGCTGACCGACCTGGGTGAGCTGTCGCCCGTGCACCTCACGTACACCCCGCTGCCCGGGCACGGCAGCCCAGGGAGGCGACGGGCGCGACCGCCCTGCTCGCCTGGGCACACCTGGCCTGTGGGCTCGAGGACCTGCGCGGGAGCGGCGTACGGGCGGTCAACACCTGGGACTTCGCCGAGCAGTACCTGCCGGAGGGCGGGGGGCACGCGGTGTGGTCGTGCAGGCGGGCCACCGCCTGGCGCGGGCCACTGGTATCTCCTCGCGGCCGGCAGCCGCGCGGTCACCCGGATCGACGTCAGCGGGGATGTGACCGCCCGGGCGAACGGTCGGACGCTCGCGGTCCGCGCCGCGCGGGACGCCCGGACCCGGGTGACGGCACGCCTCGACACCGGCGCGTCGCTGGAACCGGTCGGCGACGGAGCGGGCCGCTGAGCCCGCCCCGTGCCCGCACGGGCGAGGTCAGTCCTCGTCCCCGGCGGGGACGACCACGAGGAACGCGTCCGTCTTCAGATCCATGACCACGGTCGCGGGGACGCCCTCGGTGCGGCGCCGGGCCGCGTACTCCTCCGCGGTCCAGGATCCACGCGGGGCTCCGGCAGGAAATCGCTCCAGCACCTTCGTACCCATACCGGCAGACACCTCCACCTGTGGCCTCGGACTCGGGCCGACGAGTCCCATGACCTCCGCTTGCCCGCGTTTTCCGCGGACATGTCCCATCGATCGTGCGAAGATCCGCCGTTCGCATCCGCCGGTGCCGCTCGCGTGGAAGAGATCGGTGGAGAGTGCGGAAGGGGGGCGGCGAGCCGGAGTGACGGAGGGACCCCATGAGCGACGACGACGCCCGCACCGGGCTGAACTGCCTGGTGACGGGCGCCACCGGCTACATCGGCGGACGACTGGTACCCGAGCTGCTGGCCGAGGGGCACCATGTGCGCTGCCTGGCCCGCTCTCCCGACAAGCTGCGTGACCACCCCTGGGCGGGCGACGTGGACGTCATGCGCGGCGACGTCACGAACGTCGGGTCCGTCGCCGAGGCGATGCGCGGCATCGACGTCGCGTACTACCTCGTGCACGCCATCGGTTCGAGCCGCGACTTCGAGGACACCGACCGCAAGGCGGCCCTGATCTTCGCCGAGCAGGCGCGTGCGGCCGGAGTGCGCCGCCTGGTCTACCTCGGTGGCCTCACGCCGGCGGGGGTGCCGGAGGAGGAGCTCTCCCCGCATCTCAGGTCCCGGGCCGAGGTCGGCCGCATCCTGCTGGAGTCGGGGGTGCCGACCACGGTGCTGCGCGCCGCGGTGATCATCGGCTCCGGCTCGGCCTCCTTCGAGATGCTGCGCTACCTCACGGAACGGCTGCCCATCATGGTCACGCCGAGCTGGGTGCACACCCGCATCCAGCCGATGGGCGTACGGGACGTGCTGCGCACCCTCGTCGGCAGCGCCCGGATGCCCTCCGACGTCAACCGTGCCTTCGACATCGGCGGTCCGGACGTCCTGACGTACCGGGACATGATGCGGCGGTACGCGGCCGTCGCCGGGCTCCCCCGCAGGATCATCCTTGCGGTGCCGGTGCTCACCCCCGGACTCTCCAGTCACTGGGTGGGGCTGGTCACGCCCGTGCCCGCGTCCATCGCGCGTCCGCTCACCGAGTCGCTGCGGCACGAGGTCGTGTGCCACGAGCACGACATCACCCGCTACGTGCCCGATCCGCCGGGCCGGCCGATCGGCTTCGACGAGGCGGTGGCACTGGCCCTGCAACGCGTGCAGGACGCCCAGGTCACCACCCGGTGGTCGTCGGCCTCCTATCCCGGTGCCCCCAGCGACCCGCTGCCCACCGACCCAGACTGGGCCGGCGGCAGCCTCTTCACCGACGAACGCGAACTCATCGTGGACGCGCCGCCCGAAGCGCTGTGGAAGGTCATCGAGGGGATCGGCGGCGACAACGGCTGGTACTCCTTCCCGCTCGCCTGGGCAGTGCGCGGCTGGATGGACCGGCTGGTCGGCGGCGTGGGCCTGCGGCGCGGGCGGCGGGACGCCACGCGACTGCGGGTCGGCGACTCGCTGGACTTCTGGCGCGTCGAGGAGATCGTGCCGGGCCGTCTGCTGCGGCTGCGCGCCGAGATGAGGCTGCCCGGCCTGGCCTGGCTGGAGATGTACGCGGAGGTGACCGACGACGGACGCACCCGGTACCGGCAGCGTGCCCTGTTCCACCCGCACGGCCTGCTCGGCCAGTTGTACTGGTGGAGCGTGTCGCCGTTCCACGCCGTCGTCTTCGCCGGCATGGCCCGCAACATCGCCAGGACGGCGGCCAAGGAGACTCCCTCGCGCAGGGGACACAGTGCGATGTCACGTTGACGGCCGCATCCGAGGACGTCGCCCGAACCGAAGCAGGTGAACGCCGAACCCCTCGCAGCCCCCACTCGGAGCAACGCCATGACCCTCTCCATCGTCCTGTTCACCTCGGACCTGCGGCTGCACGACCACCCGCCGCTGCGGGCGGCCCTCGACGGCTCGACCGCCGTGGTGCCGCTGTTCGTGCGCGACGAGGGCATCGCCGCGTCCGGGTTCACCGCCCCCAACCGGGCGGCGTTCCTGGCCGACTGTCTGGCCGACCTCGACACGGGGCTGCGCGAGCGCGGCGGCCGTCTGGTGGTGCGGTCGGGCGACGTGGTCGAGCAGGTGTGCTCGGTGGTCGCCGAGGCGGACGCCGACGAGGTGCACATGGCCGCGGGAGTCAGCGCGTACGCCCAGCGGAGGGAGGAGCGGCTGCGCGCCGCCCTGGAGGCGGAGGGGTGTCGTCTGCACGTCCACGACACGGTGATCACCGCGATCGCTCCCGGCGATGTCACTCCGGCCGCCTCCGACCACTTCGCCGTCTTCACGCCGTACTACCGTCACTGGTCGCAGCAGCATCTGCGGGAGGCTCTGGCCGCGCCCCGGGTGGTCCGGGTGCCGGACGGCGTCGGTTCCGAGGAGGTGCCCGCCCGCGAGAAGGTCGCCGGGGTGTCGGAAGGGCTGGCCGCGGGCGGCGAGGGCGAGGGCCGGCGGCGGCTGACGGCGTGGCTGCGCGGCGGCATCGGTTCGTACGACGACCGCCATGACGACCTGGCCGGCGACGCCACCTCGCGGCTCTCCCCGTACCTGCACTTCGGCACGCTCTCGCCGGTGGAACTCGTCCACCGGGCACGCGCGGCGGGCGGGCCCGGCGCCGCGGCCTTCGTGCGCCAGCTCGCCTGGCGGGACTTCCACCACCAGGTGCTGGCCGCCCGTCCGGCGGCGTCGGACGCGGACTACCGCACACAGCACGACCGTTGGCGGTCGGGGGCGCGCGCCGAGCAGGACATCGAGGCGTGGAAGCAGGGCCGCACCGGCTACCCGGTGGTCGACGCGGCGATGCGCCAACTGCGGCACGAGGGCTGGATGCACAATCGCGGGCGCCTGCTGACCGCGAGCTTCCTCACCAAGACGCTGTACGTGGACTGGCGGGTCGGCGCGCGGTACTTCCTGGAGCTGCTGGTCGACGGCGACGTCGCGAACAACCAGCTCAACTGGCAGTGGATGGCCGGGACGGGCACGGACACCCGCCCCAACCGGGTCCTCAACCCGGTGGTGCAGGGCAAGCGCTACGACCCGGACGGCACCTACGTACGCCGCTGGCTGCCCGAGCTGGAGGGCCTCACGGACGCCTCCGTGCACGAACCGTGGAGGCTGCGGGGCCTGGAGCGGGCCGCCTACGACTACCCGGACCCGGTGGTGGAACTCTCCGAGGGACTCGCCCGGTTCAAGAACGCCCGGGGCCGCCTCTGACCGGATCGGGGGACGGTCTTTACCGGGGGCAGAGGATTCCTTTCCGCAGCCGTCCGTACTGGTGGGCGACCGAACCACTCGTACCCGACCCGTCCGCACCGGACCGGTCCACGACGCGGCCGGCCGCGGTGTCCGGCTCCGGGCCGCCGCACCGGCCAGGAGGCTTCATGCGCATCGCACGGAACGTGGGAACCCTCTTCGTGACCGGCGCGCTGACCATGACCCTGGCCGCGCTGGCCTATCCCGCGGTGCTCGGCCTGCAGACGACGGCAGGCGACCAGAGCCGCGTCATCGCGAACACGGCGGCGGGGCCGCTGACCGAGGCCGACCGTGACTTCGTGGTGAAGGTGCGCGCGGCCGGTCTGTGGGAGTACCCCTCCGGGCAACTGGCCCTGCAGAAGGGCACCGTCCCGGCCGTCAGGACAGCGGGTCAGCACCTCGTCAGGGGCCACGCCGCGCTGGACGCCACCTGCCGCAAGGTCGCCGCCCAGCTCGGCATCACGCTGCCGAACAAGCCGTCCCCTCAGCAGCAGGGATTCGTCGCGACGCTGAGCGGCGACAGCGGCAAGCAGTTCGACACCGACCTGGCCAACATCCTGCGGGTGACGCACGGTCAGATCTTCCCGGTCATCGCGAAGATCCGGGCCACCACCCGGAACACGCTGGTACGGCAGCTCGCCGACCAGGCCAACGACACCGTGCTGGACCACATCACGGTGATGGAGAAGACCGGACTGGTGAACTTCGGCCAGGTGCTGGTCCAGGAGACCAGCCCTCCGAAGCTGCCCCAGCAGAACCTGACGCCCCCGGCGCCGCAGCCGGGCGAGCCGACCGTCGTGCTCACCCCGCCCGTGGGCGGCTCCCCGTCCTCCCCGGCGTCCCCGTCGGCCGCCGCCTCCCCGTCCCCCTCCCCGACGGTGGGGTGAGCGGCCGGCGGCAGGACGCCGGGGAACCGTGTCAGGGCACCGGCACCGGCCGGTTCTCGCCGGGCGCGGCGAAGGAGTCGTACAGGCTCGCGAGCGTGGCCAGCGCCTCGCTCAGTCCCTGCGGGCGAAGCGTCCCCGGCACCTGCCGGCCCGCCCAGCCCGGCCCGCCGAGCAGGACGGTGGGCCGGGACCGCGCGCCCTTGACGCCCCAGCTGGTGCTCGCGACATGCCGGGCCAGCGGATGGTCGGCCGTGGAGCGTGCCTGCGCCCACAGCACGACCGCCACCGGGCCGAGGCGCCGCACGGCCGCGGTGAGCGCCTCCGTGGGGACGGCCGCGCCGAACATCCGCGTGGGCAGGCCCAGTTCCGTGAGGCTCGCGTCGAGCGCCTCCAGCGGCAGGCTGTGCTGTTCGCCCGGGACGCAGGCCAGCAGCACGGGACCCACGCCCGGCGTCGCGGGTACCACCGTGGCGATGGCACGGTGCAGCGCGCGGGAGATGTGCCAGGACAGCAGATGCTCGACCTCCACGTAGCGGTCCCCGGAGGACTCCCACTTGCGGCCGACCGCGTGCAGGGTCGGCACCATCACCTCCTCCCACGCCACGACGAGGCCGTGCCGGGTGACGAGCCCGGTCAACTGGTCGTCCAGGGCGGGTGCGTCGAGCCGGACCGCGGCGCGCGCGAGGCCCTTGCACTCCTTGCGCGCGTCCCCCAGCGGCAGCGCGCCGGGAGCCCGCGACCGCGGCCGGGCGGCGTTCGCGCGGTCGGCCGGCGGGCGGTCGTGCTCGGACGGTGACCGGTCGACGCCTTCCAGGGCGGCCCGGGCCGCCTCGGCGGGCGGAACTCCGGCCGAGGTCAGCCGGCACATCTCCTCGAGCATCGCCACGTCCTGCGGCGTCCAGCGCCGATGGTGCCCGCCGGAGCGCGCCGCCGGTCCCACGCCGTACCTCCGGTCCCACGAGCGCAGGGTGGTGGGCGACACCCCGAGGCGGCGCGCCAGGGCGCCCGTGGTGAGTCCCGGTTCGGCGGGTTGTGCGGCCGGTCCGTGCCGGTCCGCCGGTGGCAGGTCACCCATGCGGCGACTATACGACGCAGAAACGACGCGAGTTGTGGGGATGGTCGTGGGCTTCACACGATGGGGATCCGGACGTACCGGGGGCAGCGGCCGGCACTCGCCGGCCCGTGCCGGACGGGTCCGGCCGTCCCGGCCGCGGCCGGGACCGACCCCGCACGACCGAGGAGCCCCGGCCATGACCGCAGATCCGATCCCGGAGCCGTGCGGTGCCCCGCCGATCGTGTCCGACGGGCGCCGCGACGTGGTTCCGCTTCCGCGCCCGCGGATCAACGGCATCGCCTCCGTGCCGGCACGCTCCGCGCCTGTCGTGGTGACCGACCTGGTCGCGGACGCGTCCATCGGTGCGCGCCTGGTGGCGGGTGACGAGGCCGGTCTGGCCGCCGCCTACCGTCGCTGGGGCACTCTGGTGCACACCCTCGCGTGGCGCTCGCTGGGCGACACACACGAGGCCGAGGACGTCACTCAACAGGTGTTCCTGGCGGCGTGGCGGGGCCGGCAGGGCTACCGGCCCGAGCGTGGCACCGTCGCCGGCTGGCTCGTCGGCATCACCCGCCGCAGGACCGCCGACGCGCTGGCCGCGCGCACCCGCCGCAGCGAACTGATCGCCGCTGCCGCCGGCTCGTTGCCGGCAGGCGCCGACGGCGCCTCGGCCCACCCGGAGGCCGTGCTGGACCGTGTCCTCGTGCAGGACGAGCTGGCGAAGCTGCCCCCTCCGCAGCAGCACGTGCTGCGCCTCGCGTTCTACGAGGACCTGACCCACACGCAGATCGCCCAGCGCACCGGCTGGCCGCTGGGCACCGTCAAGAGCCACTGCCGCCGCGGTCTGCACCAGCTGCGCCGCTGTCTGAGGCCGGAGACGCCCGGCTGACCGGACGCGCCCGGCCGCCCGGACGTCCCCGACGCCTGAGCCCCCTGTCACGGCCCGTCGGTGAACCCGTCGCAGCTTCGCGCCGATCCGGCCAATCCGTCCGCGTACCGGTTCCGGATCACGTACGTACCGTCGCGCTCACCCGTCCTGGAGGACCACCCCGTGAAGGAAGCCGTGGAGATCGGGAAGAACCCGGCTACGGAACCGAATCTGCCGGATCTGATGGCCGACGTCGCCCGCGGCGACACGGAGGCCTTCGCCACGCTCTACGACGTCGTGGCGGGCTCGGTCCTGGGGATCGTGCGGAGGGTGGTGCGGGACGGGGCCCAGTCGGAGGAGGTGGCCCAGGAAGTGCTCGTCGAAGTGTGGCGGACGGCCGCCCGGTACCGTCCCGAACGCGGCTCCGTGATGAACTGGGTCCTCACCCTCGCCCATCAGCGGGCCGTGGACCGGGTCCGCTCGGTCGAGGCGGCGGCCGCCCGGGAGCAGCGGGCCGCCCTGCTGGACCGCACGCCCGAGTTCGACGAGGTGACCGAACAGGTCGAGGCGCGTCTGGAGCACGAGCAGGTGCGGCGCTGTCTGCGCACGCTGACGGAGCTTCAGCGGCAGTCGGTGACGCTGGCCTACTACCGCGGGCTGACGTACCGCGAGGTGGCGGAGTTGCTGTCGCTGCCGCTCGGCACGGTCAAGACCCGGCTGCGCGACGGTCTCATCCGCCTGCGCGACTGCCTGGGGGTGGCGGCGTGAGGACGGCCGATCTGCACACTCTGACCGGCGCGTACGCGCTGCACGCCCTCGACGACGACGAGCGCGCGCGGTTCGAGGCGCATTCCGCGGACTGCGACGCCTGCACGCAGGAGGTCCTGGAGCTGCGCGCCGCCGCCGCGCGGCTGGCCCTCGCGGTCACGGTGTCCCCCGCCCCCGCGCTCAAGTCCGAGGTCATGCGGCGGATCACCGCCGTGCGACAGGAGGCTCCCCGCACGGTTCCGCTCGCGCGGCCCGGACGTCTCGCGGCCCGCGCGCACCGCATGTCGCGCTGGGTGCCGGCCGCCTGCCTGGCCGCCGCGGCCCTGTTCGGCGGTGTGGCGGTGTGGCAGCACGACCGCGCCGAGGAGGCGCTGGACCGGGCGCGGCGGTCGGAACGGCAGGGCGACGAGCTCGCCTCCGTGCTGGCCGCCCCGGATGCCCGGACACGGACGGCGAAGCTGGCTGACGGCGCGACGGGCACCGTGGTGGTGTCCAAGGGTCTCGACCGGGCCGTGTTCATCGCCTCGGGGATGGCTGCACCGCCGGACGGCAAGGTCTATCAGCTGTGGTTCGACGACGGGGGCGGCATGCGCTCGGCCGGGCTGATGGACCCGGGGCGCACCGACGAGGCGGTACTGATGCGCGGCCCCGTGGACGGGGCGTCCGGTCTGGGCGTCACCGTCGAACCGGCGGGCGGTTCGACCGAACCGACCTCCGCGCCGGTGGCGCTGCTGGACTTCCCCGCCTGACCGTCCCGTCCCCCTCCGGCCTCCGGGGGCGGGACGGTCTTCCCCGCGTCGCCCGTCGGCCCCCTTCCGGCGGGCGGCGCCCCCTGAGCGGGGCCGGCCGGCCGGAAGGGGCCCTGTCAGGTTGAACTCGGGGGCGTGGGCGCAGGCCCACGCCGCTTCGGCGGCAGGGGAAGGAATCCGCTGGTCCTCGCGGCGTACTCGGCGAATCCCGGGCGTTCGGCCATGTGCCGTTCGAGCATGGGCTTTCCGCTGCCCTTGATGAGCAGGCCGCTCATCGCCAGGGGGGACACGGCGGCCACCGCCGCCGACGCGCCGGAGTCGCAGGCGAGCAGGTACAGACCCCACCAGACGCAGAAGTCCCCGAAGTAGTTGGGATGCCGCGTCCAGCTCCAGAGCCCCTGGTCCATGATCCGGCCCCGGTTGGCCGGGTCGGCCTTGAACCGGGCCAATTGGGCGTCACCCACCGCCTCGAAGAACAGGCCGAGTGTCCACAGCGCGGTGCCGGCCCAGGCGAACGCGGTGAGCGGACCGGGCACGTACTGGGCCGCCTGCACGGGCAGCGAGACCAGCCAGACCAGGGCTCCCTGGAGCAGGTAGACCTTGTACAGCGCGTACAGGTCTCGGTTGCCCGGCGCCTTGGCGAGCATCGCCTCGTAACGGGGGTCCTCACCGTGGCCGCGGCCCCGCCGCCCGATGTGTACGGCGAGCCGCAGCCCCCACACCGAGGTCAGTGCGGTCACCAGGAACCGGCGTCCGTCGTCGCCCGTGCCTTGGGACGCGGCGAACGTCACGAGGGCGACGGCGGTGAAGCCGAGCCCCCAGGCGATGTCGACGATGCGGTGGACGCCCTTGCGGACGGCGACGGCGAAGGTGGCCAGCATGACGGCGAGCGCGGCGCCTGCCGCGAGGGCCAGATTCTGGGCGAAGGCGCCCCAGGGGAAGCCGGTCACGGCTCGACCGGTCCGGTGTACCAGGGCCGCGGGGTGGCGGGCAGTCCACTGCGTCCGTGGGCGGTGGGCCGCACGGCGAGGATCTGGTCGACGCCCATGCGGCGCTCCTCGAACGCCAGGGCTCCGCCGACCAGATACAGCCGCCACACCCGGGCCGTCTCCTCGCCCACGAGCCGCACGACGTCGTCCCAGCGGTCCTCCAGCGTGCGGTGCCAGGCCTCGACCGTGCGCACGTAGTGTTCGCGCAGCGACTCCGCGGACCGTACTTCGAGTCCGGCGTCCTCCAGCATGCCGACGGTCTGCCCGAGCGGGCGCATGTGCATGTCGGGGGCGATGAACGCCTCGATGAAGGCGCCGCCGCCGGGAGCGGTGGTCCCTCGCGACATCTGCTGGACGAGGACGCGTCCTTGGGGGCGGACCAGCCGGCGCAGGGCGGCGGCGAAGGCCGGGTACTCGGCGTCGCCGACGTGTTCGCCCATCTCCACGGTGGCGACGGCGTCGTAGGCGCCTCCGTCGATGTCACGGTAGTCCTGGCACACCACGTCCACCCGGTGCTCCAGGCCGCGTTCGCGGACCTGCTCACGGACGTACGTGGCCTGTTCGCCGGCCAGGGTGACGGCGGTGACCTGCGTCTTGTGCTGTTCGGCCGCGTACAGGGTGAGGGAGCCCCAGCCGCATCCGATGTCGAGCAGCCGGGCGCCGGGGACCAGGCCCAGCTTGCGGCAGATCAGTTCCAGTTTGGCCCGCTGGGCGTCGGCCGGGGTGAAGCCGGGTTCGTCGGAGGTCCAGTAGCCGCACGAGTAGGCCATCGTCTCGTCGAGGACGAGCCGGTAGAACGCGTTCGACAGGTCGTAGTGATGACTGATGGCGGCCCGGTCGCGGGCCCGGCTGTGCAGGCCTCCGTGCAGCCGTGCCTGGGACGCGGGTGCCGGGGGCGGCGGGCCCACGACTCCGAGGCGCAGGACGGCGGCTGCCGCACGCGCGCGGTCCCCGGCGGTGAGGCGGGGCGCGTGCACTCCGCGTTCGCGCGCGGCGCCCCACATTCTGCGCAGCCCGTCGGCGAGGTCGCCCTCGACGTCGAGCTCACCGGTCACGTACGCCTGCGCCAGGCCCAGTTCGCCGGGCTGCCACAGCAGCCGGCGCAGGGCGCGCCGCGAGCGGACGACCACCACGGGCGCGTCGGCGGGACCGGCCTCGCTGCCGTCCCAGGCGCGCAGCCGCATGGGCAGCGGGCCGCCGAGCGCGTCCTCGGCCAGCGCCGCCAGCCGCTGGGCGGTGCCCTCGTGGGCGGGGCGGACGGTAGTCATCGGTTGAGGTCCTCCTTGGTGAGCAGGTAGTGCTGGACGTCGAGGTAACCGGAGCGGAATCCGGCTTCGGAGTAGGCCAGGTAGAACGTCCACATGCGGCGGAAGGTCTCGTCGAAGCCCAGTGCGTCGACGTCGTCGGTGCGGGCGGTGAAGCGTTCGCGCCACAACCGGAGTGTCTCGGCGTAGTGCGCGCCGTAGGCGTCCCTGCGGGTGACGCGCAGCCGGGTGTGGTCACGGACCGTCTGCTCGACGGCTTCGACGGAGGGCAGCAGCCCGCCCGGGAAGATGTACTTCTGGATCCAGGTGTGGGTGTGCCGGCTGGCGAGCATCCGGTCGTGCGGCATGGTGATGGCCTGGAGGGCGGCGCGGCCTCCGGGGGCGAGCCGTTCGTCGAGGGTGCGGAAGTAGACGGGCCAGAACTCCTCGCCCACCGCCTCGATCATCTCGACGCTCACCACGGCGTCGTAGGTCCCCTCGGCCTCGCGGTAGTCGCACAGCCGGATGTCGACCCGGTCGTCGAGCCCGGCCCGTGTCACGCGTTCGAGGGCGAGGTCGCGCTGTTCGCGGGAGAGGGTGAGCGTGGTGACGTGGGCTCCGCGGGCGGCGGCGCGTATGGCGAGTTCGCCCCAGCCGGTGCCGATCTCCAGGAGCTGGGTGCCGTCGGTGACCCCGGCGAGGTCCAGCAGCCGGTCGATCTTGCGGTGTTGTGCGGCGGTCAGCGTCGGCCAGGTGGCGGGGAAGCCCCGGAAGAGGGCGGAGGAGTAGGTGAGCGTCTCGTCGAGGAAGACGGCGAACAGGTCGTTGGACAGGTCGTAGTGGTGGCTGATGTTGTCGCGGGATCCGCCCGGTGTGTTGCGCTGGGTGCCGGGCTGCTTCAGGGCCCACAGCCGGCGCAGTCGTTGCAGCGGGGCCGGGATCAGGTCGGCCGCGTGGCCGGCGAGCACGGTGAGGGCCTCGACCAGGTCGGGCGCGTCCCATTCGCCGGCCATGTAGGACTCGCCGAAGCCGACCAGGCCGTGCACGCCGATGCGGCGGTGGAAGGCGTCCGTGTCGTGGAGGTCGACGCGGGGTCCGCCCGTGCCCAGTCGCGTCCCGTCGTCGCATCGCACCTGGAGCGGGAGTCGTCCGAGCGCTCCGCGCAGGACGGCACGCGTGAGTGCGATCCGTGCCCGGGATGCCTCCGGTGGCGTCACCGGGCCCGGGTGGCCGCCACGGTCCGCGTCCTCGTGCCGCGTGGCGAGGGCACGGGGCTCGGCTGTCGTCATGTCGCTTTCTCCTGATCTCGGTGGCGGCGGGGCTGGATGGGCAGTCCCCGCAGGAAGAGCCGGATGCCGTGGAGGCGGATCGCCGCCGAGACGGCCACGGTGGACCACGGGCGCCGTAGCGCCTCGCCGAGCAGCGCGCGTGGCGTCGCCTCGCGTCGTGTGCCGCGCAGCGTCGCGGTGAAGGGGCGCCCGCCGGAGCGCTCCAGACGGATCGTCAGATCGAGGTGTGGGCCGGGCGGGGGCAGGCGCATGCGGTAGTCGCCGTCGACGGGGAAGAACGGCGACACGTAGAACTCCTTGCGCGTGTGCGCGATCCCGTCGCCGTCGGGGCGGAGCAGGTAGCAGTGCCGTTCGCCGTAGGTGTTGTGGACCTCGGCGACCACGCAGCGCGGTGTGCCGTCGGGGTCGTGACACCAGTACAGGGTCAGCGGGTTGAAGACGTGGCCGAGGACGCGGGCGTGGGTGAGCATCGCGACCGGCCCGCCGCGCAGGTCGATGCCGTGGGCGGCGAGGAAACGGTCCAGTCCGGCCCGGACGGTGGGCTGGTCGCCGTCGAAGTGGTCGCGGGCGTCGAATCGGGCCAACGGGCGCAGGAGGAAGGGAAGTTCGGGGGGATGGCCGGGGTCCGTGAGCCACATGTAGGTGCGGTGGCGCAGCGTGTAGCGGGTCGGTGCGGTGCGGACGTGGACGACCGTGCACGGGTAGAGCGCGGGGGTGCGGATCACCAGACCACCCCCAGCGCGGCGGCCGCGGTCACGCCGGAGCGGCAGCCGTCCTCGTGGAAGCCCCAGCCGTGGTAAGCGCCCGCGAACGCGGTCACCGCGGTGTTCAGGGCGGGCAGTTGCCGCTGGGCGGCGACGGACTCCGGGGTGAAGACCGGGTGTTCGTACTCCATGCGCGCGAGGACGCGGTCCGGGTCGACGCGGTCCTCGCCGCCGAGGGTGACGACGTAGGTCTCGGGGGCGTCGAGGCGCTGGAGCCGGTTCATGTCGTAGCTCACCCGGACCCGGTCCGCGGCGGCGGCGCAGGACGGCATCAGGTAGTTCCAGGAGGCGCGGGCGCGGCGGGCGCGCGGCAGCAGGGTGGTGTCGGTGTGCAGGAGGGTGGAGTTGCGGGAGTAGCGGAAGGCGCCGAGCACCTCGCGCTCCCGTTCGGTCGGGTCCGCGAGCAGGCGCAGGGCCTGGTCGGGATGGACGGCGACGACGACGGAGTCGTACGAGGCGGTGGTGCCGTCCTCCGTGGTGATCTCGACGCCGTCGGCGTGCCGGCGCACGGCACGGACCGGGGCCGAGGTGTGCACGGTGTCGAGCTGTTTGGCCAGCCGGTCGACGTAGGAGCGGGATCCGCCGGTGACCGTGCGCCAGACCGGTGAGCCGCCGACCGACAGCATGCCGTGGTGCTCCAGGAAGCGGAACAGATGTGCCGCCGGGTGGTCGAGCGCCGTGGTGGCGTCGCACGACCAGACCGCCGACACGAGCGGGGTCATGAAGTGTGCGACGAAGTAGGGCGAGAAGCGCTCGCGCGTCAGGAAGGCCCCCAGGGTGAGGGTGTCCCCCGCGTCCTCGGTCCCCTCGGCGAGCAGGCGGCGGGCCGCCCGGTGGAAGACCGGCACCTCGGCGAGCATGCGCAGGTAGGGGCCGCGCAGTGCGCTGCGCGGGCGGGCGAGGAGTCCGCCGGGCCCGCGGGCGCCCGCGTACTCCAGGCCGCACCCCTCGCACCGCACCGACATGCTCATCTCGGATTCCTGGGTGGCGACGTCGAGTTCGCGCAGCAGCCGCAACAGGTTCGGGTACGTGCGCCGGTTGTGCACGATGAATCCGGAGTCGACGCGGTGCACGCGCCCGTCGGACGAGGCGAGGTCGTGGGTGTGCGCGTGACCGCCGAGCCGGTCGTCCGCCTCGTAGAGGGCCACGCGTCGTACCCGGCTCAGCACGTGGGCGGCGGTGAGTCCGGCCACGCCCGAACCCACCACGGCCGTACGTCGCCGTATGTCGTGCCGTCCCCGCTCCGCGCTTCCCCCGCCCACGTCAGGGGCGTTCTTCGACGCTCGCCGCACTGTGTCCTCCCACCCGGCTCCGATCAGCGTTCACCCCTTGTTCCGGAGCTACGGCGCTTTCGGATTGCCCGAACGCGACCTTCCTCCGATCGGATGACGGCGAGCCGGGCGAGGGACGTCGCCGTCAGCCCGTGCAGCGGGCCAGTTCCCAGGGATCGTGGGCGCTGAAGACGTCGACCTCGTCGCCGTGCAGCCGCACGAGTTCGCGCAGCCGGGCGTGGTTGGCGAGGCGCAGCGGCCGGTCCACCTCGGTGATCTGCTGGAGGATGTCCATGCCGGGGTGCCCCTGTGGGGCGTCGGGGTCGATCTCGCGGTGGAAGTAGTAGGCGTCGCCGCAGTGCAGGAGCCGGCGGCCGGAGTCCTCCACGGCGATCGCGCAGTGGCCGCGGGTATGACCGCCGAGCGGCACGAGCAGGATGTCCGCGTCCAGCCCGGCCAGCGGCCGCACCGCGTCGAATCCGTACCAGGGGTCGCCCGAGGTCTGCGCGTACGTCACCCAGTGCGGCCGGTGGGCCCAGTGGGCCGGGCGGTAGCGGACACGGTCCTCGGGGTGGGCGCCGGGCGCCGCCATGGCCGCCCGGTGTTCGTCCTCGGAGAGATGGACCTTCGCCCAGGGGAAGTCCGGCAGGCCGCCCGCGTGGTCGAGGTCGAGATGGCTGAGCACGATGTGCCGGACGTCCTCGGGGCGGAAGCCGAGCGCGGCGACCTGGCGGACCGCGGTCTCGGCGGGGTCCAGGACGGGCTGGGCGCGGCCGAGGAAGTCGGCGCCGAGGTTCTCCTCGGGCCGCGCCACGTCGGCGGTGCCGATGCCGGTGTCGACGAGGACGAGACCGTCGCGGTCGGTCTCGACGAGCAGACAGTGGCACACCGCGGGCAGGCTCCCGTCGTCGGTGTCGATCGTCCGCATGGAGCCGCAGTTCAGGTGGTGGACCTTCACGATGAGTCCTTTCGGCCGCCCCGGACGCGTTCTCGCACGAAGGGCGTGGGGACGCCGCGGGCGTCACGGGGCGACGAGAATTGGGTAACGAACGTTCGTAAGCTAATAGCGAACGGTCGTTAGGTTAAAGTGATGTCATGAGCCCGCGCAAGTCCGTCGCCGAGACAGCCGCCACCCGTGACCGGATCATCGAGAGCGCCTTGACACTGGCCTCCGCCGAAGGGCTCGAAGGGCTCACCATCGGCCGCCTCGCGACCGAGCTGGAGATGAGCAAGGCCGGCGTGATCGGCCACTTCGGCAGCAAGGAAGGCCTCCAGCTCGCCGTACTGGACGCCGCGACGGAGCGCTTCCGGCTGCGGGTTCCGGCCCGGGCCGTCGGCGCACGGCCCGGCACGGAGCGGCTGACGCGCGCCTTCCACGAGTGGATCGACTACATGTCGCAGGACGAGGGGCACGGGGGCTGCTTCCTCACCTCGGCGGCCGGCGAGTTCGACGGCCGCCCCGGCACGGTCCGCGACCGCGTGCTCGACGCGCTCGACGCCTGGTCGGCGTATGTGACGGCGGAGCTGACCACGGCGGTCGAGAACCGCGAACTCCCCGAGCGCACCGATGTGGAGCAGCTCGCCTTCGAGCTCAACGGCGTGGCCCTGGCCGCGAACCAGTCGATCCAGCTGCACCACGATCCGCAGGCACCCACGCGGGCCCGACGCGCCGTCGCACGCCTGCTCATCGCCCCCTGAGACGGCTCTCCTCCCCCCGCCCGAGGGAGCCGAGAACATCACTCACGGCCCTCCAGACCCGCGAGCCCTACACATAAAGAGAAAATAAGCGCAGAATGGGCGAAACGGCACTTACCGCATGCGCACCGGACGCGGTCGGGCCGTGGGGATCGAGAGAGATCGAAGGAGACGAGTCATGGCCAACGTCTCGCATACCAGGGGTGACATCACCAGCCACCCCGACGTATCCGAAATGCGGGCTCGGTACGACCGCGTACTCGGTGGTCGCGATGTGGCGCTCGTGGACGGGCCGGTGTTCCTGCTCGGCCTGTACTGCGCGGTGTCCCCGTGGATACTCCACTACACGACGAATCAGCCGGCGCTGGCGGCCCACAACCTGATCCTGGGGATCGCGATAGCCGCGCTGGCCCTCGGATTCACCATGATGCCGGAAAGGATGTACGGACTGAGCTGGGCCATCTGCGCAATGGGCGCATGGCTGATCATCTCCCCGTGGGTGGTCGGCACCAACCCGGACGCCGGAGTGGTCATCAACAGCATCATCATGGGCGCGCTGGCCGTGGTGCTGGGCGCCGTGTGCGCGGCGACGACCACCAGGGCCAACACCAGGGCGTGACCCGGCGGTTGCGCGGTCCCGGGTGCGCCCCGGCGACGGATCCTTCTCGGGCACGACCCGACGGCAGCACCTTCTCGGGCACGACCCGACGGCGGCACGTTCCCGGACGCGCCCGGCGACGGGAGAGGAACGGAGGTCGGCCACGGACGATCAGGGGCCGGCCCGCACCGAGCGGGCCGGCCCCTCCGCGTCCGCACCGGTCGGCGTCAGGGCACCAGCCACGGCTCCTGCGGCAGCGGACTGCCGGTCTCCAGCAGGGACTTGAGGTTGGACAGGACCGCCGCCCAGCCCGAGGCGGCGTCGCGCAGTTCGGACTCGTCGGCGAGGTCCTCGTGGGTCACCGTGAGCCGGACGATGTCGGCGTGCGGCTGGATGTCGAAGGTGACCCGGGAGTACCGGTCCGCGTCGCCCTCGTCCTCGGGTGCGGCCCAGGTGGTCACGAGGCGTGTCGGGCGGTCGCTCTCCACGACGGTGCCGATCACGTCGGCGACCTCGGAGCCGTCGGTACGGCGGTGTTCCCAGCGGGATCCCGGCCGCCAGTCCGAGACGTTGCTGTGGCCCCAGTACCGGGCGGTCAGGTCGGCATCGGTGAGTGCGTCCCAGACCTTCTCCGGCGTGCTCCGGATGTAGGTGACGTACACGAAGTCGGGCTTGTCGGTCATGGCTTCCTCGGCCTTTCGTCTGAGGGCGCTCAGTGCGCGCAGGCGCGGGCGCTCGAACTTGTCGATCCACCGCTCCTGGATGTCGTGGAGCGGCACCGGATTGAGGTAGTGGAGCTTCTCCCGCCCCCGCCGCGCGGTGCTGACGAGGTTGGCGGCCTCCAGGACGGCGAGGTGCTGCGTCACCGACTGACGTGTCATGTCGATGTGCTCGCACAGCTCCCCTAGCGTCTGACCGCTGTGCTCGTGGAGCCGGTCGAGCAGTCGCCGCCGGGTCCCGTCGGCCAGCGCCTTGAAGACCTGATCCATTTCGGAGTCACTCTCTGATCGCACACTCAAAGTTATGCAGGCAAGTACTTGCATGTCAACTTGCGTCCTGATCCGCCCGCCCTGCGGGCACCCTCCTGACCACGGTGTGCGAGGTCCGGAGCACCCCCGCCGCGCGAGGCCTCTTGGCCGCGCCCCGCCCGGCGCGGCACGATCAGCCGATGGACAACCGACCTGCCTTCGACTTCCCCAGACCGCTGCTGATCGACGGGCTGGGGCTTCAGCTGCGCGAGTGGTCCGACGACGACGTGGTGGACCTCGTCGCGATCTACGACGATCCCGAGATCGACCGGTGGACGCCGGTCCCGTCACCGTTCGACGCGGTGGCCGCGAGCGCCTATCTCGCCGCCGCCGAACAGAAGGGGATCGAGGGGCGGACGGTGCAGCTCGCCATCACCACGGACGGCGGGCAGGCGCAGGGCGAGATCCTGCTGTTCCGCAACGCGGTCGACGAGCGGGACCTCGAACTCGCCTACGGGGTGGGGCCCGCCCACCGGGGCAGGGGTATCGCGACCCGCGCGGTGCGGCTCGCGGTGGACTTCGCCGGACGCCGGGTCGGTCCGCGGCGCATGGTGCTGTGCATCGAGAACGGGAACACCGCGAGCGAGGGCGTCGCCAAGGCGGCCGGCTTCTCGCTGACGAACGACCGGCCCGTGGTCCGGGAGGCCAAGGGACGCGAGGTCGTCCTGAGGACCTGGAGCCACGACGCGAGCGACACCTCCGGGAGCGCGAGCTCCTGATCCGGTCCGCGACGCGCCCCGGGTCTCAGCTGCCGACGGGGCCCGCGGGCCTCACTCGCGGGAGAGAGGGCGCGGGCCGGCCGCGAGGTCGAGGGTGAACGCCACCCGGTCGAGTCCGGGGCCGTCGCAGTCGGCCTTCACGGCCGACTCGGTGAAGCCGAGCCGGGTGTGGAAGGCCCGCGACGCGGTGTTCTGCGGGCTGGTGACGCAGTGCACGTGGCGGCGGCCTTGCGACCGCGCGAGGGCGAAGAAGGCCCGGTACAGGGCGCGGCCGATGCCCTGCCCGTGCAGGCACGGGTCGACGCCGACGAAGTGCACGTATCCGGCGTCGGGCTCGGTCTGCGAGAGGAGGCCGACCATGGAGGCGGCCACCTCGCCGCCGTCGCGTTCCACCAGGAAGCCGGTCGCGGTGAAGTGCTGGAAGTACAACCGCGGCAGCAGCAGGGCGCGTTCGAGCGCACCCGCCCGTCCCTTCAGGCCGCCCCACCACGCGTCCAGCACCCCGAGCACCCCGAGCACCCGCGCATGGTCCTCCTCGGCAGGGTGCCGCGCCGTCGGTCCGGCCGGAAGGTCGTCGATCATCCGCGCAGTCCGCCATCCGCCTCCGGCACCCCACCACGCCCGGTTCCGGCCGCCGGCGCGTCGCGTGTCCGGCCGCACGGAACGCCGGCCCGGCCCTCGCCGAGTCCGGCCCGGCCGCCACCTGCCGATCAGGCGTCGCGCTGACGGTGACCGCCGGGGCCACCGCTCCGGCGGTCACCGTGCGCCACGCCCCGACGGGCGCACCCTGCTTCACGCCCCGACGGGCGCGCCTTGCGTCAACGCGCCCACGGCCACCCTGGGTCCCACGGCGGCAGGCACGCCGTGGGTCACGCGCCGGCGGGTTCCGCGTCCGGTGCCGGCGCGGCCAGGTACTCCTCGCTCGTCTCCTTCGGGCCGAAGGGCCACACCTTCTCCAGGCGTGCCCAGACGACGAAGGCGACACAGCCCAGCGCCACCCAGGCCAGGGACCATTCGATCGGGTGGCGGCCCGGCGAGTTCTTGTCCGCGTAGCCGTAGATGGTGAGCCAGCCCGCCAGGGCGACGAAACTCGGTACCGGGTAGAGCCACATCCGGTACGGCCGGTGCAGGTCGGGCTGCCGTTTGCGCAGCACCGAGAGGGCGACCACCTGGGCCAGCGCCTGGACGATCACCATGACTGTGGTCAGCAACTGGATGAGGGTGGCCAGGTCCGTGTGCCGGCCGATGAGGAAGCCGATCGCGGTGACCACGCCCATGGTCGCGAGGCCGAGCATCGGGAAGCGGTGCTTGGGGTGCAACTTGGCGTAGGGGCGGAAGAACACGCCGTCGCGTGCGGCGTCGTAGGGCACACGCGAGCCGCCGAGCAGTCCGGTGAAGACCGAGGCGAACGCCGTGACGAGGATGAGGACGGTGACCGTGTCGGCGGCGCCCTTGCCCCAGGTCTTCTCCAGGACCGCCGAGGCCACGGAGGTGGAGGCGATGTCCGAGGGGTCGGTCATCCGGTGCCAGTCGATGACGCCCAGCGTACCGATCTGGAGCAGCAGGTAGATCGCCATGATGCCGAGGATCGAGAAGACGATCGAGCGGGGCAGGACGCGGCCCGGATCCTTGATCTCGGCACCCATGTAGGCGGTCGTGTTGTAGCCCAGGTAGTCGTAGATGCCGATGGTCAGGCCCGCGGCGAAGCCGAGCCAGAAGTGACTGCTGGTCAGTTCGAAGGCGTGGGCGGGGTAGGTGAACGCGAGGTGCGCGCTGAAGTCGGTGGCCGCGGCGAGGATCACCAGGACCACCGAGGTGATCATCACGGCCCACATGACGGCGGTGATCCGGGCGATGTGCTCGATCCCCCGCCACAGCAGGAGCACGACGAGCGCGACGATGCACAGGCCGATGAGGTCACCGGTGGTCTGCCCCATGCCGGGGGCCAGATAGCCCAGGTACTGGACGAAGCCGACCACACCGGTGGACATGATCAGCGGGATGAACAGCATCGCCGTCCACACGAACAGGAACGGCATCAGGCGGCCCGTGCGGTACTGGAAGGCCTGGCGCAGATAGACGTAACTGCCGCCGGAACCGGGCATCGAGGCGCCCAGCTCGGCCCAGACGAGACCGTCCGCCAGGGCCAGCAGTGCTCCGGCGACGAACCCGATGACCGCCTGCGGACCGCCGAACGCGGCGACCATCAAAGGGATCGTCACGAACGGCCCGATACCGCACATCTGGCTCATGTTGATGGCCGTGGCCTGGAACAGGCCGACGCGGCGGACGAATCCGCCGCTCGGCGGGGGGCTACCGGACATGGGTCCTCCTCGGACGAGGCACGGGAGAGAGACGGGGGCGGCCTCCTCGTCGGCGGCCGACGGAGCGGAGCGGATCAAGGACGGCGGATCGACGGGCGGATCGACGGGCGGGTCACCGGCCGGAGCCGGTTCTCCCGCCGACTCGCCCGGCGACGCTGACTGGGCGATAAAGTTAAGGAGCCTTACTAGATGCGTCAAGAGGGTGACCCGCATGCGTGAGAATGGTGCGATGCCCGCCCGTGACGTCGCAGAGCAGTCCGAACAGCCTTGGAACCGCAGGCGGTTGCGCAGTACCAACGAGCGCCTGCTGCTGGACCGGCTGCGCACCGGCGGCGCCGCCTCACGCGCCCAGCTCGCCCGCGAGACCGGCCTGTCGAAGCCGACGGTCTCCAGCGCGCTCGCGGCCCTCGCCGGGGCGGGCCTGGTCCACGAGGTCGGCACGCACGCACCCGAGCGCGGCCGGGTGGCCGTCCTCTACGCCCCGGACCCCTCGGCCGGTCACGCGCTCGGCATCGACATCGGTCGCGGGTGGCTGCGCGTCGCGGTCGCCGACCTGGACGGCACGGTGGTCGCACGGACCGACGTACGCAACCGGGCCCGCACCTCCGGCGCACTGGCCGACCTGGTGGTCGCCACCGCCCACCAGGTCGTCGCGGGCTCGGGCGTCGGCTCGGACGAGGTGGCCCACGCGGTGATGGGCACGCCAGGCGTGTACGACGAGACGCAGCGGCGGGTGCGCTACGCGATGCACCTGCCCGGGTGGGGCCGCGCCGGTCTGTTCGACCGGATGCGCGAGGACCTGGGCATCCCACTGGAGGTGCACAACGACGCCAACCTCGCGGCCCTGGGCGAGTACACCTACGGGGTCGGCGCGGGCAGCCGGCTGTTCGCGTACATCATGATCGGGACGGGTCTCGGGATGGGCGTCGTGAGTGAGGGGCGGCTGTTCACCGGGGCGCACGGCGGAGCGGGGGAGATCGGCTTCCTGCCCTGGCCGGGCCGGCAGAAGCCGGAGACGCTGGAGGACGCGGTGTCCGGCGTGGCCGTGGTCGAGGCCGCCAGGCACTTCGGCATGACCGGGCAGCTCACCGCGAAGGCGGTCTTCGACGCGGCGCGCGCGGGCAGTCCCGCCGCGGTCGACGCGGTCCGGCTGGAGGGCGAGCGGATCGCCCACACGGTGGCGGCCGCGGCGGCGGTGCTCGATCCCGATCTGGTGGTGCTGGGCGGCGGGGTGGGGCACAGCGTCGACCTGCTGCTGCGCCCCATACGCGAGACGCTGCGCACGCTGACACCGCTGCGGCCGCGGATCGTGCCCGGACGGCTGGGCGAGGACGCGGTGCTGCTGGGGGCCGTGGCGACGGCACTGGGCACCGCGCGCGACGTGGTGTTCGAGCGCCGCTCCGCCTCCTGAACGAGCTCGTCCCTCCGCGTACCCCGCCCGGCGGCAGGCTTCCTGACGGATCCCCACCCCTGGTGGACGGAGCTTCCCCCGTACGGACCAACCCTCCTGACGACGCATCATGTCCGGGGTCAGGCGCCTGCCTCGCTCTGGGCCCGCTTCCTGACGACGACTCACGTCCCCGTGGAGGCGCCTTCCTCCCGTCGGGCCCGCTGCCCGACGGCGATGCGCATGACGCGGGAGGCGCATTCCCCGCAGGTGGCCGCCCTGCTGACGGGGGTTCACCGGCACCGGCGGCGGTGGTCCGTCCGCCGGCCCGCGCTCCGCCGCCCGGACGGCACCGGACCTCGCGGTGATTGACATGAATTACTCACCGGCCTAGCTTGTGGGCGCAGTTAGTAAAGTTTCCTAACTTGAGCTGACTCTCGCAGTGTCGCAGCGCGGATGCTCCCCCACCCCCAAGGAGACCACCGTGTTCCACCGCCGTGCCGCAAGACGGCGCCTCGCCACGGCCACTGTCACCCTGTGTGCCCTGTGCGCCCTGTCCACGTGCGCGTGGGCCGAGGGCGACCGGCCGGCGATCGTGCGCCCCGCGCAGCGGTCTCCCGTGACGAAGGTGGCCTCCACCCCCGGCAGCGCCACCGCGCTCGGCGGCTACACGATCCGGTCCAGCGCCCAGGTCACCGACTCACCGGGGAAGGTGTCGAGCCCCGGCTATCCGACGAGCGGCTGGGTACCCGCGGGCCCGCGCTCGACGGTGCTCGCGGCGCTGCTCGCCGACGGGAGGTACGCCGATCCGTTCCACTCCACGAACCTCAAGAAGATCCCGAAGTCCGACTTCGCCGTGCCCTGGTGGTACCGCTCGGACTTCACCGTCGACGACACCTCCGAGCGCAGCTATCTGGACTTCAGCGGCGTGATCTCCGCGGCCGACGTGTACGTCAACGGCCGCCAGGTCGCCAAGACCTCCGACGTGAAGGGCGCGTACACGCACCACGAGCTCGACATCACCTCGCTCGTGCGGGCCGGCACCAACACCGTCGCCTTCCGGATCCAGCCCAACGACCCGACCAAGATGCTCACCATGGGCTGGCTCGACTGGCTGCAACCGCCGCCCGACCAGAACATGGGCATCGTCCGGGACGTCCTGGTCCGCCGCGGCGGACCGGTCGCGCTCCGCGACGCGCACGTGGTCACCGAGCTGGACGTGCCCTCGCTCGCCTCCGCGGACCTGACCGTGAAGGCGCAGGCACGCAACGAGACGGACAAGGCCGTGACCGCCACCGTCTCCGGCAGCATCGGCCCCGCGGTCTTCGCCCGGACGGTCCCGCTCGGCCCGCACGAGACGAGGACGGTCACCTTCACCCCGGCCGACTCCCCCGGCCTGCACCTGAAGGCACCCAAGGTGTGGTGGCCGGCCGGCATGGGCGGACAGCCCCTGTACGGCCTCGATCTGAGCGTCTCCGTCGCGGGCGAGCGCTCCGACCGCGCGCACGAGGACTTCGGCATCCGCGAGGTCAAGGCTCCCCTGAACCGCGACGGGGCGCGGCAGTACAGCATCAACGGCCGCAGACTGCTGATCAAGGGCGGCGGCTGGTCGCCGGACGAGTTCCTGCGCTGGGACCGGACCTACGTCGAGGACCGGCTGAAGTACGTGCTCGATCTGGGGCTCAACACGGTCCGGCTGGAGGGGCACATCGAGCCGGACGAGTTCTTCGACCTCGCCGACAAGTACGGCGTCCTCACGCTGCCCGGCTGGGAGTGCTGCACCAAGTGGGAGGGCAACGTCAACAGCGGCGAGGCCGGGGAGCCCTGGACGACCGCCGACTATCCCGTCGCCAAGGCGTCGATGGCCGCCGAGGCCGCGCGGCTGCGCTCCCATCCCAGCGTGATCTCCTTCCTCATCGGCAGCGACGCCGCGCCGGACGCCACGATCGAGAAGAACTACCTGGACGCGCTCCACTCGGCCGACTGGCCGACGCCCGTGGTCCCCGCAGCCAGCGACAAGTCCTCCCCCGTCACCGGCCGTTCGGGCATGAAGATGACCGGGCCCTACGAATGGATCCCGCCGAACTACTGGTACGCCAAGCGCGAGGGCGGCGCCACCGGCTTCAACTCCGAGACCGGCGCGGGCCCCGACATCCCGACCCTGGACACCTTGCGCCGCATGATGTCGCCCGCCGAACTGGACACGCTCTGGAAGGACCCGGGCGCCAAGCAGTACCACCGTTCGCCGTCGTCGACCTTCGCCACCCTGAAGATCTACGACAACGCCCTGGCCGGACGCTACGGCGCCCCCACCGGCCTGACCGACTACGTACGCAAGGCGCAACTCGCCCAGTACGAGAACGTGCGGGCCCAGTTCGAGGCGTACGGGCGCAACGCCACGGACGCCTCGAAGCCCTCGACCGGCGTCATCTACTGGATGCTCAACAGCGGGTGGACGTCACTGCACTGGCAGTTGATGGACCGTTATCTGGACCAGGGCGGCGCCTACTTCGGCGCGAAGAAGGCCAATGAGCCGCTGCACGTCCAGTACTCGTACGACGACCGCTCGGTCGTCGTGGTGAACAACCGGCACGAGCCGGCCTCCGGACTGACGGCCCGGGTCACGCTCTTCAACACCGACGGCACACAGAAGTACGACCGGACGGCGACCGATGTGGACGTGGCCGGCGACGGGGCGCGCAGCACCGCTCTCACGGTGCCGTCCTCGGTGAGCGGACTGTCCCCGACGTATCTCGCCCGGCTGGTCCTGACCGACTCCCGGGGCAAGGAGGTCAGCCGCAACGTCTATTGGCTGTCGACCAAGCCGGACACCCTCGACTGGGCCCGCACCGACTGGTACTACACGCCGACCACGAGCTACGCGGACCTCAAGGGCCTCGGCTCGATGGCGCAGGTCCCGGTCTCCGCGACGGCGTCCACCGAGACCGGGCCCGACGGCATCGCGACGACCAGGGTCACCCTGCGCAACACGGGGACGGGGAAGACCCCCTCGCTGCTCACCGATGCGCACCTGGTGGACGCCGAGGGCAGGCCGGTGCTGCCGGCCGAGTGGTCCGACAACCAGGTCAGCCTGTGGCCCGGCGAGTCCACGACACTCACGGTGACCTATCGGGCGGCCGATCTGCGGGGCTCGGCTCCGCGGGTCCGCGTCTCGGGCTGGAACACACCCGAGACCACGGTCCCGGCGACCTAGACGGGAAGCGCGGGAAGATCGCGAGAGGCGGAGGAGCAGGAGAAGGGCGGGCCCGGTGCCGCGGGCCCGCCCTTCCGTCCGCCGCGGATCAGCTCACGTTCAGGGCCGTGTCGTCGATGACGAACGACGTCTGGAGCATGGAGCCTTCGGTACCGGTGAACTTGATCGTGACCGTCTGCCCGGCGTACGCGGTGCCGAGGCCGAAGGTGCGCTGGGTGTACCCGGAGGCGGCGTTCAGGTTCGAGTACGTGGCCAGGGTCGACAGCACGGTTCCGCCGCTGTTCAGCACCTGGGCCTTGAGTGTGTCGTACGCCGTGCTGGTGGTCGTCTCGGCCGTGTCCACATGGAGGTGGAAGCTCAGGGTCGCCGAGCAGCCGGACGGGATGGTCACCGACTGGGAGAGGGTGTCGGTGTGCGCCGAGCCGTAGCCGTTCAGCCACGCCTTGTACGAGCCGGTACGGGCGGCCTCGCCGGTGTCGGTGGTGATCACACCGCTGCTCGCGCTCCAGGACGTGCTGCCGGACTCGAAGCCGGGGTTGGCGAGCAGCTGGGCGGCCGTGCAGGTGCCGCCGCCCCCGCCGCCGCTGCCGCTCGCGCCCGCGAGCCACTCGGTGGCGTTGAGGGCCAACGCGGCGTTCGTGGCTCCGGAGTCGTTCCAGCCGTCGTAGAGCGTGTTTCCGGACTGACCCGTACCGTCGTCGATGGGTGAGCTGTCTCCCCAGAACGCGACCCGGCCGCTGCCGAAGGTGCTCGTCGCGAAGAACGCGCCGGTGTTGCCGGAGTAACCCGTGCGGTAGAGCAGGCCCTTGACGGCGGGGTTGTCGGCGGGCTTGAGCGTCGCGGTGGTCCCGCTCGCGATCAGGCTCTTGCTGACGGTGCCGAACGAGCCGTGCAGGACGGCGTTCGTGCTGTCGGTGACGGCGCTCGGATGGTCGGAGCCGATGCTCAGCGAGTCGACGGAGAAGCCGAACGGGTCGGTGCTGTCGACGCTGTTCGTGGTCATCAGGTCGTTGAAGATCTCGACCGCGTCGTAGCCGTCGTTGTTGCGGTCGGCGCCCGTGTGGTCGGAGATCATGAACAGGCCGCCGCCGTTCTTCACGAACGTCATGATCGCGGTCTTCTCCGCCGTGGTGAACAGCGTGTTGGGCTCGGGCAGCACCAGTTCGTCGAAGTTCTTCAGGTCGGTCGCGGCGGAGCCGCCGTAGGTGAGGCTCGATCCCGAAGGCAGTGTCCTGAGGCTGTAGTCCCCCGTCTTCTGCAGGGCCACGCCCCATGAGGACAGCGCGCCGGTCCAGTCCGTCTCGGCGGACGGGGTGGAGTCCTGGCCGAGCGGGTCGGGCTGGCTGGTGGAGATGATCCAGTCGGCGTTGCCCGCCGTCTCGGCGTGGGCGTTGTCGAACAGGACGCGGTGGGGGGTGGCGGCCCGGGCGGGCGCGGCGCCGGCCGTCTGGACGGCGGCGCCCGTGACGAGGAGTCCGAACACGGCCAGCGCCGTGCTGATTCTGTGGCGGGAACGTCTGAGTCCGAGCATCCGGCGAACCTCCGAGTGGGGTGGGGAGAGGCGGTGCGGGCGCCAAGTCTGCGCGCGTAGAACGGTGGGTGGCCGTCCACCGCGCGACAGATTTTTGAACGGTACATGACTAGTCGGCCCGCCGAACAGGAACCTGGCGGAACCCGATCCGAGGCCGGCGGCACCGGAGCGGGACTGCCTCGGCCTCCAGGGGGCACTGGATAACCACAGGGAACCGACATAGAGGGGCGGAGATGGAGATCTCAGGCATCATCAGTGCCATAGTCATCGGCATCATCATCGGTGTGCTGGGACGGCTCGTCGTCCCGGGCCGCCAGCGCATCGGCATTCTGCTGACGATCGTCGTCGGCATCGTGGCGGCATTGATCGGCTCGGCGCTCGCCGCCGCCTTCGACGTCGCCGACACCAAGGGCGTCGACTGGATCGAATGGCTCATCCAGATCGGGCTCGCGGCGCTGGGCGTCGCGGCGCTGGACCGGTCGAGGGCACGCCGCTGACCGGCGAGGCCCTTGCTAGTGCCGTGGTGCGCGCTCAATTCCGTTGCGGAGCGCGCACCCGCAGGGCTAGTTTCTGCGGGCTTCGCACCGCACGCCCCGACACCACGGAGAGATCTTGCCGCCACGCGTCACACCGCTGACCGACCCCGCGACCACACCCTCCAGCCGACGCCTCGCATGGCTGGCCTCCGGCACCGACGGCGCTCCCCTCGGCTCGGCCTTCCTCCGGCTGTTCACCAAGGAGGGACAGTCCCACCTCGCCGAGCTGGAGCTCGCCGTGCACCCCGCCGAGCGGCGGCAGGGAGTGGGCAGCCGGCTCCTGGACGCGGCCGTCTCGGCGGCGCGTGAGGAAGGGCGGCGCTCGCTCGTCGCCCAGGCCGAGGCCGGCTCGCCCGGGGACCTGTTCCTGGCGGCGCGCGGATTCCGCCGGGTGCTCGCGCTGACGTACGCGCGACTCCCGCTGGCGGACGCGGATGTCGCGGGCATCACCGAGATCGCCGAACGTCCGCACTCCGGCTACGCGTTGACCCACTGGGAAGGCGTCGTGCCGTCCGGCCTCGCGCTGTCGTTCGCACACTCGCGGCGGGCGATGGACGACATGCCGATGGACGACACCGACTACGGAACCGTCGTGTGGGACGTGGATCGGGTCGTGTCGGCGGCCGAGGCGATCGCCAAGCGCGGCGAGTCGCTGCACACGGTGGCGGTGCTGGACCGCTCGGACGGCTCGGTCGTCGGCTTCTCCGAACTCGTCGTGCCCGGCGACGGCCGCGGCGATGCCCAGCACTATGGCACGGGTGTGCTCCCCGAGCACCGGGGCCACGGCCTCGGGCTCTGGATGAAGGCCGAGTCGATCCGCCTGGCCCGTCGGCACCACCCCGAACTCGGCGGACTGCTCACCGATACCGCGGACAGCAACGCGCCCATGCGCCGCATCAACGACGCACTCGGCTATCTGCCCACGCACAGTGCGGTGGAGTACCAGCTCGACCTCTGATCCGGTCGCGCACGTGGCGGCGGGGCGCCCGATCTGCGGCGCCCCGACCGGCCCCCGAAGGAGCGGCGCCTCACGGCCGGCGCCGGTCCGGCGGCCTACGCGGCCAGGTCCTCCAGCGCGGCGAGACCCACCTGGCTGGACGGATGGGCCGGAGTCCAGCCCAGTTCCCGTTCCGCCTTCGCGGAGGAGACCCGCATCGACGTCCCCGTCATCGTGTGCGCGTACGACATCGGCCTCATCACCCAGCGCGGCACGGTCGGCGGCGCGGGCAGGCCGAACCGTGCGGCGACGGCGCGGACATGGGCGGCGAAGCCCAGCGGGGTGCGGTCGGCGATGTTGTAGGCCTCGCCGGGGCGCCCACGCTCGACGGCCGCGACGACGGCGCCCGCCGCGTCCACGAGGTCGATCCACGGCAGGACGCGGTCCCGGTCGTCGGTGACGGGAAGCTGCCGCTTGCGCAGCATCGACACGATGCCGTCGGTGCCGCCGGGACCGTAGAAGAGACCGAAGCGCAGCGCGATGCCCTCCAGTCCCTCGGCCTCGAACGTGAGCCGTTCCTTGGTGCGCATCGCAGCGATGTGCCGTTCCAGTTGCGCGGTGGCACCGGGCGGTCCGAAGGGGACGTCCTCGGTGACGACCTGGTCGCCGTGGTCGCCGTATCCGTACCCGAAGATCATCGACTCGGCGACGAACCGCCGTGCACCGGTCACGCGCGCGGCCTCGACGAGGTGTGCGGTGCCCTCCGTGCGCAGCGCGTCGGTCGCGTACATGTCCCGGTGCCGCAGGGGTGCCTTGCGCAGAGCGGTCGCGGCGTGGACGACCGTGTCGAAGTGCCGGCCGTCGACGGCCCGCAGCAGCGTGTCGCGGTCCATCAGGTCGGCGCGGACGCCGTTGCCCGTGCCCCTGCCGAGACCGGTGACGTGGTGGCCCGCCTCGGTCAGGGCCTTGGTGATGTGCCGGCCGAGAACGCCGCTCGCGCCGGCCAGGAGGATGCTCTGGTTCGTCGTCATGCCCGTACGACGGAGGACGGCTGCCGGAATGTGACATCGCTCGGGGCGGCTCACCCGCACGGGCCTCGGGCGTCGCCCTCCGCGCACGGTGCGTCCGCCCCCGGAGCACCTCAGAGCGCGTACACGTACGGTGTGGTGGTGGTCAGCGGCTGGAAGCCCAGCCGGGCGAGGACGGGGCGGCTCTGGCCGGAGGCGTCGACCTGGACGTAGCGGTAGCCGCGATCGGCCGCCACCCGGGCGCGGTGGGCGACGAGCGCCCGGTAGATGCCCCGGCCGCGCCAGGCCTCTACGGTGCCGCCGCCCCACAGTCCGGCGAACCGGGTTCCGGGCAGCAGCTCCATGCGGGCCGCGCTGACCGGCACGTCGCCGGCGAGCGCCACGACGGCGACGACCGTGTCCGCCTCGCCGGTGAGCTGGGCGAGCAGTTGGTGGCGCAGCCGTGTGCCGTCCGTGCCGAAGGCCTGTTCGTGGACCTCGGCCACGAGGTCGACGCCCGCCCGGTCGGTGACGGGCAGCAGGCGTACGCCCTCCGGCGGTTCGGCGGCCGGCGCCAGGTCGCCCACTTCGGCGACCATCAAGGTCTCCTCGGGTTCCGCGGTGAAGCCTGCGGCGCGCAGCCGGGACCCCAGATCCTCCGGCTTGTCGTGCCCGTACAGCTTCCACTCGAACTCCCGCCCAAGTCCGGTGAAGTGGCGGATCTGGTCGGCGATCGCCGCGTCGGCCGTCGTCTCGTCCAGGTCCGACCAGACCACTCCGTTCCAGCCGTGCTCGGCTCCGGTCTGGCGCACCACCTTGCCGGCGCGTTCGACCCGCGCGCCCGGGGCGTCGGGCCGCGCCCCTTCCCGCATGTCCCGGTCGAACAGAGCCAGTACCGCAGCGTGATCCATGGGCTCACTCCAGCACCCGGGAGCCGCCCGGGGCAACGGGAATTTCACCTTGTGGGCGGCCGTCCCCGGCCCGAGGGCACGTACGCGCCCGGCCGGGGCCGTGGGACCCCGCCCGGACGCGCTCCCCCGCCCCTCCGGTCAGCCGGTGGCGGTCAGTTCCTGCCGGGTGCCGCTCGTGGCCGGGGGCTGGACGCGGCGCAGCCCGGTCAGACTGACGAACACCAGGGAGAACAGGCCCGCGGCGGCGAACGCGGTGAAGCCCGCGGTGGTCGAGCCGGTGGCGAGCAACTGGCCGCCGAGCCAGGGGCCGAAGACGGCGCCGAAGCGGCCCATGCCGGAGGTCCAGCCGACCGCGGTGGCGCGGTTGTCGTCGCTGGAGCGGGCGGCCACCGTGGCGTAGATCATGGCCTGGGCGCTGAAGAGGAACAGGCCGGTCAGGAAGACCACGGTGTAGGTGAGGGGCAGCGGCATGCGGACGCTGAGGGTGTAGACGCCGACGGCGGTGGCGCCGAACCAGATCGCGGCGATGCGCGGTCCGCCGAACCGGTCGGTGAGCCGCCCGCCGACGAGCATGCCGACGATGCCGCCGAGGTTGATGACGATGACGAAGCCGATCGAGGAGCCGAGGTTGTAGCCGTTGGCCTTCATCAGCGAGGGCAGCCACTGGGAGACGCCGTACACCAGGAGGAGGCCGCCGAAGGAGGCCAGCCAGAAGAGG
Organism: Streptomyces sp. NPDC025784; assembly: GCF_055558435.1. Taxonomy (NCBI): domain Bacteria; kingdom Bacillati; phylum Actinomycetota; class Actinomycetes; order Kitasatosporales; family Streptomycetaceae; genus Streptomyces; species Streptomyces sp. NPDC025784. The sequence continues at coordinate 152,621 of NZ_JBVHMN010000015.1, forward strand.
AGGGTCTGGATCCACAGTCCACCGCGGAACAGGGCGGCGACCGCGCCGAAGCGGTCGGCCGCGGCCGGGCGTTCCCCGTCGGGCGCGGTGGGCTCGACGCCGTAGCGGTCGGCGAGTGCCAGGGCTTCCGCGTCACGGCCCTTGGCCTGGAGGAAGGCCATCGACTCAGGCAGGTACTTGGCGGCCAGCGGCACGCCGATGAAGAGCGGGATCACGCAGATCCAGAAGGAGACCCGCCAGTCGCCGGTCCACAGGGCCACGAATCCGGCGACGATGCCGCCGGCCTGGTGGGCGGTCATCAGGGAGCCCACGATCAGCGCGCCCCGGCCGCGCGGGGCGTACTCGGACACCAGCGTGATCGCGCTCGGCAGCAGGCCGCCGAGGCCGAGCCCGGCGAGGAACCGCCCGAGGCTGAAGACGCCGAGGCTGCCGGCGGCGGCGCAGACGGCGGAGGCCAGGGAGAAGACGGCGGTGGACGCGATGATCGTCTTCTTGCGGCCGACCCAGTCGCTGACGGTGCCGGAGGACAGGGCGCCGATCAGCATGCCGAAGGTGGCGTAGGAGCCGACGTCGCCGGCCTTGCCGGGGTCGATGCCGAGCGCCTTGGTCTCCAGCATGTGCGGGAGGACGGAGCCGTAGATGAACATGTCCAGGCCGTCGAAGAGGACGACCAGCCAGCAGAGGCCGACGACCAGCACGGCCAGTCTGCTGCCGCCGCGAGCGGGCAGGGCGAGGGAGGAGGACATCGTTGTTTCCTCTCGTCCAGGAGATGTGGGCCCTGGAAGGGGGATCGGTGAGGCGGGTCGACGCGGCTCGTGCGGCTGACCCGATGGTGCGCCAGACGCTAAGGACTGCACCCAGAAAGTGTCAACGCTTTTGTCAACAATCCAGAATTCGGCCACCGCGCGACCCTGTCACGGGCACCTGAGAAGCAGCTGAAGAGCCGGGTCACGACGTGAGCGGGCAGCACGAATCGGCGTGCCGCCCGCTCACGGACCCGGCCGGAACGAGGCACGGGACGGGACACGGAACGAGCCGTCCGACGGCCCGTCGCCCACGAGGCAACCCGCGGCGAGCGCTGGGCGCCCGCCGCTCAAGGGGTCAGTCGACCGGCGGGGTTCCGTGGGTGTGGAAGGACTCGATGGTCCTCAGACCCCAGGCCTGTCCCTTCTTCCGCTCGTCCTCGGTCCAGGTGATGAGCGGCCAGTCGGGCGCCAGCACCAGACGGGTCAGCGGGTTGCACAACTCGATCCGGTTGCCGCCCGGCTCGTACACGTACAGGAAGAAGGTCTGCTGGATGGCGTGCTTGTGCGGGCCCGTCTCGATGAACACGCCGGTGTCGATCGCCAGGTCGGCGGCGCGCAGGATGTCCTCGCGGGTGTCGGTGGCGAACGCGATGTGGTGCAGGCGCCCGTTCGAGCCCGTCCAGTCCTCGGTGTAGACGACGTCGTACGACTTGTTGCTGAACGTCAGCCACTGGGCGGCGATCCGCCCGCTGTCGAGCCGGATCTGCTCGGTGGGGCGGGCGCCGAGGACGTCGCGGACGAAATCCCCGTTGGACGCGACGTCCGCGGCGAGGTAGTTGACGTGGTCGAGGCGCCGTACGCCCACGCCGTGGCCCGGTTTGGCCTGCGGCTGGTTCTTCAGGGCCGGCCTCAGCTCGTCCGGCGCGCGGTACCACTCGCTCTCCCAGTACAGGGCGAGTTCGTGGCCGTCCGGATCGGTGGTCACGTACAGCGGGCCGATGCCCGGCTCGTCCTCCACCCAGCGGCCCCGGCGACCGCTGTTCTCGATCTCCTTGACCCGCCGGTGCAGGGCCTCCTCACCGGACGCCCGCAGCGCGGTACGGCGGATGCCGGGGGTCGTGTGTGCGGTGAGGGTCAGGCTGTGATGCTCGTAGTCGTCCCAGGTCCGCAGGTGGACGGAGTCTCCGGAGCGGCCGTTCTCGGTCAGGCCGAGGTAGTCGGTGAAGAAGCGGACGCTGGCGTCCAGGTCAGGAGTGAGCAGTTCGACGTGCCCGAGGTGGGCGATGTCTCCGAGGGGCGGCGCCATGCGGGCCTCCTTAAGGGTGTTGTGCGGCAACGGACGGCCGGGGGAAGACCGTGCCGTCGAAGATCTTGCGTGCGGTGCGGACGACGGCGGTGCGGCGGGCGACCGGTACGGCGCCGTCGCGGCCGTACTCGATGCCGGATTCGAGGTCGAGGAACCCGGTGGGGTGTTCGATGCGCAGCCGGTCCCCCGTCGCGGGCAGCCGTGCGACGTGCTGCCCGACACCGCCCTCCACGCGCAGCCCCGCGGCGACGCTCGCGGCGCCGAGGACACCGATGGAGGTGTGGCAGCGCACCGGGATGAACGTGCGGGTCATGACCGCGCCGCCGTGCCGGGGCGCGGCCAGCAGGGTCAGTTTCGGCACGGTGGCGGCCTCCACGTCGCCGAGGCCCATCAGCTTGCCCGCCGCCAGGCGGATCTCCAGGAGCCGGTCGGCGAGCGCGAGGTCCTCCTCCAGGTCCTTGGGTGTCTCGTAGCCGGTGACACCGACGGCCGAGGCGGCGATCAGTACGGTCGGCATGCCGTTGTCCACACAGGTCACGGAGGTGCCTGCGACGATGTCGCGGGCGTGGCCGGTGGGCAGCAGCGGACCGCCGCCCCCGGGGAACTCGATCACCACGGGCGCGGCCGTACCCGGCACCCCCGAGATCTCGGCGGGCCCGGAATAGACGACACGCCCGTCCTCGGTGGGAAAGGTGGCGACCGCCAGTCCCCCGCTGTTGACCATGCGGATGCGTACGCGGGTGCGGCCCTCCCCCGGCGCGACCAGTCCTCGTTCGACGGCGAACGGTCCCACCCCGGCGAGGATGTTGCCGCAGTTCTGACGGTCGCTCACCTCCGCCCGGTCCACGCCGACCTGGAGGAAGAGGTAGTCCACGTCGGCCGCGGGGTCCGCCGAGGCACGGACCACGGCGACCTTGCTGGTGAGGGGGTGCGCGCCGCCCAGGCCGTCGATCTGCCGCGGGTCGGGACTGCCCATGACCCGCAGCAGCAGTGCGTCGCGGGCAGCGGTGTCGGCGGGCAGGTCCTCGGCCAGGAAGTAGGCGCCCTTGGAGGTGCCGCCGCGCAGGAGCATGCAGCGCACCGCCTCGGGCGCGGTCATGGCCGGTCTCCGCCCTGCTCGGGCGTCGCGCCCCGGACGTGATCCTCGTAGGGCACGTAGCACACGCCCAGCCGTACGAGGGTCTCACGCAGGCCGTAGCGGTCCATGCCGAGCTGCCCCTCGGTGAAGGCGGCGCGGGCGGCGGCCTCCTTGTTCTCCCGCGCCTCGGACGCCTCGGCGGCACGGCGGGCGTCCTCGCGGGGCACGCACACCACGCCGTCGTCGTCGGCGAGGATCACGTCGCCGGCCCGGACGATCTGGCCGCCGATCGCCACCGGCACGTTGACCGAGCCGCCCGTCGCCTTCACCGTGCCCTGCGGGCTGACCGCCGCGGACCAGGCCGGGAAGCCCATCTCGCGCAGTTCGGCGGTGTCCCGGACACCGGCGTTGATGACGAGGCCGCGCACGCCGCGCCGCTGGAGCGCGGTGGCGAACAACTCACCGAACATGCCGTCGGTCGAGGGCGAGGTGGTGGTGACCACCAGGACGTCGCCCTCGCCGCACTGCTCGACGGCCGCGTGGATCATGAGGTTGTCGCCGGGCCACGAGAGGACGGTGACAGCGGTACCGGCGACGCGCGTGCCCTGCTGGATCGGGCGCAGGTGGGTGCCGAGCAGGCCGGTGCGGCCCATCGCCTCGTGCACGGTGGCCACACCGAACGCGGCGAGCGCCTCGACGTCCTCGGCGTCCGCCTTCGGCGGGTCGGTGACGATCACGCCGCTCATGCCAGCTCCTTCGCGATCTGCGGGTAGGGGCGCATGTACGCCTCGGCCATCGTCTGGTGGGCGAGGCCCAGGTTGGGCCCGGCGTTGCGCTTGAGCTGGACGCCGCGGCGGACGGCGAGGTCGGTGTAGTAGTCCCACAGGTGCTGCTGGGCGCCGAGACACTCCATGGCCTTGCGCTTGGTGTCCCACACCTCGGTGATGTCCAGGAGGACTTCGGGCCGGAAGCCGCTCATCTCGGGCTGGTGCGGTTCGAAGAAGAAGACCGGCGGTGCGCCGATGATCTCGCCGGGGCCGGGGTAGCCGATGGCCTGGGCGAGTACGCGGGCCTCCAGAGCCATGCGGTGGGCGGCCGGGTGGTCTCCGTTGTACGGATCCTCGGCCGGGTGCGTGAGGACGACGTCGGGCTGCGTGTCGCGGTAGACGGCCACCAGCAGGTCGGTCAGCTCCGCGGTGGGGGTCAGCGGGTAGTCACCGGCGTCGAAGAAGCGGACCTCGGCGCCGAGCGTGGCGGCGGCCCGCTCGGCCTCCGCCCGGCGTATCGACTTGATCTCCTCCAGCTTCTTTCCCTCGCGCCAGGCCTTGGCGGACTCGCCGCGCTCGCCGAAGGTCAGGCAGGCGACGGTGACCTTCTCCCCTCGCGAGGCGGCCAGGGCGATCGCTCCCCCGGCACGCCACACGAAGTCCCCGGCGTGCGCGGTGACGACCAGCGTCGATCGTGGCGGGGTTCCCCCGTGCTCCGGCGGAGCCGGAGGCTCGGGCGAGGCAGGCGCTGTGCCGTGCGTCATGGCAGAAATCTCCTTGGTGGACAGGTGCGCGCCCACCTCGGACCGTCCGCCGCACCGCGCGTCGGCCGCGCGCTGCGTCAGTCGCGCAGCGCGTCGATCACGCTGCCGAGGTGGACGCGGACGGCCGCTTCGGCCGCCTGCGGGTCCCTGGCCGAGATCGCCTCGATCATGGCCAGGTGTTCACTCAGGGACTGCTGGGCACGGCCCGGCCGCAGAGCCAACTGGAAGCGATGCCGCACCAGTTGGGCGTTGAGCCGCTCCAGGAGCCCCACGGCCACCTGCTGACCGGAGAACTCCCTGATGCGGGCGTGCACTTCATGATTGAGCTCGGAATAGGTCACCGGCTCGCCGTCGGCGACGGCCTTGGTCATCGCCGCGCCCAAGTCGGCCAGCTCGGCCAGCTGTTCGTCGCCGGCCTCGACGGCGGCCTTGGCCGCGCAGAGCCCTTCGAGCGCCATGCGGCACTCGGTGATGGCCACCGCTTCCTCGACCGTCACGACCCGGACCCGGGACCCGCGGTTGCGGATCCGCTCGACCAGTCCCTCCGACTCCAGCTCGATCAGCGCCGCCCGGACGCTGGCCCGGGTGACACCGAACTGCTCGGCGAGTTCGTTCTCCACCAGCCGCTGGGCCGGTGCCATCTCTCCGCGCAGAATCGCCTGCCGCAGCTGCACCAGTGCATGCTGCTTGGCCTGCTCGCCGGTGCCTGGACGGGCTTCCTTCTGCATTGCGCCCTCCCTGAGTGAGTGCCTGTCGAACGTAAATCTAGACCAACAAGATTGTCAACAATTTTGTTTCGCATCTTGCCGACCGTCTTGTCGGCGCAGCGTCCGGGCGCCTTGTCGACAAGGGACGTGCACGCCGAAGACGCCCGGCTCCGGCGGACCGGGCGGGCGTCTCGGGTGGAACACTTCGGGCCTGCGCCCGCCGTTCGGCTCGGGCGCGGGTCGGGTCGGCGCGGGCTCGGGTACGAGCCCGTCCGGCTCAGGTGGTCGCGGTCACGGGCGGCGTGATGCCGAACCGCTCGGCGCTCCGGGTGAGTTCGCGCCACACCTTTCCTGCCACAGGCACCCCTTCTTCGGCCCGGCGCACGGCGACCGATGAGCTGCGTGCGCCGGGACGGAATACCCCCTCGGCACCTTCCGCCGACGGCAGGCTCTTGAGTGTGCCCGGAGTGGTGCCGACGGCCGCGGCGAAGGTGTCCGCACCGCCGAAGGCCGCCGGGCCGATCACGATGAGCAGGGCGTTCTGGCGGCGCCTGCGGGGCCGGAGGGCCGGCCGGGCCACGGATCTCGTACGGTGATCATCGGCGACGGGCGGGTCGGTCCGGCGCCCCGCACGGGGGGACCTGGCTTGTGCGGTGCCGCCCGACATCCTTCGAGGAAGGTCTCGTACCGTGACAGCCAACGGTCCGCTCCCGCGTGCCCGTTCGGCGGTGCTGCGCGCCGTCGGAGCGCTTCCCTGCACCCTCGTCGTCTGCCGCGGCTGCTGCTGCGGCGATCCGCGCAAGTATCCGCAGAGCGATCACGCAGGCCAACTGGCGCGGCTGCGGGCCGGTGCCGAGGCCTCCGGGGGCCGGTTCACCGTGCGTACGACGGACTGCCTCGGCCCCTGCGACCAGGCGAACGTGATCGTGGTGCGGCCGTCGGCCGAGGGGCGGCGCAGCGGGGGCCGGGCCGCCTGGATCGGATTCGCCCTGGACGACGAGTGCACCGAGGAGCTGATCGGCTGGGCGACGGCCGGAGGCCCCGGCGTCGCCGAGCCACCGGCCGCGCTGGAGCTCCAGTTCGTCCGGCCGCCGCGCGGGACCCGGTCCCGGGGGCGCCGCTGACGCGGCCCGGGGCGTCACGACGCCCCGCCTCGCGACGCCCCGGGCCCTGACGTCCGAGGCGGAGCGGTCCTGCACCCGGCGTCGGGGCAGGACCGCTCCGCCCGTGTCACCGGACCGGCGTCTCGCGGGACGCCGTGCCCGGTGCGGGCGCGTGGCCGGTGGGCCGGGCGGTGAACACACCGCGGCCCTGGGTGCGGCTGCGCAACCGGGTGGCGTAGCCGAAGAGTTCGGCCAGCGGGACGGCGGCGATGATCACCGTCGCGTCCGCCCGTGTCAACGAGCCCGAGACCCGTCCGCGCCGCGCGGCCAGATCACCGAGCACCCCGCCCACCGCGTCGTCGGGCACGGTGACGGTGACCTCGGCCACCGGTTCCAGGAGCGCCATGGTGGCGGCCCGGAGCGCCTCGCGCAGCCCGAGGCGGCCGGCCGTGCGGAACGCCATCTCCGAGGAGTCCTTGGAGTGGGTCGCCCCGTCGGTCAGGGTGACCCGCAGCCCGGTCACGGGATGACCGCCCAACGGACCCTCCGCCAGGGCGTCCCGGCAACCGGCCTCCACCGCGCGCTCGTACTCGCGCGGCACGCGGCCGCCCACGACCGTCGAACGGAACTCGAAGCCCGTCGCGCTCGTGCCGCCGTCGCCCGGCGTGGCCTCCAGTGGTTCCACGTCGAGCACGACATGGGCGAACTGGCCGGCGCCGCCGTCCTGTTTGACGTGCCGGTAGACCAGACCGGACACCCCGCGCACGACGGTCTCCCGGTAGGCCACCTTGGGGCGGCCGACGGCGACCTCGATGCCGTGGGCCCGCCGGATCTTCTCCACCGCCACCTCCAGGTGCAGTTCCCCCACGCCCGACAGCGTCGTCTGACCGGTCTCCGGGTCGGTACGGACGACGAGCGAGGGGTCCTCCTCCGCGAGCCGCGCGAGCGCGGACACCAGACGGTCGGTGTCGACGGCACGGCGCGCCTCGACCGCGACCGACACCACGGGCTCGGCGACCGCGGGCGGTTCGAGCAGCAGCGGAGCCGTCGGAGCGCACAGAGTCGCCCCGGCGTGGGCGGACTTCGGCCCGATCAGCGCGACGATGTCGCCGGCGACGGCCGTGTCCAGCTCCGCGTACCGGTCGGCCCGGACCCGCAGGATGCGGCTGACCCGTTCGGTGCGCCGTGCGCCCACGTCCATCACTGTCTCTCCCTTCCGGATCGTTCCCGAGTACACCCGCGCGTACGTCAGCCTGCCCGTCGCCGTCGCGTTGACCTTGAACACCAGGGCGGCGAACGGCTCCTCGGGATCGGCGGCCCGTTCCCGCCCCGCGTCGTCGCCGGTCCCGCGTACGGCGGGCACGTCCAGCGGCGAGGGCAGATACGCCACGACGGCCTCCAGCAGCGGTTCGATACCGCGGTTGCGGTAGGCCGAGCCGCAGAGCACCACGACGCCCTCGCCGGTCCGGGTCAGGTCGCGCAGCGCCGAGGCCAGCGTGGAGGCGCGCACGGTGGAGTCGGTGCAGAACTCCTCCAGCGCGGCGGGGTGGAGTTCCGCCACCGCCTCTTCGAGGAGCCTTCTGCGCCGCCGTGCCTCGTCCAGCAGGCCTTCCGGCACGGGGCCCTCCTCGGCGGTGTCGACACCGTCGGCCCACACGAGGGAACGCATGCGCAGCAGGTCCACCACTCCGGTGAAGCCGTCCTCCGTACCGATCGGCAACTGCACGACGAGCGGTGCCGGATGGAGCCGCTGCCGGATCGACTCGACGGCCGCGTCGAGGTCGGCGCCGGCGCGGTCCAGCTTGTTCACGAAGGCGATCCTCGGGACGCCGTGCCGGGCCGCCCGCCGCCACACCGACTCGCTCTGCGGCTCGACACCGGCCACGGCGTCGAACACCGCGATCGCGCCGTCGAGAACCCGGAGCGAGCGCTCCACCTCGTCGGAGAAGTCGACATGGCCGGGTGTGTCGATCAGGTTGATCCGGTGGCCGTCCCACGCACAGCTCACGGCCGCGGCGAAGATGGTGATGCCGCGATCGCGTTCCTGGGAGTCGAAGTCGGTGACGGTGGTGCCGTCGTGCACCTCTCCGCGTTTGTGGGTGGTGCCGGTGGCGTAGAGGATCCGCTCGGTGACGGTGGTCTTGCCCGCGTCGACGTGGGCGAGGATGCCCAGATTGCGGACGGTGGACAGCGGGCTGGTCAGGTGACGGTGCAGGTCGGTGCGCACGGCGCATGGCCTTTCGGGTGATCCGGATCGGGTGGCGCGATTCCCGGACGGCGGCCCTTGGTCCGGGCCGTGGGAGATCTCCTGCGCACCGCGCCGTGATGCGGCGGGCGCATGCCGCCGCCTCGGCGCCGACGGACCGGGCCGTCGGCGGGCGCACACCTGGGCCGGCGGAAGGCTGCCGGCGTGCGCGCGGGACCGACGGGCGGTGACACCTGTCGGCGTGAAGGGCGAGGGGCGGGGATCAGACGGTCGTCTCGGGCCTCCGGTACCGGCCGCGCAGCGGGTACCGGGCCCACGAGGACACGAGGATCACCTCGTACAGCGACGGGGGAACCACGACAGCGGTGCGGTCACGCACGGCCCGGCTCCCCTCACTCGTCACGATGCGCGGCGCCGATGCGGCGGTGCGCGAATGTGTGAGGAGTCTAGGGAAGCGGGGACCCGGCCCGCACCGGAATATCCTCCGAAATGCGGTTGCCGCTCCACTGCGCGGGGCTCGTGCGGCGCGGGGCTCGCTGTGGTGGCCGTTTCGCCGTCTGTGCGGTGGGTGGGTCGGGGCCGTGCCGGTGATCCGCCCGTTGCAGCCCTCGTCTGGTCCGGTGTGTCGGTGCGGTGGGGTCGTGGCGCCGTCCGCAACGGGCATGTGATGCACCGGCACGGCCCCTTCGGTGAGTGGGCGACTGCGGGTGCGTCCATCGCGGGTTCCCGCCCGCCTCTGGGGACGGGGTCACCCTTCAGCCCGTCCGGTCACCTCTCCAGCCCGTCCGGCGGCAGCTCCCAGGCGGTCGTCGTCCGAGGCTGACTCCCGTCCCGTCCGACGGCAGCTCACGTCCGGCGCTGACTCCCGTCCTGTCCGACGGCAGCCCCCGTCCCGTCCCGCATTGAGGGCAGGGAACCACCCCTCAGCCCGTCCGGCGATCGAGGACGAGGCCGTCCAGGCCGATCTGGCCCGGTGCCGGGCGCCCTACGAGTGCCGGTGGGCCCCACCCCACCCGTCCCGCCCGGGAGCGGAGGGCGCACCTCCCAGCCCGTCCGGCGCTTGAGGACGAGGCCGTCCAGGCCGATCGGGGGGCCGGGGGACGGAGCCCCCCGGGGGCATGAGGTCGGCATCGGCACAGCCTGCCGGACACGTCCCGCACACCCCTGTCGGCGCTCGCGAGCGGTCGCGATAGCGTCGTTCCGGCACTGCGGCTCGGGCCGCGCACAGGTCTCACACGTCGGGATGGTCATGCGCGAGGATGCGATCGTCGAGGCTGCAGCAGGAGTGCACCTGGTGCACGGCAGCAACACGAACTGGGTGATTCTGAGCGACGGCGACGCCGCCACCCTGATCGACACCGGCTATCCCGGCGACCGCGGGGAACTCCTCGCCTCCCTCGAAGCGCTCGGCCACGCGCCCGAGGCCGTCCGTGCCGTCCTCGTCACGCACGCGCACAACGACCATCTCGGCTCCGCCGACCATCTGAACCGCACCTTCGGTGTCCCGGTCCTGATGCACGAGGCGGAAGTGCCGCACGCGCGCCGCGAGTTCCTGCATCAGGTGAGTGTGGGACAGGTGCTGCGCCAGGGGTGGCGACCCGGAGTGCTGCCGTGGGCGGTGCACGCCCTGCGGTCCGGCGGCAAGGCGGACGTACGGATGACGCAGCCCGAGGCGTTCCCCCAGGAGGGACCGCTGGATCTGCCCGGCCGTCCGGTTCCGGTGCACACCCCGGGCCACACACCGGGGCACTGCGTCTACCATCTGCCGGACGCCGGGATCGTGATCTCCGGTGACGCCCTCGTCACCGCCCATCCCACCGCACGGGGGCGCGGCCCGCAGCTGCTCCCGGCGATGTTCGACACCGATCGCGACGGCGCTCGTACGTCCCTCGCGCGCATCGAGTCCCTGGCCGCCGACGTCCTGCTGCCGGGCCACGGTCCCGTGCACCGCGGCGCGGTGGGCGATGCGGCACGTCGCGCCCGCGAACTCGCCGGCTGAGGGGCCGGTCCGACAGATCCCGCGGCGGACTAACCGAGTTCGAGCGTCGTCACTCCGTAGACGCGCTCTGTGGCGAACGGCCTGACGGGCCCCGTGTACATGCGGGCCGTCTCGAAGGAGGGCGTCAGGCCGAGTTCCTCAGCGAGGGCGACCCCCGTGGTGTTCGTCCGGGGCACGTCCACCGCGATCGGACGCCCGGCGGCGTCGTCGGCCAGCGCGGCGATCAGAGCCCGGGCGTCGTCGGCGGTGTCGGCGAACAGCGGGCCGACGCGCAGGGAGTCACGGGCCGGACGGATCACGGCGTACCCCGAGAGGTGCCCGTCCGCGGCGGTGCGGACGAAAGTGCGGTGGCCCGGGCCGGTCAGCCACGAGTCCAGGAAAACCGGCCGGTCGGCCGGGTAGCAGGCGCTGTCGTACGCCGTGACGGCCGCACGGTCCGCGTCCGTGGCGGCCCTGACTCCCTCGGGTACCTCGCCCGCGGGGACGATCCCGCCGAACCGGGCCGTGCGGTGGGCGAGTTCGAAGCCTGACCGGCGGTAGTTGTCCTGCTGCGCCACCACGCCGTCGAGGCCGACGGTACGGTCGCCGGCGTGCGCGAGGGCCGTCTTCCAGGTGGTGAGGCCGTAGCCGCGGCCGCGCAGGTCGGGCCGTACCAGATAGAAGCCCAGGAAGGCGTAGTCGGCTCCGTAGTTGACGACCGAGACGGCCGAGACGAGCTCGCCGCCGATGCGTCCGATGAAGAAGCCCTCGGGGTCCTGGGCGAAGAAGCTCGCACTGTCCGACAGCCCGGGATTCCACCCCTCGTCCGCCGCCCACTCCCCGACCACCTTCCAGTCGTCGATCGAGGCCTGGGCGACGACGAGATGCTCCGGTCCCGGAGAGGTCATGTGGGCGCTCCATTCCGTACGGGGTCGCTTCGGTGCGGTGCTCTGCCGCACGCGCAGCATCCTTCCCGATCTCCGTACCGATCGCAGCCGCAACCGTCCCGCGCCGGGAGAGATTCGGCCAGTCCGGCGAACGACACCCGTGGGCCCGGGCAACGGCGTCAACCCGGTCTGTTCCCAGGGATGTTGTCCCACGGACAGCCTAGGGTTGCCGTCATGAGTGTCGAACACGTGACCCTGCGCCCGGTGGCCGAGGACGATCTCCCCGTCCTGGAACGGTTCTTGACGGAGCCCGAGGTGTCGGCCCCCTTCCAGTGGTTCGGCTGGTGGGACATCCGGCGCTGGCGGCGACAGTGGGCGGACACCGGCCTCATCACCGAGGACGGGGGCCATCTCATGGTGGTGCGGGAGTCCGAGCGGCTGGGATTCGTCGCCTGGCGGAAGATCGCCTCCAGCCGGACCACGCACTACTGGAACATGGGCATCGCCCTGCTGCCGAACGCGCGCGGCAAAGGCATGGGGACCGAGGCCCAGCGGCAGCTCGTCCGCTACCTCTTCGCCCACACGCTCGTGAAGCGCATCGAGGCCGACACCGAGGCGGAGAACATCGCCGAGCAACGCGCCCTGGAGAAGGCGGGATTCACCCGCGAGGGGGTGCTCCGCAGCGTCGTGTTCCGCGACGGACGGTGGCGTGACGGCGTCCGGTACAGCATCCTCCGCGAGGAAGTCGCGCCCGACGGTTCGCCCGCCACCACCTCCATTGACGCGGCCACGTCACGAGACTAGCTTCCGGGAGCGCTCTCTTCCCCACCTCCCGAACGGAGGCCGATCGTGCCGACAACGTTGTCGCGGCATCTGCGGAGAGCCGTGCCCGTCCTCCTCGCCCTCGCGGCGGGCATCACCCCGCCCTCGTCGTCCGCCGCCGCTGCCGGGCCGCCGCACGCACTCGCCGCGGCCGTCTGCAACAAGTACTGCGACGCCCGCGACCCCGCCCTGTCCCCGCAGGACCGGACCCCGGTCTCCACCACCCTCTTCTCCCGCTCGATGACCCTGCACTTCGACGACGCCGACGCCATGGGATGGGCGTCGCTGGACAACGGCAGCCCCGGGGACGAGGTCTGGCTCGACCGCTCCTTCGACGGCGGCCGCACCTGGAGCTCCGGCAGCAGGCTCGGCGACACCACCGTGCCCGCGGGGCAGCGGGGGTGGCGCACCCTGATGTACAACGTGGACGACTGGAACGCCCGTGGTGTCGGCGCACTGCGGGCCTGCGGAAAGGCCGGTGACCGCGGCGACATCGCGTGCACCGCGTGGGCGCGCACGACATGGAACGCGGGCGAGCGCCGCACTGCCGCGGCCACGGCCGAGATGATGTTCTACGACAACGCGACCGGGCTCTTCGCCACCACCGGCTGGTGGAACTCGGCGAACGCGCTCACCGCCGTGATCGACAACATACGGGCGACCGGCATGGGCAGCTACCGCTACGCCGTCGCCACCACCTACGACCGCCAGCTGAACGCCCAGGGCGGACAGTTCCGCAACGACTACATCGACGACACCGGCTGGTGGGGGCTCGCCTGGGTGGCGGCGTACGACCTGACCGGGGACACCCGCTATCTCGCCACCGCGCGGGCCGACGCCGACCACATGGCCGCCTACTGGGACACGACGTGCGGCGGCGGGGTGTGGTGGAGCACCGCGAAGACCTACAAGAACGCGATCGCCAATTCGCTCTACATCCAGCTCAACGCCGCCCTGCACAACCGTCTCCCCGGCGACACCGCCCACCTCTCGCGCGCACGGGCGGGCTGGACGTGGTTCCGCTCGACGGGAATGGTGAACTCCGCGCACCTGGTGAACGACGGCATCAGCCTGTCCACCTGCCGCAACAACGGCGGCACCGTGTGGTCCTACAACCAGGGCGTCCTGCTGGGCGCGCTCACCGAGCTGAACCGCGCGACCGGTGACGGCGCGGTCCTGAGCGCGGCGCGGCAGATCGCGGACGCCGCCACCACGTCCCCCGAGCTCAACACCGCGGACGGGATACTGCGGGACCCGTGCGAGAGCGGGGACTGCGGGGCGGACGGCCCCTCGTTCAAGGGCGCCCACGTGCGTGGCCTGGGCAGGCTGGACGCGGCGCTGCCCGACCATCCGTACACCGCCTATCTGCGCAGGCAGGCGGACGCCGCGTTCCGCGGGGACCGCAATGCTCTCGACCAGTACGGGCTGCGCTGGACCGGGCCGCAGGACCGTGTCGACGCGGCACGGCAGCAGAGCGCGCTCGACCTGCTGAACGCCACGCCCTGAGGAGCACGCGGGGCATCCGGTCCGCCGGACTCCGCTCGGGCCCCACCGGTCACGGATCCGGTGGGGCCTTCCGTCGGTGACCGTGGATCAGCGCACCGCGACAGGCCGGAAGCGCCGGTACAGGACGGCTCCGCCCAGCAGCAGTGCGGCGCCCGCGGCGATGGTCGGTACCGTCTGGTCCGCGCCGGTGCTGGCGAGGGCGGGCACCGGCTGCCCCGGGACCTGCTGGGGCACCACGGGGCGGGGGTGCGCCTTGGGCGGGGGCGGCGTCGGCGTGGCCGGCTGCTCGGGACGGCCGCCGGAGGTGTTCGTCGACTCGTTGCCCACGGCAGCGTTGCCCACCCCGACGACGTTCACGGAATTGCCGCTGACGTTCACGGGCAGGTCCACCGGGAGCTGCACGCCGTTGCCCGACAGCAGCCCCGGCGAATCCTTCGCGCCGCCCTCGGCGGCCGCGCCGCCGTGTGTCGAGCTCGCCCCCGTCTCGTTCGCCGCTCCCCCGTCACTCCTGGTGGCGCAACTGTTGCCCGTCGCGGGGTTGAGCAGTCCGACCACGTTCACGGTGTTCCCGCACGCGTTCACGGGAACGTGCACCGGGAGCTGGACGGTGTTGCCGGAGATCAGTCCCGGCGACCCGGCCGCGGTGCCGTCCGCCGCGGAGTCGGCGTGCGCCGGCATCGTCACGGCGAGCGCACCCGAGGCGGCGGCCGCGGCGATCAACCCATTTCGGGTAGCCCGTTTCATAGGTTTCCTGCCTTCCAGACATCGTCGCGGGCACTCACCCGCATCGCGTAAAACGCAGGAGAACCATCCGAGTTATGGCTTATCGGTCTTTCACTCCATCGAGCGTCACCGTTATCGAACGCCCGCGTGCCGGGTCGTGACGGATTACGACAGGAGCGGTCGCGAAGGGTAAGGCACCTCGGCCCGCGGCGCTCGCCGGGAGGCGTGCCCCCGGGGCCACGCTTATCGTGATCGAGGGGGTGTCGCCGGTCCACCGCGGGGCGAGCCTGGAGGCATGCATGCTGTCCGTGCACCAACGAGGCACGGTCGCCGGAGCCGCGGCCGCGACGCTCGCGCTGCTCGCGGCGAGCCTCCCCACGGTGGCTGCTGCCGCGGACCAGCCCGACCTGTCGCGTTTCTACCAGCAGAAGGTCAAGTGGGCCGCCTGCACGGGCTCCGGAATGCCCCACGACATGCAGTGCGGCAAGGTGACCGTGCCGCTGGACTACGCGCGGCCCGGTGACGGCACCCTCGACGTGGCACTCGCCCGTTATCGGGCGACCGGTGCGTCGCGCGGGTCGGTGGTGCTGAACTTCGGCGGCCCGGGGGGCGCCGGGATATCCCAGCTCGCCGCCGACAGCAAGGATTTCATGGGGCTCACCAACGGCTACGACGTGGTGACCTTCGATCCCCGGGGTGTCGGCCGGTCCTCGCCCGTCAGCTGCGGCACGGGAGCTGAGGACGTCTCCGCCACCACGGACCCCACCGCCGAGGCGGGCGACCCCAAGGCCGCGCTCAGGACGGTGGAACAGTACGCCAAGCAGTGCGTCAAGCACTCCGGCCCGGTGCTCCAGCACATAGGCACGGTCAACGCCTCCCGGGACATGGACGTCATACGCCAGGCGCTCGGCGACAAGAAGCTCAACTACCTCGGCTTCTCCTACGGCACCCGGCTGGGCGCGGTGTACGCCGCGCAGTTCCCCGACAAGACCGGCCGGATGACGCTCGACGGGGTGGACACGCTCACCGAACCGCTCACGGAGCAGTCCCTGGTGAGCGCGCAGGGGCAGCAGACCGCGCTGGACGACTTCCTCACCTGGTGCGTCAAGGACATGGCCTGCCCCTTCGGCCAGGACGCGCGCGGCGCGCGGAAGCAGGTCGTCCAGCTCGTCGACTCACTCGACCGGGACCCCATCACGTCGGCCTTCGGGGACCGGTTCACCGGCCAGGACCTGGTGGGCGCGATCAGCCAGGCGCTCTACAGCGAGTCGCTGTGGCCCTCGCTGGAACAGGCCCTCGCCGCCCTGATCCAGGACGGCGACACGCATGCCCTGTCCCAGCTGTCGGGCGGTATCGCGATGCCCGGAGCGCCCGCGGCGGGCCGGAAGGACGGCGGGCTGGTGGGTGACGAGGACGTCCCCGTCGACAATCTGCTGGCCGCCCTGATGGCGATCAACTGCGCGGACGACCCCGACCGGCCCACCGCCGCCCAGCTCACGAACGACATGAGCCGGCTGCGCGCCACCTTCGAGGAGGCCTCCCCCGTCTTCGGCCCGTTCCGGCTCAACCAGGTGATGCTGTGCTACGGCCGGCCCAAGGGCACCGACTTCATCCGCGAGCACGTGCGCGACGTCCACTCCCCGAAGATGCTGCTCGTCGGCACCCGTGGTGACCCCGCGACCCCTTACCGGTGGACCGTCGAGACCGCCGCGCGGCTGGGTCCGTCGGCCGTGGTGCTCGACAACAAGGGTGAGGGGCACACCGGCTACACGTCGTCGAAGTGCGTGCACCAGAAGGTCGACGACTTCCTGCTGTACGGCTCGCTGCCGGGCAGCGGCAGCTCCTGCGGGACCGACGACGACAAGGCACGCTGACGGCGGGTCCGGCGGTGACACGGCCGGGCGACACGGACGAGCCGGCTACAACCTCTCGTATGCCGTGGTGGTCACACTGGGCAGGGCGCCGCCCGAACCGGGCACGGCGCACCGTTCGTGACGACTCCAGGGGGAACCGCCGATGCGCATCCGAACCGTCCTCACCCTCTCGGCCGCCGCCACCGCTCTGCTCCTCGCGGTGCCCCAGAGCGGCTCGGCCACCCCGCAGCAGGCCGCCGGCCGGATCGCGAAGTGTGCGGGCAAGGTCCTGCAGCTGAGGGCCGGGCAGTCCGCGGACGCCCGCGTCGTGCACATCGGCGTCACGAACCGTTCCCCCCGTACCTGCACGGTCGACCGCATCCCCACCGTCACCTTCGGGGACCTGGACGGCGCCGCCCTGCCGACGCCCGCGGGAGAGAGCGGCCCGTACCGCCTCGGCCCGGGCCGGACGGCGTACGCGGCCGTCCGGACGATCGCCGACCCCGCCGACCCCGAGGCCCGCAGGGTGGACTCCATCACCGTGTCCGCCGACCCGTCCCTGTTCGGGCGTTCGTTCACCGCGGAGCAGCTGGGCGCGGGGGACGCCGTACTGGTGTGGGAGCCCATGACGACGTGGTGGAAGCCGTCCGTGGCCGCCGCGGACAAGGCGCTCGGCCTCGGCTGAGCGGCTCCCGGCATCCACCCGGCGCGCCCGGTCGCCGCGCCCCGGACAACCCGAGCGGCAGCTCAGCTTTCGCCCCGTGCCGCGAGGTGGGTTTGACTCGTGGTGTGCGCCGGATGCTCTTGCCACTGTTCGTCGCCCTCGGCGCGGCCGGGGCGGTGGTCCTGGCATGCGCCGTGTCGGCGTGGTGGTGGTGTGCGGCGGGGGTCCTGCTGGTCCTGACCGCGCTCGCCGTGCACGACCTGACACAGCGCCGCCGTGCGGTGCTGCGGAACCACCCCCTGCTCGGCCGTTTCCGGCGCGTCGTGGCGGGACGGCACTCCGCCGGACGGGCCGACGACGGGCGTCCGTACGGCCCCGGGGTGGTGGCCCTCGTGCGCGAGCGGGCCGCGGGCGCCGAGGCGCCCGAGCCGTTCGGCACCCGAGGGGACGTGTACGCCGGCGGGCACGAGTTCCTGGAACCGTCGATGTGTCCGGCCGAGGTGCCCGACGAGCCGCCCGTGGTCCGCGTCGGCGGCCCCGACTGCACCAAGCCGTACGACATGGCGCTGCTCAACGTGTCCGCGATGAGTTTCGGCGCACTGTCCTCGCATGCCGTCCTGGCGCTGAACAGGGGGGCGGCGAAGGGCGGTTTCGCGCAGGACACCGGCGAGGGCGGCCTGTCGGACCATCATCTGCGCGGCGGCGGGGACCTGATCTGGGAGATCGGCACCGGGTACTTCGGCTGCCGCACCATCGAAGGGCGGTTCGAGGCACGGGAGTTCGCGGACAAGGCGGCGCTGCCGGAGGTCAAGTGCGTGTCGCTGAAGCTCTCGCAGGGCGCTCATCCGGGGGCCGGCGCGATCCTGCCGGGGGTGAAGGTCGGTGCCGAGGTGGCCCGGGCGCGCGGCGTGCCGGAGGGTCGGGCCGTGGTGTCACCGGCGTGCCACCGGGAGTTCTCCACTCCGCGGGAGATGGTGTGCTTCCTGGCCCGCATGCGGGAGTTGGCGGGCGGCAAACCCATCGGGTTCAAGCTGTGCGTGGGTTCGCGCCGTCAGTTCCTCGCCGTCTGCAAGGCGATGCTCGCCG
Source organism: Streptomyces sp. NPDC025784 (assembly GCF_055558435.1). Lineage (NCBI taxonomy): Bacteria > Bacillati > Actinomycetota > Actinomycetes > Kitasatosporales > Streptomycetaceae > Streptomyces > Streptomyces sp. NPDC025784. Next base: position 170,817 of record NZ_JBVHMN010000015.1, read on the forward strand.
AGGGGGTCACCCCGGACTTCATCGTCGTCGACGGCGCGGAGGGCGGTACGGGCGCCGCTCCGGCGGAGTTCCCCGGCGCCGTGGGGATGCCGCTCACGGAAGGCCTGCTCACGGTGCACAACGCGCTGGTCGGCGCCGGGCTGCGCGACCGCGTCCGGGTCGGTGCGAGCGGTGGCGTCGCCACCGGCGCCGACATCGTCCGGCGGCTGGCGCAGGGAGCGGACTACACCAACGCCGCGCGCGCGATGATGCTCGCCCTCGGCTGTCTCCGGGCCCGTCGCTGTCACACCGGCACCTGCCCGACGGGAATCGCCACGCAGGACCCTCGTCGGGCGCGCGCCCTGGACATCGCCGACAAGGCCGAGCGTGTCCACCGGTATCAGCGGGCGACCGTGCGCAGCGCGTGCCGGATCATGGCGGCAGCAGGGGTGCGGGACCCGGCCGACCTGGTGCCACGTCTCCTGCTGCGGCGCATCGACGCGGCGACCGTGCGCTCGTACGCGGAGCTCCACGAGTGGCTGGCGCCCGGTGTGCTGGGGGCAGAGGCGCCCGCGTCGTGGCGGGCGGACTGGCGGGCGGCGGACCCGGACGTGTTCTGACCGAACGCGGTCGACGGGCTCAGAAGTCCACGGGGTCGCGGACGATGGGACAGGTCATGCAGTGGCCGCCGCCCCTTCCCCGCCCGAGCTCGGCGCCGACGATGGTGATGACCTCGATGCCGGCCTTGCGCAGCAGCGTGTTGGTCTGGGTGTTGCGGTCGTAGGTGAACACCACGCCCGGTTCCAGGGCGACGGCGTTGTTGCCGCTGTCCCACTGCTGGCGCTCGGAGGCGTAGACGTCCCCGCCGGTCTCGACGACGCGCAGCTCGGACAGGCCGAGGGCCTTGGCGACGACGTCGGTGAAGGGACGCGCGCCCTCGTCGGTGAGTTCGATACCGGGGGCCTTGTCGCTCGGGCGGAGGGAGAAGGTGTGGACCGCGTCCATGATGGTCGGGTACAGCGTGACGAGGTCCCGGTCGGCGAAGGTGAAGACGGTGTCGAGGTGCATGGCGGACCGCAGTTTCGGCATGCCCGCCACGATGACGTGCTCGGCGGCCCCGTTCTCGAAGAGGGCCGCCGCGACCTGGGTGATGGCCTGCCGTGAGGTGCGCTCGCTCATGCCCATCAGCACGATGCCGTTGCCGACCGGCATGATGTCGCCGCCTTCGAAGGACGCCTGGCCCCAGTCCCGTTCGGGGTCGCCCCACCACACGGAGGAGCCCGCGAAGTCCGGGTGGAAGGTGTAGATCGCCTTCATCAGGAGCGTCTCGTCGTGCCGGGCGGGCCAGTACAGCGGGTTGAGCGTGACCCCTTCGTACAGCCAGCACGTCGTGTCGCGGGTGTACAGGGTGTTGGGCAGCGGCGGCATCAGGTACTCGCGGACGCCCGTCGACTCGCGGGCCAGGGCGACATAGCCGGAGCGGAACTCGTCCGGCAGGTCGGCGGTGGCCAGACCGCCGATCAGGTACGTGGCGAGCTCGGCGGGTTCGAGGGTCTCCAGGAAGGCCCGGGTGTCGTCGACGAGTCCGAGTCCGACCTCGTTCGCGGTGATCTTCCGGTCCAGGAGCCAGTCCCGGGCGACGGGCATCGCCATGGTCCGGGCGAGCAGTTCGTGCAGCTCCACCACGTCGACGCCGCGCTCGCGCAGTTTGTTGACGAAGTCGGCGTGGTCGCGCTGGGCGTTCTCCACCCACATGACGTCGTCGAAGAGCAGGTCGTCGGAGTTGGTGGGGGTCAACCTGCGGTGCGCGAGGCCGGGCGCGCACACCAGCACCTTGCGCAGTCTGCCGACCTCCGAGTGGACGCCGTACGCGGGACGGCCGGTGGTGTCCTGACGACTGGTCACGGTGTGCCTTTCTCCGGGTCAGAGGCTGATCCAGCCCAGTGCGAGGGCGACGATGCCGAGGGCCGCGCCCGCGGTCGAGACGGCGAGGACGACGAGTTCGCGGGGCGAGAAGAGCCGTCTGCCCTGCTCGCGCCGCGCCATCACGAACAGGACGGTGGCGGGCGCGTAGATGATGAAGGAGACGAGGATGAACTTCAGTCCTGCCGCGTACAGCAGGAAGGCGGTGTAGAGGGTCGCGAGGAGGCCGACGGCCAGGTCCCTGCCGCGTCCGGCGCGCGCGATCTTGACGGCGAAGGCGGCCGCCAGCAGGAACGGAATCAGTGTCAGGGCGCTGGTCAGGTCCAGCGCGAAGTTGAACGCGTCGTCCGAGAACAGGGTGACGACCAGCATGATCTGAGTGAGGATCGTCGACATCACCAGGGCCGACACCGGCACGTCGGCGGCGGTGGAGCGGGCGAGGAAGCGGGGCATGTCCTCGTCCTTGGCGGCGACGAACAGCACCTCGGCCGCCATCAGCGTCCAGGCGAGGTAGGCGCCGAGCACGGAGACGATCAGTCCGACGCTGACGAAGACCTTGCCCCAGGTGCCGACAGCGCTCTCCAGGACCCCGGCCATGGACGGCTGGCGCAGTTCGGCGATCTCGCTCATCGGCATCAGCCCGTACGACACGATCGTCACCGAGGCGAAGATCGCGAAGACGCTCAGGAAGCCGAGGAGGGTCGCGCGGCCCACGTCCTCGCGGCGTCCGGCGTGCCGTGAGTAGACGCTGGCGCCCTCGACACCGAGGAACACGAACACGGTCGCCAGCATGGTGCCCTTGACCTGGTCGAAGAGCGAACCGGCGTAGTCGGCGCCGGCGAAGTTCTCGGCGAACACGTGCGGTTTCAGGTAGAAGAGCGCGAGGACGACGAAGACGAGGATCGGCACGACCTTGGCCACGGTGACGATCCGGTTGATGGCCGCCGCCTCCTTCACTCCGCGGCGGATGAGGAGGAAGAACGCCCACAGGCCGACGGAGGAGATCACCACCGCGAGGACGGTGTCGCCCTCGCCGAGCGCGGGCGCGATCGCCCCGACGGTCGACATGATGAGCACCCAGTACGTCACGTTGCCGACGCAGGCGCTGGCCCAGTAGCCGAACGCAGAGAAGAAGCCGAGGTACTCGCCGAAGCCCACCTTCGCGTAGGCGTAGACGCCCGCGTCGAGGTCGGGTCTGCGGATCGCCAGGCGCTGGAAGACGAAGGCGAGCATCAGCATGCCGGTGCCGGCGACGGCCCAGGCGATGAGGGCGCCGGCGACGCCTGCCTCCTCGGCGAACCGGCTCGGCAGGGAGAAGACCCCGGCTCCGACCATCGAGCCGACGACCATCATGGTGAGGGTCGGCAGTGTCAGCTTCGCGGCCGGCGGCGCCTGCGCGTCCGTGTCCACCTGCGTCATGGGCGTCCTGCCGGGAAGGGCATCGTCGTGCGCGACCACGATGCGGACCTCGTCATCTGGCGACGCAGCGACCCTAGCAACGAATTGCACCAAATGCCCGATAGGGGAATTGGTCCTATGGTGCTGTTATGGAGCACGCACTCAGCCCCGCGACCCTCTCCGAGCTGCGCAGGCCGCGGCCCTACCCGGCGGTGTCGGTGCTGACGCCGACACACCGCCGTGAACCAGACAACGCCCAGGATCCGGTCCGGTTGCGCAATGTGATGGCCGAAGCCAAGAAGCAGCTGGAGGCCGATCCCGCCGTCACCCGCGAGCGACGCACCGACGTCCTCCAGCAGCTCGACCGGGCCGTGAACGAGATCGACCTGGCACATACCGAGGACGGTCTGGTGATCTTCGCGGCACCCGGCGAGCACCAGGTGTGGTCCCTGGCACGCACCGTGCCCGAGCGCGTCGTGCTCTCGGACACCTTCCTGACCCGCAACCTCGTCGCCGCACAGGCCTCCGAGCGCCCGTTCTGGGTCCTGTCCGTCGCCGCCGACCGGGTCACGCTGTGGAACGGCGGCGGAGGCCATGTCGTCGAGGACCACACGGGCGGCTTCCCGCTGGTCAGAGACCGTGAGAACTTCGACGCGGAGCGTCAGGAGCAGATCGGCGACATCCCGAGCACCTTCCGCGACGAGGGCACCCGCCGGTTCCTGCGCGACGCGGACACCGTCCTGGCCTCGGTCCTGCGGGAGAACCCGCGACCGCTGTACGTCACCGGCGAGACCGCCGCGCTCTCCCTCCTGGACGAGCTCGGCACCGTGACCAAGGACGCGACGCACATCCCGCACGGCGGGCTCGCGCACGGCTCCGCCGAAGCCGTGTGGCAGGCGATCCGCCCGCTGATCAACGCCGAGGAACGCAAGGGGGCCGACCAGGTCGCCCGCGAACTCGAAACGGCCCTCGGCCGCAAGGAGTTCGCCGCCGGCGTCGACGAGGTGTGGCAGAACGCGACCGAGGGCCGCGTCCGGCTGCTCGCCGTCGAGGAGAACTACCGGGTGACGGTCCGCGACGACGGCGACCATCTCGTCCCGGCGGAAAGCGGTGATCTGGACTCCCGTGAGGACATCGTCGACGAGATCGTCGAACAGTGCCTGGAGACGGGTGCCGAGGTCCGCTTCGTCCCCGACGGGAGCCTCAGGGACGCGAAAGGCATCGCCGGGGTGCTGCGTTACTGATCATTCCGACCGACAATCGGACAGAGAACCGAACGTCGGCGGAGAGGTACGGAGCGCGTGAACGACCTGTTGGGTGTCGCAGTCCTGGGTGCCGGACACATGGGAGCCGACCACATACGGCGGATCGACCAGCTGGTGAGCGGCGCCCGGGTCGCCGCCGTGGCGGACCCCGAGACGGACCGGGCGAAGGACGCCGTGGCCGGCATCGAGAACGTCTCGGTGCACGCCGAGGCCGTCGCCGCTCTCGACGCGCCGGGCGTGCAGGCGGTGTTGATCGCCTCCCCCGGTCCGGCGCACGAGGCGGCACTCCTCGCGGCCTTCGCGCGCGGGCTGCCGGTGCTCTGCGAGAAGCCGATGGTGCCGGAGTCCTCCGGCGCGCTGCGGGTGGTGGAGGCGGAGGCGCGGCTCGGCCGCCGGCTCGCCCAGATCGGCTTCATGCGCCGGTACGACGCGGAGTACCTGCGTCTGAAGGCCCTGCTGGACGGCGGCCGTCTGGGCAGGCCCTTGATGCTGCACTGCACCCACCGCAATGTGTCGTCGCCGCCCCACTTCACCTCGGCGATGCTGGTCAACAGCTCCGTCTCGCACGAGATCGACGCCGCGCGCTGGCTGCTGGGCCAGGAGCTCACGGCCGTGACCGTGCTCCGCCCCCGGCCCTCCTCGCAGGCCCCGGAGGGCCTGTTGGACCCCCAGTTCGTACTGTTCGAGACCGCGGACGGCGCCGTGGTCGACGTCGAGGTCTTCGTCAACTGCGGCTTCGGGTACCAGGTGCGGTGCGAGGCGGTCTGCGAATCGGGCAGCGCCCGGATCGGTGACGAGCACACGATGGTGGTGACGTCGGCGGGCGGTGCGCGCGAGGAGGTGGCGCAGGACTATCTGGTGCGGTTCGCCGACGCCTACGACCGTGAGGTGCAGGCCTGGGTGGACGCCACCCGGCAGGGCCGGGTCACCGGCCCGAGCGCCTGGGACGGATACGCGGCCTCCGCCGTCGCCGAGGCGGGCGTCCGGGCCCTGGAGGAGGGCGGCCGGGTGAGTGTCGAACTGGCCCCGCGCCCGGACCTGTACGCGTGAACGACGGCGGCGGGCGCCCGGGCCCGCCGCCGCGCGCCGTCAGCCGCTGCGTGCGGTGCGGCCCGAGTGAACAGCGGTCGAACCCCCGCGAGTCGGCGAGGACGGGCCCCTGCGCACCGTCGCTCCGCGGCCGGCACGTCGCGCGGGCCGGGCTGCCGCGCTGTCGTCACCGGGAACCGGGCGCCGCGCCGTCCGCCGGGTCCGGGACGAGGATGACCTTGCCGGTGACGGTGCCGGACTCGGCGAGCCGTACGGCCTCCGCCGCGCGGCTGAGCGGGACGCGCGCCGCCACCTGGGCGGTGATCGCGCCGTCGGCGAGCAGGGCGAGCACCTGGCCGAGGTCGGTGCGCAGCCGCTCGTGGAAGGCGGCCGAACGACGCTTGCCCGCCCAGATGTTGTAGAAGTGCGTGCGCCGGCCGTTGGGCAGCAGGTTCCACAGGAGCAGCCGGCCGATGAGCTTCAGCACGGGCAGCTTGGACGAGCCGGCGACGTCCCGGGTGGCCGCGGTGCCGTACGAGACGAGCGTGCCGCCCTTCGCCAGCAGACCGAAGGAGTCCACGATGCCGTCGCCACCGACGTGGTCGAAGACGGCGTCGACGCCGCCCGGCGCCAACTCCCTGACCTGGCCGGGGAGATCGGCGGCGCGGTAGTCGAGTGGTGTCGCGCCGAGCGCACGCACCGCCTCGTGGTGCCGGGGCGAGGCCGTGCCGATGACCCGGATACCGGCGTGCCTGGCCAGTTGCACGAGGGTGGAGCCCACTCCGCCGTTCGCCCCGTGCACCAGGACGGTCTGTCCGGCGCGGACGCGGGCGACACGGTGCAGCATCTGCCAGGCCGTGATGCCGTTGACGACCACCGTCTCGGCCTCGGCGGGGTCCAGCCCGCCCGGGACCTCGACGAGACCGGCGACAGGGAGCGCGACGAGGCTGGCCCAGCCGCCCACCTTGGTCAGTGCGGCGAAGCGCCGGCCGACCAGGGAGGCGTCCACGCCCTCGCCGGTCCGGACGACGACGCCGACCATGTCGTACCCGGGCACGAAGGGGAACGGCGGCTGGTCGTAGTACTTGCCGCGGCGCATCTGCTGCTCGGCGAAGGACACCCCGGAGGCCTCCAGGGCGAGGACGACCTCGCCCGCGGCGGGCCGCGGCGCGGGGCGGACACGGATCTCCAGGCCGGAGGGCTCCACGACGCCCGGGAGGACCACCTCGGTCACCGCTCCCCCGGCGGTGTCGCCACGCTCGGCGGGATTGCTGTCCTCGACGGGGTGACTCTCCATGACGGCCTCCGGGTTCATGACGGACAGAGCTCCTTCGTTATCGACTCTCGCTTGCGTGAGAGCTTCTAACTAAAGCTTGCTCCTCTATATTCTGTTGGTCAAGAGCGGTCACCACCGCACCCCCAGCAGACGAAGAGGCGATGACGTGGCCACAGGAAGCCGGACCGGTACGGGCCCGCGCGATCGGTTCCGCGCGCAGGTACGACAGGAGGTCAAGACGGCGGCACTCGGACAGCTGGCCGAAGGCGGTCCGGAGGCGCTGTCGCTCAACGCGGTGGCCAAGCAGCTGGGCATGACGGGACCCGCGCTGTACCGCTACTTCGCCAACCGGGACAGCCTGCTCACCGAGCTGGTCGTCGACGCCTACGGAGATCTGGCGGCCGCACTGTCCCGGGCGGCGGGCCACGAAGCGCAAGGCCCCGGCAGCGGCCCGCACGACACCGGCACGACCGGCGCGGGCGACACGACCGGCGCGGCCCACGGGGGCGGCGCGACGGGCACGGACACGAGCGACGCCGAGGCTCCGGACGCCGTCGCCCGCCTGGCGGCGATCGCCCGGGCCTACCGCGCCTGGGCACTGGCCGAGCCGCACCGCTACCGGCTCCTCTTCCGGGCGCCGCTCCAGGGGTACGACGCCCAGTCGACCAGCCTGGTGGAGGCGTCCCAGCCCGCCATGAACGTCGTACTGGCCGCGGTGAGCGACCTGGCGCAGCCGGACTCGCCGGCTCCGGAGGGTCCGGCTGCACAGTTCCGGCGGTGGATGGAACGTCACGGGATCGAGGACGTCCCGGAGGCGGTCGCCGCGCGGTCCACCATCCTGTGGGCCCATCTGCACGGCTTGGTCAGCCTGGAGATCGAGGGCAATTTCGCCTCGATGGGCATCGACCCGGCGGCCCTGTACGAGGCCGAGGTGAAAGACTTCACGAGCACTCGCACATATGCTCCTCGAACAGGAGAATGAACGACGGGCGCAACCCCGCATCCACCCGTCAAGTCACGTACGCCACCTACGACTTGCACCACCGCACGCGTACCGCATACGTCCTGGGCGACCGGCCCGGAAGGACTGCGGCATATGCCAGATGCACCACCGTATCGGGTGTTGCCAAATCCCTTACAGCGCGTCGCAGGCTGTGCAACAGTCGTAACGGTCCTTCCGTCACACCAGGTCGTACCGTCCCCGCATCGGAGTACGTCATGCCCTCCCACCTCTCTGCGGACCGCTCCGCCGCCCAGCCGCCCCGGCGCGGCTCGGTCGACGCGCTGATCTCGCAGACGCGGCAGCTGCGGGGCGAGGTGGATGCCGTACGCCGTGAGGCACCCTCCGAGGTCACGGACCCACAGGGACGCTGGCAGCGGGCGCTGTGCAACCTGGCGATGCATCAACTCAACGATCTCGACGCGCACTTGGCGCAGCTGCGGGACGGCCCACCACCCTTCCCCGGCGCACCCGCGGCAGCGCCGGCCAGCACTCCGGCCGCGCCCGCCGCGTCCCGGCACGGCTCACTGCTGAGCAGGGTCGGCAGCGCCGAGTGGAATCTGCTGACCGACGAGGCCGGCTGGTCGGGCGAGCTCTACCAGATCCTGGGCCGCGACCCCGCCGCTCCCCCGCTCACCCTGGACGAGCTCCCCTCCCTGGTACTCGACGAGGACCGGGCGAAACTGACCACGATGGTCACGGACTGCCTCATCGACGCCAAACCGATCGACGGGGAGTTCCGCATCGTGCGCCCCGACGGCGAGGTGCGGGCCGTCCACATGATGGCCGAGCCCGTGCTCGACGCCGACGGCAGCACCACTTCGATGTGGGCCGTACTCCGCGACGTCAGTGAACTGCGGCGCAGCCAGCGGACGGTGAGCGAGCGCCGTGACTCGCTGCAACACCAGCGGCACCTCGCGCAGACCGAGCGGCGCATCGCGGTCGAGCTGCAGGAATCCGTGCTGCCGCCCCGGCGCGGTTCCTTGCGGTCCCCGCGCCGGGGCCCCGGAACGCTGGATCTGGCCGCGCACTACCTGCCGTCCTCGACCGGAGCGCTGATCGGCGGCGACTGGTACGACGCACTCGATCTCCCGGACGGGGAGATACTGTTGAGCGTCGGCGATCTCACCGGCCACGGGGTCACCGTGACCTCGGGCATGGCGATGCTGCTCGGCGCACTGCGCGGGATGGCCATGGCGGGCACCGAGCCGGGCCAACTCATGTCATGGCTGAACCAGTTACTGGACACCACCGTCCAGCCCGCTCTCGGCAGCGCCGTCTGTTGCCGCTACCGGCCCGAGACCCGCACCCTACGCTGGGCACAGGCAGGCCACCCCGCCCCCCTGCTGTTCCGCGAGGGGACGGGGCGCGCACTGACACCACCGGACGGCGTGCTGCTGGGGGCGACCTCGGGAGCCGTCTACGGACAGGCCGAAGAGACTCTCGAAGAAGGCGACCTGCTGCTCCTGCACACCGACGGACTGGTGCCGCGGCAGTGGGGATCCTCTCGCCGGGCCGAAGCCGGGAGCGAGACAGGAACGGCCGCCGTACAAGGTCTGCTCGGCTTGGCCCCACGCTTCGACGGAGCCCGTACCGCCCAGGACTGTGTACGGATGGTGGTTGAAGAATTCGGCGAATCCGAGCGCGCGGACGACGCGTGCGTGCTCATCGCCCGGGTCGGTTCCTGACGGCTTCGCGCACGAGAATCACACCGCGCCCTCCGACGGTGCCAAGGACCGGAATCGCCCTTGACCTTGCCCAGGGACCGCAGTCAAGCCCGGACCCCGACCCGTGTCGTCGGCACGGGCTCCTTACGCCCGCGCGCTGTTTCCGCCGCCCCTCGGCTTCAACGAACCGTTGGGCAGGGCCAGTTTGATCTCCTCACGCAGGTCGTGGATCTTCGGATAGCTGGAGTACTGCCCGGTGAGCCGGTACATCTCGCGCAGCCGGTCCCAGGTCCGGTGGGAGGAGTTGGCCCCCATCGAGGTCAGGGCGAGTCGCGCGTACCGGTCGGCCTGTTCGGGATCGTCGGCGATGAAGCAGGCCGACGCCAGGGAGATGTGGTCGAAGATCTTCGACCGGTCCCGGCCCGACTCACGCAGCTTCAGCGCCTCCTTCGCGTGGCGCTGAGCCGTGGCCGCCGCCGACGGCTCGTGCTCGGCGAGGGTGCGGTAGGCGAGAGCCTGCATGCCGTGCATGTCGGCCTCGTCGAACAGCTGCATCCAGCTCGGCGGAGGGACGTCGCCCCGGTCGGAGACGAACAGGTCCTCCGCCTGGCCGAGGGTGCGCCGCATCGCCTGCCCCTTGCCCATGGAGGCCTGCGCCCAGGCCTCGATGGTGTGGAGCATGGCCCGGGTGCGGGGCAGCACCTCCTCGCCGGAACCCGACTTCGCCAGCTTCATGAGGTCGAGTGCGTCGTCGGGCCGGCCCAGATGCACCATCTGACGAGCCGCTCGGGAGAGCGCCTCGCCGGCGCGGGGCCGGTCACCACCTTCTCGGGCCGCGTGCGCGGCGATGACGAAGTACTTCTGAGCCGTGGGCTCCAGGCCGACGTCGTGCGACATCCAGCCCGCGAGGACGGCCAGGTTGGCGGCGACGCCCCAGAGGCGTCGCTGCAGATGGTCGGGGTGCCGGTAGGAGAGCATGCCTCCCACCTCGTTCAGCTGGCCCACCACGGCCTTGCGTTGCAGCCCGCCGCCGCGAGCCGCGTCCCAGGCCCGGAACACCTCGACCGAGCGCTCCAGTTCCTCGATCTCCTGCGACCCGATGGGGGCGGCCTCGTACCGGTCGAACCCAGCGGGGTCGGCGTGCAGGGGATCTTCGAATCGGGGAGCGTCGGCCGCGAGGGCCGGATCGGTGTGGAGCCAGTCGTGCATGGCCGTGCTGAGTGCGGATCCCGCGGCGAGCGCGGCACCCGCGCCCACCAAGCCGCGTCGGTTGAGCATGAGGTCCATTCCCGTGAATTCGGTGAGGACCGCGGCGGTCCGTTCGGGCGCCCACGGCACTCCGTCGGGATGTTCCGCACTCCCGCCGCTCTGCCGCTTTCCCGTACGCCCGTGCCGGACCAGACCGAGGTCCTCGATGGTCACGACACGGCCGAGACGCTCGGTGAACAGGGCCGCCAGCACCCGCGGCACCGGATCGCGCGGGATCTCTCCCATGTCGATCCAACGCCGCACCCGCGAGGTGTCGGTCGCCAGTTGGGGGTGGCCCATGGCCGCCGCCTGCCGGTTGACCATCCTCGCGAGCTCGCCCTTGGACCAGCCGGCCAGGCCGAACAGGTCCGACAGGCGGGTGTTGGGTTGTCCGTTCACGTCAAGCCCCCAGGTTCTCGGCTGATTTGACAGTAACCGCCTGTCAGTTGCTGAGCGACTATTCGCCAGGGTTCGCCAGGGTGCGCCAGATGGTGTGCCAGTGGACCTCGGGTGTCAGGTAGGAACGCGCCACCCCGACCCGGTTGCCGCAGGGACACTCCCCAGGGTGTTCCGGCGCGGCCGGGGCGGGTTGCGCGGCAACTCGCAGGCACACGAAGGGATCTGTATCGCCCATGTACGCAGCATCGTCCTCCGTGTCCGCTCCGCCCCGGTCGTTGCACACCCGCCCGGCGGGCAGCGGCCCCTACCTCGACCCCGCCCGCCAGGCGCCCGTGCTCGGTGCCGGCCGGACGCGACGCGTCCCGGGGCTCGGCACCCAGCCGCTCAGCGGGAGAATCGACTTGTCCGGCCCTCAGGGCGCGCAGCTGCGCACGGCGATCGCGTCGGTGCACCGGATCTGTCCGGAGTTCGCTCCGGTACAGGTGCTGCGCCGCAGCGGACGCTCCGTGCTCCTCGTGGGCACGACGGGGCGCAGCACGGCCGTCGCCAAGTGTTTACTCGACCAGTCACCGATGTGGGCCGATCGGATCCGGCACGAAATAGCTGCCTACCGCTCGTTCGTCCGGCACCGGCCGCCGGTCCGGGTGCCGCGGCTGATCGCGGCGGACCCGGACAACGGCACCCTGGTCATCGAGCGGATGCCGGGCCGGGTCGCCGCGCTCCAGCGGCACCCCGCCGAGGCCCCGCCCCGCGCGGACATCCGGGCGGCGCTGGGCGCGATCTGCCGGCTGAACGCCTGGCGGCCACCGGCGGGCACGTTCGACGCCCCGCTGGACTACGCGGAGCGGATCTCCCGATTCCACGAGCTGGGTCTGCTCACGGACCGGGACATGGGCGATCTGCAGAAGCTGGTGCACGGCATCGCCCATTCGGCGGGCCGTCAGGGCATGGGTCAGTTCTGCCACGGTGATGCCCTTCTGTCGAACATCCTGCTCTCACCGGCCGGTCCAGTGCTGGTGGACTGGGAGCACGCGGGCTGGTATCTGCCGGGGTACGACCTGGCCACCCTGTGGGCGGTCCTCGGTGACGCGCCGGTGGCGCGGCGGCAGATCAGCCAGCTCGCCCAGTCGACGGGGCCCGCCGCGCGGGACGCCTTCCTGGTGAATCTGATGCTCGTGCTGACACGAGAGATCCGCACCTATGAGACGGCCGTGCAGCGTTCGATGCACGACACGGCCCCGGCGGCGCCCGGTCCGGCTCACCCGGGTGCCGCGCCGTCGGGCGAGGAACAGCGGTTGCTGCTGAGGCGGCTGCACGACGACTGCCAGATGGCCCGCCGGGCCGTACGAGCGGCGGTCGGCACTCGCTGACGGGGACGGAGGTCCGCGGTCGCGCCAGGACAGGGGCGCACCGCGGACCTCTGTCGTGTCGCGACCTCACCCGTTCGGTCCATTGGTCCACGCCACTGACGCCGTGCAGGCCGCGTCACCGCCGCCACGAAAACCTTCACCACGTGCGCTGACATGGGAAATCGCCTGCCACTGGGCATGATTGACGGATCGTCGGAGAGCCGGTAGCACTGACGCAGTTCGGCCCCGCACGCCCCACCGCGCCCGACCGTCCCAGGAGGCTGCATTGCCCAGGTCCGCCACCGATCCCCAGGCCCCCAACGGGCGCAGACGCACGCGCAGGACGGCGGGCGCCGTCGCCTCCGCGGCGCTGCTGCTGCCGCTGCTCGGTGCCGCCCCGTCCGGCCAGGCCGAGGCGGAGTCCTCGGCGCGACTCCAGCGGGCCTTCGCGGCCGCGGCCGCGGAGTACCACGTGCCGCAGAGCGTGCTGCTCGCCGTGTCCTATCTCCAGTCCCGCTGGGACGGGCACGACGGTGCCCCGAGTGTCACCGGCGGCTACGGCCCGATGCACCTGACCGACGCCAGGACGGCGATCGCGGGGGCACCGCACCACAGCGACGGGACGGAGGACGCCCGCGGCGACAGCTCTCGCCCGGCCCGCATCCCCACCGCCAAGATGCCGGAGAGTTCCGAACTCCCGGATCGTCTGAAGACGTTGACGAAGGCGGCCGAGCTGACCGGTCTGCCGCCCGAGGCGCTGCGGACGGACGCGGCGGCGAACGTGGAGGGCGGTGCCGCGCTCCTCGCCGCGGCACAGCGGGACCTCGGCGAGCCGCTCAGCTCCGACGCGGCCGACTGGTACGGCGCTGTCGCGCGCTTCTCGGGCGCGGACGACAGCTCGACGGCGGCGACGTACGCACAGGACGTCTACGAGGTGATGCGCGAGGGCGCGCAGCGCACCACGGACTCCGGTCAGCGCGTGGCGCTCGCCGCCCAGCCGGCGCTCAGCCCCGACACGGCGACGCTGCGGCGGGCCGGACTGCGGACGGCCTCCGCCGAGGGCACGGAGTGTCCCGCGGAGGTGTCCTGCGAATGGATCCCCGCTCCGTACGCGGAGTTCGGGGACGGCGACTACGGCAACCACGACCTCGGTGACCGGCCGGGGGCGCAGAGCATCAAGTACATCGTCGTCCATGACACCGAAGGCACCTGGGACGGTGTCCTGAACCTGGTGCAGGACCCCACGTACGTGTCGTGGAACTACACCCTGCGTTCGACCGACGGTCACATCGCCCAGCATGTGAAGGCCAAGGACGTGGCCTGGCACGCGGGCAACTGGTACATCAACGCCAAGTCGATCGGCCTGGAGCACGAGGGCTTCCTCGCCTCGCCGGACGCCTGGTACACGGAGGAGATGTACCGTGCCTCGGCGCGGCTGGTGAAGTACCTGGCGAAGAAGTACTCCGTTCCGCTGGACCGGCAGCACATCCTCGGGCACGAGAACGTGCCGGGCCCGACGACCTCCACCATCCCGGGGATGCACACGGACCCGGGCCCGTACTGGGACTGGCAGCACTACTTCACCCTGCTCGGGCGCTCCTTCCACCGGACCGTGAAGCAGGGCGGCGGGCTGGTGACCATCCTGCCGGACTTCGACGAGAACCGGCCGGAGTACACGGGCTGCGTGACCAAGGGAGAGCCCTGCGCGGCGCACGGCTCCGGTGAGGTGCGGCTGCACACACAGCCGGACGAGAACGCGCCGCTGGTCAAGGACATCGGCCTGAACCCGAGCGGCGCCGACTCGACCATCGACGTGAACGACGTCGCCTCCCGCGTGTCCACCGGCCAGCAGTACGCGCTCGCGGAACGCGACGGCGACTGGACGGCGATCTGGTACCTGGGGCAGAAGGCCTGGTTCAAGAACCCGGCGAGGCAGCCGACGGCGGTGAACGCGTCCGGGCTGGTCGTCACGCCCAAGGCCGGCCAGGCGGAGATCCCGGTCTACGGGCGTGCCTACCCGGAGAAGGAGGCGTACCCGGCGGGCGTGCCCGTCCAGGCGGTGTCGCCGCTGCCGTACAAGCTGCTCCAGGGCCAGCGGTACGCGGTGGGCGACAAGGTGCCGGGCGAGTACTTCTACTCGCCGACCTTCGACACGGCTCCGCACAAGGTCGTGATCGGCTCGGACATGTACTACGAGATCCAGTTCGGGCACCGGGTGGCGTTCGTCCGGGCCGCGGACGTGACCGTGCTCCCGTCGCACTCGTGAGACGAGCGGCCGGGCCCGCCTGGCGCGGGCCCGGCCGCCCATGGGTCGGGGGTCACGGTCGCTCGTCCGGGCGCCGCACTCCCGGCGGTCAGCCCTGCTGGAACAGCTCCGCCGGCAGCGGCTTCAGGAGGGCGTACAGGTCGTCCGTGATGGGGCGGTCCCAGGCGGCGATGGTCACCAGGACGTTGTCGTTGCGGTCGAACTGGACGCATGAGATGCGCGTCTCGGAGAGCTTCAGGCGCCGCACGATCATCAGGTTGTCGCCCTGCATCACCGGCATGTCCTCGGTTCCGGTGACGGTGACCTCTTCGTCGTTCTCCAGGGCGAGGAGCAGCTGGGCCACCTCGAAGGGGACCTCGTCCTCGGCGACGTCGCGGGCCGGGGAGCCCTCCGGCAGATTGCCGATGATCATCGCGGGACCGCGGCCGCCGAACAGGTCGTAGCGCAGGAAGACGCCCTGGCAGCTGCCGTCGGGGGCGGGCAGCAGGCCCGCGCCGAGGTTGCCCGGCCAGTCGCCCGGGTCCATGGCCAGAACGTCGAAGTCGGGCCCGGCGGGCGTGGCGCTGCGGCGGCGGAGGAAGGACATGCCGCAATGGTACGTGCACGGGCGTGTGTCGGGGCTCGGGGGCGCCCGGCGCGAACCGGTGCGAAGGGGCCCGGCCCCGGGGTGTGGGCAGCGGTGTCGCCGCCGGTCACGGGGCGGCCGTCGGCCGGGGCACGCCGACGGCCGTCCGGATCGCCGGGTCGCCCGTCCGGGTCAGCGTTCCGCCGCTTCTCCCAGGGCCGCGGGGAGCCCCGTCGGGTCCGTGCCGACCTTGCGGTAGACGGCCGACAGCAGGCGTACGACGGTGGGCTCCTCGGTGCGCAGTTCCGCGGCGATCTGCGCCGTGGTCCGGCCCCGTACGGTGAGCGCGGCGGCGGCCCGCTCGCGGGCCGTGAGCGTGTCCGTCTCGGTGCCGTGCAGGCGGCGCGGGCGCAGTCCGGCGGCGGTGAGTTCGTCGCGGGCCTCCTCGACGAGGCCGTCGGCCCCGCACTGGACCGCGGCGTCGAGGCCTCGGTAGAGGTGTTCGGCGGCTTCCTTGGGGCGCCCGGCGCGCCGCAGTTCGGTGCCGAGCGCGACCAGGGCGCAGGCCAGTTCGTAGGCGGCCGGTGAGCGTTCCAGGTGGCAGACGGCCTCTTCGAGGAGTTTCACCCGGTGCGAACCGGTGGAGACGTCGGCGGCGGCGCGCAGCGCCTGGCCGATCCCGGAGGGCGCTCCGTACTGGCGGGCACGGTTCACCGCTTCGAGTGCCGTGGCGACGGCGCGTTCCGGTGCGTCGTGGCTCTCGGCCCGGGCGAGGTGGAGCTGCCAGGGGCACCAGGCGGGGTTGCGCATGCCGCGCGGGTCGAGGCGGCGCCCGGCGGAGGCCAGCTCGGCGGACGCCTCCTCGGTGAGGCCGCGGGCGAGGAGCAGTTCGCCGTGCACGGTCTGGGCGTCGGGGAAGACGACGGCGGCGGGGAACGGCGCGCCGAAGGCGTGCTCGTCGGCGGTGCGCGCGGCCTCGGCGACCCGGCCGCGGGCCAGCAGGACCTCGATGAGGACGCCCACGGCATACCAGAGCGCCGGAACGCCGGGCCCGACCCGTTCGGCGAGGCGCAGGCCCGCCCGCACGAAGTCCTCGGCCTCGGCGAGGCGGCCCCGGCGGTAGCGCAGGTAGGCGAGCAGGGTGTAGCCGAAGGAGAGGTGGGCGCCGTGCCAGCCCTGGGCCTCGAAGTCGGCGATCCCGGTGGCGAAGAGTTCCTCGGTGCGGCCCGGGCGGTCGGCATACATGAAGGTGAGGGCGACCAGGACGGGCACCTCGAAACCGCGGTCGGCCTCGGCCCAGCCGAATCCGCCGGCCAGGGCGCGTTCGGCGTGGTGGAGGGCGACGTGGGCGGGCTCGCCGCGCAGGGTGGCGTCCCAGGCGCGCAGGCCGATCACGTACCGCTCGGTGAGGTCGCGTCCGGTGAGCCGGTCGGCGAGGCGGGCCAGGCGGCGGGAGCGGGCGGGCGAGTCGGGTTCGTCGGCGCGGAACGCGTCCCACATGAACTGCTCGGACTGCATGCGCAGGCGTACCCGGGCGTCACCCGTCTGGCGGATCTCGTGGGCGAGGGTCGCCGAGGCCTCGGCGAGGCGGTCGCTGTGGGCGAGGACCTGGGAGAGGCGGTAGACGGTGTTGTGGCGCAGCTCGGGGTCGGCGATGGGTTCTTCGAGTGCGGCGCGCAGATGGTTGACGGTGGTCGCCGGTTCGGTGAGCAGGGAGGCGCAGCCCAGTTCGTACAGGACGGCGGCCCGGTCCTCGAAGGGCGGCGGTTCGCGCAGGGCGCGGGCGAGGTAGCGGCGGGCTGCGTCAGGGGCTCCGGCGCGTTGGGTCTCGCGGGCGGCGGCGCGCAGCTGCTGGACGATCCAGGTGTCTCCGTCGGGGTGGGTCTCCATGAGGTGGCGGGCGGCGGCCGACGGGCCGAGTCCCTCGTCGACGATGCACCAGGCGGCCTGGCCGTGCAGGGCGACGCGGACACCGCCGGGGATGGCGCGGTAGACGGCGGTGGCGATGAGGGGGTGGACGAATTCGAGCGTGCCCGCGGCGTTCAGTGCGCCGGTGAGGATGCGGGCGCCGCGCAGGGCGTCCGCGGCGTCGGCGGCCTCCTCGGGGCCGAGTCCGGCGACGGCGGCGGCGAGCGTGGGGTGGATCTCGGTGCCGAGTACGGCGCAGGCCCAGGCGAAGCGGACGGTGGAGGTGCCGAGGCGTTCGAGGCGGGCGATGAGGCCGCTGCCCTTGACGGCGGCGGCGAGGTCGCGCAGCAGGTGTGCGCCGTCCTCGGTCGGGGTCAGTCCGCGGTCGCGGACCTTCGCGGTCAGTTCGACCGCCTCGAAGGGGTTGCCCGCGGTGACGGCCCAGCACTCGCGGCAGAAGGCGTCGTCGGCCTGGGCGCCGAGGTCCTCGCGCACGAGGCGGGCGACGGCCGCGGCGCTGAGCGGTTCGAGGCCGAGGGGGCGCTGGCCGGCGCGGCCGGGCAGACCTCTGAACGCCTCGGCGTGGTCGGGGAGTTCGTCGGGACGGTAGCCGACGACGAGGAGCAGCGGGAGCTGTTCGGCGCGGGGCGCGAAGGCGGCGAGCCAGCTCAGCGATTCCGCGTCGGCCCAGTGCGCGTCGTCGAGGACGAGGACCATCGGGGCGCGCTGCACCGCGAGGTGGGTGAGCACCCAGTCGAGTCCGTCGCGCAGGCCCTGCTGGTCGGGCGGGGCCCCCGCGGAGGGCGCGCACAGGCCGAGCGCCGGTCCGACGATCGCGTACCAACTCCCCAGCGAGCTGCGGAGTTCGGACTCGGCGGCTCCGGCGAGCTGGGGCTGGAGGAGCTGGCGGGCCACGTGGAAGGCGACGTGCTGTTCCTGTTCGCCGCCGCGCGCGGACAGCACCGTGCATCCCTTGGCGGCGGCGCGACGGCGTACTTCCGCGAGGAGGGTGGTCTTGCCGATCCCGGCCCGTCCGGCGAAGGCGAGCAGTGCGCCGCGCGGGCGGTCCGGCGGCTCACCTCCGTCCCTGCGCAGGCCGGTGAGCTCGCTCAACGCCTCTTCCACGGCGGCGAGTTCGTTCTCGCGCTCGAACATGGTCCGTCGGCTGCGGACGGCGCGCTGCGTCATGATCCACCCCCTGCCACGGTGATGCAGCCGGCGCGGGGAGCGGGTGCGCACCGTGACGTTCAGGCACCTCAGCGTACGCCCGGATCTTCTCCGATGGGGTCGTTGGAGCAGGACTGACCACGGACGCGGGACAACATCCGGTGACCGGCGCCCGTTCCGGCACCGAGGGGTCGTTCTTCAGGCGCTCGCGCGGTGTCGCGCGTGGTGGCGGGCGACCCGTGCGCGGTTGCCGCAGGACGGTTTGCACCACTCCTGTCGCGGGTGCTCCTTGATGAAGTACCGCACGCAGCGCGGCGCGTGGCAGGCACGCAGCCGCTGCCGCTCGGGGCCCGCGAGGAAGGCGAGGGCGGCGTGGGCGAGCGTCGCGGTGAGCTCCGTCCGGCCGTCCGGGGACTCCTGTCGTACGACGGGGTCGGCGCCGTCGGCCCAGGACAGGACGGGGACGGTCGGGACGCGGGCGGCGGCCGTGTTGAGCCGCTCGACCGCCTCGGGCACGGGCAGCAGGCGGGCGGCGTCCGCGGGGCTGGGCTCGCCGGGGCGTACGGCGCGAGCGAACAGCGCCCGTACCGCCGCGCGCAGCTCGCGCACCTCGCTCAGCGCGCGGTCGTCGGCCACGTACGTCGGGGTGTCCGGCAGCAGCCCGGGGTGGTCCCTGACCCAGGCGGTGAGCCCGGCGGGTGCGGCCAGGTCGTCCACGACTCCGCCGTTGCCGTCGTGCCGCACGGTCAGGGCGAGGTCGAGGGCGAGGCGTGCGTCGCCGCTGATCGAGTCGTCCATGGCGCTAATGATAGGTCTACTGGAATCCATTAGCACCTGCGGTCGTCCGGGCCCGGTGGCGACACCGTCGCCGGGTACCCGGCCCGGTCGCCGACGCCGGGACCTCGGCGGCGCCGTGGGCCGCGTCACCGGCGCGGCCTCAGCCCTCGTCGGCCCCGCTCGGCGGCACCACCGCCACCGGGCTCGCGGCGTGCAGCAGGACGGCCCGGGTGACCGAGCCCATCATCCTTGCGGGTGCGAGCAGCCGGCGCCGGTGCCGGCCCACCACGACGAGGTCCGCGTCCTTGGAGGCGGCGACGAGGCGACCGGCCGCGTCGCCCGGCGCCACGGTCAGCTCGACCTGGACGCCCGGGTGCCGTTTCCGGTGCGGGGCGACGAAGCCGTCGGCCAGTGTGCGGGTCTCGCCCTCGATGACGTCCTGTCCGGGAGCGGAGGGCACGAAGTCGCCGGGCGCGGACCAGATCTGAACCGGCCAGGGATAGGCGGCGATCACCTGGACACGGGCCCCGCTCAGGCCGGCCTCCTCGAACGCGAAGGCGAGGGTGGCCTCGTCGGGACCGTCGACGTGGAGGCCGACGACGACACGCGGCCCGGGTTCGGCGGCGGGCGCGTCGGGCACCTCGCGTCCGGGGCGCGGCACCACGACGACGGGGCATGCCGCGTCGGCGGCGACGGCCATGGAGGTGGAGCCGAGCAACAGGCTCGCGAAGCCTCCCCTGCCCCGCGAGCCGAGCACCAACAGCTGGGCGTCGGCGCCGAGTTCGGGCAGCACGGCGGCCGGGGCGCCCTCCAGGGCCACGTACTTCGGGACGGGCGGGCCGGTCCGGTCGGCCAGGTGGGCGCTCACCTGGCCGAGCACCGGGTCGTCGGCGGGGTCCGGCGGGCCGGCGACCAGCACGTCGGGCTGCCCCCAGGGCGCGTACTGCCGCACGTGGACCACGCGCAGGGGTGCCTCGCGGGTCCTGGCCGCGGTGAAGGCCATTTCCAGGGCGCGCAGACTGTCGTCCGACCCGTCGACCGCCGCGATGACCGGCAGGGTACTCATGGAATCCTCGCCTCCGGCACAGACTTCCGATCTTCCTGGGGCCAGCCTGACGCAGGCCCGTTCCCCAGGAAGGGGTCGTGGGTCGAGTGTCCGGAAAAAGGAGAAGGATTCACCTTCGGGCGCGTCACCTCGGGGTGACGCGCCGGCTCACGTCAGGTCGAACTCCCCCTCGCGCGCTCCCGAAACGAACGCTCCCCACTCCGCGGGCGTGAAGATCAACGAGGGGCTCTGCGGGCGGCCACTGTTGCGCATCGCGATGAAGCCCTCGACAAAGGCGATCTGGACGTCTCCCCGCCCTCGGCTGCTGGACTGCCACTCGGCGTTGCTGAGGTCCAGTTCCGGCTTGTCCCAGCCCGCGAGCGGGTGCTGCTCGATGGTGCTTTCGGCCACGTCCGTGCTCCTCCCGGTTCGTCGTCCGCCGCCAGCCTAGCGATCGGTCCGGGCGGCGGACAGGCCACGTGAGGGGGACGGATTCAGGAGGTGGGCGGTGCGGAGCCGACCAGCCACATGGAGAAGAACTGGGAACCGCCCCCGTAGGCGTGCCCGAGGGCCCTGCGAGCGCCGTCGACCTGGTGTTCTCCGGCCTGTCCGCGCACCTGGAGGGCGGCCTCGGCGAACCGGATCATGCCGGAGGCGCCGATCGGATTGGTGGAGAGGACGCCGCCCGACATGTTGACGGGCAGGTCCCCGTCGAGTTCGGTCACCCCGGACTCGGTGAGCTTCCAGCCCTCGCCCTCCTCGGCGAAACCGAGGTTCTCCAGCCACATGGGCTCGTACCAGGAGAACGGCACGTACATCTCCACGGCGTCGATGTCGCGGCGTGGATCCGCGATGCCCGCCTGCCGGTAGACGTCCGCCGCACAGTCCTTGCCGGCCTGCGGCGAGACGAAGTCCTTGCCCGCGAAGAGGGTGGGTTCGCTGCGCATCGCGCCGCCGTGCACCCACGCGGGCGGCTTCGGGGAGCGTGCCGCGCCCGCCCGGTCGGTGAGGATCATCGCGCACGCGCCGTCGGAGGAGGGGCACGTCTCCGAGTAGCGGATCGGGTCCCACAGCATGGGCGAGGCCTGGACCTTCTCCAGGGTGATGTCGTGTTCGTGGAGGTGGGCGTAGGGGTTCTTGAGCGCGTTGCGGCGATCCTTGTAGGCGACGAGGGAGCCGACGGTGTCGGGGGCGCCGGTGCGCCGCATGTAGGCGCGCACGTGCGGGGCGAAGAAGCCGCCCGCCCCGGCCAGCAGCGGCTGCTGGAAGGGGATGGGCAGGGACAGGCCCCACATCGCGTTGGACTCGGACTGTTTTTCGAAGGCGAGGGTCAGGACGGTGCCGTGGACGCGTCCCGCGACGAGGTTGGTGGCGACCAGGGCCGTCGACCCGCCGACGGAGCCGGCGGTGTGCACCCGGAGCATGGGTTTGCCGACCGCGCCGAGCGCGTCGGCGAGGTAGAGCTCCGGCATCATGACGCCCTCGAAGAAGTCGGGGGCCTTGCCGATGACGACGGCGTCGATGTCGGCCCACGTCAGTGCGGCGTCGTCGAGTGCCCGCCGGGCGGCCTCGCGGACCAGGCCGGCGATGGACACGTCCCTGCGGGCCGCCACGTGCTTGGTCTGGCCGATGCCTACGACGGCCACGGGCTCCTTGCTCATCGGGCGTCCCCTTCGAGTACGGCGACCAGGTTCTGCTGGAGGCAGGGACCTGAGGTGGCGTGGGCGAGTGCCCGGTCGGAAGCGCCGCGGTGGATACGGGCGGCTGCCTCGCCGATGCGGACGAGTCCGGCCGCCATCACCGGGTTGGCGGCGAGCGCGCCCCCCGACGGGTTGACGTCGACGCTGTCGTCGAGGCGCAGCGCCTTGCGCAGGACCACCTCCTGGGAGGTGAAGGGGGCGTGCAGTTCGGCGGTGTCGACGGGCCGTTCGAACACGCCGGCCCGCTCGGCGGCCAGCCGCGTGGACGGTGAGTCGGTCAGATCGCGGACGCCGAGGCCGTGCGCCTCGATGCGGTGGTCGATGCCCCGGATCCAGGCGGGACGCTCGCACAGGTCTCGGGCGCGTTGCCCGGCCGCGAGAATCACCGCGGCGGCCCCGTCGCCGATCGGCGGGCAGTCGCCGGTGCGCAGGGGTCGTACGAGGTGGTCGCCGTGGTCCACCGGACCGCGCAGCTGGGCGTGGGGGTTGGCGGTGGCCGAGGCGCGGCTGCGGGCGGCGATCCCGGCGAGCGCGGGCTCGTCGGTCTCGCCCGCGTCGATGAGCGCCTGCGCCTGGAGGGCGGCGAGAGCCACGGAGTCGGGCCACAGCGGGGCCAGGTAGTACGGATCGAGCTGCCGGGTGAGGACGTCCCGCACGGAGCCGGGGGACGACTTGCCGTACCCGTAGACGAGCGCGGTGTCGGCGTCGCCGGTGAGGAGTTTGGTCCACGCCTCGTAGAGGGCCCAGGCGCCGTCCATCTCGACGTGCGACTCGGAGATGGGGGGCCAGGCGCCGACCCCGTCGAGCGCCATGGTGAAGGAGAACGCGCGGCCCGCTAGGTAGTCGGAGGATCCGGAGCAGGTGAAGCCGATGTCGCCGGCTTTCAGGCCCGTCGCGTCGAGCACCTGGTGCAGGACCGGAAGGAGCATCTCCACCTCGGAGAGCTCGTCGCTGGTGCGCCGATGGTCGGTCTGGGCGAACGCGACGACGGCGATGTCCCTGATGGGCCGCATCTACAACAGCTCCTTGTACGTCTCGTAGTCCGCGTCCGGTTCGCCGGTGGGCCGGTAGTGGTCGGGGTGTCGGGCGCCCGGCGTCCACACCGGCTCCACGCGCAGGCCCATGCGCACCTGGTCGTACGGGATGCCGCCGATGCGGCCGTGCAGGGCGAGGTCGGCGCCGTCGAGGGCGATGTGCGCGTAGACGTAGGGCACTTCGATGTCGAGGTTCCTGGCCTTGATGTTGACGATGCAGTACGTGGTCACGGTGCCGCGGGGGCCCACCTCGACCTGCTCGGAGGTGGCGACTCCGCAGGTGGGGCACGCTCCGCGGGGCGGCACGTAGACCTTGCGGCACGACGGGCATCGTTCGCCGACGGTCCGCCGGCCGGACAGGGCGTGGATGTAACCGGTCTGGGCCCGGCCGGGAGAGTAGACGTAGTCGAGGCGCGCCTGGGCGACGATGCCGGTCACCTTGTCCGCGAACTCGCCACTGTGGGCGGCGGGTTCCTCACCCGAGGCACTGCCGTCGTACGGTTCGAAGCAGGCGATGTCGGTGATGGCACCGGAGCGTTCGGCGGCCCAGCGGACACGGACGCGCATGCCGGTGCGTACGGCGTCGGGGCCCGGGGCGTCGAGGGCGTGCAGCAGGGCGGTGTCGGCGCCGTCGAGCCTGACCAGCACCCAGGCGAAGGGGGTGTCGAGGGGCTGGCCACGGCGGGGCTCGTGGTTCCAGGCCCAGGTGGTGACCGTGCCGGTGGGGGCGACCTCGACGAGGTCGCCGATCTCCTCGGCCGTGACCGGGTCGTACTCGACGGGCGGGACCAGCGTGCGGGCGTCGGCGGTCCGTACGCCGAGCACGACGCGCTCGCGCAGGCCGGTGAGGAAGGCACTCTGCACGGGGCCGAGCGAGCGGGTGAAGGGGAATTCGACGACGAGGGGGGCTTTGAGGACTTCGGGCATCCCGGATGTCTCCTTCGGGGGTCGGGCGCGCCGGCCGCGTGGGCCCGTGCCGGGCGGACCCCGGCACGGGCTTCGAGGACCGGGGCGCGCCGGTGCGGGGTTCGGGTCCGGGCGGGCCCGGGCTTCGAGGCGGTGTGCCCCGGTGCCGGGCCTCGGGCCCGAGTTGGGGCTCCGTCGTGCCGTCCGTGCCGTTCCTCGGGGGCGACGCGCGGACGGGAGCCGCGGGATCAGGCGCGCCGGTAGACGGGCGGACGTTTCTCGGCGAAGGCGCGGGCGCCCTCCTTGGCGTCGGCGGTGTCGAACACCGGCCAGCCGCGTCCCAGTTCGGCGGCCAGACCGTCGGTCTCGGTCATCTCGGCGGTCTCGTAGACCGACGCCTTGACGGCTTCGACGGCGAGCGGGCCGCAGGCGTTGACGAGCTCGGCGATCTCCAGGGCCTTGTCGAGAGCCGTGCCGTCGGGGACGACGTGCCCGATCAGGCCGATGGCGGCCGCCTCGCGCGCCGGGTAGGCGCGGCCGGTGAGCAGCATCTCCAGGGCGTGCGTGCGCGGGATCTGGCGTTGCAGCCGGACCGTCGAGCCGCCGATCGGGAACAGCCCGCGCCTGACCTCGAAGAGGCCGAAGCTCGCGGACTCCCCCGCGACGCGGATGTCGGTGCCCTGGAGGATCTCCGTGCCGCCCGCGACGCAGTGTCCTTCGACGGCGGCGATCACCGGCTTGCGGGGACGGTGGTGACGCAGCATCGCCTTCCAGTGCAGATCCGGGTCGGCCTTGAGCCGGTCCCGGTACTCCTGGCCCTCCATCCCCCTGCCCGCCAGCGCCTTGAGGTCCATCCCGGCGCAGAAGGCGCCGCCCGCCCCGGTGAGCACGACCGAGCGGATCGCGTCGTCCGCGTCGGCCTCGAGCCAGCCGTCGTACAGGCCGACCAGCATCGGCAGCGAGAGCGCGTTCTTGGCCTCGGGCCTGTTGAGCGTGAGCACCAGTGTGGCGCCTTCGCGCTGCACGGTGAGGTGTTCCGTCCCACCCATTGCCGTCCTCCCGTCTCAGGAACGAGAACAGGTTGCAGGAGGCGCGGAGTCAGTACAAGAGTTTTCTGACAGACAGTCAGATTTCTTCGCCGGGACCCTTCACAGTTGGGTCGGGCTTTGCTCTGATGACCGTCGAGCCGAGGGCAGCCGCGGACGTTCGGGGTCAGGAGGAGCGGTGGAGTACAACCTTGCCGACCTGTTCGAGTCGGTCGTCGACGTGGTCCCGGACCGTGAGGCGCTCGTCTACGTCGACCACCCGGGCACGGGCGCGGAGCGCCGGCTGACCTACGCGCGGCTGGACGAGGCGGCGAACCGGATCGCCCACCACCTCGCCGACAGCGGGGTACGCCCCGGCGAGCACCTCGGCCTCCACCTCTACAACGGCGTCGAGTACATCCAGACCGTGCTCGGCTGTCTGAAGGCGCGGATCGTCCCCGTCAACGTCAACTACCGTTATGTGGAAGAGGAGTTGGCCTACCTCTACCAGGACGCCGACCTGACGGCCCTGGTCTTCGACGCGGAGTTCACCGACCGGGTGGCGGCCGCCCTGCCGCACGCCCCGGCACTGCGGCACCTCGTGCGCGTGGGGGACCCGGCGCCCGGGGCGGCCACGCTCGACGCGGTGGCGTTCGACGACGCCGAGGCCGCGGGCTCCCCCGGCCGGGGCTTCCCGGCGCGCTCGGCGGACGACCAGTTCATCATCTACACCGGCGGCACCACCGGCATGCCCAAGGGCGTGATGTGGCGGCAGGAGGACCTGTTCTTCGCCGGGCTCGGCGGCGGCGCCCCGACGGGCGAGCCGGTCAAGAGGCCGGAGGAACTCGCCGAGCGGGTCGCGGCCGGAGGTGAGGGGATCACCTTCTTCCCCACTCCCCCGCTGATGCACGGGACGTCGACGCTCACCGCGTTCATCGGCTTCAACTTCGGCCAGCGCGTCGTGCTCCACCGCAAGTACGCGCCCGAGGAAGTCCTGCGGACCGTCGAGAAGGAGCGGGTCACCAGCATGTCGCTGGTCGGCGACGCGATGCTGCGGCCGCTCGTCGACGCGCTGAGCGGGCCCATGAAGGACACCGACTGCTCAGCCCTGTTCAGTGTCTCCTCCTCCGGCGCGATCATGTCGGACACGGTGCGCGAACAGTTCCAGGCGCTCGTCCCGAACGTGATGCTCCTCAACAACTTCGGCTCCTCGGAATCCGGCTTCAACGGCACCGCCACGGCGGACTCGGGCCCGCGGCGCGGCTTCCGCGTACAGGTCAACGCCCGTACGCAGGTGGTGGACCCGGTCACGCACGAACCGGTCGCCGTCGGCGAGCCGGGCCGCATCGCCCAGCGCGGACATGTGCCTCTCGGCTACTACAACGACCCCAAGAAGACCGCCGAGACCTTCTTCCAGCGCGGCGACGAGCGCTGGGTGCTGCTCGGCGACATGGCCACGGTCGACGAGGAGGGCATCGTCACCGTCCTCGGGCGCGGCTCGCAGTGCATCAACACCGGTGGCGAGAAGGTCTATCCGGAGGAGGTCGAGCAGGCGCTCAAGTCGCATCCGGACGTGTACGACGCCCTGGTCGCCGGCGTCCCCGACGAGAAGTGGGGCAACCACGTGGCCGCCGTCGTCCAGCTCCGCGAGGGCGCGCCGCGGCCGTCCCTGGAGGACATCCAGACGCACTGCCGCACCCGCCTGGCGGGCTACAAGATCCCCCGGCAGCTCGTGCTCGCGGACACCATCCAGCGCTCCCCCAGCGGCAAGGCGGACTACCGCTGGGCCCGGTCGGTCGCGGTGGAGGCGGCCCACTGACCTCGCGTCGGAGTCTTTGCACGGCATTGACCTTCCGGTTGAACACCAGGTGAACCCCGGACGTACGCATGATCGCGGCCCCTGATCTGCCCCGAGCCCGGTCTGCCGCGTCGATGCCGGGCTTCGCACGGAAGGACCTTCGGCGTGTCGCACTCCACGCGCACTCGTCAGCTGCCGCAACGGCCGGAACCGGAACCGGAACCGGATTCGGAGGTCGCGGCGCGCGCGGACGCGGACGGGGCTTCCGGCTCGGGCGCGGACGCCGGTGCGCGCGCGGACGGGACGCGCGGCGTGGCCGCGGACGCGGACGGGACGCCCGGCTCGGGCGCGGACGCCGGTGCGGACGCGGACACCGCCACCGAGAAGTACGCGGACGGCACATCGGAGCGGGACACGGCACCGGAGCCGGACACGAGGCCGGAGGCGGACACGAGGCCGGGGACCGACGCACCGACCGACTCGAAGCCGGACACGGACACCTTCACCGGCGACGAGCCCGAGGCACCCGCAGCGCCCGACGAAGAGGAGCCGAAGGCGCGCGCGGCCGGCGCCTCCGCCGGGCAGGCCGACACCTCCCTCGCGCAGGTCGACGGCCCGTCAGGGCGGCGGGGCTGG
Organism: Streptomyces sp. NPDC025784; assembly: GCF_055558435.1. Lineage (NCBI taxonomy): Bacteria > Bacillati > Actinomycetota > Actinomycetes > Kitasatosporales > Streptomycetaceae > Streptomyces > Streptomyces sp. NPDC025784. Next base: position 198,177 of record NZ_JBVHMN010000015.1, read on the forward strand.
TGGGGCTGGCGGATCAAGTATCCGCGGGCGGCCCGTGCCGTGACCGTCGGCACCACGGCCCTGGCCGGAGTCCTGGTGCTCTTCGCCCTGCTCGTGCCGAACCAGCTCGACCGCCTCGCGCCCAGTGCCTTCCTGCGGATCCCCGTGGAGGGAGTCCTGCTCGCCGGTCTGCTGCTGGTGCTGCCACCGCGGCCCCGGCGGATCGCGGCGGTCGTGATCGGGCTGGTTCTCGGCCTGGTGACCATCCTGAAGTTCGTCGACATGGGCTTCTACTCGGTGCTGGCGAGGCCCTTCGACCTCGTCCTGGACTGGATCCTGTTCGACGACGCCGCCGAGTGGGTCAAGGAGTCCTTCGGGAAGACCGGCGAGGTGGTCGCCGTGATCGCGGTCCTCGCGCTCGTCGTCGTCCTGCTCGCCCTCATGACCCTCGCCGTCGTGCGGCTGAGCGATCTCATGGCGCGTCACCGCCCCGTCGCCACGCGCACCGTGCTCGTCCTCGGTACCGCGTGGATCACCTGCGTGACGGTCGGCGTGCAGTTCACCGACGTACCCGTGGCGTCGCAGATCAACGCGGAGCTGGTGAAGAACCGCGTGCACCAGGTGCGGGCGGGCCTGCGCGACGGGAAGGTGTTCGCCGAGCAGGCGTCCGTCGACGCGTTCGCCGACACACCGCCCGACCAGCTGCTGACGGGACTGCGGGGCAAGGACGTCCTGTTCACGTTCATCGAGAGCTACGGCCGCACGGCGATCGACGACCCCGCGATGGCCGACCAGGTCGGCTCGGTGCTGTCCGAGGGGACGAAGTCGCTGAAGGCCGCCGGGTTCGCCTCGCGCAGCGCCTGGCTCCGTTCGCCGGTCACGGGCGCCGGGAGCTGGCTCGCGCACTCCACCTTCCTGTCCGGCCTGTGGATCAAGAACCAGCAGCGCTACCGGAGTCTGACCACCAGTGACCGGCACACCCTGACGAGCTACTTCCAGAAGTCCGGGGCCTGGCGCACGGTCGGCATCGTGCCGGGTGTCCGCCGCGCCTGGCCCGAGGGCAAGTTCTTCGGCCTCGACCACATCTACGACTCCGAGCATCTCGGCTACCACGGCCCGTACTTCAGCTGGACGCCCGTACCGGACCAGTTCAGCCTGGAGGCCTTCGAGCGCCTGGAGCACGGCAAGAAGGACCGCAAGCCGATGATGGCCGAGATCATCCTGGCGTCGAGCCACAACCCCTGGGCTCCGGTGGCCCACATGATCGACTGGAACGACCTCGGTGACGGATCGGTCTTCGAGCAGATCAAGAAGGAGGGCAAAGACCCCAAGGAGGTCTGGAAGAACCCCGAGAGCGTGCGCACCGAGTACCGGCACGCCATCGAGTACTCGCTGCACAGCCTCATCGAGTACGTGGAGCGGTACGGCGACAAGAACACCGTGCTGGTCTTCCTCGGCGACCACCAGCCCGTCCCCACCGTCACGGCCGGCAGTTCGAGCCGCGACGTGCCCGTCACCATCGTCGCGCACGACCCCAAGGTCCTGGACCGGATATCCGACTGGGGCTGGACGGACGGCCTCAAGCCGGCGAAGAACGCCCCGGAGTGGCGCATGGACACCTTCCGCGACCGCTTCATGACGGCGTACGGCTCGCGTCCCGGCACGTCCGGGGCGGCCTCCGCACGCTGACGCACGATCCGCCGCCCGCCGGGAGCGCGCCGATCGGTGACCGGGCCCGCAGCGGCCCGGTCACCGCCAGTCCGGAGCCCCCGAAGCGGGCGGCAGCAGCGCTTCGATCTTCGAGCGGATCTCCCCCATGACGGAGACGACGAGGACCTCGTGGTCCGCGGTCAGCCGGTCCAGGGGGACCGAGCAGCTGACGGCGTCGACGGCCGGGGTGTCGTAGCGCAGGGCGAAGCCGAAGCCCGCGATGCCGGGGACGGTCTCCTCCCGGTCGACGGAGTGGCCGCGCTCGCGTACCGCCGCGAGATCGGCGAGCAGCGCGGTGCGCTCCGTGCGGGTGTTCTCGGTGAGGGCCGCCAGCGGTCCGGCGGGCAAGGGGAGCGCGTCGTCGGGGCGTTCGGCGAGGAGCGCCTTGCCGAGGGCGCCCGCGTGGGCGGGGATCCGCCGGCCGACGCGGCTGATGGTGCGCGGGTACTCGTGGGACTCGCGGGTCGCGAGGTAGACGACGTCGGAGCCGTCGAGCCGCGCCATGTGGATGGTTTCTCCGAGGGCCTCCGAGGCCTCGTCGAGGTAGGGACGGACCATCCGCACGCGGCGGTCGCTGTCCAGATAGCTGGTGCCCGTGAGCAGGGCCCGGATGCCGATGCCGTAGAGGGATCCGGTGGTGTCCGTGCGCACCCAGCCGCAGTCGACGAGTGTCCTGAGCAGCTGGTACATGCTGCTGCGCGGCACACCCAGTTCCTCGGCCAGCTCGTCCAGGCGTGAGGGGTGGTCGCCGCGGTCGGCCAGCAGTTCCAGCAACGCGACCGTACGGGCCGCCGACTTCACCCCGCGGACCCCTGAGCTCTCCGGCATGGGCCCCATCGTAAATCCGCGTCGCCGCACCCATTGACCTTCGCGATTCACGAACCTAGCCTCCATTCTCATACATGGACGCCATCTGCATATGAGGATGAGAGATGACAGGGTTCAGCGTGGAGGCCGAAGCCGTGGCGCAGCGACTGCGGGACGGCATGGCGGGCGGCGTGCTGTCCTTCCCGCTCACGAGCTTCCGGGAGGACGGCGACCTCGACCCGGAGGCGTACCGGGCCTATCTGACGGGCCAGTTGGCCGCCGGCCCGGGCGCGGTGTTCCCCGCCTGCGGGACCGGTGAGTTCAGCGCGCTGGACGAGGACGAGTACCGCAGGGTCGTCGGGATCACCGTCGAGGTCGCCGACGGCCGGCTTCCCGTGGTCGCCGGCATCGGCTACGGGTGGGCCCAGGCACGGCGGTTCGCCAAGATCGCCGAGGAGGCGGGCGCGGACGCCGTGCTCGTGCTCCCGCACTACCTGGTCGAGGCCCCGCAGGACGGCCTGGTCGAGCAGTTGCGCCGGATCGCCGCCGGCACCCGGCTGCCGCTCATCGCGTACCAGCGCGGCCCGGTCGCCTTCACCCCCGAGGGCCTGCGCCGGATCGCCGGGATCCCGACGGTCATCGGCCTGAAGGACGGGCACTGCGACCTCGACCGGCTGCAGCGGCTGACGCTCGCCGCCCCCGACGGCTTCCTCTTCTTCAACGGCGCGGCCACCGCCGAGATCCAGGCCCGGGCGTACGCCACCGTCGGCGTCCCCGCCTACTCGTCCGCGGTGCACGCCTTCGCACCGGAGATCGCGGGTGCCTTCTTCTCCGCTCTGCGGGACGGCGACGAGACGACCCTCACCAAGCTGCTGCGCGACTTCTACATCCCGCTCGTCGAACTGCGCGACCGCGTGCCCGGGTACGCCGTGTCACTCGTCAAGGCCGCCGCCCGGCTGCGCGGCCTCCCGGTCGGTGCCGTGCGCGCGCCGCTCACCGACCCCGGCCCGGCCGACCTCGCCGAGCTGGAGCGGATCCTCGACGCCGGTCTCCATCTCGTCAAAGCGGTGCGCCGACCGGCCCGGTGACCGCGCGCGGCCCGGACGGGACCCGGACCGCCCCCAGATGTGCCCGGCAGCCCGACCCACAGTTCAAAGGGGAACTGACCTCATGCCTCTGCTCGTAGTCGGAATCAGCGTGCTGATTCTGCTGCTCCTGATGACGAAGCTGCGACTGAACGGCTTCGCCGCCCTCCTCCTCGTGGCCGTCGGTGTCGGCGTCGTCCGCGGCATCCCGCTGGAGAAGATCCCGGACGTCCTGTCGGAGGGCATCGGGGGCCAGATCGGCGACACGATGCTCACCATCGGGCTCGGCGCCATGGTCGGCCGCGTCATGGGCGACTCCGGCGCCGCACAGCGCATCGCCGGCCGGCTTCTGGACGCGTTCGGCCCGCGCTGGGTCCAGGTGGCCATGGTGGTCACCTCGATGCTGATCGGCGTGACCATGTTCTACGAGGTCGCGTTCATCATCATCGTGCCGATCGCGTTCACGCTGGTGAGGGTCACCGGGGCGAAGCTGCTCTGGGTCGGGCTGCCGATGTCGATCGCGCTGTCCACCATGCACAGCTTCCTGCCGCCGCACCCCGGTCCCACCGCGGTGGCCTCCACCTTCCACGCGTCGATCGGGCTGACCCTGTTCTACGGCCTGTTCATCGCCGTACCGGCCGGCGCCCTCGTCTCGCTCGTCTGGCCGCGCCTGCCGTTCGTCCGGGCGATGGACCCGGCGATCCCGCAGGGCCTGGTCAGTGAGCGTGAGTTCACCGACCAGGAGATGCCCGGCCTCGGCTGGTCGCTGTCCGTGGCCCTGTTCCCCGTCGTCCTGATCGCCGGTGCCGCGGTGACCGACCTCGCGACCTCCGCCGAGACGCCCTTCCTGCACTTCGTCGTGTTCGTCGGCTCGGCGCCGATCGCCCTCCTGCTGACCCTGCTCCTCGCCGTGTGGGCGTTCGGACCGCGGATCGGCCGCAGTCTCGACGAGGTGAGCGCCTCGTGCACCTCGGCCGCGAAGGCCATGGCGATGATCCTCCTGGTCATCGGTGCGGGCGGCGCCTTCAAGAACGTGCTCGTCGAAGGCGGGATATCCGACTACATCAAGGACGCCACCGCACACTGGTCGATCTCGCCGATCGTCCTCGCCTGGCTGATCGCGGTCATCCTGCGCATCGCGCTCGGCTCGGCCACGGTCGCCGTGGTCACGGCCTCCGGCGTGGTGCTGCCGCTGCTGGCCGGAAGCGGGACGCACCCGGAGATGATGGTGCTCGCCGTCTCCTGCGGTTCGATCGCCTTCTCCCACGTCAACGATCCCGGCTTCTGGCTGTTCAAGGAGTACTTCAACCTGTCCGTCATCGACGCGATCAAGGTCCGGACCACCTACACGACGGTGCTCGCGGTGCTCGGCCTCGGCGGTGTCCTGGCCGTCGAGTGGGCCCTGGACGTACTCAGCCTCTGACCTCTCCCTCATGACCCCTCAGCCCGTATCACCCCGTATGCAAGGATTCCGATGAGAACGAGCCAGCAGCCGACCGTCACCGAGTTCTCCGTCTATCCCGTCGCCGGCCGGGACTGCATGGAGCTGAACCTGTCGGGCGCCCACGGCCCCTACTTCACCCGCAACGTGGTCGTCCTCAAGGACTCCGAGGGCCGTACGGGTCTCGGCGAGGTGCCCGGCGGCGAGAAGATCACACAGACGCTGCGCGATGCCGCGCCGCTCGTCGTCGGGGCCGGGGTGGGCGACTACAAGCGCGTCCTGCGGGAGATCGGGAACCGCTTCGCGGACCGCGACGCCGGCGGGCGCGGCGCCCAGACCTTCGATCTGCGCACCACCGTGCACGCGGTCACCGCCGTCGAGTCGGCGCTGCTCGACCTGCTGGGCCAGCACCTGGACGTGCCGGTCGCGGCACTGCTCGGCGACGGGCAGCAGCGCGACTCCGTACGGGTCCTTGGCTACCTCTTCTACGTCGGCGACCCGGGCCGCACCGATCTGGACTACGTCCGCGAGCCCTCTTCCGAGGTGGACTGGTACCGCGTCCGGCACGAGGAGGCCCTGACCCCCGAGGCGATCGTCCGGCAGGCCGAGACCGCGTACGACCTGTACGGCTTCCGGGACTTCAAGCTCAAGGGCGGTGTCCTGGAGGGCGCCGAGGAGGTCAAGGCCGTGCGGGCCCTCAAGGACCGCTTCCCCGAGGCCCGGATCACGCTGGACCCCAACGGCGCGTGGTCGCTGCGCGAGGCCGTCGAGCTGTGCGCGCCACTGGTCGGCACGCTCGCCTACGCGGAGGACCCCTGCGGGGCCGAGGGAGGCTATTCCGGGCGCGAGATCCTCGCCGAGTTCCGCCGGGCCACCGGGCTGCCGACCGCGACCAACATGATCGCCACCGACTGGCGGCAGCTGACACACGCCCTGGCCCTCCAGTCCGTCTCCATTCCGCTGGCCGACCCGCACTTCTGGACCATGCAGGGCTCGGTCCGGGTGGCCCAGCTGTGCAACGCCATGGGCCTGACCTGGGGATGCCACTCGAACAACCACTTCGACATCTCGCTCGCCATGGTCACGCACTGCGGAGCGGCTGCGCCGGGCGCGTACAACGCGCTCGACACGCACTGGATCTGGCAGGAGGGCCTGGAACGGCTCACCGTCGAGCCGCCGCGCATCGTCGACGGCCAGATCACCGTCCCCGACGCCCCCGGCCTGGGCGTCCGCCTCGACATGGACCGACTGCTCGCGGCCCACGAGCTCTACCGGGAGAAGGCCCTGGGCGCCCGCGACGACGCCGTCGGCATGCGCTACCTCGTCCCCGACTGGCACTTCGACCCGAAGCGTCCCTGCCTGGTGCGCTAGGGAGGCACGCCCCGGCCACCGCGGGAGCGCGGTGGCCGGGCTCCGCCGCATCCCCGCGATGACCGGCCGGCAGGCGGGGCCGTGAGTCGGCGGGGATGCGGGTGCGCGGGCCCCTGGGACCATGGCCAGATGCCCCGTCCGCTGTCCCGGCCTGCCGCCGCGCAGGCGCCCGGCGCGAGAAAATCCGGGCCACCCCCTTGTCCGAGGGCCGGTGAGCCTGAATTACTGATCCCGAACACAGCGACCGAATGATCGGTCGTCCGGAATGATGCGGTTGGTGAGGGAGGAGTCCCCATGGCGGATTCCACGGGACCGAAGGACCTGCTGGACGCGGGCGAGCGGCTGGACGCGGACGGGCTGCGGGCGCTCCAACTGGAGCGGATGCGGGCGTCGCTGCGGCACGCGTACGAGAACGTGCCGTTCTACCGCGAGTCCTTCGACAAGGCCGGGGTCGGCCCGGACGACTGCCGTTCGCTCGCCGATCTGGCCCGCTTCCCGTTCACCACGAAGGCCGACCTGCGCGAGAACTACCCGTACGGGTTGTTCGCCGTCCCGCAGGACCGGATCAGGCGTCTGCACGCGTCGAGCGGCACGACCGGACGGCCGACGGTGGTCGGCTACACGGAGAACGACCTGTCGATGTGGGCCGACATGGTGGCCCGCTCCATCCGCGCCGCCGGTGGCCGGCCCGGCGACAAGGCGCACATCGCCTACGGCTACGGACTCTTCACCGGCGGACTCGGCGCCCACTACGGCGCCGAACGGCTCGGCTGCACGGTCATCCCCGCCTCCGGAGGCATGACCGCACGCCAGGTCCAGCTCATCCAGGACCTGAAGCCCGAGATCATCATGGTGACGCCCTCCTACATGCTGACGCTGCTCGACGAGTTCGAGCGGCAGGGCGTCGACCCGCGCGGCACCTCGCTGCGCGTGGGCATCTTCGGCGCGGAGCCCTGGACCGAGGAGATGCGGCGCGAGATCGAGGAGCGGTTCGCGATCGACGCCGTCGACATCTACGGCCTGTCGGAGGTGATCGGCCCGGGGGTCGCCCAGGAATGCGTGGACACCAAGGACGGACTGCACATCTGGGAGGACCACTTCTATCCGGAGGTCGTCGACCCGATCACCGGTGAGGTGCTTCCGGACGGCGAGGAGGGCGAGCTGGTCTTCACCTCGCTCACCAAGGAGGCCATGCCCGTCATCCGTTACCGGACAAGGGACTTGACGCGGCTGCTGCCCGGCACGGCACGGGTCTTCCGGCGCATGGAGAAGATCACCGGCCGCAGCGACGACATGGTGATCCTCCGCGGAGTCAACCTCTTCCCCACACAGATCGAGGAGATCGTGCTGCGCACGCCGGGGGTGGCGCCGCACTTCCAGCTGCGGCTGACCCGGGAGGGCCGCCTCGACGCGCTCACCGTGCGGGCCGAGGCGCGCGCCGGCGCCACCCCCGAGATCCGCGAGGCCGCGGCGCGGGCGATCAAGGCGGCGGTGAAGGACGGGGTCGGCGTGTCGGTCTCGGTCGAGATCGTCGAACCGGAGTCGCTGGAGCGGTCGGTGGGCAAGATCAAGCGGATCATGGACCTGCGGGAACGCCGGACGCCGTGAACCCCCTAGCCCTCGCCGAAGCGGTCCCGCAGCTCCCGTTTGAGGATCTTCCCGCTGGCGTTGCGCGGCAGCTCGTCCACGAACAGGACCCTCTTGGGTGCCTTGAAGTGGGCGAGCTTCTCGCGTGCGTGGGCGACGAGTTCGGCTTCGGTGACCTCGCCGCGGGCGACGACCACGGCGGTGACGGCCTCGATCCAGCGCTCGTCGGGCAGCCCGATCACGGCGACCTCGGCGACCTTCTCGTGCGTGTACAGCGCGTCCTCGACCTGCCGTGAGGCGACCAGCACGCCACCGGAGTTGATGACGTCCTTCACCCGGTCGACGACGGTGAAGTAGCCGTCGGCGTCGCGCACGGCGAGGTCTCCCGAGTGGAACCAGCCGTCGCGGAAGGCCTCCGCGGTCTCCTCCGGTTTGTCCCAGTAGCCCTCGCACAACTGCGGTGAGCGGTAGACGACTTCGCCCGGCGTCCCGTCCGGCACCTCCTTGCCGTCCTCGTCGACCACCCGCGCGTCCACGAACAGCACGGTGCGTCCGCAGGAGTCCATCCGCCCCTTGTGCTCGTCGGGCCCGAGGACGGTGGCCAGCGGCCCGATCTCGCTCTGTCCGAAGCAGTTGTAGAAGGCCAGCTTCGGCAGGCGTTCGCGCAGCCGCTCCAGGACGGGCACCGGCATGATCGACGCGCCGTAGTACGCCTTGCGCAGCCCGCCGAGGTCGCGGGTCGCGAAGTCGGGCCGGTTCGCCAGGCCGATCCACACGGTGGGCGGCGCGAACAGGCTGTCCGCGCGGCCGGCCTCGATCAGGTCGAAGAGGTGGTCCCCGTCGGGCGCGTCGAGGATGATGTTCGACGCGCCGACCGCGAGATACGGGAGCAGGAAGACGTGCATCTGCGCCGAGTGGTAGAGCGGCAGCGAGTGCACGGGCCGGTCCCCCGCGCTCAGGTCGAGGGCCGTGATCGCGCTCAGGTACTCGTGCACCAGGGCGCGGTGCGTCATCATCGCGCCCTTGGGCAGGGCGGTGGTGCCTGAGGTGTAGAGCAGCTGCACGAGCGTGTCGCCGCGCGGCTCGTCGCCGTCGTAGGGGACAGCGGCGTCCAGCCGGGCGAGCAGTGAGTCGTCGGTGTCCCGCAACGCCAGGGTGCGCATGCCGTCGGGGAGCCTGGCCGCGAGGTCCGGGTCGGCCAGGACCAGGGTGCTGCCGGACTGCCCGACGACGTAGGCGAGGTCGTCGCCCATCAGGTTCTGGTTGACCGGGACGTGCACGAGTCCGGCGCGGGCGCAGGCGAGGAAGCCGATCAGGTACGCGTCGGAGTTGTGTCCGTAGGCGCCGACCCGGTCGCCGGGGGTGAGCCCCTGTCCGAGGAGCACGCTCGCCGCGCGGGAGACCGCGTCGTCGAGTTCCGCGTACGTCCACGAGCGCTCGCGGTAGTCGACCGCTGTGCGTGCCGGGGTGCGCCGGGCACTGCGGCGCAGCACCCCGTCAACCGTGCTGCCCTGTCCTGGCGTCATGACACATGATCCTCGGTCCGCGGCACGAGGGAGGTCAAGACGAAGGCACCGGGGTCTCGTCCGGATGCCCGGCGGCGCGCGGCCCGCGCAGCGGGATCGCGACGGACCCCTCTCCGGACGACATACCCATTGGTACGCTCAACCGCCCTTTCCGCCAATGATGTTGGGAGGCACGATGCGCACCCGCCTGAGACGGTTCGTGGTCACGGCCGTCGCCCTGCTCACCGCCTCGGCCACGCTGCCCGCGGCCGCGGCCGAGCGGCAGGACCGTCAGGAACATCCCTCGCACGGCGGCCTGTCGGCCGTGATCCGCTACACCGAGTACGGCATCCCGCACATCGTCGCGAAGGACTACGCGAACCTCGGCTTCGGCACCGGCTGGGCGCAGGCCGCCGACCAGGTGTGCACCCTCGCCGACGGTTTCGTGACGCTGCGCGGGGAGCGCTCCCGCTACTTCGGTCCCGACGCGGCGCCGGACGGTTCGCTGTCCTCGGCGGCCAAGAACCTCTCCAGCGACCTGTACTTCCGTGGTGTCCGGGAGGCGGGCACGGTGGAGAAGCTGCTCGCGGAACCCGCGCCGCGGGGGCCCGGGCGGGACGCCAAGGATCTGATGCGCGGCTGGGCGGCCGGTTACAACGCCTGGCTCGCCCAGAACCGCGTCACCGATCCCGCGTGCCGGGGCGCCGACTGGGTCCGCCCGGTGACACAACTGGACGTGGCCGCACGGGGCTTCGCCCTGGCCGTGCTGGGCGGTCAGGGCCGGGGCATCGACGGCATCACCGCCGCGCAGCCGCCCGCGACGGCACCCGCCGGCACGGCCGCCCCGCAGGAGACGGGCGGTGCGTCCGGGAACTCCCGGACCCCGAACGCGCAGGCCACCGCCCGGGCCGCCCGGGAGCTGTTCGACAACGCCGACATGGGGTCCAACGCGGTCGCCTTCAGCGGTGCCACGACGGCCAACGGCCGGGGCCTGCTGCTGGGCAACCCGCACTACCCCTGGCAGGGCGGCCGTCGCTTCTGGCAGATGCAGCAGACCATCCCGGGGCGGCTGGACGTCCAGGGCGGGGCCCTGCTCGGTTCGGCGACGATATCCATCGGGCACACCGCGCGCGTCGCGTGGAGCCACACCGTCGCGACGGGCGTCACCCTCAACCTCCACCAGCTCACACTGGATCCGACCGATCCGACGTCGTACCTGGTGGACGGCAAGTCGGAACGGATGACACGGCGGAGTGTCACCGTGGCCGTGAAGGACGGCGCGCCCGTGACGCGCACGCAGTGGTGGACGCGGTACGGCCCGGTCGTCACCTCGCTCGGTGCCCAGCTACCGCTGCCCTGGACGTCCACCACGGCGTACGCGCTGGGCGACCCGAACGCGGCCAACCTGCGCGCCTCGGACACCGCGCTCGGCTTCGCCAAGGCCCGCGACACGGCCGGCGTGCTCACCGCCCTGCGGCGCACCCAGGGGCTGCCCTGGGTGAACACGATCGCCGCCGACTCGGGCGGCCACTCGCTGTTCACCCAGTCCCAGGTGATCCCCCGCATCACCGACGACCTGGCGCAGCGCTGCTCGACACCGCTCGGCAAGGTCACCTATCCGTCGTCCGGTGTCGCCGTCCTCGACGGCTCGCGCGGGGACTGCGCGCTGGGCAGCGACCCGGACGCCGTACAGCCCGGGATCTTCGGACCGGCGAAGATGCCGGTGCTGCGGGACGCGCCGTACGCGGAGAACTCCAACGACAGCGCCTGGCTGGCCAACGCGGACCGGCCGGTGACCGGGTACGAGCGTGTCTTCGGCACGATCGGCACGCAGCGGTCGATGCGCACGCGCGGCGCCGTCGAGGACGTGGCGGCGATGGCGGCCCGCGGCCGGCTGACCGTACGGGATCTCCAGGCGCAGCAGTTCGCGAACCGGGTGCCCGCGGGTGATCTGGCCGCGGACGACGTGGCGCGCGCGTGTGCCGCGCTTCCGGGCGGCACGGCGACCGGCAGCGACGGCAAGGCCGTCGACGTGACCGAGGCGTGCGGTGTGCTCACGGCATGGGACCACTCCATGGACACGGGCAGCCGGGGCGCGCTGTTCTTCGACCGGTTCTGGCGGAAGCTGACGGCCGCGGTACCGGCCGCGCAGCTGTGGAAGGTGCCGTTCTCGGCGGCGGATCCGGTCCGTACCCCGAACACGCTGAACACCGGCGCGGCCGGCTTCGCCACGGCCCTCGCGGACACCGTGACGGAGTTGGGCGCGGCGGGCATCTCGCCGGACGAGAAGCTCGGCGCGCACCAGTTCGTCGTGCGCGGCGGCGAGCGCATCCCGGTGCCGGGCGGCACCGAGTCGCTCGGGGTGTGGAACAAGGTCGAGCCGGTGTGGAACCCGGCGGCCGGCGGTTACACCGAGGTCACCACCGGGTCGTCGTACATCCAGGCCGTCGGCTGGGACGGCAGCCGCTGCCCGGTCGCGCGCACGCTGCTGACGTACTCCCAGTCGTCGAACCCGAACTCGCCGCACTACAGCGATCAGACGCGGCTGTTCTCGGGTGAGCGCTGGGTCACGTCGCGGTTCTGCGAGAAGGACATCCTCTCCTCGCCGGGCCTCAGGGTGGTCCGGGTCGGCGAGCACCGCTGACGCCGCGCACGTGGGCCCCACCCCGCGGAGGGTGGGGCCCACGTGCGTCATGACCGCCGGTTCACCGGCCCACGTGCCCCAGCTTCTCGGGGTTGAGGACGGCGTAGACGCCGTCGATGCGTCCTTCCTGCACGGAGATGGTGACGACCTGTTCGATGCCGTCGACCGCGAGCGCGAGGGCGGGAGCGCCGTTGGCGTCGACGACACGTGCCTCGCCGAACGGATAGCGGGCGACCAGTCCGGCGATGAACGCGACCACGTGGTCGCGGCCCACGACCGGGCGCAGCGCCGCCCTGACCTTGCCGCCGCCGTCGTTCCAGGCGATCACGTCCTCGGCCAGCAGGTCGGTCAGACCGCTGAGGTCGCCGCTCTGCGCGGCCTCCAGGAAGCTCGCGAGCAGTTTGGCGTGGTCGTCCTCGGCGAGGGCGAACTTGTCGCGTCCCGACGTGACCCGGCGGCTCGCGCGATGGTGCATCTGACGGCAGTTCGAGGCGGTCGTGTCCAGGATGCGCGCGATCTCGTCGTAGGGCAGGTCGAAGGCCTCCCGCAGGACGAACACCGCGCGCTCCGGCGGCGACAGACGTTCCATCAGATGCACGGTCGCGTAGGCCACCGTGTCGCGCAGCTCCGCGGTGTCGAGCGGGCCGAGCGCTCCCGTCGCGACGGGCTCGGGGAGCCACGGCCCGGTGTACGCCTCGCGGGTGACGCGGGCCGAGCGCAATTGGTCCAGGGCGAGGCGGGTGACGACCGTGATGAGGAAGGCCCGTGGTTCGCGGACGTCCGCCCGGTCGGTGCCGGTCCAGCGGAGGTAGGCGTCCTGGACGACGTCCTCGGCGTCCCACATGCTGCCGAGCAGCCGGTAGGCGAGGCCGAGCAGCAGCGGGCGGTACGCCTCGAACTGCTCGGTCGCCTGCTCCGGAGTCTCCAACTCCTCATTCCTTTCCTGCGGTTCGGCGTACGGCCGGCTCCCTGCCGATCAGCGCCCGGCCGTCACACCATTCAACTCGGCGGCGAACCCGGCGCGCCAGGAGGCGTACCTCGGCCGCCAGTCGAGGGTGAGCACGGCGCGCGCGTTGTCGGCGCCGCGCAGCCCGTTCATGAACGCCACGCCCCAGCTGCCGACGGCGAGCCGGGCGAGTGCCGCGGGCGCCTTCTTGGGCTCCTTGGCGCCGAGCATCCGGGCCAGCTCGGGCAGCCACTCGTGCAGCGCCACCGGTGTGTCGTCGACGATGTTCAGCGGGCCGCTCACGGGCTTGTCGAGCGCGGCGATCACCGCGGTGGCGGCGTCGTGGGTGTGGGTGAAGGAGAACACCGAGTTCCCGCCGCCGACCAGGGGCACCTTCCCGGCCGAGACCTGCTGCACGAAGGAGCCGTCGGAGGCGTAGATGGTGCCGGGCCCGTAGAGGTGTCCGAAGCGCAGGACGGTGCCGCCCGCGTCGGCGGTGCGCAGCTCCAGCTCCTTGAGCGCCTCCAGGACCGGGACGAACTGCTTCGGCGGGCGCTGCCACAACGGGGCGTCCTCGTCGGCGGCGCCCTGTCCGGCCGGGTCGTAGGCGTAGGCCAGACCCTGGGCGACGATCTTCTTGACGCCCGCGTCGTGGGCGGCCTCGTACAGGTTGCGGGTGCCCTCGGTGCGCAGCCGGTTGGTCAGGGCGAAGTCGCGGGCGAGATGGCGCGGGTCGATGGCGGCCGGGATGGCGGTGAGCATGTTCACGACCGCGTCGGGGGCCGCCTCTCGCACCGCCTTGTGCAGCGACGAGCGGTCGAGGGCGTCGGCGGCGACGGTGCCTGTGCCGGGGGTGCGGGAGAGGGCCACCACCTCGTGTCCGACCGAGGTGAGCAGCGGGACGAGCGCCCGGCCGATGACTCCGGTGGCTCCGGCGACGAGTACGCGCATGGAAGTTCATCTCCTGGATGTCGGGCCCCCGGGCGGTCCGGGGATCAGCTCCCGGGGGCGTTTCGGCATCAGGACGGGCGAGTGCGCCTCGACGTGACAGGTCGCGAATGTGACCTGCGTCACACGATTCTGGTGCGGCCCTCCCAGTAGGGGTCCCGCAGGCGCCGCTTGTACAGCTTTCCGTTGGGATCACGCGGCATGACCTCGATGAAGTCCACGCTCTTGGGACGCTTGTAGCCGGCGAGCCGCTGCTCGCAGTGGGCGAGGATCTCCGCGGCGAGCGCCGGGCCGGGTTCATGGCCCGGGGCGGGCTCCACCACGGCCTTCACCTCCTCGCCCCAGTCGTCGTGCGGGATACCGAAGGCGGCCGCGTCAGCCACGGCGGGGTGGGTGAGCAGTGCGGACTCGATCTCGGCCGGATAGATGTTGACCCCGCCCGAGATGATCATGTCGATCTTGCGGTCGCGGAGGAAGAGGTACCCGTCCTCGTCGAGATATCCGAGGTCACCGACGGTGAAGAAGTCGCCGATGCGGTTCTTCCTCGTCTTGGCCTCGTCCTTGTGGTACGAGAATCCGCCGGTGCTCATCTTCATGTACACGGTGCCGAGCTCACCCGGCGGCAGCTCCTTGCCGTCGTCGTCGAAGACGGCGAGTTCGCTGATGGGCCAGGCCTTGCCCACCGTGCCGGGCTTCTTGAGCCAGTCCTCGGCGGTCGCGAAGGCGCCTCCGCCCTCGCTGGCCGCGTAGTACTCCTCGACACTGTGGCCCCACCACTCGATCATGGCCCGCTTCACGTGGTCGGGGCACGGGGCGGCGCCGTGGATCGCGTGCCGCATCGACGACACGTCGTAGCGCGCCCGCACCTCCTGCGGCAGCGCCAGCAGCCGGTGGAACTGGGTGGGGACCATGTGGGTGTGGGTGCACCGCTGGACGTCGATGACGCGCAGCATCTCCTCGGGCGTCCATTTGTCCATCAGCGCCAGGCGGTGCCCGATGTGCAGGGACGCGCCGGCGAACTGGAGCACCGCGGTGTGGTACAGCGGCGAGCAGACCAGGTGCACATTGCCGTCGAACGGCTTGATGCCGAAGATGGCGAGGAAGCCGCCGAGGTACGACTCCTCGGGGAGTTTGCCGGGCAACGGGCGCCGGATGCCGCGGGGGCGTCCCGTGGTGCCCGAGGTGTAGTTCATGACCCAGCCGAGGGTGCGGTCGGCGGGCGGTGACACGGGCTGCCCGTCGAGGAGTTGGCCGTACGGCCGGAAGCCGTCGACCACGCCCACGGCGTAGCGGTGCGAGGCGGGGAGCCCGGCCTCGTCGGCGGCCCTCCGGGCGGCGTCCCCGAACCGTTCGTGTGCGATGAGGACCTTGGCACCGGAGTCGGAGACGATCCAGGCGATCTCGGGGCCGACCAGGTGGTGGTTGACGGGGACGAGATAGAGGCCCGCCTGGGACGCGGCGAGGTAGGCGACGAAGAACTCGGCGCAGTTGGGCAGGACGACCGCGAAGGCGTCGCCGCGTTCGAGGCCCGCAGCGCGCAGTCCGTGCACGAGCCGGTTGGCCGCGTCGTGCAACCGCCCCGCCGTCCACTCCTCTCCGTCCGGTGCGACGAGCGCCGTGCGCCCGGGGTCGGCGGCGGCCTGGGCCCAGAATCCGTTCGGCGGTGTGTTCACGAGCGCTCCTCCCTGCCCGCGATGCGGTTGATGCGGTCGACGGCCCTCTCGAAACCTCGCGTCAGGTCGTCGAACACGGCCTGGACGCTGCGTTCGCTGTTCATCCGGCCGACGATCTGTCCGACCGGTGTGCCGAGCAGCGGCTCCACCTCGTACTTCTGGATGCGCGAGAGCGCCTCGGCCACCAACAGCCCCTGGAGCGGCATGGGCAGCGTCCCGGGTCCGTCCGGGGAGTCCCAGGCGTCGGTCCACTCGGTGCGCAGCTGGCGGGCCGGTTTGCCGGTCAGCGCGCGGGAGCGGACGGTGTCGCCGGACCCGGCCGCCAGCAGTTTGCGGGTGACGGCACGCGAGTGCATCTCGGCCTCGGTGACGGTCAGCCACAGCGAGCCCAGCCACACACCCTGGGCCCCGAGGCTGAGCGCCGCGGCGACCTGCTGCCCGCTGCCTATCCCGCCCGCGGCCAGGACCGGCAACGGATCGACGGCGTCGACGACTTCGGGCGTCAGCACCATCGAGGCGATCTCCCCGGTGTGCCCGCCGGCCTCGTAGCCCTGTGCCACGACGATGTCGATGCCCGCGTCGGCGTGCTTGCGGGCGTGGCGGGCGCTGCCCGCCAGGGCAGCGACAAGGACCGAGCGGTCATGGGCGCGCTCGACGATGTCGGCGGGCGGTGAACCCAGCGCGTTGGCGAGGAGTTTGATCGGATAGTCGAAGGCGACGTCGAGCTGGCCGCGGGCGACCTGTTCCATCCAGCCGGTGATACGCCATCCGGACGCCTCGCCCTCCGCGAGTTCGGGCACACCGTATTTGGCGAGGGTGTCCTGGACGTACTGACGATGACTTTCGGGGATCATCGCCTCGACCTCGGCCTCGGTGACGCCTTCCACCTTCTTCGCGGGCATGACCACATCGAGGCCGTAGGGCCTGCCCGCGACGTGCGCCTCGATCCAGTCGAGGTCGCGGGCCAGTTCGTCCGGTGCGGTGTAGCGGACCGCGCCGAGCACCCCGAATCCGCCCGCGCGGCTGATGGCCGCGGCGACGGCGGGAAACGGCGTGAAGCCGAAGATGGCGTGCTCGACTCCCAGTCTCTTGCTCAGCTCCGTCTGCATGGGCGCAGGATGCCGCAGTCCTCCGGACGAGGGAAGGCCTTTTCTGATGCTCCGTCAGATTTCTTCACGCCCATCCGGGAGGGTTGACACGAGCACGTCTGACAGGAAAGTTTCACTCCGCACACTGGGTCCGGAAAGATACTTTCAGGCGACGCGGGAGGCAGCTCGATGACCGAAGGCGCTGAGGAAAGAGCGGACGGCGGGCTGACCCGTCGTCAATGGGGTCGCGCCGTACTGGCCGTGGGCGGGGCGCTGGCACTCGCCCCCTTCCCCGCGGGCCCCGCGGTGGCCGCGCAGGAGAAGGGACACCGCGCGACACTGCGCCACGGAACCGCCCGGGAGGCGGGCCTGCTCGGCGACCACCTGGATCAACTGGTCACGGACGCCGAGGCGTTCCTCGCGCCCTCGCCCCGGCACCCCTGGTACGCGGGCGCGGTGCTCCTCGCCGGACGCGGCTCGACCGTGGCCCTGCACCGGCCGATCGGCATGGCCGTGCGCTACGCGGCGTACGACGACAAGACCGACACCGGAGTGGAGTTCCCGGCGGACCAGCAGATCCCGGCTGCCGAGGACACCGTCTACGACCTCGCCTCCGTGTCGAAGCTGTTCACCTCCATCCTCGCGGTGCAGCAGATGGAGCGCGGCGCGCTGGAGCTGGAGGCGACCGTCGCCTCCTATCTCCCCGAGTTCGCGGGCGGCGGCAAACAGGACGTCACGATCCGTCAGCTCCTCACGCACACCTCCGGGTTCCGCGCCTGGATCCCCCTCTACAACGCGCCGACGCGCGAGGGAAAACTCAAGCTCATCTGGGACGAGAAGCCCCTCAATGCGCCCGGCACCGTCTACCTCTACTCCGACCTGAACCTGATCTCGCTGCAGCTGGTCCTGGAGAAGGTCACCGGCCGCACCCTCGACGTGCTGCTGCACGACGAGATAACCGCGCCGCTCGGCATGAGCCGCACCCGCTACAACCCGCCCGCCTCCTGGAAGCCGCGGATCGCCGCCACCGAGGACGCACGGCTTCCCTGGTCGGGGCTGAACCGCGGCCTCGTGTGGGGCGAGGTGCACGACGAGAACGCCTACTCCCTCGGCGGAGTGGCGGGGCACGCGGGTGTGTTCTCGTGCGCCTGGGACCTCGCGGTCCTCGGCCGGACACTGCTGAACGGAGGCGCGTACGGCAAGGCCCGCATCCTGCGGCAGGAGACCGTCGACCTGATGTTCACGGACTTCAACACGGCTTTCCCCGGTGACGAGCACGGCCTCGGGTTCGAGCTCTACCAGCACTGGTACATGGGCGCGATGGCCACCCCGCGCACGGCGGGCCACACCGGCTTCACCGGTACCTCGATCGTCCTCGACCCGACGACCGACTCCTTCCTCGTCGTCCTCGGCAACTCCGTGCACCCGGTGCGCACCTGGCGATCCGGTTCCGCTCCCCGGGTCGCCGCCGCGACGAACCTGGCACGGGCCGTGCCGGTCCGCCCCGCACGCGGACGCACATCCTGGTTCTCCGGTACGGCGAACGCCACGACGGCCACGCTGGCCCTGCCCCCGCTCGACACCGGCACGGGCCCCGCCCGTCTGCGCTGCGCCGTGTGGTGGGACACCGAGCCGCAGTCGGACCTCCTCTTCCTGGAGTCCTCGACCGACGACGGAGCCACCTGGCAGCCGGTGCCGTTCACCACGGCGGCGCCCGGGGAGGAGTCTCAGGAGCATTCGGCCGGTACGGCCACCGGCTGGTCCGGGCGGGTGTGGCACCGGCTCGTGGCCCAGGTGCCGCAGGCGCCACGGCTCACGCTGCGCTGGCGGTACACGACCGACCGCCTGTACGTCGGCCGGGGCGCCTACGTCGACGGCCAGCGGGTCGAGAGCGGTGACCGTGTCTCCTTCGACGAGGCACGCCCCGCGGACGCCGCACGGATCGAGGCGGTCGGCTGGGTGGCCTCCCGGGACTGACGGCTCGGAGGTGCCGGGCGGCCGGGCGGGATGCGCCCGGCCGCCCGGCCTGGCCGGGACGGTCGTGGCAGCGCCCGGCCGGAGCGGTCCTGGGAGCGTTCCGGCCGGAGCGCCCGTGAGAGCGCCCGGCCGGCACCGCCGTCGCGACGGTCAGCTCTGCCGGTCGGCCTCCTCCAGCACGGCCATCGCCGCGTTGTGTCCGGGAACCCCGCTCACCCCGCCGCCGCGCACCGCCCCCGCTCCGCACAGCAGCACGTTGGCGTGCCGGGTCTCGACGCCCCAGCGGCCCGTGCCCTCCTGCGCGTACGGGAAGGCGAGGTCGCGGTGGAAGATGTTGCCGCCCGGCAGCCGCAGGTCGCGCTCCAGGTCGAGCGGGGTCTTCGCCTCGATGCACGGGCGGCCCTCGGCGTCGGTGGCCAGGCAGTCGGCCAGCGGCTCCGCGAGATGGGCGTCCAGCTGCGCCAGCGTCGACTTCAGCAGCTCGTCCCGCACCGCGTCGTTGTCCCGTTCGAAGAGGCGGGCCGGAGTGTGCAGGCCGAACAGGGTGAGGGTCTGGTAGCCCTGGTCGACGAGGTCCTGGCCGAGGATGCTCGGGTCGGTGAGCGAGTGGCAGTAGATCTCGGAGGGCGGGGCGGCGGGCAGCTCGCCGGACGCGGCCTGCGCGTGGGCGGTCGCCAACTGCTGGTACCCCTCGGCGATGTGGAAGGTCCCGGAGAACGCCTCGCGCGGGTCGACGGCGCTGTCACGCAGCCGGGGCAGCCGCTTGAGCAGCATGTTCACCTTGAGCTGGGCGCCCTCGGCCGGGGTCGGCGGCTCGTCGCCGGTGAGGTGGGCGAGCTCCTGCGGCGACGCGTTGACGAGGACGTGCCGGGCCGCGACGACGCCCTCGCCGTCGGCGGTCCGGTAGGTGACCTCCGCGGACGTGCCGTCCGTCTCGACGCGGATCGCCTCGTGGCCGGTGGCGATCGTGGCGCCTGCGTTGCGGGCGGCGCCGGTGATCGCGTCGGTGAGCGCCCCCATGCCGCCGACCGGCACGTCCCAGGCCCCGGTGCCGCCGCCGATCACGTGGTAGAGGAAGCAGCGGTTCTGGCGCAGCGAGGAGTCGTGGGCGTCCGCGAACGTGCCGATCAGCGCGTCGGTGAGGACGACACCACGGACCAGGTCGTCGGCGAAGTACTCCTCCACCGCGGCGCCGACCGGCTCCTCGAAGAGCATCCGCCAGGCGTCCTCGTCGTCGACACGGCCCCGCAGCTCCTCGCGCGTGGGCAGGGGTTCGGTGAGCGTCGGGAACACCCGCTCGGCGACGCGGCCGGTCATGCCGTAGAAGCGCTGCCATGCCTCGTACTCGCGGTCGGAGCCGGTCAGCCGCGCGAACGCCTCGCGGGTGCGCCGCTCGCCGCCGCCGACGAGCAGCCCGGTGGGCCGGCCGTCGCGCTCGACGGGGGTGTAGGAGGAGATGGTGCGCCCGCGGACCCGGAAGTCGAGGCCGAGATCCCGGACGATCTTCCGGGGCAGCAGGCTGACCAGGTACGAATAGCGTGAAAGGCGCGCGTCGACTCCGGCGAACGGACGGGTCGAGACGGCCGCGCCGCCGGTGTTCCCCAGACGTTCCAGAACCAGCACGGACCGTCCGGCCCGGGCCAGGTAGGCGGCGGCGACCAGTCCGTTGTGGCCCCCGCCGACGATCACGGCGTCGTATCCCTCGTGTGCAGGCATGGTTCTTCGTAGCACGTGATGATCTACGTCGGCCAGGGGTGCGCGGCAAGCGGCGGGCGCCCGAGCGGGCGGGGGCGGTGCTGACTCGCCGTTCAGCGGATGGCGGACGTCCGGTGCTCGGGGCCCGGCTCGCCGCCCGGGCGCCGCCCGGGATGCGGTGCCCGGTGCTCCCGACACGTGGCCCGGCCGCCCCCGGAGCGCGGTGCCGGACGTCCACGGCACGCCGCCCGGGCGCCGCCGGGTGCGGTGACCGGCGCTCCCGGCACGCTGCCCCGTCGCCGGCGGAGCGCGGTGAGCGGTGAGCGGTGAGCGGCGGCCGTGACTTCCCGTTCAGTGGCCGCCGGACGCCCGCCGCTGGCGCAACGCCGCCACCCTGCGGTACAGCTCGACGGCCTCCTGACCGTGTCCCAGCTGCTCGAGGCAGTGTGCCTCGTCGTTGCGGCTGCCGAGGGTGTCGGGGTGGTCGGGGCCGAGGACGCGTTCGCGGGCGGCGGCGACGGCGCGGTACTCGGTGAGGGCGTCGGCCCAGCGGCCGAGCCAGCCCAGGCCGACGGCGACCTCCCTGCGGCTGACGAGGGTGTCCGGGTGGTCGGGGCCGAGGACGCGTTCGCGGATCGCGCACACGTCACGGGACTCCGCGAGCGCCTCCTCCCAGCGGCCCATGCGGCCCAGGTTCACCCCCAGGCCGTGCCGGGCGCGCAGGGTCTCGGGGTGCGTCGGGCCCTGCACCCGGACGCGGTCGTCGATCAGGTCGCGGTAGAGCGTCAGGGCCTGCGCGCTGCGCCCGAGCCTGCCGAGGCTGATGCCGACCTCGTAGCGGGCGGCGAGGGTGTCGGGGTGGTCGGGCCCCAGCGCCTGGGCGCGCGCGTCGGCCACTTCCTGGTAGGCGTGGAGCGCTTCGGGCCAGTGGCCGAGCTGCCCGAGGGCGTAGGCGACCTCGTACCGGGTGACGAGGGTGTCGGGGTGGGTGGGACCGAGGACGCGGGCCCGGGCGGCGGCTACCTCGCTCGCCATGCGGTACGAGTCCTCCAGCCGTCCTAGCCTGCTCAGGTTGAAGGCGAGGTTGTGGCGGCAGCGCAGGGTGTCGGGGTGGTCGGCACCCATGGCCCGCTCGCGGGCGGCGAGCACCGACGTATAGGTCTGGTGCGCCTCGAAGTGGCGGCCCAACTGACCGAGCACGTAGGCCATCTCCTGGCGCGCCGCGAGGGTGTCGGGGTGGTCGGCGCCGAGCACGCGCTCCCTGGCCTCCGCGACGTGCGCGTACTCGCGCAGCGCGTCGGCGGGGCGCCCGGTGCGGCTGAGCGTGAAACCGACCTCGTAGCGGCTGGCGAGCGTGTCGGGGTGTTCGGGGCCGAGGGCGTGCTCGCGTTCGGCGGCGACGGCGCGATGCACCTCTCCCGCCTCGGTCCACCGGCCGAGCCGCCCGAGGCTCAGCCCGGCGTTGTGCCGCCCCGCCAGTGTCGTGATCAACTCCATTGACGGGGCGGGGCGTTCGGGAACCGCGGGCCCGCTCGTCACAGCCGTCGAGGGCCGGGCGATCCAGTCTCCGGTGAGCCCGGCCGACACGTCCGGCGGGGTGCTGCGCAGTCCGCCTCCGGCGGCCTTGTGGCCGGTGGTCATGCCACGGGTCC
The DNA here is from genome assembly GCF_055558435.1 of Streptomyces sp. NPDC025784. NCBI lineage: Bacteria > Bacillati > Actinomycetota > Actinomycetes > Kitasatosporales > Streptomycetaceae > Streptomyces > Streptomyces sp. NPDC025784. Next base: position 220,285 of record NZ_JBVHMN010000015.1, read on the forward strand.
AGGACGGCAGCCGGGGTTCGCGGGACGGCGGCTGTTCGGGGCGCGTCTGTGTCGAGGGCGCCACGGCACGGCGGCCCGTGACCGCCGGGGTGACCACCGTGGGCACGTACATCGGGGTGGCGCGGCCCGCGCCGATGCGGCGGGCCAGCTCGCGGGCGTCCTGCGGGCGCTCCTCGGGCTGCTTGGCGAGCAGGTCCAGGATGATCCGCTCGACGTACTCGGGCAGTTCGGCGCGGTGGCTGCGCGGTGGCTCGGGGGGTGTGTCGCGGTGGCCGACGAGGACCGCCCACGCGTCGTCGAGGTCGAACGGCGGTGCCCCGGTGGCGATCTCGTAGAGCACGCACCCGAACGAGTACAGGTCGCTGCGCTGGTCGACATGGGAGCCGCCGATCTGCTCCGGCGACATGTAGTGCGGCGTGCCCATGGCGATGCCGGTGCCGGTCAGCCGGGAGGTGAAGCCGATGTCGTGGCCGAGGCGGGCTATGCCGAAGTCGCAGATCTTCACGGTGCCGTCGGCCAGCCGCATGATGTTCGCGGGCTTCAGGTCGCGGTGCACGATGCCCTGCTGGTGGGTGTAGGCCAGCGCGGCGGCCACCTGGTCGGCGACGTCCACCACGTCGGCGACCGCCAGCGGATGGTGCTTGTTGTCCTCCAGGAGCTGGCTGAGGTTGCGCCCGTCGAGCAGCTCCATCACCAGGTACAGCACTCCGTCGGACTCGCCGAAGTCGTGGACCACGGTCACACCACGGTGCTGGAGGGCGGCGGCGACGCGGGCCTCGCGGCGGAACCTCTCGCGCAGGACACGCGTGAAGGACTGGTCGTGGTGCGGTCCCAGCGGCTTGAGGCACTTGACGGCCACCTGCCGGCCCAGTGACTCGTCACGCGCACGCCACACCTCGCCCATGCCGCCGCGCCCGATCAGATCGAGCAGCCGGTACCGGCCCTGGATCAGCCTGGAGTCCGCCATCTCGTGTGATCGCCCCCGTCACTGCTCAGCCCGCGCCCTCCCCCGGCCCGTCCAGTATGGCGAGCTATCTGCCGACCTTGTATGGTGCGGGGCGCGAGCCGGGGCCGAGCCGTGACATGGCGCGCAGAATGTGTTTGGGCGGGAGTTGCCAGCGCAGACGTGCGGGAACACAGCGCAGGGCGGTGCCCGTGACGCGCAGGTGCCGGGTCACCGAGGCCGGCGGCGGGGCGGGCCTGCCGTACAACTCGTGGGCGTACGGCGGCAGAGAGGCGTACGCCAGCTGTGCCACGCGCCGCCAGAGCACGGCGCGCGCCGGGAGCATCAGCGGGTGGACGGGCGGACGCCGCAGGAAGGCGTCCACCTCTTGGGCCTCGGGACCCGCCGCGAGCTCCGGAAGCATCGTGTCGAAGTAGGCGGCCAGCTCGACCCGGCTCGCCGGTACGTTTGCGGGGTCGAGCCCTACCAGTCGCGCGCTGACCAGGTGTTCGGCGACGTACCGGTCGGCCTGCTCGTCCGTCAGCCGGAAGCCGGAGCGCCGCAGCACGTGGAGGTAGGAGTCGATCTCGGCGCAGTGCACCCACAGCAGCAGTCCGGGTTCGTCGACCGGGTGGCGCGCCCCCGTGCCGGGATCGGTGGTCGTGAGCATGCTGTGAATCTTTCGTACCCTCGCCCCTGCCTTCTCGGCAGCCTCACCGGTGCCGTACGTCGTCGTGCCGACGAAGTCCGCGGTGCGCATCAGCCGGCCCCAGGCGTCGCGCCGGAAGTCGGAGTTCTGCGTCACCCCGCGCACGACGCGCGGGTGCAGGGCCTGGAGGTACAGCGCGCGGATGCCGGCGACCCACATCATCGGGTCGCCGTGCATCTGCCAGGTCACGGAGCGGGGACCGAAGAGTCCCGGGTCGCCCGGGAACGTGCTCTCCACCGTGTCAGGCTAACGCCGGACCCGGGGCATCCCCAGTCCGATCCACGAGATGATCTCGCGCTGGATCTCGTTGTTGCCGCCGCCGAAGGTGAAGATCACCGCGGAGCGGTAGCCACGTTCGAGCTCGCCGTGCAGGACGGCTCCCGCGGAGCCCTCCTTGAGCACCCCGGGCGCGGCGACGATCTCCATCAGCCAGGCGTACGCGTCGCGGCGCGCCTCGGAGCCGTACACCTTGACCGCGGAGGCGTCCTGCGGGGTGAGGGTGCCCTCCTGGACGGCGTTCACCATCTTCCAGTTGAGCAGTTTCATGGCGTCGAGCCGGGTGTGGGTCTGCGCGAGCCGGCGGCGCACCCACGGGAGGTCGGCGACGCGGCGGCCGTCGGTGAGCTTGGTCTCCATGGTCCAGCGCTGCACGTCGTGCAGGGCCCGGATCGCCATGGTGCCGTGCGCGGCGAGCGTCACGCGTTCATGGTTGAGCTGGTTGGTGATCAGCCGCCATCCCTTGTTCTCCTCGCCGACCCGGCGGGTGACGGGGACCCGGATGTTCTCGTAGTAGCTGGCGGTGGTGTCGTGCGAGGCGAGTGTGTTGATCAGCGTGCACGAGTAGCCGGGGTCGGAGGTCGGCACCAGGAGCATGGTGATGCCCTTGTGGGGCGGCGCGTCGGGGTCGGTGCGGACGGCGAGCCAGACCCAGTCGGCGGTGTCGCCGTTCGTCGTCCAGATCTTCTGCCCGTTCACGACGTAGTCGCCGTCGCCGTCGCGGACCGCCTTCGTCTTCAGCGCGGCGAGGTCGGTGCCGGCGTCGGGCTCGCTGTAGCCGATCGCGAAGTCGATCTCGCCGGAGAGGATCCTGGGCAGGAAGTGGGACTTCTGCTCCTCCGTCCCGAACTGCATGATCGTCGGGCCGACGGTGTTGAGGGCCATCAGGGGCAGGGGCACGCCCGCCTGGGCCGCCTCGTCGAAGAAGATGAACTGTTCCATGGGGGTCAGCCCGCGCCCGCCGTACTCCTCCGGCCATCCGACGCCGAGCCAGCCGTCCGCGCCCAGACGTCGGACGGTCTCGCGGTAGAAGCGCTTCTGCGAGGCGGGATCGGCGTACCGGGCGTAGGCGTTGTCGGGCACCAACTGGGCGAAGTAGTCGCGCAGTTCGGTGCGCAGACGCTGCTGCTCCGGCGTGTATTCGAGATGCACGGCGCCTCCTGTTGCCCGGTGCCCGAGCTGGTTCTCCCGGCTGGTCGGCGCACAGAGTAGAACGTGTTGCAGAACTTGGGAATGCTGATGACGCGTCAGAGGAATTTCCCGTGCTCCCCTTCGGCGACCACCGCCACTCCTTCCCCGGGGCCCGATCACCGGGCCCTGGGGCCTCTCGGCCGATCACCGTCTCTCCGGCGCCTCTTGTCCGATCACCGGGCCCCGGGCCCGTTCGGCACGCACCGCCACCACCACGGCACCGGCGATCATCACCGCGCCGAGCGGGAGGCCGCGTGCCCCCCGTGCCGCCCTTGGCCCGCGCCGCCGACGACAGGGAGATCGACGAGCACTTCGACGTCGGCCTCACGGCGCTGCTGGACGGCTTCGAGCTGCTGATCCGGCCGGCCTGACGTCCGGTGCACGCAGGAGGGCGGCCCCGGTCGAGGACCGGGGCCGCCCTTCCGTCACCGCTCAGTGGGCCACGGGAGTCGCCCCCGCGGTGACCTCCTGTCGGCCTCCGGCGGCCGGCTTAGGCGCCAGCACCCGTTCGGCCAGGAACCCGAAGACGAGCCCGAAGGCGGTCCACAGGGTCAGCTGGATGGCGAGGGCCGCGAGCCGGAACTGCCAGAGCAGGGTGCCCGAGAAGTCCTTCGGAACCTCGTTCACGGCCGGCAGGAACGCGTAGGCGAGACCGATCGTGAGGACGAAGAACGCGCCCCCCGCGATCGTCGCGTTCCAATTGCCCAGGCGCGGCGCGAGGCGCTTGCCCAGGATCACGGTCGCGACGGCCAGCAGCACGCTGAGCACCATCATCAGGAAGTACAGGGTCGTGCGCTTCCCGATGGTGTCGGGATCGCCGACCGACGGCGGGTTGGCCGGGTACTTCAGGAACGGCACGACATAGACCGCGAGCAGGCCCGCCACCGACAGCAGCAGCGCGCTCGCCCGCGGCCCGAAGCGGCCGATCCTGCCGAGCGCGAAGCAGTACGCGAGAGCGGCGATACCGCCGAACGCGACCCCGTAGACGAGGACGCCGGTGGCCAGGCCGCCGGTGGACTGCATCGTGCGGGACACCGCTTCCACGCCGTGCTCGTGCGCGTGGGAGTGCGCCTCTTCGTAGCCGATCGCCGAGTCGACGCGCGGCTCGCCCAGGAAGTAGGCGACGACCAGGGCGAGCAGGCCCGCGGCGAGTCCCGCGAGCATGCCACGCACCAACAGGTTTCTTACGATTGCGGAATTCATCGGCTCGTACGTCCCGTGGTCGTCAGTGGCACGGGAAGCCGAGCAGGTGGCGGGCGTCGTGGACCCACTCGTGGACGTTCTCGCCGGACACGACTGCGGTGGCGCCCTGTTCGGCGCCGACGAAGTAGAGCAGGACCAGCATCAGGATGCCGAAGAAGACCGCCCAGGGGGCGATCGCGCCGATCGGCAGCTTGGCGGGTACCGCGGTGGGTGTGGCGGTCGGCTGAGCGACGGACTGCGCCATGGGGCAGAACCTCCTGGGGAACTCGCGTCCCATTCCGGTGGTGCACTGGACGACAGCCGCGGGTCTGACTTGCCCTGCCCTCACCGCCCCTGGCGAGGGGGGGTCGTGCTGGGCTTACAGTGGCGCGACCGTGCCGGATTTCCACCGGGCTTCCGCCGAGCCGTCGTCGATTTCGACGCGACGGTACCGCGTCGGCGGGTTCCGGCCAAGGGCGCACGGGGGAGCACGGGGTGCGCCCCCACGGACCGGGTGTGCGGCGGATTCCCTTGCCCCATAAGGCTTTTCGGGCCGGCGGACACCACGAGAACCCATGAGAGTGAGGACATGACAAGTCGAGTGATCTTGATCTCAGCCGCGCTGGGCGCCGCACTGCGCGAGGCCCGCTTCGACGACGGACGTCCGCTCGACGCGTCCGGACTGCGGCTCGCGCGGGCGGCTGCGGGACAGCTGCCGGCCGCGGAGCGGCAGTGGGTCTCCCCCGCCGTGCGCTGTCGTGCGACCGCCGACGCTCTCGGTCTCGAAGGCGCCCCGGACGCACCGGAGTTGGCCGGTCTCGACGTGGGCCGCTGGCGCGGTGCGACTTTGGCGGAGGTGAGCGCGCAGGAGCCCGAGGCGGTGGCGGGCTGGCTGGCCGACCCCGGGGCCGCGCCGCACGGCGGCGAGTCGGTACGGGCGTTCTGCGACCGGGTGGCCGGCTGGCTGGACGGCACCGCGCAGGCGTCGGGCCGGACGGTCGCCGTGGTGGAGCCGGAGGTCGTACGGGCCGCGCTGGTGCGGGTTCTGGGTGCGCCGGACGCGGCCTTCTGGCGCGTCGACGTACCGCCCCTGACCGCCACGGAGTTCAGCGGGCGATCGGGGCGCTGGAACGTACGCGCGGGGCGTCCACTGGCGGAGCCGGGCTGATGCGCCGGCCGGAATTCCGGTCGCCGGCCGATGTTCCGGTCGTCCGCCGGAGTCCCAGGCATCCGCCGGAGTTCCCGCCGTCCGCCGGAGTTCCAGGCATCCGCCGGAGTTCCAGGCATCCGCCGGAGTCCCAGGCATCCGCCGGAGTTCCCGCCGCCCGCCGGAGTCCCAGGCATCCGCCGGAGTTCCCGCCGCCCGCCGGAGTCCCAGGCATCCGCCGGAGCGCCGTTCCCGGCCCGGACGTTCCGGTCCCGTCCCGTCGTGCCGCTCCCACCCGCGCCCGGGCGGGCCGGCGGACGGCTTCGCGCGGCGCTCGGCCCACAGCGTCCCGCACGGCGCGCGGCGCCGGACGGCCCCTGCCGCCCTCAGCCCAGGACCGCGAGGAAGTCCGCACACGCCTGCGCGCACGCACGGCACTCCTTCGCCGCGTCCCGCGCACCGTCGTACTCGTCGAAGACGAGGGCGCCCTCCAGGCAGACGTCGCGGCACCATTCCACCTGGGAGCGGACAGCGGCCTCGTCCCGGTGCGTCCCCTCGGACAGCACCAGGCAGGTCGCGTCGCACACTTCCGTGCACTGGATGCCCTTGCGGCGTACGCGATCCTGCTCCTCGGGCCCGTCCGGATCCATGAGGCTCGCGCGCAGCGCACAGACCCTGGCGCACTCGGTGCACGCCTGGGCGCAGGCGAAGCGGTCCTCCAGGAACCGGATGAGCTCCTGCCGGGAAGTCGTCGATGTCACCACGCGCGGGTAGCCGCGCGCCTTCGCGTCAAACCCGTCCGCGGCGTCCGGAACACGGCCCTGTGCGCCCGGTGCACACCGGGCCGCCCGACGTCACGCGCCGGCCGCCTCCTGGGCGATCCGGTCGAACTGGGCTCCCATCGCCTCGGAGAGCGCCTGGGCGGCGGACAGCGGGCGGACCATGACCATGAAGTCGTCGATCTTCCCGTCCTCGTCGAAGTGGAGGAAGTCGCAGCCGGTGATCTTCTTGTCGCCGACCTTCGCCTCGAAGACGAGCGCGTGGTCGCGGCCGTCCGCGCCGCCGATCTCGCGGACGTAGTGGAAGTCGGTGAAGACGCGCGTGACGCCGCGGAGGATGGCCGCGGTGATCGCCTTCCCGGGGTAGGGCTTGAAGGCGACGGGGCTGTGGAAGACGACGTCGTCGGACAGCATGTCCTCGACCGCGGCGAGATCACCGGCCTCCACGGCCTTGCGGAAGGAATCCATCACGCCCACCTCATCCTCATATCCATACTCAACAAATTGACTATTCGTCGATCACACTAGCCATGCGACGGGGCGCCGTCCAGCCTCGGCGGTCGTTCAGCCACCCCCCGGAGCGGCCGTGGTGCCGCGCACCACCAGATTTGGAGCGATGACGGTCTCCTCCCCCCGGCCGGTCTCCTCCCCCGGGCCAGGCCCCTCGGACGACCGGCCGCCGGAGGCCGCATCGCCCTCCAGACGTGCGAGGGCCCGGCCGACCGCCTCCCCCGCGAGCCGGGGGATGTCCTGGCCGACGGTGGTGAGGTCGATGTGCGCGAGGCGTGACAGACGGCTGTCGTCGAAGCCCACGACGGAGATGTCGCCGGGCACCGGGACGCGGGCACGCAGGAAGATGTCGAGGACACCGGTGGCACAGCGGTCGTTGAAGGCGAGGACTGCGGTGGGGCGGGAGCCCGCGTCGAGCAGGGCGTGGGCCGCGGCGGCGCCGTCCTCCTCGGTCGGTCCGCCCGGCAGGACCCGGACCCGGTCGCCGAGACCGTGCCGGTTCATGGCGGTGCGGTAGCCGCGGCGCCGGTCGGCGGCGCCCGGTGCCCGGCCGCCGTCGATGTGCGCGACGTCGCGGTGGCCGAGTGCGACGAGGTGGTCGACGGCCTGGCGTGCACCCTCGTCGTCCGCGGTACGCACGACATGCACCCCCGCGGCGGGCGGGCGCAGCCGCCGGGCCACGGACACGACCGGTACCTGGGCGGCGAGTTCCGCCAGCCGGGCGGCCGGGACTCGTGGACCGAGCAGGATCAGCGCCTCGCAGCGGTCCGCCAACAGGGCTTCCACCGCCTGCCGTTCGCCGCGGCTCGGGGCGACGGCACTGAGTGAGAGCTGGTAGCCGGCCGGCTCGGCGGCGGCGTACAGCCCCTCCACCAGGTCGGTGTGGAATGGTTCCTGGAGGCCGAACTGCACGCCGAGCAGGCGCGAACGGCTGCTGCGCAGCAGGCGGGCGCGCGCGTCGGGCCGGTAGCCGATCTCCCGCGCCGCCCCGAGCACGCGCTCGCGGGTGGCGGCACCGGCACCCTTGGTCCCGCGCATCACGATGGAGACCAGGGCGACGGACACCCCCGCCCGCTCCGCGACGTCGGCGAGGGTGGGCCGCTTCCCGCCCGGACCCGAGGAGCTCGGAGGCACGACTGCCCTCCCTGTTCGGCATGGCTTCCCGTTCGGCACGGCTTCCCGACGAGATCGTAGACCAGCGCCGAACGCACTGGTCGGAGGTACTGCAACGTTCTAGTTCACCGCGCCCGCGACACCTTGACAAGGGGCTCGGCCGCTGGCGTACTGCTGCTCCGGGACTAGAACGTTCTAGCAACGCGAGAGCCGGAAGGCGGGCGACGGACGATGTACACGCTGGCGGTCTGTGCCGAGATGGTCTTCGGGGAGCTCCCCGTCCACGAGCGGGCACGACGCATCCACGACGCCGGTTTCCAGGTCGAGATCTGGGACTGGACGCGGCACGATCTGACCGCCCTCGTGCGGAGCGGGGCGGCCTTCTCGTCCATGACCGGTTACGTCCGCGGAAATCTGACGGACCCGGACGGCGCGGACGAACTGCTGCGCACCGCCGCGGAGTCGGTGCGGGCCGCGGAGCGCCTCGGCTGCCCCCGGCTCAATCTGCACGGCACCGGCCTGGACGGTGAGGGCCTGCCGGTGACCGCGGTGACCGGCGAGGCCACCGGTCCGATGTGGATCGCCGCCCGGCGCACGCTGAGCCGGGTCGCGGACCTGGGCGAGCGCTCCGGGGTGGTCTTCACACTGGAGAACCTCAATACCGCCGTGGACCACCCCGGTGTGCCCTTCGCGAAGGCCTCCGACACGCTGGCCCTGGTGGCGGCCGTGGACCGGCCTGGGCTGCGGATGAACCTGGACCTGTACCACGCGCAGATCGGCGAGGGGAATCTGATCGAACTGGTCCGCCGCGCCCACGGCCTGGGACTGATCGGGGAGATCCAGGTGGCGGACGTGCCGGGCCGCCACGAACCCGGAACCGGGGAGATCAACTACCCGGCCGTCGCGGGCGCCCTGACGGACCTCGGATACGACGGCACGGTCGCCCTGGAGGCCTGGGCCTCCGAGGACGGCGACCTCGCGCTGGAACGCTTCCGGACCGCCTTCACCCCCTGACGGCGCCGGCACCCGAACCGCCGAACCGCCGAGTCGCCAAATCGTCGAGTCGCTGAATCACCGAATCGCCAACCGACGTACGGAGATGCCGTATGACCACGCAACAGCCCCTCGCCGTCGGCCTCGTGGGCGCCGGCCGGATGGGCGCCTTCCACGCCGAGACCCTCGCCCACCGACTGCCCGGCGTCCGCCTCGCCGCGGTCGCCGACCCGGCACCCGGCGCCGCCCGACGCCTGGCCGACCGGCTCGGCTGTACGACGACGTACACCGAGATCGCGGGGCTGCTCGCCGACCCGCGGATCGAGGCCGTGGTGCTGGCCGCTCCGGCGCGCACGCACGCCGATCTGGTCGTGGCGTCGGCCCGCGCGGGCAAGGCCGTCTACTGCGAGAAGCCGATGGCCGTCACACTCGCCGAGGCCGACCGTGCGACGGCCGCGGCCCGCGAGGCGGGCGTGCCTCTTCAGGTCGGCTTCAACCGCCGCTACGACAAGGGCTTCCGTGCCGCCCACGACAGGATCGCGGAGGGCGGCATCGGCACCCCGCAGCTGCTCCGCTCGCTCACCCGCGATCCGAAGCTCGCCGATCCGGCGCCCGTCCCGCCGTGGACGATCTTCCTGGAGACCCTCATCCACGACTTCGACACCCTGCGTCATCTCAACCCGGGGGCCGAGGCGGTCGAGGTCTTCGCGCTGGCGGACGCGCTGGTGCGCCCCGATTTCAAGGAACGCGGTCTGCTCGACACCGCCCTCGTCACCATCCGCTTCGACAACGGCGCCCTCGCCACCGCCGAGGCCAGTTTCCAGGCGGTGTACGGCTACGACGTGCGCGGTGAGGTCTTCGGATCGGCCGGCATGCTCACCATGGGCGACCTGCGCCGTACCCACCTGACCGGCTACGGCCCGCGGGGCCTCACCGCCGAGTGCGTCGGCTACGACCAGGACCTCTTCCACGACGCGTACGTGGCGGAGATCGCCGACTTCACCGACTGCGTCCGCCGCGGGGGCACCCCGGCGGTCACCGGCGAGGACGCGCGCGCCGCCCTCGCCATCGCCCTGGCGGCGGTCCGGTCGGTCTCCGTCCGGGGACCCGTCCGGCTCGACGAGCTCAAGAGCGACTGACCCGCGCGGTCGTGCCCCGGACTTCGAGCACGGGGTCGGCGAGGACGAGCGACGCGGGGCGGGCCGGATCGGCGATCCGGTCGAGCAGGCGCTGCGCGGCGCGGCGGCCGACGTCGTGGCCGGCGTTGTCCACGGTGGTGAGCCACAGGTGCCGCAGGCGCGCGAGGTAGGTGTTGTCGTAGCCGACGAGGGAGAGGTCGCGGGGCACCTGGAGGCCGAGCTCCTCGGCGGCCGAGAGTGCGCCGACGCAGGCCATGTCGTTGAACGCGAAGACGGCGGTGGGCCGTTCGCGTGCCGCGAGCAGCCGGACCATGGCCCGGTAGCCACCCTCCTCCGTCAGGTCGCCCTGCTCCACGACCGCCTCCCGGTCGAGCCCGTGCTCGCGCATGACGGTCTCGAAGCTGCGGCGGCGCAGTTCACCGACCGTCCCTTCCCCCGCGATGTGGGCGACGCGGTGGTGTCCGAGGCCGAGGAGGTGCTCGGTGGCGAGCCGGGCGCCGCGCTCGTCGTCGTTGGCGACGATGTCCACGCCGGGCAGTTCGGGTTCCCGTGCACCGGCCACCACCGTGGGGACCCGCGCCGCCGCGGCCCGCAGCGCCTCGGAGGGCGGGAGGGTGCCGACGGCGATCAGGCCGTCGACGCGCAGGTCCATGAACGTGCGGGTGAGGTCCTCGCCGAGGCGCCGGTTGAGATGACCGTCGGCGAGCAGCGTGTGCAGACCCGAGTCGTGCAGCCGGGAGTTCAGGCCGTCGAGCAGTTCGACGAACCAGGGGTTGCGCATGTCGTTGAGCAGCACGCCGACGGTGCGGGTGCGGCGCTCGCTGAGGCTGCGGGCCGCGGCGTTGGTGCGGTAGCCGAGTTCCTCGACGGCGGCCAGCACGGCCTGCCGCTTCTCCTCGCGGACCTGGTCGGAGCCGCGCAGCACGAGGGAGACCAGCGACTTCGACACCCCGGCCCGCTCGGCGACGTCACGGATCGTCGGCGCTCTCATGGTCTGGACCGTTCCACAGCGGTGTCGAGCTTGTCAAAGGGTGGCAGGAGGGTTGACACGTGCACTGATGGAGCTCAGTGTGAGGCCGGAAGGGTTTTGGACCGGTCCAAAGAGGGGCAGTCATGGTGCGTACGCTCGGCGTTGCGGTCGTGGGGTTCGGCTGGATGGGACGGGTGCACACCCAGGCCTACGCACGCGTGCCGCACCATTTCCCCGGTCTCACGCTGCGGCCCGAACTGGTCGCCGTGGCGGACGAGGTGCCGGGCCGCGCCGAGGAGGCGGCCGCGCGGTACGGCTTCGCCACGGGCACCCGCGACTGGCGTACGGTCGCCGCCGACCCGCGCGTCGAGGCGGTGAGCATCGCCGCGCCGAACTTCCTGCACCGAGAGATCGGCGTGGCCATGGCCGAGGCCGGCAAGCACATCTGGATCGAGAAACCGGTGGGGCTCACCGCCGCGGACGCCCGCGCGGTGTCGCAGGCGGCGGCCAAGGCGGGGGTGCAGGGCACCGTCGGCTTCAACTACCGCAACGCGCCCGCCGTCGCCGCCGCCCGCGAACTGATCTCCTCCGGCGAGATCGGCGCCGTCACCCATGTCCGCATCCGGCTCCTCAGCGACTACGCCGCACACCCTGAGGGGGCGCTGACCTGGCGCTACGAGAGGGAGCGCGGCGGCAGCGGCGTCCTGGGCGACCTGGCCTCGCACGGCGTGGACCTGGCCCGGCACCTGCTCGGCGAGATCGAGGCGCTCACCGCGGACACCGCGGTCTTCCTGCCGCGACGGGCGCGTCCGGCGGGGGCCACGGCCGGCCACGCGCGCGCGACGGGCGGCGAACTCGGCACCGTGGAGAACGAGGACTACGTCAGCTGTCTGCTGCGCTTCGCCTCCGGCGCCCGGGGCGTGCTGGAGGCGTGCCGGGTCTCGGTGGGCGAGCAGAACAACTACGGCTTCGAGGTGCACGGCACCCGGGGCGCGGTGTTCTGGGACTTCCGCCGCATGGGCGAACTCGCGGTCAGCCGGGGCACGGCCTACCAGGACCAGCCGGTCAGCACGGTGTACGTGGGTCCCGGACACGGCGAGTACGCCGCCTTCCAGCCGGGCGCGGCCAACAGCATGGGCTACGACGACCTCAAGGTCATCGAGGCGCACCACTTCCTGCGGTCCGTCGAGGACGGCACTCCGTACGGGGCGACCCTCGACGACGCGGTGCACAGCGCGGAGACACTCGACGCGATGGCACGCTCCGCCGAGCGGGGCGCCTGGGTGACCCTCGCCTGACCGGATCCCTGCGGGGCAGGGGGGCTGCGCCTCCCGAAGAGGGCCCCAGGAGGAGCGGGCACCTCGCGTCCGCGAAAACCCGTTGGAGCGACGACGGCAGCGGTGATTAGGGTCGCGTCATGAGTACGCGCACCTTCCGCATCACCGTTCGCGGTGTCTTCGACAGGCTCGGCACCGACCAGCGGGCCGAACTCCTGGCACGGGCCGCCGAGCACGACGTCCTGCGCGCGGCGTTCACCCCCGAGGGTCACCTCAGCTACGACATCGCCGCACGCCCCGCCTTCACCTTCCGCTTCCTCGACTCGGGGGAGGCCGAGGAGGACATCCTGGAGGCGACCGAACGCGCCGAGGAAGCCGCGAGGGCATGGCTCGACGAACGCGGATACGGCCACAAGAACCTCAGGTCGCAGGCCGAGGACCTGTCCCAGGCGCCGCTGGGCAAGCGGCAGCGCCGTGAGGCCGCCCGCAAGGGCGTCTGAGCCCGGCTCCGCGGCCCCGGGCGTACGGCGTCGCACCACCCCGCGCAGTCCCCCGTGTCCGGTGCCGGACGGATAGCCACGCGCGCCGGCCGCCCGTTCGCCTGCCACCGTGCTCCGCGTCCGGTGCCTCCCGGCGTTCCGTGCTCAGGGCCGGACGAGCAACTGGAACTCGAAGGCGTACCCCGAGGCGCGGTAGATGTGGGTGCCGTACTCGACCGCGCGGCCGGTGTCGTCGTACGCCGTGCGCCGCATGGTGAGCAGGGCCGCGCCCGCCGGTTCGTCCAGGCGTTCCGCTTCGCCGTCGCCGGCCGAGCGGGCACCGACCGACTGGCGGGCGCTGTGCAGGGTGATGCCGGCGGCACGCATCATGCGGTACAGCCCGGTCGACTCCAGCCGGGCGGTGTCGAGGTCCAGGAGTCCCTCGGGGATGTGGTTGCACAGGACGGCCACGGGCCGCCCGTGGGTGAGGCGCACTCGTTCCAGACGGTGGACTCCGCCGCCCTCCGCGATGCCGAGGGCGGCGGCGACCTCGGCGTCCGCCGACTCGACCGCGTTGTGCAGGACGAGGGTCGTGGGGCGCTGACCCGCGCTCTCCAGATCGTCGTAGAGGCTGGTGAGTTCCAGCGGGCGCTTCACCTGGCTGTGCACGACCTGTGTGCCCACGCCGCGCCGGCGGACCAGGAGTCCCTTGTCGACCAGGGTCTGGATGGCCTGGCGGACGGTGGGCCGGGACAGGCCGAGGCGTCCCGCGAGTTCGACCTCGTTCCCGAGCAGGCTTCCGGCGGCCGGTGTGCCCCGCTGGATCGCCGCCTCCAACTGCCGTGCGAGCTGGTAGTAGAGCGGCACGGGACTGTTCCGGTCGAGCGTGAAGTCGAGGTCCGCGGGTGGGACGGCGGTCGCCGCCCGCGGGGATCCGGCGGCCTGCCGGGTTCGCCCCCTTGGCATCGTGTCCTCCTGACGGTCGGTCCACCGGGCCCCGGTGCGGGGCCCTTGGGCGGCGGGGAGTTCAGAGGTGGTGCCGACGGTCGGCGACCCGACGGTCGTAGCGTTCACGGGCGCGCACGGCGGGTTCGCGCGAGGCGACCTCCGCGACGGGCACGTCCCACCAGGCCTCGGCCGCCGGGGCGGTGGGCGCCGGGTCGGTCTCGACGTACACGCAGGTCGGCCGCTGCGATCCGCGCGCTTCGGCGAGGGCGTGGCGGAGTTCGCCCACGGTCTTGGCGCGGAGGACGTCCATGCCGAGGCTGGCTGCGTTGGCGGCGAGGTCCACCGGGAGCGGGTCGCCGGAGAAGGTGCCGTCGGGGGCGCGGTAGCGGTAGGCGGTTCCGAAGCGTTCGCCGCCGGTCTCCTCGGACAGGCCTCCGATGGAGGCATATCCGTGATTCTGGATCAGCACCAGGTTGACGGGCAGGTGCTCCTGGACGGCGGTGACGATCTCGGTGGGCATCATCAGGTACGTGCCGTCGCCGACCAGTGCCCAGACCGGGGTGTCCGGCGCGGCCTGCTGGACTCCGACGGCGGCCGGGATCTCGTAGCCCATGCAGGAGTAGCCGTACTCCAGGTGGTACTGGCGCGGGCCGCGGGCCCGCCACAGTTTGTGGAGGTCACCGGGCAGTGATCCGGCCGCGTTGACGATCACGTCGTCATCGCCGACGACGGAGTCCAGGACGCCGAGGACCTGTGTCTGGGTCGGGACCGCGTGCTCGTCCGGCGCGTGGAAGGCCCCCTCGACGATCTCCTCCCAACGGCTTTTGCCCTCGCGGTACTCGGCCTCGTACGCGGGGTCGACGCGGTGCCCGGCGAGGGCCGCGGTCAGCGCCTCCAGGCCGGTGCGCGCGTCGGCCACCAGGGGCCGGGCGGCGAGCTTGTGGGCGTCGAGGCCGGTGATGTTGAGGTTGACGAAACGGACGGCGGGATGCTGGAACAGCGTCCGGGACGCGGTGGTGAAGTCGCTGTAGCGGGTGCCGACGCCGATGACCAGGTCGGCGGTGCGCGCGACGGCGTCGCAGACGGCGGTGCCGGTGTGGCCGATGCCGCCGAGGTCGGCGGGGTGGTCGTGGCGCAGCGATCCCTTGCCGGCCTGGGTGGAGGCGACCGGGACTCCGGTGGCGTCGGCGAACGCCAGGAGGGCGTCCTCGGCCTCGCTGTGGTGCACTCCCCCGCCCGCGACGAGGAGGGGGCGCCGGGCGGCGCGGATCGCCCGTACGGCCTCGGCGAGTTCGGCCGGGTCGGGCGCGGGACGGCGTACCGGCCACACGCGTTCCGCGAAGAACGCCTCGGGCCAGTCGTGGGCCTCCGCTTGGACGTCCTGGGGCAGCGCGAGCGTGACGGCGCCGGTCTCGGCGGGGTCGGCCAGGACCCGCATGGCGCTCAGCACGGACGGGATCAGTGCCTCCGGGCGCGTGATCCGGTCGAAGTAGCGGGAGACCGGGCGCAGTGTGTCGTTGACGGAGACGTCGGCCTCGACGGGGTGTTCCAGCTGCTGGAGCAGTGGATCGGCGGAGCGGGCGGCGAAGTAGTCGCCCGGCAGGAGCAGTACGGGCAGCCGGTTGATCGTCGCGAGGGCCGCGCCGGTGACAAGGTTGGTGGCGCCGGGGCCGATCGAGGTGGTGACGGCCTGGGCGGAGAGCCGGTTGAGCTGGCGGGCGTGGGCGACGGCAGCGTGCACCATGGCCTGCTCGTTGCGCCCCTGGTGGAAGGGCATGGTGTCCTCGCCGGCCTCCAGGAGGGCCTGGCCGATGCCGGCCACGTTGCCGTGTCCGAAGATGCCCCAGGTGCCGGCGATCAGCCGATGGCGTACGCCGTCGCGCTCGCTGTACTGGACGGACAGGAAGCGCACCAGGGCCTGGGCGGTCGTCAGGCGGCGCGTGGTGGGGCTCATCGGGACCTCTCCGGGGCGGTGTAGAGGGGCAGTCGTGGGTCTACGGGCTGCTCGGGCCAGGTGTCGCGGATCCAGGCGTGGTCGGGGTGGTCGCAGATCAGCCAGGCGCGCTCGGTGCCGGGTCCCGCCATGACGTTCAGGTAGTACATGTGGTGGCCCGGCACGGCCATGGACGGTCCGTGCCAGCCGTCCGGGACGAGGACGACGTCCCCGTCGCGGACCTCGGCGAGCACGTCCGTCCCGCGTCCGTGTCCGGAGGGCGAGACGCGGTGGTAGCCGAGGCCCGGCGTGCCCCGGTGGCCGGCGAACTCGAAGTAGTAGATCTCCTCCAGTTCGGACTCGGTGCCCGGCCGGTGCTCGTCGTGCTTGTGCGGAGGGAAGGAGGACCAGTTGCCGCCGGGGGTGATCACCTCGACCGCGATGAGGCTGTCGCACTCGAATCCGTACTCCGGGCCGGCTCCGGCGGGGGCCGCGGCGGCGAAGTTGTTGACCTGCCGGGAGCAGGTGCCGCTGCCGCGCAGTTCGACCGGCACGTTCGAGGCGGGGCCGTACCGTGCGGGCAGCCGGCGGGTGCAGCGGGCACCGGTGAGCGCGAACCGTCCGCCGCCCTCGGAGACGATCGAGACGCGGGCGTCGCGAGGCACGTACGCGAAGTCGGTGACGCCGCTGAAGACATCGGCCCGGCCGGTCAAGGGGAACGTTTCGCCGTCGACGGAGACGGTGCACCCGCCGGACAGCGGCAGCACGATCCACTCGCTGTCGCCGGTGTCGAGGCCGTGCGTGCCGCCGGGCGGCAGTTCCAGCACGCGCAGGCTGGAGTGGCCCCAGCCCGCCGACTCGGGGTTCACGTCCACGGCGTAGGCGCCGGTCGCGGCCTTGCCCGCGGGAAGATGGTGCGCGGTGGTCATCGGGCAGCTCCTGCAAGGGGGTTGGGCGGATGGCTCGGGCAAGGGGTTCGTACGGGTGGCTCGTGCGCCGGACCGGGCCGGCGTCTCGCCCACGGGACCGGGCGTGTGGCGCTCATCCACGGGACCGGGCGAGTGACTCGTGCGCAGGGCATCAAACGGGTTGTTCCTGGGCGGAGTTCAGGCAGCGACTGCCGCGCAGGGCCGACGGGAGGCTGCCGCGAGGAGGTTCAGAGCAGCCCGACCGCCGTGTCCACCGCGGTCTCCACGCTGCCCTCGGCGGGATACAGCAGCGACCGGCCGACGACCATGCCCTGGACGGTGGGCAGCCGCAGGGCCTTGCGCCATCTCTCGTAGGCGCCTTCCTGGTCCCCGGCCACGTCTCCGCCGAGCAGTACCGCGGGCAGGGTGGACGTCTCCAGTACCTGGGCCATGTCGTCGGGGTCGGTGGTGACCGGGAGTTTGAGCCAGGTGTAGGCGGAGGTGCCGCCGAGCCCCGAGGCGATGGCTATGGAACGGGTGACGGCCTCGGCGCCGAGGTCGTTGCGGACCGTGCCGTCCACCCGGCGCGAGACGAACGGCTCGACGAACAGCGGGAGTCGGCGGGCCGCCATGTCGTCGACGGCACGGGCGGTGCTCTCCAGGGTCTCCAGCGATCCCGGGTCGTCGTGGTCGATGCGCAGCAGGAGCTTGCCGGCGTCGAAGCGGAGCCGTTCGATGTCCTCGGCGCGGTGGCCGGTGAAGCGGTCGTCCATCTCGAAGGACGCTCCGGCGAGCCCGCCGCGGTTCATGGAGCCCATCACGACCTTTCCGTCCAGGACGCCGAGGAGCAGCAGGTCCTCCAGGATGTCGGCGGTGCCGAGCACTCCGTCCACGCCGGGCCGTGACAGCGCGACGCAGAGGCGTTCGAGGAGGTCCGCGCGGTTCGCCATGGCGAGCCGGTGACCGCCGACGCCGAGCGCGCCGCGGGCGGGGTGGTCGGCGGCGACGATCATCAGCCGGCCGCTGTCGCCGATGAGCGGGCGGCGGACACGGCGGGCGGCCGCCTCGGCGACGGCCTCCGGGTGCCGGGCGCGCACCGTGACGAGGTCGGGGATGCTGATACTCAAGTCGGGCTCCGTTCGGGGGTGGCCTCGGTCAGCCGCGCGCGAGAAGGTCCTCGACCTCGGACTCGGTGGGCATGGCGGAGGAGCAGGCGAGCCGGGACGCGACGATCGCGCCGGCCGCGTTGGCGTACCGGATGGTCTTCTCCAACGGCAGGCCGGCCAGCAGGCCGTGGCAGAGCGAGCCGCCGAACGCGTCTCCCGCGCCGAGGCCGTTGACGACCTCGACGGGTACGGGCGGGACCTCGGCGACGGTGCCGTCGCCGTGGACGGCGAGGACTCCCTCCGGGCCCTGTTTGACGACGGCGAGTTCGACGCCCGCGTCGAGCAACGCCTGGGCGCAGGCGCGAGGTTCCCGGACGCCGGTGGCGATCTCGCACTCGTCGAGATTGCCTACGGCCACGGTGGAGTGGCGCAGGGCCTCGGCGTAGTACGGGCGCGCGGAGTCGGGGTCCTTCCAGAACATGGGACGCCAGTCGAGGTCGAACACGGTGATCCCCGACTTGCCGCGCGCTTTGAGCGCGGCGAGCGTGGCCGAGCGGCTGGGCTCCTCGCTGAGGCCGGTGCCGGTGATCCAGAAGACGCGTGCCGCGCGGATGGCGAAGAAGTCCAGTTCGTCGGTGCGGATCTCCAGGTCCGGTGCCTTGGGCTGCCGGTAGAAGTACAGCGGGAAGTCGTCGGGCGGGAAGATCTCGCAGAACGTGACCGGTGTGGGGTACGCGTCCACCGGTGTGACCCAGCGGTCGTCGACGCCGAACTCCTTGAGCGCCTGGTGCAGGTAGCCGCCGAAGGGGTCCTGACCGGTGCGGGTGATCACCGCGGTGCTCCGGCCGAGCCGTGCGGCGGCGACCGCGACGTTGGACGCGGAGCCGCCGAGGAACTTTCCGAAGGACTCGACCTGCGCGAGTGGAACACCCGTCTGCAGGGGGTAGAGATCGACGCCGATGCGTCCCATGGTGATGAGGTCGAAGGAATCAGCGGACTCAGGCATGCGTGACGCTCCTGATGCGTGGGATGCGGGCCGACGGGGCGCCCGATGCCTCTTAGGTGTAGGACCCTCCGTTCTCCCCTGTCAAGAGTATGTACGGACATTCGGACCTGCTCCTGAAATGATGTCTTAACAAAGTATTGACAGGCGGGTGCAACAGGGACTTGTATCCCGTCCCAACGAAGCAGCCGCGGCACCACCACACGACCCGGACCCCTCGGTCCGGGCCCCGCTGGGTCTTGCGCCCCGCGCCGTCCCCTTCCCTTTCCCCCGTCGCACAGTGAGGTGCTGGAAAGATGGACCGCACGTTTCACGCCCGTTCCCGCAGAATCGCCCCGCTCGTAGCGGTGGCGGCGGCATCCGCCCTCCTGGTCGCCGGCTGTTCCAGCAGCTCGGGCGGCAAGAAGGCGGAGGAGAGCAGCGCCAACGGGTCGGCCGGCAAGGCCAACACGCCCCAGATGACGGTCGCGCTGGTCACGCACCAGGCCCCCGGCGACACGTTCTGGGACATCGTCCGCAAGGGTGCGGAGGCCGCGGCCGCCAAGGACAACATCAAGCTCGTCTACTCCGCGGACCCGAACGCGGGCAACCAGGCCAACTTCGTCCAGAACGCGATCGACCAGAAGGTCGACGGCATCGCCATCACCCTCGCCAAGCCGGACGCCATGAAGAACGTCGTGGGCAGGGCGAAGTCGGCGGGAATACCCGTGGTCGGGCTCAACTCCGGTGTCAGCGACTGGAAGAAGCTGGGCCTGATGTCGTTCTTCGGCCAGGACGAGACGGTGGCGGGCGAGGCGCTCGGCAACAAGCTCAACGCGGAAGGCGCCAAGAAGGCCGTCTGCGTGATCCAGGAGCAGGGCAACATCGGTCTGACCCAGCGCTGCGACGGCGTGAAGAAGACGTTCAGCGGCACGACGGAGACGCTCTACGTCAACGGCACCGACATGCCGTCCGTGAAATCGACGATCACCGCGAAGCTCAAGCAGGACAAGGCCATCGACTACGTCGTCGCCCTCGGCGCCCCCTTCGCGCTGACCGCCGTGCAGTCGGTGGGCGACGCCGGCAGCAAGGCGAAGATCGCCACCTTCGACCTCAACAAGGACCTGACCACGGCCATCGGCAAGGGCACCATCCAGTTCGCCGTCGACCAGCAGCCCTACCTCCAGGGCTATCTGGCGATCGACTCCCTCTGGCTCTACAAGAACAACGGCAACTACAGCGGCGGCGGTGAGCAGCCGACCCTGACCGGCCCGGCCTTCGTCGACAAGAGCAACGTCGACGCCGTCGCCAAGTTCGCCTCGAAGGGCACCCGGTGATGAGCATGGCCCAACAGGCTGAGCCGGCGGTGACCACACCGCCGGCCCCCGGCCCCAAGGAGACCGACGGGCGGACGGCGCAACGCCCCCTGGCGCTCAGGCTGCTCGCCCGCCCCGAGGTCGGCGTCTTCCTCGGCGCGGTCGCCGTGTTCGTCTTCTTCCTCGCGGCGGCGCCGTCGGTCCGCTCCGGCAGCTCGATGGCGACCGTGCTCTACCAGTCGTCGACGATCGGCATCATGGCCCTGCCGGTGGCCCTGCTGATGATCGGCGGCGAGTTCGACCTGTCCTCCGGCGTCGCCGTGATCACCTCGGCGCTCACCGCGAGCATGCTCAGCTACCAGCTGACCATGAACGTCTGGGCCGGCGTGATCACCGCCCTCGTGGTGTCACTGGCGGTCGGCGCGTTCAACGGCTGGATGATGGTCCGCACCGGGCTGCCGAGCTTCCTCGTCACCCTCGGCACCTTCCTGATCCTGCAGGGCGTGAACCTCGCGATCACCAAACTGGTGACCGGTAACGTGGCCACCGACGACATCAGCAACATGGACGGCTTCGGCCAGGCACGGAAGATCTTCGCCTCGTCCTTCGACGTCGGCGGCGTCCAGGTGAAGATCACCATCGTCTGGTGGCTGGTCTTCGCCGCGCTCGCCACCTGGGTGCTGCTCCGCACCAAGTACGGCAACTGGATCTTCGCGGTCGGCGGCAACCAGGAGAGCGCCCGCGCGGTCGGCGTGCCGGTGACCTTCACCAAGATCACGCTGTTCATGACCGTGGGCTTCGGCGCCTGGTTCGTGGGCATGCACCAGCTGTTCTCCTTCAACACCGTGCAGTCGGGCGAGGGCGTCGGCCAGGAGCTGATCTACATCGCCGCCGCGGTGATCGGCGGCTGCCTGCTCACCGGCGGCTACGGCTCCGCGATCGGCCCGGTCTTCGGCGCCTTCATGTTCGGCATGGTGAACCAGGGCATCGTCTACGCCGGTTGGAACCCCGACTGGTTCAAGGCCTTCCTCGGCGTGATGCTGCTCGGCGCCACGCTCGTCAATCTGTGGGTCCGCCGCACGGCGACCCGGAGGTGAACCGACTCATGACCACCGAAGGTTCCGGCCCCTCCGGCTCCGTACTCCAGGACACACCGGCCGACGACGGCACCGGCCCGATCGTCGAACTCCGCGCCGCCG
Source organism: Streptomyces sp. NPDC025784 (assembly GCF_055558435.1). Classification (NCBI taxonomy): domain Bacteria; kingdom Bacillati; phylum Actinomycetota; class Actinomycetes; order Kitasatosporales; family Streptomycetaceae; genus Streptomyces; species Streptomyces sp. NPDC025784. The sequence continues at coordinate 241,385 of NZ_JBVHMN010000015.1, forward strand.
GGAAGTCGTACGGCAACATCCGCGCCCTGCACGGTGTCTCCCTCACCGTCCGCCCGGGCCAGGTCACCTGCGTCCTCGGCGACAACGGCGCAGGCAAGTCCACCCTCATCAAGATCATCTCCGGACTGCACCAGCACACCGAGGGCGAGTTCCTCGTCGACGGGCGGCCGGTCCGCTTCGGCAGCCCGCGCGAGGCACTCGACGCCGGCATCGCCACCGTCTACCAGGACCTCGCCACCGTGCCGCTCATGCCGGTCTGGCGGAACTTCTTCCTGGGCTCCGAGATGACCCGCGGCCCCTGGCCGGTACGGCGCCTCGACATCGCGCGGATGAAGCGGACCGCCGACCAGGAACTGCGCAACATGGGCATCGTCCTGGACGACCTGGACCAGCCCATCGGCACACTGTCCGGCGGCCAGCGCCAGTCCGTGGCGATCGCCCGCGCCGTCTACTTCGGCGCCCGCGTGCTCATCCTCGACGAGCCGACCGCGGCGCTCGGCGTCAAGCAGTCCGGCGTCGTCCTCAAGTACATCGCCGCCGCCCGCGACCGCGGACTCGGCGTCATCTTCATCACCCACAACCCGCACCACGCCTACATGGTCGGTGACCACTTCAGCGTCCTGCGGCTCGGCACCATGGAGCTCAGCGCGGACCGCGACGAGGTGGGCCTGGAGGAGCTCACCAACCACATGGCGGGCGGCGCCGAACTCGCCGCACTCAAGCACGAACTGGCGCAGGTACGCGGCGTCGACGTCGAGGGGCTCCCGGAAGCCGAGGACCTCCAGGCCGCCGCCCCCGTACCGGCCACTCCGGAAGGGACCTCCTGACATGACCCAAGCCCTGGACCGCATCCGGGTCGGCTCGGCCCCGGACTCCTGGGGCGTCTGGTTCCGCGACGACCCGCACCAGGTGCCCTGGGAACGCTTCCTGGACGAGGTCGCCGAGGCGGGCTACTCCTGGATCGAGCTCGGCCCCTACGGCTATCTGCCGACCGACCCGGCCCGGCTCGCCGACGAGGTGACCGCGCGCGACCTGCGGGTGTCGGCCGGGACGGTCTTCACCTCCCTGCACCACGGGCCGACCGTGTGGGACGCCACCTGGGAGCACGTCGGCCAGGTCGCCGCGCTCACCCGCGCCATGGGCGCCCGGCACCTGGTGGTCATCCCCTCCTTCTGGCGCGACGACAAGACCGCCGAGCTCCTCGAACCACGGGAGCTGACCGCCGAGCAGTGGGCCCATCTGACGAAGGGCATGGAACGGCTCGGTCACGAAGTCAGGGAGACGTACGGTCTCGACATCGTCGTCCACCCGCACGCGGACACCCACATCGACACCGAGGCCCACGTCGAGCGCTTCCTCGACTCCACCGACTCCGACCTCGTCAACCTGTGCCTGGACACCGGGCACTACGCCTACTGCGGCGGCGACAGCGTCAAGCTCATCGAGACCTACGGTGAACGCATCGGCTACCTCCACCTCAAGCAGGTGGACCCCGCCGTCCTCGCCGACGTCGTCGAGAACGAGGTACCGTTCGGTCCCGCCGTGCAGCGCGGTGTGATGTGCGAACCCCCCGAGGGCGTACCGGATCTGGAGCCGGTGCTGGACGCCGCGCAGCGACTGGGCGTCGACCTGTTCGCCATCGTCGAGCAGGACATGTACCCCTGCGAGCCGGACAAGCCGCTGCCCATCGCCGTCCGCACCCGCGCGTTCCTGCGCTCCTGCGGCGCCTGACCACCGGAAGGGACCACCGACCACCATGACCCAGCACGCAACCCTCGGGGTCGCCGTCATCGGCACCGGCCGGATGGGCGCCGACCACGTGCGCCGCATCTCCGAGGTGACCAGTGGGGCGCGGGTGAGCGCCGTCGTGGACATCGACGCCGAGCGGGCCAAGCAGCTCGCCGACGGCATCGCCGGCTGCACCGCGTACACCGACCCGGCCGCCGCGCTGGCCGCGGACGACGTCGACGCCGTGATCGTCGCCTCCCCCGGGCCCGCGCACGAGGCGGCTCTCCTCACCGCCTTCGAACACGACCTGCCGGTGCTGTGCGAGAAGCCGCTCACCCCGGACGCGGCGTCGGCGCTGCGGGTCATGGAGGCCGAACAGCGGCTCGGCCACCGGCGGGTCCAGGTCGGGTTCATGCGGCGCTACGACGCCGAGTACCTGAGGCTCAAGGCGCTGCTGGACAGCGGTGAGCTGGGCCGGCCGCTGATGCTGCACAACCGGCACCGCAACGCCGACGTGCTGCCGTACTTCACCGAGCAGATGCTCATCAACGACTCCGTCGTGCACGAGATGGACGTCGCCCGCTGGCTGCTGGACCAGGAGATCACCGCGATCACGGTGATGAAGCCGAGGCCCTCGGGCAACGCGCCCGAGGGCCTGTCCGACCCGCAGTTCGTCGTGTTCGAGACGGACGGGGGCGTCCTGGTCGACGTGGAGATCTACGCGAACTGCCGCTTCGGCTACCAGGTGCAGGCCGAGGCGGTCTGCGAGAACGGCACGGCACGCATCGGCGAGGCCCACGGGATGCTGATCAACACGGCCGGACGGTGGGGCGGTTCCATCGCCCCCGACTTCGTGGAGCGCTTCGTGGACGCCTACGACCGTGAGGTGCAGGCCTGGGTCGACGCCACTCTGCGCGGCGAGGTCACCGGCCCCAGCAGCTGGGACGGCTACGCGGCGGCGGCCGTCTGCGAGGCGGGGGTGCGTGCCCAGGCGGAAGGCCGCCGGACGGAGGTCGAGCTGATCGACCGGCCCGCGCTGTACCGCTGAACCGGCGGCCGTCCAGCCGGCGGCCGCCCCGACGGTTCTCGCGGCCTTCCCGGTACGGGACGACCGGTCGCGGTACCGGGGGCGCCGCTCGGGCACTGGCCGATCAGGCGTACGCGGCGCGGTGACACCGCTCGTCGTCCGCGCCTGCGGGCGGCCCCGGTGACACCGGCGCTCCGTCCTCGCCCCGCGCGCAGCCGGCGGGGCCGAACACGACTCGTCGGCACCGGAAGCGTCCGCCCACGTGACCATCACCAGGCGAGCGCCGATACTTCTGACTATGGACTGCCGATTGGCCATGGACTGTCGATTCAGCCCGTCCTCAGCGCTCCCCCGTCCGGCGGCCGTGCACCGCCGCCGGCGGCAGATCGGCGTCAGCCCCGCCGCGGTCCGCTTCCCGACGCCTCGAAGCACCCAGACCACACACCACCGCCGGCTCCTCCGAACTGGGCAGACACCCGTCGGAGGCACAGCTGCCAGGCCCACCAGGAGGTTTCCATGAAGATGCTCATCAACGTGGCGGAGACGGTGGTCGCGGACGCGCTGAGGGGCATGGCGGCAGCGCACCCGGAGCTGACGGTGGACGTCGAGAACCGGGTGATCGTACGGCGGGACGCCCCCGTGGCCGGCAAGGTCGGCCTCGTCTCCGGCGGCGGCTCGGGGCACGAGCCGCTCCACGGTGGTTTCGTGGGTCCCGGGATGCTCTCGGCCGCCTGTCCGGGCGAGGTCTTCACCTCACCGGTGCCGGACCAGATGGTGCGTGCCGCGGCAGCCGTGGACAGCGGCGCCGGCGTGCTGTTCATCGTCAAGAACTACACGGGCGACGTCCTCAACTTCGACATGGCCGCGGAGCTCGCCGAGGACGAGGGCATCCAGGTCGCGAAGGTTCTCGTCAACGACGACGTCGCGGTCACCGACAGCCTCTACACGGCCGGACGACGCGGTACCGGGGCGACCCTGTTCGTGGAGAAGATCGCGGGCGCCGCGGCCGACGAGGGCGCGCCGCTGGAGCGCGTCCAGTCGATCGCCCGGCAGGTCAACGAGAACTCCCGCAGCTTCGGCGTGGCCCTCAGTGCCTGCACGACCCCCGCCAAGGGCAGTCCCACCTTCGACCTGCCGCCCGGGGAGCTGGAGCTGGGCGTGGGCATCCACGGCGAGCCGGGCCGGGAACGGCGGGCGATGATGACCTCGCGGGAGATCGCCGACTTCTCGGTGCACGCGGTCCTGGAGGACCTCGAACCGCGCAATCCCGTGCTGGTCCTGGTGAACGGCATGGGCGCGACCCCGCTGATCGAGCTGTACGGCTTCAACGCGGAGGTGCAGCGGGTGCTGAGCGAGCGGGGCGTGCCCGTCGCGCGCACACTGGTCGGCAACTACGTCACCTCGCTGGACATGGCCGGCGCCTCGGTGACGCTGTGCCAGGTCGACGAGGAGCTGCTGCGGCTGTGGGACGCACCGGTGAATACGCCAGGACTGCGCTGGGGCGTGTGAACCCGGTCAACGGGCAGTCGGACGGAGGCAGGGGCGGTTCGGTGGGCCCGGTCGGCGGCGGTCACCAGCGGGCCGGAGAGAGCCGTCGAAACCTTGTGAAACCGGTCCACATGGAGCTGGGCGGAGGTGGCGGGACGGTAGGACGGCGAGACGTTGTGAGCTCGATTCACAGCCGAAGCGCCGTCGAGGTCCGGCCACCGACCGACCGCCTCATCACGCGGTCAACGCCCGGCCACGCCGCCGCGCCCCGCTCCGGCACCCGCACCCGCACCCGCACCCGCACCCGCACCCGCACCCGCACCCGCACCCGCATACATCGGCGCAGTCAATGTACGTACCAGGCAAGGAGACTCCGTGCTCGACGTCGACTTCTTCCGCCGTTGGATGACGGCGACCGCCGCGTCGGTGGACCGCGAGGCGCAGCGGCTCACCGACCTGGACTCCCCGATCGGTGACGCCGACCACGGCAGCAACCTCCAGCGCGGGTTCAACTCCGTGAGAGCCGCCCTGGAGAAGGAAGCGCCGGCCACGCCCGGCGCCGTCCTCGTACTCGCCGGACGGCAGCTCATCTCGACGGTCGGCGGAGCCAGCGGACCGTTGTACGGCAGCCTGCTGCGCAAGACCGGCAAAGAGCTGGGGGACGCCGTCGAGGTCAGCGAGGAGCAGCTCGCCCAGGCGCTGCGGGCCGGCGTCGACGCGGTCATGGCGCTGGGCGGCGCCACACCCGGCGACAAGACCATGATCGACGCGCTGGTGCCGGCGGTCGACGCCCTCTCCGAGTCGTTCGCCGCGGCGAAGGCCGCCGCCGACGAGGGCGCGGTCGCGACCACGCCGTTGCAGGCACGCAAGGGCCGGGCGAGCTATCTGGGCGAGCGCAGCATCGGGCACCAGGACCCGGGCGCCACGTCCTCGGCATTGCTGATCGGGGCACTCGTGGAGGCGGCAGATGAGTGACACGGCGGAGAAGCTCGTAGGGATCGTGCTCGTCTCCCACAGCGCGGCCGTCGCCACGTCCGTCGCCGAGCTGGCGAAGGGGCTCGCGGGCGGCGGCACGACCGCTCCCGTCGCCCCCGCCGGCGGCACCCCCGACGGGGGTCTCGGCACGAGTGCGGAACTGATCGCCGCCGCTGCCGCCGCCGTGGACCGGGGCGCGGGGATCGCCGTCCTCACCGACCTCGGCAGTGCGGTCCTGACCGTCAAGGCCCTGCTCGCCGAGGGCGACGAGCTCCCCGACGGGGCGCGTCTCGTCGACGCCCCCTTCGTCGAGGGCGCGGTCGCCGCGGTGGTCACGGCGTCGGCGGGCGGGGATCTGGACGCGGTCGAGGCGGCGGCCGCGGAGGCGTACAGCTACCGGAAGACCTGACCGACCGGGGCGTCTCACGCTCGGCCCCGGCCTCCCGGCGTCCCTCCAGCCGGTCCGTCGACGCGCCCCGGGCGTCCCTCCAGCCGGGGCGGGGGGGGGGGGGGGGGGGGCCCCCCCCCCCCGCCGGGGGGGGCGGCGCCCCCCCGGGGGGGGGGGGGGGGGGGGGGGGGGGCGGGGGGGGGGGGGGGGGGGGGGGCGGGGGGGGGGGGGCCCCCCCGCC
>NZ_JBVHMN010000015.1:247241-261702 GCF_055558435.1 Streptomyces sp. NPDC025784
CGCCCGGGCGCCCCCCCCCGGGCGCGGTCCGGCCCCCGGGGGCCCCCCCCCCGGGGGGGGGGGGGGGGCCCGCCCCCCCCCCCCCCCCGCCACGGGCGGTGACCGACGCCCGGGGCGCGTCGGCGCGGGCTCGCCGGTGCACGTGCGTCAGTACGGGTCCGTCGGCAGCGGGCTGTCGGCACGGGCCCGTCGGCAGCGGGCTGTCGGCACGGACCGTCGGTGAGGGCCAGTCGGCACGGGTCCGTCGGTGCGGGACCGTCGGTATGGCCGTAGGCACGGGGCCGTCGGTACCGGCACGGGGGCCGCGCGCCGGGGACGACGGGGCCCGACGGCTCGGGCACTGCGGCGTGCGCGGTGCCCCGCGACCATGGCAAGGCACCGCCACGGCGGCCGCGTGGCGGGACAGGGACGGTCATTCGCCCCGATCCGGTGGGCATCTGACGGTGCGTCCACTCGGACACGGCCGGGCGGGGCCGGACGGGGCAGGGGAGATGCGCTCGGGCGCCGTGCGGCCGAGGGCCCGAGTCGCAGTCGACTCCGGCCGCCCGGCCGCTCTCGCCGGCGCGGGATCAGCGACGACAGCGGTCCGCGCCGTGGGCATGAACTCCGTTGGGACAAGCGAGAGTTCACGCCGCGTCAGGCATCAGCATACGTACCGCGCGACGGCCCGACGAACGACGACCCCCTCTTGATGCGACCACGCCAACCGTTGTCTTATAGGTACAGACCAATCCCGTCCAGGGAGGGCAGAGCCGTGCGACGCGTTCCCCTTGCGTTGATGTGCGGACCGCTGTGCGGTTCGCTGCTCGTCCTGACGTCCTGCGCCTGGGGCGGGGACGATCAGAACCGGAGCGAACGGCTGCCCTCGGCGCCCCTCGGAGTCACCGCCGCGGCGGGCAGCGCCACCAGCGTGCACGTGATGTGGAACGTGGCGTCCGCCGACCCGAAGATCACCCGCTACGAGATCTATCGCGGCACCACGAAAGTCGGGGAGGTCCCCGGCGCCGAGCACATGGTGGACGTCACCAGACTCGAACCTGCCACCACGTACGTCTTCACGGTCCGGGCGCGGAACGCCGCCGGGGACGCGGGGCCGCCCAGCAGGCCGGTGCGCGCCACCACGCCGGCCCAGGCAGCGGCCGACGGCACGGCCCCCACCCGCCCCGGCGCGCCGCACGGCAAGGCGGTCGGGAGCCGGGCGGTGCAGCTGTCCTGGGAGCGGTCGACGGACGACCGGGGCGTGACCTCGTACGACGTCTACCAGGGCACCTCGAAGATCCACAGCGTCGGAGGCGGGCAGACGGCGACCGTGGTCACCGGGCTGAGGCCGGGCACGCGCTACCGCTTCACGGTGCGGGCACGCGACGCGGCGGACAACCTCTCCGCCGCCAGCGCGACGGTCCCGGTCACCACCGCGCGGGGTGCCGCGGACAACCGGGGCACGGCCCCGACGGACTTCCGCGCCGCGACGCACCGCGCGGACGGCGCCTACTACATCGACCTGTCGTGGGTCGCGCCCGAGGTGGACGGCGTGATCACGGAGTATCAGATCCACCTCGACGGGGCTCCGGTGACCTCGCTGGTGTGGGGCGGCACCCCGCCCAGCGGAAGGTCGACGTACAGCTTCTACGTGGGCCGGGAGCCCGGGGCCGCGCACCGGGTGCGGATCCGGGCGAAGCTGCCGGACGGGACCTGGGGCGGCCTGTCGGCGGAACGCTCGGTGACGACCGGCGCCACGGGCCGGGAGACGAACTGATCCACGGCCGGGAGCCGACCGGAAAGGGAACCGGGCCCTGAGAGGGGTGCGTGATAGGCAAGATCTAGGCTTGTACGCATGTCCCATAGGGAACCCAATGTCGCGACGCAACTCGATCTCTCCCTGCTGCGCACCTTCCTCGCCGTGCACAGGAGCGGATCCTTCACGGCGGCCGGGCGGCTGCTCGGCCTGTCCCAGCCGACCGTGACGACACAGATGCGGTCCCTGGAGGAGCAGCTCGGCAGGGAGCTGTTCGAGCGGCGGCCACGGGGTGTGGTGCCCACGTCGGTGGCGGACGAACTGGCCGCTCAGGTGGCGGCCCCGCTGGACGCGCTGGCGGCGGTCGCGGACCGCGGCGGCCTCGGTGCGGACCAGCCGCCGGACGCCGTCCATGTGGCGGGCCCCGCCGAACTGCTGTGCGCGAGGGCGCTGCCGGCGCTGGCACCGCTCACCCGGCAGGGCGTCCGGCTGCGGATCAGCACCGGCCTCACCGAAGAGCTCCTGGAAGGCCTGCGCGGTGGCCGCTTCGACCTGGTGATCGCGACGATCCGGCCGCGTGGACGGACCCTGACGTCCGTACCCCTGATGGACGAGGAGTTCGTGCTCGTCGCCGCCCCCGCCTGGGCCGAGCGGATCGGCCCGGAACGGGTCGCGGCGGAGGGACCCGCCGCGCTCCACGGGGTGCCCCTGGTGACCTACGCGGAGGACCTGCCCATCGCCCGCCGCTACTGGCGGCACGTCTTCGGGACACGGCTGACCGGGCAGGCCGCGATCACGGTGCCCGATCTGCGTGGCGTCCTCGCCGCGGTCGTCGCCGGCGCGGGGATCTCCGTGCTCCCCCGCTATCTGTGTCTCGACGAGCTGGCCACCGGCGCCCTGGTCCCGCTGCTGACCCCCGAGGATCCGCCGATCAACACCGGGTACCTCACCCAGCGTCCCGGTGCCTCGGACAATCCGCACGTGGCGCTCGTCCGCGAGCGGCTGCTTCAGGCCGGCCGCACCTGGTGACGACCGGCCGGGCGACGCAGCGGAACGGACGGTCCGCCCGCGTGTGAGGAGCCCCCAGCCGTCCACCGGACACGTGTGACGGCCACCGGCCGTCCACCGGACGCCGTGACGGGCCACCTGGCGTCCGCCGGACGAAGGAATTGTTCACCTGCCCGGTCCCCGCCCGCATGCGGGTCGGGCCAGGTGCACGTTGGCTCGCCCTGAGGCAGCACGGGCCTTTCCGATCATCGGCGGCGCATGGGATGTACCGCCAACCGTGCCGCTGGAGGGCAGTTCCTATGCGTACGACTCAGATACTTCTCCGTTCCGGCCTGACCTTGGCCGCCGCCGCTGCGCTTCCGTTCACCCTCGCCGCCCCGTCGGCTGTCGCGCGGGCGTCCGGGATCTCCGTGAGTACCAGCGGCAGCTCCGTCACGGTCACCACGAGTGCCTGCCCCAGCAACGGCAGCAGCTTCGGCATCTCCTCGTTGCTCTCCAGCGGGCAGGCGAACTTCGCCCAGGGGCGCCAGATGCCGCTGACCGGCACCAGCACCAGCCAGTCGGCATCCTGGTCCGGGGTGAGCCCCGGTACCTACACGGTCATCGTGGTGTGCCAGAACGGGTCGACCGCGGGCACCCAGTCCATCATCGTCTCGGCCCCCTCCACGCCCACGATCTCGGCGACGAGCTCGGCCGCACCGTCGCGCGGCGTCATGGGCGGCTTCGGCGGAGCCGTCGAGGACTACGGGACGATCACCGTCGTGGGCGGCGCCGCGCTGGTCGCCACCGGCAGTGTGGCGGCGGCCTGGTTCCTGCGCCGCCGGTCCAAGCCCCACCGCCTCTGATCCCGGGCCCCGGACCCCCGAAGCGCCGGGTTCCGATGCCGGGCCCCGGCTCACCTGCGGCCGTCCACCCGACCGGGCGGCAATACGGACGGCCGTCCACCCGACCGGATCGACGTCGCGGACGGCCGCCGGCCATCCCCTCCTGGCGCCCGCTCCGGTCTCCCGCTCGCGGGGCGACTACTTCCCCGGCGCCTCGTCACGCGCGGAGCCCGCGCGTCCCGCGTCCACCCCGGCCACACCCTCGCGTGCGGCGCCTTCGCGTGCCTGCGGTCCGGCCCCGGACGGCCGGTCGCCGAACTGCTCGAACTCCTCCAGGGCGTGGGCGAGCCACTGCGTCCAGAACGTCTCCAGATCGATCCCGGCGCGCAGTACGAGATGGCGCAGCCGGTCCTGCGTGGCGTCCTTGCCCGGCGGGAAGTCCCGCTGCTGGATCTCCTCGTACTCGGCCAACTGCCCGCGGTGCAGTTCGAGATGACGGCGCAGGTCTGCCTCGACGCCCTCGGTGCCGACGACGGCCGCGGCGCGCAGCCGCAGCAGCAGCGTGTCGCGCAGCGGCTTCGGGTCCTGGGAGGCGGCGGTCCAGCGGGCGAGCTCGGCGTGGCCCGCCGGGAGCACTTCGTAGCTCTTCTTCTGCCCTCGGGCGGGCTGTTCGGAGGGCAGCGCGCGGATGTAGCCCTCCGCCTCCAGCCTGCCCAGCTCGCGATAGATCTGCTGATGCGTCGCCGACCAGAAGTAGCCGATCGACTTGTCGAACCGCCGGGTCAGTTCGAGGCCCGACGACGGCTTCTCCAGCAGGGCGGTGAGGATCGCGTGCGGCAGTGACATGGGCCTCATCCTAGGGAGGGCCGCCGCCGGGTCGGTCCCGGGACGGCCCTCGTGCCTTCGGTGCCTACAGGGCCGCCGCCAGCTCGGTGCCCTGCTTGATCGCACGCTTGGCGTCCAGCTCTGCGGCCACGTCGGCCCCGCCGATGAGATGCACGCTGCGGCCTGCGGCGAGCAGCTCCTCGTAGAGGCCACGGCGCGGTTCCTGACCGGTGCACAGCACGATGGTGTCGACCTCCAGGACCTGGCTGTCGCCGTCGACGGTGACGTGCAGCCCGGCGTCGTCGATGCGGTCGTACCGGACGCCCGGAACCATCGTGACGCCGCGGTGCTTGAGTTCGGCGCGGTGGATCCAGCCGGTCGTCTTGCCGAGGCCGGCGCCGACCTTGGTGGTCTTGCGCTGGAGGAGGTGCACGGTACGCGGCGGGGCGGGGCGCTCCGGCGCGGTGAGGCCGCCGGCTGTCTCGTAGGACATGTCGACGCCCCAGTTGCGGAAGTACGTCTCGGGGTCCTCGCTCGCCTTGTCGCCGCTGTCGGTCAGGTACTCGGCCACGTCGAACCCGATGCCGCCGGCGCCGAGGACGGCGACGCGCTCGCCGACCGCGGCTCCGTCGCGCAGGACGTCGAGGTAGCCGACGACACTGGGGTGGTCGACGCCGGGGATCTCCGGGACGCGGGGGCTGACGCCCGTGGCGACGACGACCTCGTCGTATCCGTCCAGCCCGTCGGCGCTGACGAGGGTGTTCAACCGGACGTCCACACCGTGCAGTTCGAGCTGGTGACGGAAGTAGCGGATCGTCTCGTCGAACTCCTGCTTGCCGGGCACCTTGCGGGCCACGTTGAGCTGTCCGCCGATCTCGCGGGCGGCGTCGAAGAGGGTGACCTCGTGGCCGCGCTCGGCCGCGTTGACCGCGCAGGCGAGTCCGGCGGGCCCGGCGCCGACCACGGCGACGCGCTTGCGCAGCCGGGTGGGCGCGAGGACGAGCTCCGTCTCGTGGCAGGCACGCGGGTTGACCAGGCAGGAAGTGATCTTGCCGCTGAAGGTGTGGTCGAGGCAGGCCTGGTTGCAGCCGATGCAGGTGTTGATGGCCTCCGGCCGCCCGTCCCGCGCCTTGGCGACGAAGTCCGGGTCGGCGAGCATCGGGCGGGCGAGGGACACCATGTCGGCGTGCCCCTCGGCGAGCAACTGCTCGGCCAGTTCGGGGGTGTTGATGCGGTTGGTGGTGACCAACGGGACCGACACCGCACCCATGACCTTCTTGGTCACCCAGGCGTACGCGCCGCGCGGCACCGACGTCGCGATGGTGGGGATCCGGGCCTCGTGCCAGCCGATGCCGGTGTTGATGATCGTGGCTCCGGCGGCCTCGACCGCCTTGGCGAGCGTGATGACCTCGTCCAGCGAGGAGCCCCCGGGCACCAGGTCGAGCATCGACAGCCGGTAGATGATGATGAAGTCCTCGCCGACGGCCTCCCGCACGCGGCGGACGATCTCGACGGGGAAGCGCATCCGGTTCTCGTACGAACCGCCCCAGCGGTCCTCACGCCGGTTCGTGCCGGCGGCGATGAACTCGTTGATGAGGTAGCCCTCGGAACCCATGATCTCGACACCGTCGTACCCGGCGCGCCGGGCCAGCCGGGCGGCGCGCGCGTAGTCGTCGATGGTCTGCTCGACCTCGGCGTCGGTGAGCGCGTGCGGCGGGAACGGGCTGATCGGCGCCTGGAGGGCGCTCGGCGCGACGAGGTCCTGGTGGTAGGCGTACCGGCCGAAGTGCAGGATCTGCATCGCGATCCTGCCGCCCTCGCGATGCACCGCCGCGGTGATCTCGGCGTGCTGGTCGGCCTCCGCCTCGGTGGTCAGCTTGGCCCCGCCCTCGTACGGCCGGCCTGCGTCGTTGGGCGCGATGCCGCCGGTCACGATCAGCCCCACACCGCCGCGGGCCCGCTCGGCGTAGAACTCCGCCATCCGCTCGAAGCCGCGCTCGGCCTCCTCGAGGCCCACGTGCATGGAGCCCATGAGCACACGGTTGGGCAGGGTGGTGAAGCCCAGGTCGAGCGGGTTCAGCAGGTGCGGGTAACGGCTCATCGGGCGGCCCTCCGGAAACGGTGTGGTGCGTCTGTTGTAGAGGACGCGCCACGCCTTGTGCAACTAGTTGCACAATGAGGAGGGTCACTCGGCCGGTCCCGCTCCGGCCGTCATGGATCACTCGGCCGGGCCGCTCCGGCCGACACGAAAACGCATCGGCCGGACACGGCACCGCCCGGTCCTCAGCGCCGGAAGCCGATCACGACGTGGGCGTACATCTCCTCGCAGACGGCGAGCCGGGCTTCGAGACCGGCGCGCGCGAAGGCCTCGACGGCGGGGCGGGCCTGGCGTTCGCTCGTCTCGACCAGCAGGCAGCCGCCGGGGGCCAGCCAGGAGGAGGCGTCGTCGGCGACCCGGCGCACGAGGTCCAGCCCGTCGGCTCCCCCGTCGAGCGCGACCAGGGGTTCGTGGTCGCGGGCCTCCGAGGGCAGCAGACCGACCTCCTCGGAGGGGACGTAGGGCACGTTCGCGGCCAGGACGTCCACGCGGCCGCGCAACGCCTCGGGCAGGGCCGCGAACAGGTCGCCCTCGTGGACCCGGCCGGAGTAGGGGGCCACGTTGCGGCGGGCGCAGCGGACCGCGGCCGGGTCGATGTCGGCGGAGTGCAGTTCGGGTGCGCCGAGAGCGGCGGCCAGGGCGGCGCCCACCGCGCCCGAACCGCAGCACAGGTCGACCACGACCCGTGCGCCGGGCGCGAGGGCGACGGCCCGGTCGACGAGGAACTCGGTGCGGCGGCGCGGCACGAAGACGCCGGGCTCCACATGGACGCGCAGTCCGTGGAACCGGGCCCAGCCGACGACGTGTTCGAGGGGCAGTCCCGCGACGCGGCGGTCCACCATCACGGCGACCTCGTCGGGGGTGCGCGCCGTGGAGAGGATCAACTCCGCCTCGTCCTCGGCGAACACGCAACCGGCGGAGCGGAGCGCGGACACGACGGAGTCGACGGAATCAGGGGAGAGAGGGGGCATGAAGCCGAGAGCCTTCCGATGAGCCGAAGGGCGCTCTCGCGGTCACCTATCGACGGTGCGCCGCGCTGCCTCGAGGTGAGAGCACCCGACCTGTCACTGCGGTGATGGGTCCCACCTCCTCGGCAACTCATCGGCTGTGGCGGTCCGCAGCCGGGACCGCCACCTTACAGGACCGGTCACACGGCGACCGACTCCTCCAGCTCCTCCGCCGCCTGACCGTCGGCCGTGCCCGCCGCCGGGACGCGCTCGGGCGCGGGGCCGGCGGCCGGCGCCCGCGGCACGGCCGCACGGGCGCGGGCGCACTCGACGGCTCCGGCGACCATCGTGACGACCAGTCCGACCACCAGCCAGACGGCCAACGCGCCCACGTTGCCGGACAGACCGTCGTGGTCGAAGTAGAGGAGACTGCGGACGCCCTCGACGAATCCGGCTCCGTTCCAGAAGGCGTGCAGGGTGCCGAAGAAGCCGTTCTGGAGCTCGGGCCGGAACAGGCCGCCGGAACTGGTGAAGTTGAGCATCACGAACAGCACCATCATCGCGAGCGTGGTCCACCGTTTGAGGAAGGTGTGGAGTCCGACGCCGATGAACAGGATGCCGGCGGAGTAGAGCCAGCTCATCCCCCACACGCTCGCGAGGTCGTGGTGGGCGAGGTGGAAGACGGGCCCGGCGAGCGCCGCGCCGATGCCGCCGACGACGCCGGACACGCCCACCGCCAGCAGTGCCCGTGTCCGCATGGGCAGACCGGCACCGGCGGCGCCGAGCGCGGCGACGGAGGCGTACGAGCCGATGCTGATCGCGATCAGCAGGAAGAACAGGCCCTGGCCGGTGGGGTCGTCGTCGACCGGCGCGGCGACGTCGGTGACCTTCAGGGGCTTGCCCTGGTGCGCGGCGACGGGCGTGAAGACCTTCTCGACGGCCATGGCGCCCATGTCGGACGCGGCGGTGGCGACGACCACCTCGGGAGACTTGGCGCTCGGCACGTAGGCGCCGGTGATGTCGCGGGATTCGAGGAGGTCCACCGCCTCGGATCGGCTCGCGACGGTCCGGACGTCGAGCGCGTCCCCCGCCGTGTCCTTGACCGTCTGGGCGAAGACCTTCACTTCGGGACCGCTGCCGACGACGGCGACGGGCAGGTGGTGCGGCTCAGGTGTCACGAACGCACCCATGTAGGCCAGGCCCATGCCGAGGCACATCAGCAGGGGGGTGACCAGGTGCGTGAGCACATGGCGCAGGGCCGGGGAACGCGGACCGGTGGCCACGAGCCTCCTCTCCATTGGTTGGTATATACAACTCTCTATCAAGTTGTACTATACAACCAGAAGAGTGGAGGGAGGTGCCGTGAAGGCATCCGAGAGGTCCGATGAGACCGTTGTCACCCCCGGCACGCCTGCGGTCGACGCGGCCGTCGAGACCATCCAGCGCGAGATGACCGCCTTCGCGCGGCGGGCGCGGGCCTCGGCGGGACGCATGCACCCCGAGCTGTCCCTCGTCTCCTACACCCTGCTCGGTCACCTGGAGGAGAGCGGGGGCTGCCGCGCCACGGACCTGGCAGCGCACTACGCGCTGGACAAGTCCACCGTGAGCCGCCAGGTGGCCGTCCTGGAGCGCGACGGACTCATCGAGCGGCGGGTCGACCCCGAGGACCACCGCGTCCAGGTCCTGCACCTCACGGACGCGGGCCGCGACGTCCTCGCCCAGGTCACCCGCAGCCGGCGCGTCGCGTTCCGCGAGCGGCTCGCCGGCTGGTCCGAGGACGACCTCGAGCGCTTCGCGTCCTACCTGCTGCGCTACAACGCCGCGGCCGTCGAGCAGGCACCCCGGCCCGCCCGGCCCGCCGGGGACTGACCCCCCGACGGGCCGGGCGCGTCACGCACGTACGTCGCACCGCCCGCGCCGGCGGGTCAGCCGACCCCCACCGGCCGCTCGCCCCCCAGGTGTTCGGGCGCGCGGGCCGCCAGGAAACGCGTGGTGCGGCGCAACCGGAAGCCGAGCGACTCGTAGAGCCGGATGGCGTTGCTGTTGCCCGCCGCGGTGTGCAGGAACGGCGTCTCGCCGCGCTCGCGGATGCCGTGCGCGACCGCCAGGATCAGCCGCGTGGCGAGACCCTCGCCCCGGAATGCGGGGTCGGTGCACACCGCGCTGATCTCGGTCCAGCCCGGCGGACGGAGCCGCTCCCCCGCCATCGCGATCAGCGCCCCGTCCCGGCGGATCCCCAGATAGGTGCCCAGTTCGACGGTGCGCGGCAGGAAGGGGCCGGGCCGGGTACGGGCGACCAGGTCGAGCATCTCGGGCACGTCGGCATGACCGAGACGTACGGCTTCGGCGTCCGGTGCCGCCGCGATCCCGTCGTCGACCAGCTGGACGCCGTCGATGTTGAACGTCACCTCCCAGCCGTCCGGGATCCGCCCGGTGAAGCCCGCCAGCGGGGCTACGGCTCCGGGGCCCGCCAGTGCGGCCAGGTCCGCCCAGTCGTCGGCGTCCGGCACGTCGGGCAGCGCGAGCCACGACGACACGTCCGCGGGATAGCGCAGGACACGCCCGCGGCGCTCCGCGAGGTACGCGTGCGCCCCGGTCAGCGAGCCGAAGGCGGGGTTGTCGAGGGGGTGCGGGGCGGATGCCGGGGTGCCGCCCGGGTGCGGGAGCCCCTCGTGGTCGCCGACCGCGTGCAGCGCGGGCTCGCGGTCCTTCGGGGGGCGCGTGCTCATGCCGACACCTCGATCACGATCTTGCCGCGGGTGTGGCCTTCCTCGATGGCGCGCAGGGCCTCCCCGGCCCGGTCGAGCGGCACCGTGCGCGTGACGAAGGGCCGCAGCCGTCCCTCGACGACGGGCCGCGCCACCTCGTCGAGCACGGCGGCGGTACGGGCCCGCGCGACGGGCGCGCCGCCGAGCCGGGCGGCCGTCGCCCGGTCGGCGCCCGTGATCAGCTTCGTGCGGTCCGTCAGCAGCGTCGCCGCGGCCTCCAGGACCTCTCCCCCGACCAGGTCGAAGACGGCGTCCAAACCGTCCGGCGCCGCCGCGCGCACCCGTACGGCGAGGTCGGGCCCCGACGCCACGTGCGCGGCCCCGAGCGACTCGACCAGGTCCTTCTTGCCCTCGGCGGCGACACCGACCGCGTGCAGCCCGAAGGCGCGCGCGATCTGCAGGGCCGCCACGCCGACCCCGCCGCCCGCGCCGGTGACGAGTACGGTCGCGCCCGCGGGCAGCGCGAGCTGGCGGAGGCCGTCGTAGGCGGTCGCGGCCGCGACGGGCAGCGTCGCCGCGTCCGGGAACGACACCCCGGCCGGCTTGTGGGCCGTGACGGTGACGGGAAGCAGTGTGTATTCGGCATATCCGCCCGCCACCGGGCTGCCGAAGACCTCGTCCCCGACGGCGAACCCGGTCACGTCCGGGCCGGTCTCCAGGACGACCCCGGCGACCTCGTTGCCGAACACCACGGGCAGTTCGGGGTCGGCCTCGCCCGGGCGCCGGTACCCCGAGCGCTGCTTCCAGTCGACGGGGTTCACCCCCGCCGCGCGCACCGCGACGAGGACCTGGCCGGGCCCGGGGCTCGGGCGGTCCCGCTCCACCAGCGCCTCCGTCTCCGGGCCGACGTATCGGGTGAAGACGTACGCCTTGGGCATCTGCTCCCTCACTCTCCTTCGCTGTCACCGGTCGTGGCGGCCGGACACCGGGCGTAGTTGTACAGGTCACCGGACTCGGCTCCAGCAGCAAGGAAGATCCCGGCGCGGCTATTCCCGAGCCCGCGGAGAGTTCACGCGCCCGCAATGAACGGCGGCCCGCCATGGCCCGCAGCACCACCCACGGCCGCGTACGGTTGAATGCCTAACCATTGAGCACGTGTCCGCATCGCGCACACGTGCGTACCGATCACGCTCGACCCGCGGGCCGTCCCGGACGGCCTGGAGGCACCAGTCGCATGAATGTCACCCGAGGCTTCACCGGACGCCCGCGCGTCCACAACGCCGGGCTGCCGCCCGGCCAGTACGACGCGGGCGACGACTGGCCCGTACTCTCCGCCGAGGTCACCCCGGACCTGTCCCCCGCCGACTGGAGCTTCCGGATCGACGGCCTGGTGTCCGAGCCGCGCTCGTGGAGCTGGGACGAGGCGCACGCGCTGCCGTCCTCGGCGTACGAGGGCGACATCCACTGCGTGACGAGCTGGTCCAAGTTCGGGGTGCGCTTCGGCGGTGTGTCCCTGGACGCGTTCCTGGCGGCCGTGCGCCCGGACCCGGCCGCCACCCACGCGGTCGCGTACGCGCACACCGGGTACACCGCGAACCTTCCGCTCGCCGACCTCACCGGCCGCCGCGCCTGGATCGTCTGGGAGTACGAGGGGCGGCCGCTCCCGGCCGAGCACGGCGGGCCCGCGCGGCTGATCGTGCCGCACCTGTACTTCTGGAAGAGCGCCAAGTGGATCGCGGGGCTGCGGATCCTCGACCACGACGAGCCGGGCTTCTGGGAGCAGAACGGCTATCACGCACGCGGAAACCCCTGGGAAGAGCAGCGCTACTCCGGTGACTGAGACGACGACCGTGCCCTTCGTGCCCCCGACGCGCTTCGCCGTGCCCGGCCGCATCGCCGTGAGCGAGAGCGCCGCGGCGGCGTGGCAGACGGCCACACTGACCGAGATCCGCCGGGAGACGGCGCACGCCTCCACGTTCCGGTTCGCCGTGCCGCGCTGGGCGGGGCACCTGCCGGGACAGCATCTGCTGCTGCGCCTGACGGCCGGGGACGGGTACGTGGCACAGCGCCACTACTCCCTCGCGTCACCGCCCGACGACGACGGCCACATCGAGCTGACCCTCGATCACGTCGACGGCGGGGAGGTCTCCGGCTGGTTCCACACCGTGGCCGCACCCGGCGCCCGGGTGGAGGTCCGAGGCCCGCTGAGCGGCTTCTTCGCCTGGCCCGGCGACCGGCCCGCGCTGCTGATCGGCGCCGGTTCGGGCGTCGTCCCTCTGATGTCGATGCTGCGGCACCACCGTGCGCGCGGGCTCGACGTACCGCTGCGGCTGCTCGTCTCCGCGCGCGGTCCCGAAGAGCTCATCTACGCGGACGAGTTCGGCGCCGAGACCACGCCCGTCTTCACGCGCCGCGCGCCGGCGGGCGTACCGGTGGGCCGGATGACGGCCGCGCATGTGGCCCCGCTCATCGAAGAACAGCCACCCGGTGGCTGGGAGGCCTACGTGTGCGGCTCCAACGCCTTCGCGGAGCACGCCTCGCGGCTGCTGGTGGAGGCGGGCCAGCCGGTGGACCGCATCCGCATCGAGCGGTTCGGCTGAGGCCGGGCGGCTCGTCCTTGACGGGCGGTTCGGCGGAGGCCGGGCGTAGGCCCTTTGCGGGCGGTTCGGCGGAGGCCGGGCGTAGGCCCTGTGCGGGCGGTTCGACAGGGGCAGCCGCGCCTGGATCGAGCCGTTCGGCCGAGCCCGCCCGCGTGACGCCGGGCGGCGCGCGGCAGGACCTGGCGGCCCCCTGACGGCACACGTACGGTGTGATCATCCGCACCTTCGATGCCAAAGGTGGTCCTCCATGGCCCTGTTCGACCTCCCTCTCGACGAACTCCGCGGTTATCGCAGCGCGTCCACCGAGCCCGAGGACTTCGACGCCTTCTGGGCCAAGACACTCCAGGAGACCCGCGAGCACGATCTCGCCGCCCGGTTCGAACCGTTCGCGACCCCCCTGAAGACCGTCGACACCTACGACGTCACGTTCGCCGGCTTCGGCGGGCACCCGGTCAAGGGCTGGCTGACGGTGCCCGCCGGAGCGGACACGCCGCTGCCCACGGTCGTCGAGTACATCGGGTACGGCGGCGGACGCGGACTCGCGCACACCCATCTGCTGTGGGCCTCGGCGGGCTTCGCGCACTTCGTGATGGACACGCGCGGCCAGGCCAGTGCGTGGGGCGGCGGCGAGACCCCGGACCCGGTGGGCAGCGCCCCCTCGTTCCCGGGCTTCATGACGCGCGGGGTCGAGGACGCCGAGACCTACTACTACCGGCGGCTGTTCACGGACGCGGTGCGCGCCGTGGAGGCGGCACGCTCCCACCCGCTGGTCGACGCGGCCCGCACCGCGGCCCTCGGCGGAAGTCAGGGCGGCGGCATCACCATCGCGGTGGGCGGTCTGGTGCCGGATCTGGCCGCGATCGCGCCCGACGTGCCGTTCCTGTGCGACTTCCCGCGCGCCACCGTGCTCACCGACCGCGCCCCCTACCGCGAGATCGGTAACTACCTGAAGACCCACCGTGGCCGCACCGATCAGGTGCTGCGCACGCTCTCGTACTTCGACGGCGTGCACTTCGCCGCGCGCGGGCGGGCGCCGGCCCTGTTCTCGGCGGCGCTGGAGGACCAGACCTGCCCGCCGTCGACGGTGTTCGCGGCGTACAACGCCTGGGCGCACGAGGAGAAGGAGATCGAGGTGTACGACTTCAACGACCACGAGGGCGGCGGACCCTACCAGCAGGCGGCCCAGTTGCAGTGGCTGCCCGCGCACGTCTGAGGGCCGCGATGGACACGGCGCGGGCGGCGCGGCACTTCGTCCGGGTGTGGGAGCGGGCCTGGGCGGACCACGACGTCGAAGCGATCACGGAGTTGTACGCGGCGGACTGCGTCCACCGGTCGATGCCCTTCCGTGAACCGCACCGGGGGCGGGACGAACTCGCCGCGTATGTGCGGTGGTCCTTCGCGGCCGAGCGCACGATCGACGTTCGGTTCTCCGAACCGGTCGTCGGGCAGGACGGTCTCGCGGTGGCCGAGTTCCGCGTCCTCGCCGAGGAGGACGGGCAGCCGACGACGCTGGCGGGCTGCGTCTTCGCACGCTTCGACGCGGACGGGCTGGCCGTGGAGACACGTGACTACTGGCACACGCTGGAAGGCCATCAGGAACCGGCCGGTTCGCGCTTCCTGACCTAGATGAGTAGTTCCGATGTGGCTCAGTGGTCGTAGGCGATCAGTGACCTGGTGATGGGTGCGCCGATGGTGCGGTTGTGCCAGATCGCGCAG
>NZ_JBVHMN010000016.1:0-144475 GCF_055558435.1 Streptomyces sp. NPDC025784
CCGATCCGATTTCCTCGGTGCTTTCCAGGTTCCCGCTTTCGCGTTTCCCTTTCCGGCGATTCCGACTCTATCAGACTCTTTCGTGTCCGATTCCCCGTCGGCGGGTTTTGTCTTCGCGGCTGTTGGGCCGTTCCGACGAGTGAGACTTTAGCGGAATCGCGGCCCCCGAGCTAATCGGGGTCGCGCTCTTTCGAACGCGGATTCCTCATTTCGCAAACATGCATGAAAACGCGTCGACGACGAGGTCGTCGATCGTTGAATGCTTGGTGCGGAATGGCTGTCCGGGGACCGACCGGAGTCGGCGCTCACGTCGGACAACTCGGAGAACACTACGGACGGGGCCTGGGTGTGTCAACTCGCGCCCGGACGGTGCCCTGCAGGCGTACGCTCGTCTCCATGACAACGCGTACGTGCACCCAGCTGTGGTGGGCCACCTGACGGCGGCCGTACTCACGTATGCACTCAACGGCCGCCGCCTCGGCGGCCGTTCTTGTATCTCCCTCCTGGAGAGCCGGCCGGCGGGCGCGGCGGCCTCGACCAGGAGGTGGAGAGATGACGCGGATCTTCAGCGGGGTCAAGCCGACCGGGCATCTGACGCTGGGGAACTACCTGGGGGCCGTACGGCGCTGGGCCGACGTCGATCAGCATCGGGCCGACGCCCTGTTCTGCGTCGTCGACCTGCACGCGCTGACCGTGGACCACGATCCGGCGCGGGTGCGCAGGCTCAGCAGGCAGGCGGCGACGCTGTTGCTCGCGTCCGGGCTCGATCCGGACCTGTGCACCGTGTTCGTGCAGAGCCATGTGGACGAGCACGCCCGGCTGTCGTACGTGCTGGAGTGCGTCGCGACCGACGGGGAGATGCGTCGGATGATCCAGTACAAGGAGAAGGCGTCGCGGGAGCGTGAGCGCGGCGGGAGTGTGCGGCTGTCGTTGCTGACGTATCCCGCGCTGATGGCGGCGGACATCCTGGCGTACGGAACCGACGAGGTGCCGGTCGGGGAGGACCAGACCCAGCACGTCGAACTCACCCGGGATCTGGCGGTGCGCTTCAACCAGCGGTACGGCCACACGTTCGTGGTGCCCCGGGCCACCCGTCCGGACGTCGCCGCACGGGTGATGAACCTCCAGGAGCCGACGTCGAAGATGGGCAAGAGCGACGACGTGGGACCGGGGGTGGTCTATCTGCTCGACGAGCCGGATGTCGTACGGAAGAAGATCATGCGTGCCGTGACGGACAGCGGTCAGGACGTCGTGTACGACCGGGAGGCGAGGCCGGGGGTCTCGAATCTGCTGGAGATCCTCGCGGCCTGTGAGGGTGGGAACCCCGAGGCCTTGGCCGGTGTATATGAGTCGTACGGCGCTTTGAAGAAGGACACCGCCGAGGCCGTGGTCGAGCTCCTCAGGCCCGTACAGGAGAGGCACCAGCAGTTGTGCGCGGATCCTGCGTATGTGGAGGGGGTGCTCCGAAGTGGGGCGGAGAAGGCGAGGGCCATGGCGAGGCCGAGAGTCGATGCCGCTTATCGGGCGATCGGGCTGCTGCCGGCCGGCTGATGCGGTCCCGTGCGCGTCGACAGGCCTCGGAGGGGACAGGGCGCGAAGACGCGGGGGCCGGGCGGGTGGGGTCGGTGTGAGCTGAGGGACGGTGGGCCGGTGTCGGCCGGCCCACCGTCTTCCCGCTGTGGCCCGGAGGCTGCCCGGCGCCCCGGGGCTGTACCCGGACGCCCCGGCGGTCGGGAGCTGCTCGGCTAGTTGTTGCCGGAGGCCAGCTCGCGGCTGCGGTCGCGGGCCGCCTCCAGAGCGGCGATGAGTGCGGCGCGCACGCCGTGGTTCTCCAGTTCGCGGATCGCGTTGATCGTGGTGCCCGCGGGGGACGTGACGTTCTCGCGCAGCTTCACGGGGTGCTCCCCGCTGTCGCGGAGCATCACGGCGGCGCCGATCGCGGACTGGACGATCAGGTCGTGGGCCTTGTCGCGGGGCAGGCCGAGCAGGATGCCCGCGTCGGTCATGGCCTCGACCAGATAGAAGAAGTACGCCGGGCCGGAGCCGGACAGGGCGGTGCAGGCGTCCTGCTGGCTCTCGGGGACGCGGAGCGTCTTGCCGACCGCTCCGAAGATCTCCTCGGCGGTGGCGAGGTGGTCGGCGGTGGCGTGGCTGCCGGCGGAGATGACGGACATGGCCTCGTCGACGAGGGCGGGCGTGTTCGTCATGACGCGGACCACCGGGGTGCCTGTGGCCAGGCGCTCCTCGAAGAAGGAGGTGGGGATGCCGGCCGCGCCGCTGATGACCAGGCGGTCGGCGGGGATGTGCGGGGCGAGTTCGTCGAGGAGGGTGCCCATGTCCTGTGGCTTGACCGTGAGGATCAGGGTGTCGGCGGTCTTCGCCGCTTCCGGGTTGGTGACCGGGGTGACTCCGTGGCGCTCCTGGAGCTCCCTGGCCCGCTCCGGGCGCCGGGCGGTGACCAGCAGGTCGGCGGGAGCCCAGCCCGCTCGGATCATTCCGCTGAGCAGGGCTTCGCCGATCTTGCCGGTGCCGAGGACTGCGACTTTCTGCGTCATGTGCGGGTGCCCTCCGGGGTGCGTCGTCCTGGGCTCATCCTCGCACTCAGGGGGGCGGACGGGTCGGTGTGTCCGGTGTGCGGACGGTGCGGGCCGTCAGACGGTGCGGCGCCGGAGCGTTGCGGCTCCGAGGGTGAGGACGAGCAGGGCGCAGCCCGCGACGATCGCGACGTCACGGACGAAGTCGGCCGTCATGTCGGTGTGTTTGAGGACTTCGTTCATGCCGTCGACCGCGTAGGACATGGGCAGCACGTCGGAGATGGCTTCCAGGACGGGGTGCATGTTGGGGCGGGGTGTGAACAGGCCGCAGAGGAGGAGCTGGGGGAAGATCACGGCCGGCATGAACTGGACGGCCTGGAATTCGGAGGAGGCGAAGGCGGAGACGAAGAGGCCCAGGGCGGTGCCGAGAAGCGCGTCGAGCAGGGCGACGAGCAGGAGGAGCCAGGGGGAGCCGGTCACGTCGAGACCGAGGAACCAGACGGCCAGGCCCGTGGCGAGGGCGGACTGGACGATGGCCAGGGCGCCGAAGGCCAGGGCGTAGCCGGCGATCAGGTCGCCCTTGCCGAGGGGCATGGCGAGGAGGCGTTCGAGGGTGCCCGAGGTGCGTTCGCGGAGTGTGGCGATCGAGGTCACCAGGAACATCGTGATCAGCGGGAAGATCCCGAGGAGGGAGGCGCCGATGGAGTCGAAGGTGGCGGGGCTCCCGTCGAAGACGTAGCGCAGCAGGAAGAGCATCACGCACGGGATGAGGATCATCAGGGCGATGGTGCGCGGGTCGTGGTGGAGCTGGCGCAGCACGCGGGTCGCCGTCGCGGTGGTGCGCGAGAGGTTGAGTGCGCTCGGGCGTGGTGCGGGGGCCGCCGAAGCGCTGGTGCCGGGGTTCGCGGGTGACGTGGTGCCGGTGGTGCTCATCAGGCGGTCTCCTTTCGGCTGGGGTCGCCGGTCCGGGAGTCGGTTCCCTGCCCGTCGCCCGTCGCGCTCCTGTCGTCCGACGCCGGCTCGGTGTCCTTCGCCGGCCGGTTGCCGGCCCCTGCCGCCTCGTCGACCAGGCGGAGGAAGGCGGCTTCGACGGTGTCGGAGTCGAAGCGTGCGCGCAGCGCGTCGGGGGTGTCGTCGGCGAGGATCCGGCCCTCGCGCATGAGCAGGAGGCGGTGGCAGCGCTCGGCTTCGTCCATGACATGGGAGGAGACGAGCAGGGTCGCGTTCCGCTCCGCGGCGATGGTGTGGAAGAGGTTCCACAGGTCGCGGCGCAGGACGGGGTCGAGGCCCACGGTCGGCTCGTCGAGGACGAGGAGTTCGGGGGTGCCGAGGAGGGCGACCGCCAGGGAGACACGGCTGCGCTGGCCGCCGGAGAGGTTGCCGGCGAGGGCGTCGGCGTGCGAGGTGAGGTCGACGTCGGCGATGGCCTGGGTGACGTCGGCGCGGCGGCGCTCGGCGGCGGCCCGGCCGGGGTCGAGGATCGCGGCGAAGTAGGCGAGGTTCTGGCGGACGGTCAGGTCGTCGTAGACGGAGGGGGCCTGGGTGACGTAGCCGATGCGGGAGCGGAGTGCGGGGTCGCCGGCGGGGCGGCCGAGGACGTCGAGCGTGCCGGTGACCTTCGCCTGGGTGCCGACGATGGAGCGCATGAGTGTCGACTTGCCGCAGCCGGAGGGGCCGAGCAGTCCGGTGATCTGGCCGCGGGGCACGGCGAATTCGAGTCCGCGGAGGACGGTGCGCGTCCCTCGGACGACGGTGAGTTCCTGGGCGCGGACAGCGGGCTGGTCAAAGGGCGTGGAGGGGTCCGACGGGTCGGGCGGACGCGACCGAATAATCATCATGCGATGAATATTCCTCCTGTGCGGCGCGCCGGTCAACCCCGGTCGCACGAGGCGGCGCAAGCGCGCGTCGGCGTGATCGGAGGGGAGCGCTCCGGGGGTGCGCGGGACGGTGCGCTTCCGTGTCCACGTGGCTGTTCCACGGAAGGGGTGTGCAATCAACGGCCCTTCCTGACAATGGATTTCAGTGCGCGGACATATGCCGCTCGGCGCCCGGACGACGGGTGCCGAGCGACCATGTGACGCGCCGGCAGGTCCGCCGTGCCCTCCCCCGGCCCGGCACCCACGCATCTCCCGCTCTTCGACCGGAGGTGCCGTTGTCATGCGTAAAGCCGATCTACTCGCGTCCCTCGTCGTGTTCCTCGTCGCGTTGCCCCTGTGCGTGGGTGTCGCCATGGCCTCCGGTGTGCCCGCCGAACTGGGGCTGGTCACCGGGATCGTCGGCGGCCTGGTGGCCGGGGCGTTGCCCGGGAGCAGCCTCCAGGTGAGCGGGCCCGCCGCCGGGTTGACCGTCCTGGTGTACGAGGCGGTGCGTGCGTACGGCGTGGAAGCGCTGGGCGTGCTGGTGCTCGCGGCCGGGCTGACGCAGCTCGCGCTCGGAGTGCTGCGTCTCGGACGGTGGTTCCGGGCCGTGTCCGTGGCCGTGGTGCACGGAATGCTCGCCGGGATCGGGCTCGTCCTGATCGCCGGCCAGGTGTACGCGATGGGTGACGCGACCGCGCCCGGCAGCGGACTCGGGAAGATCGGCGGGCTGGTGTCGCTGGCGGGTGACGCGGACCCGGTGGCGCTGGCGGTCGGCGGCGCCACCGTGGCCGTACTCCTGCTGTGGCCGCGGTGGCGGCGAGGGGCACGCCTGGTGCCGGCGCCGCTCGTGGCGGTGGCGCTCGCCTCACTCGTGACCGGGCTGTTCGACCTGTCGGTGCGGCGCGTCGAGGTGCGCGGCCTGCTCGATGCCGTCCGTCCGCCGTCCGCCGACGATCTGGGGCGGCTCACGGAAGTGGGCGTGATCGGGACGGTGCTGGCGTTCGCGCTGATCGCCTCGGCGGAGTCCTTGTTCAGCGCGGCGGCCGTGGACCGGCTGCACCGGGGTCCGCGCACCGACTACGACCGTGAGTTGATCGCGCAGGGCGCGGGCAACACCGTGTGCGGCATGCTCGGGGCGCTGCCGATGACCGCGGTGATCGTGCGGAGCGCGGCGAACGTGCAGGCCGGGGCGCGGACCAAGGCCTCGCGGGTGCTGCACGGGGTGTGGCTGCTGCTCTTCACGGCCGTCGTGCCGGGCGTGCTCGGCGTGATCCCGGTGGCCGCGCTGGCCGGGCTGCTGGTGCACGCGGGCTGCAAGCTCGTGCCGGTACGGGAGCTGCGGCCGCTGTGGCGGACGCACCGGGGCGAACTGGTGGTGCTCACGGTGACGGCCGTGGCCATCGTGGTCGGGAACCTGTTCGAGGGCGTGCTGGCCGGGCTGGCGCTCGCGGTGGCGAAGACCGCGTGGGACATCAGCCATGTGCACGTGGACACGGAGGACCGCGGGGCCGCGGGCATCGTCGTACGGGTCGTCGGCAACGCCACCTTCCTGCGGCTGCCGAAGCTGCTGGACGCGTTGGAGGCGCTGCCTCACGACCGCGATGTACGGCTGGAGTTGGGCGGGCTCCGGCATGTGGACCACGCGTGTGCGGCGGCCCTGGAGGGCTGGGCCGCCGGGCGGGATCACGAGCGGGTCGCCACCAGCAGGTCCACGACGTAGGTCTCCTCCACTGTTCCGTCCGGGAAGAGGGGCAGGAGGTGATTGCGCTCCTCGGCGAGGAACGCCCGGGTGGCCTCCTCGCCAAGGACCAGGAACGCCGAATGGCTGCCGAGGTTGGCGAGATGCGTGTCGAGGGGGACGCGGCGGCTCCAGCGGACCTGGCGGCGGTCGAAGTCCAGTCGTCGGCTCGGGTCGGCGGCGAGCGCGGCGGCGGCCCGGGCGCCGCTGCCGCTCTTCTCCACGACCGGGTCGATACCGAAGCGCCGCTGGACACGTTCGGCCGCCTCGGCGATCCACCGAACGTCCAGGGCGTCGGTGTTCCACCACAGGGCGAGGGCGCCGCCCGGACGCAGGACGCGCAGCGCCTCGGGCACCGAGTGGGCCGGGTCGGTCCAGTGCCAGGCCTGGGCGTAGGTGAGGAAATCGACGGAGGCGTCGGCCAGCGGGAGGGCATCGCCGGTGCCCCGGACGATCGGGACGCCGGGCAGGGTGCGGCGGAACTGCGCGGTCATCCCCTCGCCGGGCTCCACGGCGAGCACATCCGCGCCCCGCGCGTGCAGCAGCGCCGTCGCGATGCCGGTGCCCGCACCCACGTCGACGACCCTCGCACCCGCGAGCGGGCGGGACGCCAGGTCCTCGATCGCGTCGAAGAGGGCCGGCGGGTAGGAGGGGCGGTTCGCGGCGTACTGGGCCGCGGCGGCGTTGAAGGAGTGGGCCCGGGTGGCGTGCGAGGACGCGGAGGCGGAAGCGGTCATGTGTCCATGGTGGCGGGTGGTACGAGCCGGGGGCAGGGTGCCTCGGCGGGTGCCCCTGGCTGAGCGCCGCCGCATGTCGTCCGGTACGTGTCCCGGGGCACGCCTCCGGGTTCCGGCTCGGCCCGCCGCGGCTGCGGACCGCGGCCCGGCGGGCCCGGCGGGTCGGCACCTCGGGCACCCCGGCACCCCGGCGCCTCGGCATCGCGCCGTCGCGCCGTCGCGGCAGCCCAGGATCGCGGCGCCTCGGCGGCCCGGCATCTCGGCCGTCACTCGGCCCTGCCCGCCGTCGGGCACCCGATCCCGCCCCCAGGAGCCGCGCGCGGAACCACGAACGAGCCCCGGCTCCCAGGGTGCCGACCCCGATCCGAGGCCAGGGGTCAGGAGCGTCGGCCCCGCTTCTTAGAAGGGTTGCCCGTACGGCGCTTGCTGCGCCGCTCGTACTGCTGCCGCGCCTCCTCGTACTCCTCGCGATGCAGGCGCTCGCCCGGGGCCTCGGTGAAGGAGCGGAAGAAGTAGGCGAAGAGGGAGCCGATGAAGCCGATGGCCAGCAGACCGCGGAGCGAGGCCTGGCGTTCGGCGTCGGGGCGCTTGGCGAACGAGTCCCAGGTGTGCCGGAACGCGAGCGCGCTGCACACCGCGAACATCACCACGACCAGCACGGTCACGGGCTTGCCGACGTCCGCGATGGCAAGGCCCTGGTAGGCGAAGCGGAGCACGAAGCAGGAGGCCACCGCGGCGGCCAGCGACCCCACGGCGACACCGACACGGCGGCCCGTGTAGCCGCCCTCGTGCGCCACCCAGGTCGTCCCGAAGAAACGCAGGGGCTCGGGCTGGGGGCCTGCCGGGGTGCCGGTCTCTGTCTCGTCGCTCACCCGACGATTATCGCTCCGGCGCTCCTCCGCGGATTCCCGGCCGTCGTCGGACGACGGCCGGGACCGTCCTCGGTCAGGAGCAGCGCGGGGCGACGTATCCGTCGCTGCCGGTCTTCACGTACGCGTCCGCGACGAACTGCGCGTTGGCGATGTTGTCCCAGATCTTCGACGTCCCGTACGGGCCGGTGACCGTCTCGCCCGGGCACTGGCAGCGGATCGGGACGCTGGAGCCCGCCGGCAGAGTGCGGACGATGCTGTAGTGGGTGCCCGGGCCGCTGCGGACGTTGACGCTGTACCCCGGTGCGAGCGGGTACGTCCGCGCCGTCTCGGTGGTCAGAGCCTCGGCGTCCGCCGTCTCCCCCGCGCCCGTGATCTCGATGTCCTCCGTGGCCATTCTGGCCTCCCCCCGTGAATGGTTCACGCCAAGTTCATACTGAGCGCCGAGGCTAGCAAGCCGCCGAGGTTTCGCACGAAGCATCGACTAGGCTCTGCGCGTCGCGCGTGCGGACGAACACACGGGGGTGAGTGATGCCGCCACGGCGCAGCACCGGTACGGACCCGGAAGCGGAACATCCGCGGTACGCCGGGCAGTACCTGCTGGAGGCGGAACTCGGATCCGGTGGCATGGGCATCGTGCATCTCGCACGGTCCGCCTCCGGGCTACGGCTCGCGGTCAAGGTCGTCCATGCCGAGTTCGCTCAAGACCCGGAATTCCGGGGGCGGTTCAGGCAGGAGGTCGCGGCGGCCCGACGGGTCAGCGGCGCCTTCACCGCGCCCGTGGTGGACGCCGACCCGGAGGCCGAACACCCGTGGATGGCCACCCTGTTCATCCCTGGGCCGACCCTGGCCGAGCATGTGAAGCGGAACGGCGCGCTGCCGCCCGCCCGGCTGCGCCATCTGATGGCCGGGCTGGCCGAGGCGCTGCGCGACATCCACCGGGCCGGTGTCGTGCACCGCGACCTCAAGCCGAGCAACGTGCTGCTGGCGGGCGACGGCCCCAAGGTCATCGACTTCGGCATCTCCCGGCCCTCGGACAGCGAGTTGCGCACGGAGACCGGCAAGTTGATCGGCACGCCGCCGTTCATGGCTCCCGAACAGTTCCGCAGGCCACGGCAGGTCGGGCCGGCCGCCGACGTGTTCGCGCTGGGTTC
The DNA here is from genome assembly GCF_055558435.1 of Streptomyces sp. NPDC025784. NCBI lineage: Bacteria > Bacillati > Actinomycetota > Actinomycetes > Kitasatosporales > Streptomycetaceae > Streptomyces > Streptomyces sp. NPDC025784. Next base: position 8,892 of record NZ_JBVHMN010000016.1, read on the forward strand.
GGTGATCGTGCACGCGGCCACCGGGAGCGGGCCCTTCGACTCGGACAGTCCGTATCTCGTCGCGTATCAAGTCGTCCACGAAGAGCCGGACTTGACAGGAGTGCCGGAGGACATCGCAGGACTGGTCTCGCGATGCCTCGCCAAGGAGCCCGAGGACCGGCCCACGCCGGACGAACTGATGACCGCGCTGCGTTCGGTGTCGGCCTCGTACGACACCCAGGCGTTCATACCCGAACAGCGCACCCGGAACGGGGAGTCGGCGCGGCACGGGCAGGAGGAACGGGCGGATGCACCGTCCCCCGCGGCCGCCTCGCCGTGGACCGACCCGGCGGCCGACGACGAGAGTCCCGCGTCCGGGAGCGGACCGGTGTCCGGAGCCCGGAGCGGTCGGGTGTCCGGAGCCGGGAGCCGTCCGACGGCCGACGACGCGACACACGCGCGCGGGGACGGTCCGGCGCGTCCCACGGCACCCGCTCCCGAGATCGGGCCCGCGCAGCCCGGGAGGTCGGGGACGTCGGGGACGGAGACCGGGCCGGCCGCGCCGCGGTCGGCCCGGCGGCGTCCGCTCCTCGCCGTGGCGGCGGCCGGACTCGCGGTCGCGGTGGGCGTCGGCGCCACGGTCCTCCTCGCCGGATCGGACGACCCGGCACCGCAGAAGAAGGACACAGGGCAGCGGTCGGCGAGCGCCTTCCGCCCGTGGGAGGTCGAGCTGACCGCACGGGGCGCCGAGGCCACCGGCCAGCCGCACTGCACGTACACACCCCACACCCTGTACTGCATCAGGCCCGGTGTGCTGGCCGCCGCCGTCGACGCGACGGACGGCCGGGTGCTGTGGTCCCGGAACGACACCGCCCGGCGGGGCACCGACGTCGCCCAGGAGCCGGTCCTCTCCGGCGGGCTCCTGCACGTCCTCAGCCGGGGCGGCAAGCAGCTGACGGCGCTCGACCCGGCCACGGGCAGGACCCGCTGGAGCCGCGACGTCACCCGCTACGAGGGGCGCGTCGCGCACGCCGGCGGCGTCGTCCTGCTCACCGGCCCCGACTCCCGGGTCACCGCACTCGACGCGACGACCGGGAACGAGAAGTGGCAGCACACGCTCCCGGGACAGACGATGCCGAGCTTCTCCTCGTACGGGGACGGAGTCGCCTACGCGGTGACGGCGGCCGGGAAGGAGACCCGGGTGGCCGCGGTCGACCCGCAGACCGGTGCCATGAGCTGGCAGCGGCACCTGGCCGGGACACTGAACATCGTGGGCGCGCACGACGGGGCGGTGTGGTTCACCTCGACGGCCACCGACAGCTACACCGACGCCGTCGTCCGCTACGACGTCGCCCACCGCACGGCCGAGCGGGTCGCGCTGCGCTTCCCGCTGCCCGGCGCGCAGGCCGCCGTGGCCGGCGACACCGTCTATCTACTGGCCGACGGCGGCGCGCTGGTGGCCGTCGACACCAGGACGTCGAAGCAGCTGTGGCGGGCGGAGACGTCCGTCAGCTGGGCGTCCGCGCCCGTCGTGGCCGGGAACCGGTTGTACCTGAGCGCCGTGGACGGCAGGCTCCTCGCGGTCGACGCGGCGCGCGGCACCCTGCTCGGCCAGACGAAGGCACGCCTGGGCGACCGGCGGGGCTCCCTCGTCAATGTGCTTCCCGCTCCGGTCGCCGCCCCGGGCAGGGTCTACGGGACCGCCCCGGACGGCTCGCTGTTCGCGGTCGACGCCCGCGATCCCTCTGCGTGGTGAGGTACGGGCCCCGGGGTTCCGACGCGACCACCTCGTGACGCCCCTCACGCCCGGGCGAGAGGGAAAGCGAAGAGGCCGCTCCTGAAGGAGCGGCCCCTCGCACGGCTGTCGGTCCGGGCGGCCGTCGTGGCCGCCGGCCGGCTCAGCCCAGCTTCGAGACGTCGCGCACCGCGCCCTTGTCCGCGCTGGTCGCCATCGCGGCGTAGGCGCGCAGGGCGGCGGAGACCTTGCGGTCGCGGTTCGCGGGGGCGTACACGCCGTTCAGGGCCTCGCGGCGGGCGTCCAGTTCCTCCTCCGCCACCAGCAGATCGATCGAGCGGTTCGGGATGTCGATGCGGATGCGGTCGCCGTCCCGCACCAGGGCGATGGTGCCGCCCGCGGCCGCCTCCGGGGAAGCGTGGCCGATGGACAGGCCCGAAGTGCCGCCGGAGAAGCGGCCGTCGGTGACCAGGGCACACGCCTTGCCCAGGCCACGGCCCTTCAGGTACGAGGTCGGGTACAGCATCTCCTGCATGCCCGGGCCGCCCTTGGGGCCCTCGTAGCGGATGACGACGACGTCGCCCTCCTTGACCTGCTGGGTGAGGATCTTCTGAACGGCCTCCTCCTGCGACTCGCAGACGACCGCCGGGCCCTCGAAGGTCCAGATGGACTCGTCGACGCCGGCCGTCTTCACCACGCAGCCGTCGACGGCGAGGTTGCCCTTGAGGACCGCCAGGCCGCCGTCCTTGGAGTACGCGTGCTCGGCGGAGCGGATGCAGCCGCCCTCGGCGTCCTCGTCGAGGGCCTCCCAGCGCTCGGACTGGGAGAAGGCCTCGGCGGAGCGGACACAGCCGGGGGCCGCGTGCCACAGCTCGACCGCCTCGGCGGACGGGGAGCCGCCGCGCACGTCCCACGTCTTGAGCCAGTCGGCCAGGGACGGGCTGTGCACGGCGTGCACGTCCTCGTTCAGCAGGCCCGCGCGGTGCAGTTCGCCCAGCAGCGCGGGGATGCCGCCGGCGCGGTGCACGTCCTCCATGTAGTACGTGCGGTCCTTCGCCACGTTCGGGGCGACCTTGGCGAGGCAGGGCACTCGGCGCGAGACCTCGTTGATCTCCTCCAGGCCGAAGGGGAGGCCCGCCTCCTGCGCCGCCGCCAGCAGGTGCAGGATCGTGTTGGTCGAGCCGCCCATCGCGATGTCGAGGGCCATCGCGTTCTCGAAGGCCGCGAAGGTGGCGACGTTGCGGGGCAGGACGGTCTCGTCGTCCTGCTCGTAGTAGCGGCGGGTGATGTCCATGACCGTGCGGGCGGCGTTCTCGTACAGCGCCTTGCGGGCGGTGTGCGTGGCCAGGACCGAGCCGTTGCCCGGGAGGGAGAGGCCGATCGCCTCGGTCAGGCAGTTCATCGAGTTGGCGGTGAACATGCCGGAACACGAGCCGCAGGTCGGGCAGGCGTTCTCCTCGATGCGGAGGATGTCCTCGTCCGAGATCTTGTCGTTCACCGCGTCGGAGATCGCGTCGACCAGGTCGAGCGTGCGGACCGTGCCGTCGACGAGGGTCGCGCGGCCGGACTCCATCGGGCCGCCGGAGACGAAGACCGTCGGGATGTTCAGCCGCAGGGCGGCGTTCAGCATGCCCGGGGTGATCTTGTCGCAGTTGGAGATGCAGATCAGCGCGTCGGCGCAGTGGGCCTCGACCATGTACTCGACGCTGTCGGCGATCAGGTCGCGGGAGGGCAGGCTGTAGAGCATGCCGCCGTGGCCCATGGCGATGCCGTCGTCGACGGCGATCGTGTTGAACTCGCGCGGGATGCCGCCCGCCTCCCTGATCGCCTCGCTGACGATCCGGCCGACCGGCTGGAGGTGGGTGTGGCCCGGCACGAACTCCGTGAAGGAGTTGGCGACCGCGATGATCGGCTTCCGCCCGATGTCCGCGCCCGGTACACCGGAGGCGCGCATAAGGGCGCGGGCGCCCGCCATGTTGCGGCCGTGGGTGACTGTGCGGGACCTCAGCTCGGGCATCGTCGCTCGCTCCTTCGGAGAGTTATGACTGGGTCGAGCGTACGCCGGTGCTCCAGGATCCGGACAGGCGGTCCGAAATACGGGACACACATCTCGGTCGCCGAGCGCACCCCGACCGACGGGTCCGGACATCGGCGTACGTCGAGTGAAACAGCGGTGAGCCGCACGGGGGGCCGATCGCTCAGGGGTTCGTCAAGTGTCCCTGGACCACCGGCGCCACCCGCGCCACGATCCGCTCCAGGTCGGCCGACGCCAGCGGCTCTATCTTGATCACGTAGCGCAGCATCGCGATGCCGACGAGCTGGGCGGCGGCGAGCTCGGCGCGCAGCTCGGCGTCGGGGAGGTCGAGCTGCTGGACGATGCGGCGCAGCAGCTGGGCGGTCACGAGGCGGCGGAAGACGGCGGCGGCCGCTTCGTTGTTCACGGCGGAGCGCACGATCGCGAGGAGCGGGGTGCGGGTGGCCGGGTTCTCCCAGACACCGAACACGAAGCGGGTGAGTCGTTCGCCGACGCCGTCGAGGGGGCCGTCCGCGATGGCGGCCGGAGCGGCCAGGGCGGGCGCGAAGGCGACCTCGATGGCCGCCTCGAAGACCTGTTCCTTGGTGCCGAAGTAGTGGTGCACGAGCGCGGAGTCCACCCCGGCGGCCTTCGCGATGCCCCGGACCGAGGCCTTCTCGTAGCCGCGCTCGGAGAACTCGGCGCGGGCCGCCTCCAGGATCTGGTCGCGGGTGGCGGGGGCCGCCTGGGTCTGCGTACGGGAGGGGCGCCCCCGGCCGCGGCGGGGCGTGGCGTCCGTCACCGGCGGGGCACCTTCACCGCGGAGGCGAGGTGGAGCCGGGTGAAGGCCAGGGCCTCGGCCAGGTCGGCCTCGCGCTCGGCGCCGGACATCGCGCGGCGGGTGTTGACCTCGATGACGACGTGGCCGTCGAACCCGGACAGCGCGAGGCGTTCGAGCAGCTCCGCGCAGGGCTGGGTACCGCGGCCCGGGACCAGGTGCTCGTCCTTGTTGGAGCCGTTGCCGTCGGCGAGGTGGACATGGCCGAGGCGGTCGGCCATGCGGTCGATCATCTGCAGGGCGTCGGTACGGGCCGTCGCGGTGTGGCTGAGGTCGATCGTGAAGTGCCGGTAGTCGTCCTTCGTCACGTCCCACTCGGGGGCGTACGCGAGCATCTCGCGGTCGCGGTAGCGCCAGGGGTACATGTTCTCGACGGCGAACCGTACGTCCGTCTCATGGGCCATCCGCCAGATCCCGCTGACGAAGTCGCGCGCGTACTGGCGCTGCCAGCGGAACGGGGGGTGCACCACGACGGTCGACGCGCCCAGCTTCTCCGCCGCCGCGCGGGCGCGCTGGAGCTTGACCCACGGGTCGGTGGACCACACCCGCTGGGTGATCAGCAGGCAGGGGGCGTGTACGGCGAGGACCGGGATCTGGTGGTAGTCGCTGAGCCTGCGCAGTGCCTCGATGTCCTGGCTGACCGGGTCGGTCCACACCATGACCTCGACTCCGTCGTAGCCGAGGCGTGCGGCGATCTCGAAGGCCGTCGCCGTCGACTCCGGGTACACGGAGGCCGTGGACAACGCGACCTTCGCATCCGGGATGCGTACGACTGGTTCTGCCACGAGGGACAGAGTACGGGTTGGCTCCGGCCGGGGGCCGTGGGTGGTGGGCTTCCGGCCGGGGGCGTCAAGGGCCGTGACCCGTGGTCTCCCGGTCTCTTCGCGCCGGGGGTGGGGTCCGTCACGTGGTGGGGGTCTCGGTGACGCGGGGGCGTTTCGTCCTGTTTCTGAGGGCGGGGTTCCGGGATGGTTCGTCCGGTTCCCGGGGGCGAGGGGCCCGCACGGATCAGTGCGGGTTGCGACCACCCGGCCTGGGCGCGGGGAACTGCGCCCCCGGCCCCCACCGTGCCGCGGTCACCCCGCATCGCCAGCCGCCCTGGGTCCGCCGAGCGCGGACCATGCTCGCCCGAAACCGCCCGGTGCCGCTGAGTGCGCAGTTCCCCGCGCCCCTAACCCCCGCCGGACCCGGACCAGGCTCGCCCGAAACCGCCCGGTGCCGCCGGGTGCGCGGTTCCCCGCGCCCCTGAGCCCGCCGGACCCGGGCCACGCCCACGCGGGCGGGCCCGGTGTCGCCGGGGGGTCACTCCGAGGGCATGTGGTCCAGGCGGCGGAGGATGACGCCCTCGCGGAGGGCCCAGGGGCAGACCTCCAGGGTTTCGACGCCGAAGAGATCCATCGCGCCCTCGGCGACGAGCGCGCCCGCGAGGAGCTGGGCCGAGCGGCCGGGAGAGACGCCCGGGAGCTCCGCGCGCTCCTCCCCGGTCATCGAGGCGAGACGCGGCACCCAGTCCTCCAGGGCCCGTCGCTTCAGCTCGCGCTGGACGTAGAGGCCCTCCGTGGAGCGTGCGGCGCCGGCGATGCGGGCGAGCTGCTTGAACGTCTTGGAGGTGGCGACCACGTGGTCGGGGGCGCCGAAGCGGCTGAACTCTCCGACCGTGCGGGCGATCTGCGCCCGCACATGGCGGCGCAGCGCCTTCACGTCGGCCGGATCGGCCGGGTCCGTGGGCAGCCAGCCGGCGGTGAGCCGCCCCGCGCCGAGCGGCAGGGACACCGCCGCGTCCGGCTCCTCGTCCATGCCGTACGCGATCTCCAGGGAGCCGCCGCCGATGTCGAGGACGAGGAGCTTGCCCGCGGACCAGCCGAACCAGCGGCGGGCGGCGAGGAAGGTGAGTCTGGCCTCCTCCTCGCCGGTCAGGACCTGGAGCTCCACGCCGGTCTCGGCCTGGACCCGGGCCAGGACGTCGTCGGCGTTGCGCGCCTCGCGGACCGCGGACGTGGCGAAGGGCAGCAGCGCCTCGACGCCCTTGTCCTCGGCGGCCTCCAGCGCACCCTGGACCGTTTCGACCAGTTTGTCGACACCCGCGGGGTCGATCGCCCCGCTCCCGTCGAGCAGTTGGGCGAGCCGCAGGTCGGCCTTGTGCGAGTGCGCGGGCAGCGGGCGGGCGCCGGGGTGGGCGTCCACCACCAGCAGATGCACCGTGTTCGAACCCACGTCGAGGACACCGAGTCTCATATACGGAACGCTACTGCCCTCACGGCCGTCGGCCGTCCCCGGAGCGGGCAGAAGCGACTTACCCTGGACGGGTGCCAAAGACGAAAAAGGCGAAGCCCGACAAATCAGCCAAGGGTTCTTCGCAGACGAAGGCGCCCAAGCCCAAGAAGTCCCCGACGAAGGCCGCCGTGTCCGACGAGAAGGGACTCGACTTCGCTCGCGCATGGGTGGAATTTCCAGATCCCGCCGATGACGAGCAGGTCTTCCGCTGCGATCTGACATGGCTGACCTCTCGCTGGAACTGCATCTTCGGAAGCGGCTGCCAGGGCATCCAGGCGGGCCGCGCCGACGACGGCTGCTGCACGCTGGGGGCGCACTTCTCGGACGAGGACGACGAGAAGCGGGTGGCCGAGCACGTGGCGCGCCTCACGCCGGACATCTGGCAGCACCATGACGTGGGCACGAAGACCGGCTGGGTCTCCGAGGACGAGGACGGCGACCGCCAGACGCGCCCGTACCAGGGCTCGTGCATCTTCCAGAACCGTCCGGGCTTCGCGGGCGGCGCGGGCTGCTCGCTGCACATCCTCGCCCTGAAGGAGGGCCGGGAGCCGCTGGAGACCAAGCCGGACGTCTGCTGGCAGCTGCCGGTCCGCCGGACGTACGAGTGGATCGACCGGCCCGACGACACCCGGGTGCTCCAGGTCTCCATCGGCGAGTACGACCGGCGCGGCTGGGGCCCCGGCGGCCACGACCTGCACTGGTGGTGCACCTCGGCGACCTCCGCGCACGGCGCGGGCGACCCGGTGTACGTGTCGTACCGCCCGGAGCTGATCGAGCTCATGGGCAAGGCGGGGTACGACCGCCTCGTCGAGCTCTGCGAGGAGCGGCTGGCGTCGCAGCTGCCGCTGCTGGCACCGCACCCGGCGGATCCGACGGGCTGAGAAGGGGCACGGGGCGCGTCCACGCCCGCGGGCACGGCGGGCCGGGACGCCAGGGCCGAAGAGCATCCGCCCCCGGTGCGTCGGGCCCGGACGACGGCCCCGGGGCCGTATGGGCACGTCCTACGACGACAGGGTCGGCGCGCCGCTGTCGCTCGGCGGCGGCGTCGAGCCGCCCGGGTCCGACGGCGTCGGACCGGTGGGCGTCGGGGAGGTCGTCGGGTCGGACGGCGTCGGCGACGGGTCGGGGTCGGACGGTGGCGGGGTCGAGCCGGGGTCGGTCGGGACCGGGTCGCTGGGCGTCGGCGCCGGGTCGTGGCCCCCGGGACCGGAGGGCCCCGCGTTGCCGTAGCCGGCGATCGTGACCACGGCGTCCGCGGGGGCGATCGCCACCTGCGCGCTCCAGTGGCCGACCGGCTCCCGGAGATGATCGACGTACACCTTGACCGTCACCGACTCACCCGGGTGGAGGGTCCCCGCGGACTGGCTCAGGTAGAGCCACGAGGCTCCGGTGCGGGCGGACCAGTGGACCGGTGAACTCCCGGACGCGGTCAGCGTGATGAGGGTGGTGTCTCCACTGTTGCCCGCCGTCACGGCGAGCTGCCCGGCGCCCTGCCCCGGGGTGCTTCCGGGGGCACTGACGACCTCCACGGAGACGTCCGGTGAGCGGCTGCCCTTGGTGAAGCGTGCGTCGGGCCGGGCGCTGGCGTTGCCCGCGTTCTCGTAGCCGCCCGCCCCGTCGCCGTCCATGCCGTCGGGGCCGTGCGCCTCGCTCGCGGTGACCGGGCGGCCGTCGGTCCCCTCACCGGTGAGGGGCGCGCCCCGGTAGGCCGCCCAGAGAGCGAGCACCGGTGCGGCGACGACGGTGGCGACGACCGTCGTCGTGACGGCACGCGCGCGGAGCCGGTCCCGGCGGGCCGCGTGGTCCTTGGGGTCCATCGGGAAACCGCGCCGGTCGAAGCGCGGAGCGCCGCTTCGCGCGCGCGGTGCGTGGGCCATCGCGGTGTGCAGCGCCCGGCGGGGCGCCTCCAGGACGGGCAGGGCGGCGGGGGTGACGCTGGTGCCGGGCCAGGTGCCGGGGACCGCGCGCTCGGCGGTGCGGCGGCAGCGGGGGCAGTCGTCGACGTGCCGGACCAGCTCGCAGCGCAGGGCGGCACTCAGGACGAGCTGGTTGTCGCCGGTGAGGCGGGCGACGCTGGGGCAGGCGCCGGTCTCGACCACGGCGAGCGCGGCGCGGGTGCGTTCGACCTCGCAGGCGGCGGAGCCGAGCAGCTCGCGGGCGGCGGCGAGGTCCATGCCGAGGACGGCGGCGACCTCGTGGGCGGCGAGCTGGTGACGCACGGCGAGTTCGAGCGCCTCGCGCTGCTCCGGAGTGGTGCCGGCGGCCTCCGGCCAGGCGAGCAGGGCGAGTTCGCGCTGGCGCCGCGCCCTGACCTCCTCGGACACGGTGCCGCCCAGCGCCTCGGCCGCGCGCCGGTCGGCGGCGTCCTGGTGCGACCGGTGGGCCGCGCGCCGCCCGGAGGCGTGCGCCGCCTGGCGTCTGCGCCGGGCTTCGGTGAGCTTGCGCAGACAGGACCAGCGGGCCAGCGCGTACAGCCAGGCGCGGCAATCGGCCGCGGACTCGGGCCCGCGCGGGCTCCGGCGCTCGGCCAGCGCGAGGACGTCGCCGAGGGCGGCGGTGGCCGAGTCGTGGTCGCACAGCACGCTCAGGCAGTAGGTGAACAGGCCGTCCAGGTACGGTTCGTAGCGCGCGGGAGGACGCTGGGCCAGGGTGCGGGTGCTCGCGCCACGGGGCGCCGCCACCCGCTTGCGGGCGGGTCCGTGCGCCCGGTGTGCGCCGGTGGTGTGCGTGGTGGTCTCCGGACTGCTGCTCATCACCCGTGCGACCGTAGGCGCCCTGAGGTGGCCCCTTCTTCCCCCTTGAGCACATTTAATCCGTACGGGTGAAACGATCCCTCAATCGTGTACACGAACCTCCGATCCCGTGGCCCAGGCCGTCACGGGCGGCGATGGCAGATACCCCAGCCGGGTGCGCCGGCGGACCGGGAAGCAGCGGCCCGGCGGACGCCCCGGCCGAGCGCCTGGCCACCGCCCCGGCCGAGCGCCCGCTCACCGCCGGGCCCCGCTTCCCGGCCTTCCCCACAGGTCCAGGCCGGGGTGTCAGTGGGCTCGGTTACGGTTCCGTCATGGCTGCCCGAACGAAAACCGCGAAGGACCGGCCGTCCTACCGCTGCACCGAGTGCGGCTGGCAGACGGCCAAGTGGCTCGGCCGCTGCCCCGAGTGCCAGGCATGGGGGACGATCGAGGAGTACGGCGCGCCCGCCGTGCGCACCACGGCGCCGGGCCGCGTCACCACCTCCGCGGTACCGATCGGGCAGGTGGACGGCCGTCAGGCCACCGCCCGCTCCACCGGCGTGCCCGAGCTGGACCGGGTCCTCGGCGGCGGACTGGTGCCCGGCGCGGTCGTCCTGGTCGCGGGCGAGCCCGGCGTCGGCAAGTCCACCCTCCTGCTCGACGTCGCCGCGAAGTCGGCCAGCGACGAGCACCGCACGCTGTATGTGACCGGCGAGGAGTCGGCGAGCCAGGTCCGGCTGCGCGCCGACCGCATCAAGGCGATCGACGACCACCTCTATCTCGCCGCGGAGACCGATCTGGCGGCCGTTCTCGGCCACTTGGACGCGGTGAAGCCGTCCCTGCTCATCATGGACTCGGTGCAGACCGTCGCCTCCCCGGAGATCGACGGCGCCCCCGGTGGCATGGCACAGGTGCGCGAGGTCGCCGGAGCGCTCATCCGCGCCTCCAAGGAGCGGGGCATGTCCACCCTCCTCGTGGGCCACGTCACCAAGGACGGCGCCATCGCGGGCCCCCGCCTGCTCGAACACCTCGTGGACGTCGTGCTGCACTTCGAGGGCGACCGGCACGCCCGCCTCCGGCTCGTCCGAGGAGTGAAGAACCGGTACGGGACGACGGACGAGGTCGGCTGCTTCGAGCTGCACGACGAGGGCATCACGGGCCTCGCGGACCCTTCGGGCCTGTTCCTGACGCGCCGCGACGAGCCGGTGCCCGGGACCTGCCTCACGGTCACGCTCGAAGGCCGCCGCCCCCTGGTCGCCGAAGTGCAGGCACTCACCGTGGACTCGCAGATCCCCTCCCCGCGCCGGACGACGTCCGGCCTGGAGACCTCCCGGGTCTCGATGATGCTCGCCGTCCTGGAGCAGCGCGGAAGGATCAGCGCCCTCGGCAAGCGGGACATCTACTCGGCGACGGTCGGCGGCGTGAAGCTCTCCGAGCCCGCCGCGGACCTCGCGATCGCGCTCGCGCTCGCCTCGGCCGCGAGTGACACCCCGCTCCCCAAGAACCTCGTGGCGATCGGCGAGGTGGGGCTCGCGGGCGAGGTCAGACGGGTCACGGGCGTCCAGCGCAGGCTCTCCGAAGCGCACCGCCTGGGCTTCACGCACGCCCTCGTACCGGCCGACCCGGGCAAGATCCCTCCCGGTATGAAGGTCCTGGAAGTCGCCGACATGGGCGACGCGCTGCGGGTCCTTCCTCGCTCCCGTCGTCGAGAGGCCCCACGGGAGGAGGAAGAGCGCCGGTAGACTTTGCCCTGGTCTCGCCCGTCCGTACGAACCGAGGGCGACCGGAAACCTGCGACCGGAGGAGTGCAGTGGCAGCCAACGACCGGGCAGCAGCTCCCGGAAAGTCCGGTGGGAGCTCCGGTGCCGATGGCCTGATGCGCGCCTCACTGAGCGCCGTGGCACCCGGCACGGCCCTGCGCGACGGGCTCGAGCGGATTCTCCGCGGCAACACGGGCGGACTCATCGTGCTGGGATCCGACAAGACCGTCGAAGCGATGTGTACGGGCGGTTTTGTCCTGGATGTCGAGTTCACCGCCACGCGGCTGCGCGAACTGTGCAAGCTCGACGGCGGCATCGTCCTCGACAAGGACATCACCAAGATCCTCCGTGCGGGCGTGCAGCTGGTGCCCGACCCGACGATCCCCACGGAGGAGACGGGCACGCGGCACCGCACCGCGGACCGGGTGAGCAAGCAGGTCGGCTTCCCCGTCGTCTCGGTCTCCCAGTCGATGCGCCTGATCGCGCTGTACGTCGACGGTCAGCGCCGGGTCCTGGAGGACTCCGCCGCGATCCTCTCCCGCGCCAACCAGGCGCTCGCGACCCTGGAGCGCTACAAGCTCCGCCTCGACGAGGTCGCGGGCACACTGTCCGCGCTGGAGATCGAGGACCTCGTCACCGTCCGGGACGTCTCGGCGGTCGCCCAGCGTCTGGAGATGGTCCGCCGCATCGCCACCGAGATCGCCGAGTACGTGGTCGAACTGGGCACCGACGGGCGTCTTCTCGCGCTCCAGCTGGACGAGTTGATCGCGGGCGTGGAGCCCGAGCGCGAGCTCGTCGTACGGGACTACGTACCGGAGCCGACCGCCAAGCGCTCCCGCACGGTCGACGAGGCACTGTCCGAGCTGGACGCGCTGACCCACGCGGAGCTCCTCGAACTCTCCACCGTGGCGAGGGCGTTGGGCTACACCGGCTCCCCCGAGGCGCTGGACTCCGCGGTCTCGCCGCGCGGCTTCCGGCTGCTCGCGAAGGTGCCCCGGCTGCCCGGCGCGATCATCGACCGGCTCGTCGAGCACTTCGGCGGGCTGCAGAAGCTGCTCGCGGCCAGCGTGGACGACCTCCAGACGGTCGACGGCGTGGGCGAGGCACGGGCGCGCAGCGTCCGCGAGGGCCTGTCCCGCCTGGCCGAGTCGTCGATCCTGGAGCGGTACGTCTAGCCGGTCCGGCGGATCGCCGGACCCTCGGCCCTCAGGTTCTTCACCGCTCGGGCCGGCCCCCTCCCTTCGGCCCGCGGGCCGCGTCCCGGGCTTGGGCGCGCCACCCGGAACCTGAGCGTTCGAGGCCGGCGCGCGCCCCGGGCACGGCCCTCGGGGGCGACAGGCGGGCAGGACGCAGCTCCTGGCTCGGCGCGCCGTGCGGGCGCCGCGCCCGGGGTCGGCACTCACGCCGAGCTCCCGGACCCACTCCTCGCTCGGCCCTCGCTCAGTCCTTGGCCAGGACGAACGACGTCTGCGCCTTGGCCAGTCCGGGCGCCTTCGCCTCCACCAGGTACGTGCCCGCGGACGCCGAACCCGCCGGAGGCGTGGCGCACTCGGGGGCGCTGGCCTTGCGGTCCCACTTCACCTTGTAGATCAGCTGGTCGTCGGCGGGCACGCGGTACAGCCGGCTGCCGCCCTTCGGGCAGTCGTCCGAGGCCCAGATGTCGTCGTCGCTCCCGGCCTGAGTGATCGTCAGCACGGTGTTCCCGGGGCCGAGATCGAGCTTGCAGGCGCTGCCCGAGGAGTTCTTGGCGATGAGATCGATCGTGGGGGTCTCGTCGGGAGCGTAGCTGTTGTGTTCGCTGTGCAGCGTCAACTTCACATTGCCGGGGGTGCAGTTGGGGAGGGTGGAGCCGGCCGGGAGCCGGTCCCCCGATCCGCCGCCGTTCTTGGACCCGTCGTCCGAGCCGCCTCCGGCTCCGCCGCCGCTCTCCTCGGAGCCGCCGGAACCGGCACCGCCGGCGGAACCGCCGCCGCTCGCGTCGCCGTCACCGTCGCCGCCCTCGTCACCGCCGCCACCGCTGCCACTGCCACTCGACTCGTCGCGCCCGCCCGGGTGTTGGCTGATCGCGGGCCCCGAACCGGAGGGGCCGGGAGTGATGGTGGGCGCGGGGTTCTTGCCGTTGGACCCGCCGTTGTCGTGCTTTCCGCCTCCGCCGCCGGAACCGACCACCCATACGATGAGCAGCGCCAACAGCGCGACCACAGACAGCAGAACGGCCCTCCGACGCCAGTAGATGGTGGAGGGAAGCGGCCCGACAGGATTGCGCAGAGATCCCACGGCGCAAACTGTACGAGAGATCGGCGCCGCGACTTGCCGCACCCGCCGCCCTGTCGGCAACTTTTCCGGATCATCATCCCGGGACCTGGCGAGTTTTCACCCCCTCCGCCCCCACCCGTCCGGTACCTGCGGACTTCGCACCCGGACGCCGTGACGGCCCGGACGGGCGCGCGCTCAATCGCCGGACGGGCTGCAAAGATCTGGCAGGATCGACAGAGCCATGACTGCACCCACCAAACCCACCCAGAACGCCTCCGGCGAGACGCTCCACGCACCCGTCATCGCCTGGTTCGACGAGCACGCCCGTGACCTCCCGTGGCGGCGCCCCGACGCCGGTCCCTGGGGAGTGATGGTCAGCGAGTTCATGCTCCAGCAGACCCCGGTCAACCGCGTACTCCCCGTGTACGAGCAGTGGCTGGCCCGCTGGCCCCGCCCCGCCGACCTGGCGAAGGAGGCCCCGGGAGAGGCCGTCCGCGCCTGGGGCCGGCTCGGCTACCCACGGCGTGCGCTGCGCCTGCACGGCGCCGCGGTGGCCATAACGGAGCGGCACGGCGGCGACGTACCGGCGGAGCACGCCCAGCTGCTGGCACTGCCCGGCATCGGGGAGTACACGGCGGCGGCGGTCGCGTCCTTCGCCTACGGCCAGCGGCACGCCGTGCTGGACACGAATGTGCGACGGGTGTTCGCGCGGGCCGTCACCGGCGTCCAGTACCCGCCGAACGCCACCACCGCGGCCGAGCGCAAGCTCGCGCGGGCGCTGCTGCCCGAGGACGAGCACACGGCGTCCCGCTGGGCCGCCGCCTCCATGGAGCTCGGCGCACTCGTCTGCACGGCGAAGAACGAGACCTGTCACCGCTGCCCCATCGCCTCGCAGTGCGCGTGGCAGTTGGCGGGCAAGCCGGAGCACCAGGGCCCACCGCGGCGCGGTCAGACGTACGCCGGCACGGACCGGCAGGTGCGCGGAAAGCTGCTCGCCGTGCTGCGGGAAGCGGTCGCGCCCGTACCTCAGGCGGCACTTGACCGCGTGTGGGGCGAACCGGTGCAGCGGGCACGCGCGCTCGACGGACTCGTCGCCGACGGACTGGTGGAGCCGCTCCCCGGCGCTCTGTATCGACTCCCCCTGACCTGACAAAAACACCCACAACGGGACCAGTACGGGCAGAAAGCAGCCTCTCCCTTACCCCGCGCCTACATCCGTTACACAACCGACGGACAGCCGATTGCTTGCCGCAGGCTGTCTCGGACAACCCCGTGACAACGCCTCCGTAGCTTCATTGCCGTACCGCAGGAGCGGCCGCACAGACCGCGGCACGCCGGCGATGCGACAGCAGACGGACAACCGGCAGCAGGCAGGTCGGAAACGGGGATGGAGGCGGTTGATCATGGCGCAGGGCGAGGTGCTCGAATTCGAGGAGTACGTCCGTACCCGGCAGGACGCGCTGCTGCGCAGTGCCCGCCGCCTGGTCCCCGACCCGGTCGACGCGCAGGACCTGCTGCAGACCGCGCTCGTGCGGACGTACGGCCGCTGGGACGGTATCGCGGACAAGCGGCTGGCCGACGCCTACCTGCGCCGCGTCATGATCAACACCCGGACCGAGTGGTGGCGGGCCCGCAAGCTCGAAGAGGTGCCCACCGAGCAGCTTCCGGACGCCAGCGTCGAGGACTCCACCGAGCAGCACGCGGACCGCGCGCTGCTGATGGACATCATGAAGGTTCTCGCTCCCAAGCAACGCAGTGTCGTGGTGCTGCGACACTGGGAGCAGATGTCCACGGAGGAGACGGCCGCCGCCCTCGGCATGTCGGCCGGAACGGTCAAGAGCACGCTGCACCGGGCGCTGGCCCGGCTCCGCGAGGAGCTGGAGAGCCGCGACCTCGCGGAGCGCGGCGCCCGCGCGCTCGAACCGGGTGAGGAGCGGGAGCGTTGCGCGGCCTAGAAAGTCGGGCCAGTCAGGTCCTGAAGGCGGGGAGCACGGCCACGGCCGTGCTCACCGCCCTCGGCCTTTTCGTGAGCGCCTGCGCCACCGGTGGCACCGGCGCCCGCGACGAGGGCCCGGCGGGCGGAGACGCCGTCGCGAAGGGCGCCGCCACGCCCACGGCCGCCGCCTCGCCGAGCAGGGCGGCACGGCGCGTCGACGCCGTCCGGCTGGTCAAGAACGACCCGGGGGTCAGCGCGGCGGTCAAGCGCGACCTGAAGCCGTGCGTCGGCGACGAGTACCCCGTCGACGTGTCGTACGGCAACCTCACCAAGAGCTCCTCGAACGACGTCGTGGTCAACGTGATGACCTGCGGCGACGCCGTCGGTATCGGCTCGTACGTGTACCGCGAGGCCAACGGCAGATACCAGAATGTGTTCAAGGCCGAGGAGCCGCCGGTCTACGCGGAGATAGACCGCGGCGATCTGGTGGTCACCCAGCAGCTGTACGAGAAGGGCGACCCGGTGTCGTACCCCTCCAGCGAAGAAGTGATCACCTACGACTGGTCCGCGACCCGCTTCACCGAGGAGTCCCGGATCCACAACGACTACAGCAACGCGGTGGGCGGCGCCAACTCGCCCTCGCCCGAGGCGAACTGAGAGCAGACGGATGGCAGAGCAGACCCACGTCCTGTTCGTCGAGGACGACGACGTCATCCGGGAGGCCACGCAACTCGCCCTGGAACGCGACGGCTTCGCGGTGACCGCCATGCCCGACGGGCTGTCCGGCCTGGAGGCGTTCCGTGCCGACCGCCCGGACATCGCCCTGCTGGACGTGATGGTCCCCGGGCTCGACGGGGTCTCGCTGTGCCGCCGCATCCGGGACGAGTCGACCGTCCCCGTGATCATGCTGTCCGCGCGCGCCGACTCGATCGACGTCGTGCTCGGTCTGGAGGCCGGCGCCGACGACTATGTGACCAAACCCTTCGACGGGGCCGTCCTGGTCGCCCGTATCCGCGCGGTGCTGCGCCGCTTCGGGCACGCCAACGGCGGGCGGGGCGCGGCGGCCGACGAACCGGCCCCGGTGGACGGCGGGGTCCTCGCCTTCGGTGATCTGGAGATCGACACCGAGGGCATGGAGGTGCGCAGAAGCGGTGCGCAGGTGGCGCTGACGCCCACCGAGATGCGGCTGCTGCTGGAGTTCTCCGCCGCGCCGGGTACGGTGCTGAGCCGCGACAAGCTGCTCGAACGCGTGTGGGACTACGGCTGGGGCGGTGACACCCGCGTCGTCGACGTGCACGTGCAGCGGCTGCGTACGAAGATCGGCCAGGACCGGATCGAGACGGTCCGCGGCTTCGGCTACAAGTTGAAGGCCTGAGCAGGGGTATGCGGGGGATATTTCAGCGTCCGGGGTCCGGTGGTCCGGCCGGGCGCCCGGCTCCGGGCGGACGGACGGACGCGGGCCCGGTTCCGGGCGGACGGACGGGTACCGGCGCGGTTCCGGGCGGACGGGCGGGTGCGGGCGCGCGCCCGCGTCCAGGCGGTGCCGCGGACGACGGCTCCGACTCGGGCACGAACATCCGCACCGGCATCCGCTGGAAGCTGAGCACGGCGATCGCCCTGGTCGGCGCGCTCGTCGCGATCGCGCTGAGCCTGGTCGTGCACAACGCGGCCCGGGTGTCGATGCTCGACAACTCGCGGGACCTCGCGGACGAGCGCATCCAGCTCGCCCAGCGCATGTACGGACCCGGCCGGCCGCCGCCCTTCGGGGCCAAGATCGACGACCCGTCGATACCCAGTGAACTGCTGGAGAGCGTCTCGCACGGCCGGCGGGCGACCTACATCTCCGAGGGCACGCACGGGGTACCCGACATCTGGGCCGCCGTACCGCTCAGGGACGGCCGGGTGCTGTCCTGGCACGAGCGGTTCACCGACCGCAACGCGGACGTCATGAAGGACCTCGACCAGGCCCTGATCATCGGGTCCATCGCGGTCGTGTTCGGCGGCAGCGCGCTCGGCGTGCTCATCGGCGGCCAGCTGTCACGCCGGCTGCGCAAGGCCGCGGCCGCCGCGAACCAGGTCGCCAAGGGCGACACCGACGTGCGGGTGCGGGACGCGATCGGCGGTGTCGTGCGCGACGAGACCGACGACCTGGCGCGGGCCGTCGACGCGATGGCGGACGCGCTCCAGCAGCGCATCGAGGCGGAGCGCCGGGTGACCGCCGACATCGCCCACGAGCTGCGCACGCCGGTGACCGGGCTGCTGACGGCGGCGGAGCTGTTGCCGCCCGGCCGTCCCACCGAACTCGTCCGGGACCGGGCGCAGGCCATGCGCACGCTCGTCGAGGACGTCCTGGAGGTCGCCCGCCTCGACGGCGCCTCCGAACGGGCCGAGCTGCAGGACATCATGCTCGGCGAGTTCGTCACGCGCCGCGTGGCCGCGAAGGACGCGGGCGTCGAGGTGCGCGTGGTCCACGAGTCGGAGGTCACGACCGACCCGCGGCGTCTGGAGCGTGTCCTGTTCAACCTCCTCGCGAACGCCTCCCGGCACGGCAGGCCGCCCGTCGAGGTCACGGTCGAGGGCCGTGTCATCCGTGTCCGCGACCACGGCCCCGGCTTCCCGGAGAAGCTCCTCGCCGAGGGCCCGAGCCGCTTCCGTACGGGCAGCACCGACCGCGCCGGCCACGGGCACGGGCTGGGCCTCACGATCGCCGCGGGGCAGGCCCGGGTGCTCGGGGCCCGGCTGACGTTCCGCAACGTACGGCCCGCCGGGGCTCCGGACGAGGTGCCCGCGGAGGGTGCGGTCGCGGTGCTGTGGCTGCCGGAGCACGCCCCGACGAACACCGGGAGCTATCCGATGCTGCCGTCGGCCTCCGGCAAGTGAGGGTCCGGCGGCCCCGGAACCCTCACCGGCCGGGGCCTGCCGCGGCGCGTGGGAATGCTCAGCAGCCGAAGTCCTTCGAGAAGTCGAGCTCCTCGCTGCGCTGGGTGAGCGAGTACCAGTTGCCGTTGTCGTCGCGGAAGATCGCCTCGATTCCGTACGGCCGCTCCTGGGGGTCCTGGAGGAACTCCACTCCGCGCGCCTTGAACTTCTCGTAGTCACCGCGGCAGTCGTCGGTGCGGAAGGCGCCCGCGCCCAGCGCGCCCTTGCCGACCAGCTTCTTCAGCGCCTCCGCGGACTCCGGGTCGAGCCCCGGGCCGTCCAGGCTCATCAGCGCGAGCTCGACGTCCGGCTGGTCCTTGGCCCCCACGGTGATCCACCGCATGGACCCCATGGCCAGGTCGTTGCGCACCTCGAAGTCGAGCTTCTCGGTGAAGAAGGCCTTGGTCCGCTCCTGGTCGAACGTCCAGACGGTGGTGATGCCCAGGCCCTTGATCATGGCTCTGCTCTCCTGTCGTCCACTGCTGCCCGTCCGGCACCAGCTCCTGCTCGCCACCGTAGGCGCGGGCCCGCTCAGGGTGCTTCTTCAGAGTTGCGGTCCTCGGCGGGCGGGGAAGCGGCCCTGCGCCGGAAGCCGCCCGCCCACAACATGGCGTAGCAGCCGGGGATGAGGGCGGCCCCCTTCCGCACGTGCTTCGCGCGGTACTCGCTCGGTGTCAGTCCGGTCCACGTCTTGAAGCTCGCCGAGAAGGTGCCGAGGCTGCTGAACCCGACCAGGTGGCAGATGTCGGTGACCGAGAGGTTCGCCGTGCGCAGCATCTCCTCAGCCCGCTCGATGCGGCGGTGCGTCAGATACTGGCCGGGTGTCTCGCCGTACGCCGCCTTGAAGGCGCGGATGAAGTGATAGCGCGAGTACCCGGCGTGCGCGGCCAGCGCGTCGAGATCGAGGCCGGGCTCGGCCCAGTCCCGGTCCATCGCGTCCTTGGCCAGCCGCAGCTGCCGCATCCTGTCCACGCTCCCGATGGTGGCACGCGGCACCGACACCGCCGCGGCCGTCTCCCGGCGGCGCCGGAGCGCCCGGTCCGTCGCGGGCCCGGCGGCAGGCCCCCCGGTCCGTCACGGACCGGGGCCGGAGACGGGAGAAGGCCCCCGGGGCGGACAACGCCGGGGGCCTTCGGTCCGAGTACGCGTGGAACTCGGGTGGATCTCGCCGAACCCCGGAGCTCGCGGCACTCGGGGTGGAGTTCGCCGGACCGGAGCTCGCGGAACCCGTGGGGTTCGCGGAGGGTCAGACCGCCTCGGCGATGCTCGCCGCGGGGGCCGCGTCCTGCACCGCGCCGTCCTCCGGCTTGGGCGCGCCCGCCCCCTTCAGCGGGACCTCCTTGACGAACACGGCGGCGACCAGCGCCACCACCGCCACCACGGACCCGAGCAGGAACGCGGAGTGCGTACCGGAGGAGACCGCGTACTGGTAGGCCTCGCGCGCCGCGGTGGGCAGCTTCGCCAGGCTGGCCGCGTCGAGCTGCGCGGACTGCTCCGTCACCTTGGAGCCGAGTGCTCCGGCCCGCTCGGCCATCACGTCCTGCACCCGGTGGTTGAACAGGGCGCCCATGATGGCGACGCCGAAGGAGGAACCGAGGGTCCGGAACAGGGTGGTCGAGGAGGACGCGACACCCATGTCCTTCATCTCCACACTGTTCTGCGCGACCAGCATGGTGATCTGCATCAGGCAGCCCATGCCCGCGCCGAGCACCGCCATGTACAGACCGGAGGTCAGGCGGGTCGTCCCGGTGTCCATCTGGGCGAGCAGGAACAGCCCGACGATCATCAGGACGCTGCCGACGAGCGGGAAGACCTTGTAGCGGCCGCTGTTGGTGGTGACCCGGCCCGCGACCATCGACACGGCGAGCATCGCGCCGAGCATCGGCAGGAGCAGCAGACCGGAGTTGGTCGCGGACGCACCCTGCACGGACTGCTGGTACAGCGGGAGGAAGAGCACCGCACCGAACATCACGAAGCCGGTGATGAAGCCGATGACGGACATCAGGGTGAAGTTGCGGCTGCGGAAGATGTGCAGGGGCATGATCGGCGCGGCGGCGCGGGTCTGCCAGAAGACGAAGCCGACGAGTGCCGCGACGCCGATGCCGATCAGCTCCATGATCCGCGCGGAGCCCCAGGAGTACTCGGTGCCGCCCCAGGTGGTGACCAGCACGATCGACGAGATGCCGAGCGCCAGCAGGCCGGCGCCGAGGTAGTCGATCTTCGCCTCGACCCGCTTCCTGGGCAGGTGCAGCACGGCGCTGACCGCGAGGAGCGCGACGACGCCGAGCGGAAGGTTGATGTAGAAGGACCAGCGCCAGCCCCAGTGGTCGGTGATGGAGCCGCCGACCAGCGGGCCGAGGATCATGGCGAAGGCCATGACGCCGGCCATCATGCCCTGGTACTTGCCGCGCTCCCGCGGCGGGATCAGGTCGCCGATGATCGCCATGACACCGACCATGAGACCGCCGGCACCGAGACCCTGGATGGCGCGGAAGCCGATGAGCTGCCCCATGTCCTGGGACATGCCGCTGAGCGCGGAGCCGATCAGGAAGATCACGATCGAGGTCATGAAGGCGCCCTTGCGCCCGTACATGTCGCCGAGCTTGCCCCAGATCGGGGTCGAGGCCGCGGTCGCGAGCGTGTACGCGGTGACGACCCAGGACAGGTGCTCCAGCCCGCCCAGTTCACCGACGATCGTGGGCATCGCCGTACCGACGATCATGTTGTCGAGCATCGCGAGCAGCATCGCGATCATGAGCGCGAGCAGTACGACCCGTACGCTGCGCGGCTGTTTCCCGCCGTCCTCGGCGACCGGTGCGGCCGCTGCCGTGGTGTCCGCCATCGTTTTCCCACTCCCCTGAGTACCGGCGCCGCCCTCTGGTGCGGCCGCCGCCCCTCGACTACTTACTTGCCGACCGGCAAGTTGACTACACTCAGGGAAACTAGACCCCGAACTAGCCGGGCGTCAAGTAAGTTTAAGTAGTTTTACCAGCCGGTCGACAGGTAAGTTTTCAGGGAGCGCGAGGAGTAAGAGGATGGGCGGCACCATGGACGGCACCAAGCGACAGCGCCGCGGCGACACCCGCCAGCGCATCCAGGACGTGGCCCTCGAACTCTTCTCCGAGCGGGGCTACGAGAAGACCTCGCTCCGCGAGATCGCCGAGCATCTCGACGTGACGAAGGCGGCGCTCTACTACCACTTCAAGACCAAGGAAGACATCCTCATCAGCCTCTTCCAGGACCTGTCCCGGCCCATGGACGAGCTGATCGAATGGGGGGCGCAGCAGCCGCGCACGCTGGCGACGAAGCAGGAGATCCTGCACCGCTACAGCGACGCCCTCGCCGAGGCGGCCCCACTCTTCCGCTTCATGCAGGAGAACCAGGCGACGGTGCGCGAACTGCGCACGGGCGAGGACTTCAAGGACCGCATGATCCGGATGGTCGACCTGCTCAAGGAGCCGGACGCCGACCTGAAGGACCAGGTCCGGTGCATCAGCGCGCTCTTCTCCATGCACGCCGGGATGTTCGTCCTCAGGGACGTCGAGGGCGACCCCGAGGACAAGCGCAAGGCGGTCCTGGAGGTCGCGATCGACCTGGTGACACAGGCCAACGGCGGCGCCGACGCATGAGGCCGGGCGCCCCTTTCGGGACGCCCGGCCACACCTACGGGGTGATCACCCTGTGGGGGTCAGGTGATCAGACGACGACACCCTGAGCGCGCAGGAAGGCGACGGGGTCGATCGCGGACCCGTAGTTCGGGGTGGTACGGATCTCGAAGTGCAGGTGCGGGCCGCTGGAGTTGCCGGTGTTGCCGGACAGCGCGATGTGCTGACCGGTGCCGACGACCTGGCCTATCCGCACGTCGATGCGCGACAGGTGGGCGTACTGCGAGTACGTGCCGTTGCCGTGCTTGATGACGATGGCGTTGCCGTACGCGGGACCGTCACCGGCGCCGTTGGGGCCGGCCTTGACGACGGTGCCGCCGTGCGCGGCGACGACCTGGGTGCCCTGCGGCACGGCGAAGTCCTGGCCGGAGTGCTTGTGGGCCCACATGCCGCCGGCCTGGTTGAAGCTGGCGGACAGGGCGTATCGCTTCACCGGGTCGACCCAGGAGGCGCCCTTCTTGGCGGCGGCGGACTTGGCCTGGACGGTGCTCGCGGCCTTGACGGTGCCGGCACTGTTCAGCCCGGTCTCGGCGGCGCTCGCGACCCCGGCGCCCAGTACGGCCGTGGCTCCGAGGCCCACGGCCAGGACGGCGGCCCGGGTGCGAATCAGGGACGTACGGGACTGACGGGACGTGACGCGCTTCGACATGTGAGGACCTCGCGGGAACGGGGACTGGGACTCGGGAAACCGCCCGGTGGACATGTCGTCCGGCGAGCGGCCCATCACCTTGGTAACCCGCCACCCCACAGACCCCCAAACAGTGTGACCTACGACGTTAGGTCGTACTTCACCCGAAAACTTAATGAACCTTGACAGTTCGGACATCCCGTACCGGATCTGCCGTTTTCCTCGCCCGAAACACGGTTTAACCGCACTTCGGAGGGCTGCGCCCGCTGGAAAAAGCCCTTCATGGCCCTTCAGCCCCGCGGCACGCGAACCGTCCCGAGGGCCCTGGGTCAAAGGTCCTGAATGTCCGTTTTACTCTGTCCACTAGGCAGGTTAGTACCGGACAAAACGCCTGTGCGCCATGTCACCGGACGGCAAGATCAAGCCCCCCGGGAATGTGACCGGGGCTACTCTGCTTGCCTGGTTCAGGGCTCTTGGGGGAGGCCGTATGGATCCGTCGGTACTGGGCACGAAACTGGCGTCGAGCCTCATCGCGCCTGTGGTCAAGAAACTCTTCCGGCGCGACGGCCCGGGAGCCGGCCTCGTGGACGAGCCGGTACGCCTCTCGGCCCTGGTCTCCTTCCGCGGAGAGAAACGCACGCTCACCGAGAAGGACGTCCGCCGCCTCGCCGCCCAGCTGGTCCGGGCGGCGCTCGACTCACCCGGCGAGCGCCCCTTCCCGCCCGACGAGGAGACGGCGGTCACGGACGCGCTGTCCCGCAAGCTGCTCGCCCTCGGCGACCTCGACATGGACGACGTCCAGGCCGTCCGGCTCGGCCACCGCGAGCTGGCCCGCAAGCTCCACCACCGAGCCCCCACCGGGGACCTCTCCGCCGACGCCTCCTTCTTCCTCGACTCCCTGACCGAGTGGGCCTGCGTCCATGTCATGCACTTCTTCACCCAGCGCTCCACGTTCGTGGCGCGCACGCTGGTGGAACAGACCCGCCTGCTGGCCGAGCTCGTCGCGAAACTCGACGAGCTGATCACCCGTGTCCCGCGGCCCGACGCACGCGACACCTCTTTCGAGCGCCGCTACCTCGCCTATGTCGCCAAGAAGCAGGGGCAGCTCACGATCTACGGGATCGACCTGACCAACTCCCCCGGCAAGTGGCCGCTGGACGCCGCGTACCTGAGCCTGGAGGCGACCGCCCCGCGCAAGCGACTCCTCGGCTATGTGCGGCCCGGCACGTTCACCGCCTCCCGCCCGGTCCTCGGGCGGAACGACGGCACGGCGCCCGGGGAGACCGGCGGCCCGGCACCCGGGGAGACCGCCGGCACCACATCCGCGGAAGAGGCGTCCGGCACGCACCCGCCCACGACCGCCCCCCACCGGCGGCCCGCCGACGCGGACACCCGCGGCGCGCGGGCGGTCCCGGCCCCGGCGAAGACCGAGACGGGCCGGCGCCACCTCGAACGCTTCGACTCGCGCCCCGCCGACCAGGCCCTTGCCGCCCACGAACGCGTCCTGCTGCGCGGGGTCGCCGGCTCCGGCAAGACCACCCTCGTCCAGTGGCTGGCCGTCTCCGCCGCCCGCTCGGCACCGGAGGGCCCGATGTCGTACCTGCACGAGAGGGTCCCCTTCGTGCTCCCCCTGCGCACCCTCACCCGGCACGGGGAGCGGCTCCCCGTGCCCGACCGCTTCCTGGAGGCCACCGGCTGCCCGCTCGCCGCCGGCCAGCCGGACGGCTGGGCGGACCGGGTCCTCGGCTCCCGGCGCGGACTGGTCCTCGTCGACGGCATCGACGAGGTGCCCGACTCGGAACGGGAGCGGACCCGTGTCTGGCTCAGCGACCTCATCAGCGCCTATCCCGGCAACCGCTGGCTGGTCACCTCGCGGCCTTCGGCGGTGCGCGAGAACTGGCTCACGGACGACGACTTCGCCGAGCTCACCCTCTCCGCGATGAGCCCGGCGGACGTCGCCGCGTTCATCGAGCGCTGGCACACCGCCGCACGGATCGGCAGCCCGGACGAGGACGAGGCCCTCACCACGTACAAGACCCAGTTGCTGACCGCCGTACGCAGCAAGGGGGATCTCGGCCGGCTCGCCACCAACCCGCTCATGTGCGGGCTCATCTGCGCGCTCCACCGCGACCGGCGCGGCTATCTCCCGCAAGGACGCAAGGAGTTGTACGAGGCCGCGCTGACCATGCTGCTGACGCGCCGGGATCGGGAGCGCGACATCCTGACACTCGAACTGCAGCAGGAGCCGCAGACCCAGCTGCTCCAGCGGCTCGCGTACTGGCTGATCCGCAACGGTCGTACCGAACTCGACCGCGAACGCGCCGAGCAGATCATCGAGGAGGCCCTCCCCTCGGTGCCCGCCGCGGCAGCCCTGGGCGACGCGACGGCCGTCTTCCGCCATCTCCTCCTGCGCAGCGGCCTGTTGCGCGAACCGGCCCCCGGCGCCGTCGACTTCATCCACCGCACCTTCCAGGACTATCTGGGAGCACGAGCGGCCGTGGAGGTGTGGGACATCGGCCTGCTGATCGAGCACGCGGCCGACGACCAGTGGGAGGACGTCATCCGGATGGCCGTGGCCCACAGCAGGCCGCGCGAACGGGCCGACATCTTGACCGAGTTGCTCGCCGTGGGCGACCGGACCACGGACGTTCCGGTGCGCAACAGGGTGTTCCTGCTGGCCGCCGCCTGCCTGGAGCACGCCGCCGAACTCGACCCGGCCGTCCGGCTCGCGGTCAAGGAACGCACGAGCACACTGATCCCGCCGTCCACCTCGCAGGAGGCCGTCGAACTCGCCACCGTCGGCCCCCTCGTCCTGGACCTGCTCCCGGGGCCCGAGGAACTCAGCGTCGAGGAGGCCGGCGCCGTCGTCGCGACCGCGCTGCACCTGGCGTCGGACGCGGCGATCCCGTACCTCACCCGATTCGCCTGCCACGACTCCCCGCGGGTCCGCGACCGGATCGTCAGGAGCTGGTCCCGGTTCGACACCGAGCGCTTCGCCCGCGAGGTCATCGCCCAGGTCGACCCGCACGAGGTCTACTTCCTGGTCACCGAAGCCGCACAACTGCGGGCGCTGCGGGCGCTGGGCGGGCGCCCCATGGTCGACGTCCAGGGCGACCTGCCCGCCGACCAGTTACGGGCGTACGTCTCGGAGGTCCCGCCCACCCATCTGTGCATCCGGAGCAACAGCACCCTCACCGACATCTCCTTCCTCGGCGGGGCGACGACGCTGACCCGCCTGGAGATCGACGCCTGCCCGCACCTGACCGACCTGTCGGCCCTGACCGGACAGACCATCGAGGCACTGATCCTCGGCGGCCTGGGCCCCGAGCCGGACCTGCGCCCGCTGGCGACGCTGCGCCATCTGAAGGAGCTGACCTTCGCTTTCCTCGCGAGCGGCTGGCCCGCGGACACCCGGTTCCTCCACGGCTGGTCGGCCGTGGCCACACTGCCCGAACTCGTCCATCTCCAGATGAGCGTGAGCCTGTTCGCGCTGTGCCCGGACTCCCTGGAACTCCCCGGCGTCACCGACCTCTTCCTCCTCGACGACATGGCCGGGACCCTCGACCTGGAGAGAGTCCCGGCGGTTTTCCCGCACCTGACGAAGCTGCACATCATCGGTGACGTCACCACCCGCACCCGACTGGACGTCTCCCCTCTGAAGGCCGCCCACGGCCTGCGGGAGCTGCTCGTCGTCCCGGGCGGGGAGGGCGAGTTGTGCGGCGTCGACCAGCTCCCGGAGCAGACTGTCGTCCATCAGCCCCAGCGCCACCTCGGCGGAACGACCTGGACCCAGCAGACGTGACCGCCCGGTGTGCGGCGCGGCGCGGAGAACGAGGAGCCGGACGTCACCGGCGTCCTGCCCGAACCAGCAAGAGGGAGACCATGAGCAACCCCGACGAGACGCGCATCGGACTG
Organism: Streptomyces sp. NPDC025784; assembly: GCF_055558435.1. Classification (NCBI taxonomy): domain Bacteria; kingdom Bacillati; phylum Actinomycetota; class Actinomycetes; order Kitasatosporales; family Streptomycetaceae; genus Streptomyces; species Streptomyces sp. NPDC025784. Next base: position 35,543 of record NZ_JBVHMN010000016.1, read on the forward strand.
TCCGACGCCGTACGGAGCATCCGCGACGAGCTGCTGCTCGCGTCGCGCAACGCGGCCGGACAGGACATCGTCTTCGAACTGGGCGACATCCAGATGGAGTTCACCGTAGAGCTGCGCAAGGAGATGAAGGCCGGCGCCAAGGTGCGCGCCTGGGTGGTGGACGCGAACATCGACGGCACCCGCGCCGGCAGCCGTACGCACAAGGTGTCCTTCACCCTGCGGGCCCAGGACGCCCGGACCGGCGCGCCACTGAAGGTGAGCAACGAGACCGAGGGAAGTGTCGCCGCCTTCGGCCGCGGCTCCTCCACGGCCCCGTGATGCTGCGCTCGGCGGCCGAACGGACCGTGGTGGTCCTGGCGGGCTCGCAGGGCAGCGGCGTGATGCTGTCCCCGCGCCTCGTGCTGACCAGCGCACACGTCCTGCGGGACAAGGAATGGATCCGCACGGTCCACCCGGACAGCGAGCGGCCGATCCCGGGCCGGGCGATCTGGCGGGACGAGGAGAGCGACGTGGCGCTGCTGCTCACCGGGGAGGAACTGGTCGCCCCGGAGAAGTGGGCGCTCGCCCGGCTGCGCTGGGGTGTCCTCGACACCACGGACCCGCTGCCCGGCTGCCAGACCGTCGGCTTCCCCGCCGTAGGACGGTACGGGCCCGAACAGCACCTGGAGTTCGACCAGCTGACGGGGACCGTGCTCCCCATGGCGGGGCGGATCCGGTCGACGCTGGTGTGCGAGTTCGACAGGCCGCCGGTCGCCCCGCCCCGGCGCGGGGAGTCACCGCTCGCCGGACTGTCCGGGGCTCCCGTGTTCGCCGGGGCCGTCCTCATCGGCGTGGTGACGGAGGTCCCGGACGGCCGGGACCACCGCCGCGTCGAGGCCGTACCCGTGTCACGCATCCTGGAGGCGCCGGACTTCCCCCGCCATGTGATGGGTGCCGAACCGGGCCATGTGCCGCCCGTCCTGGAGCCGGTGACAGGATTCCACCTCCGGGACGAGGAGTTCGAGCGGCACTACGCACGCGCGCTGCGGACCCGCTACCGCAAGATCGAGATCTTCGGGATCGACGAACTCGGCACCACCGAGACCACCTGGGATCTCGACACCGCGTATCTGAGCCTGGAGGCCGTGCCCACCGCACGCCCCTCCGGTCCCACACCCGCGCAGGGCTCCGTCGTCGTGCCGCGCCGGGTGAACGACCTCCTCGCCGGCCGCCCGAAGACCCTGCTGCGCGGTGAGGCCGGAGCTGGCAAGACCACCCTGGTGTGGTGGCTCGCCTCCCACGCGGCGTGCGGGGCACTCGGCCACGAACTCGCCGAACTGAACGACCTGGTGCCCTTCGTCGTCCCCATGCGCAGCCTGCCCACCCTCGGCATGGCCTTCCCCTCGCCCCAGCAGCTTCCCTCGGTCGCCGAACTCCCCCTCGACGGGGTCCCGGAGGGATGGGCGCGCCGCGTGCTGGAGGCCGGCCGCGCCCTCATCCTGGTCGACGGGATCGACGAGGTGCCGCCGGCCGAGCGGGACGCGGCACGGCGCCGTCTGACCGACCTGCTGAGCATGTACCCGCACAACCGCTGCCTGGTCACCGTGCGGCCCCTCGCCGTCGCCAGCGACTGGCTGGCCTCGGAGCACTTCGAGGAACTCCGCCTGCTGCCCATGCGGGACGACGACATCCTGGCCTTCTCCAAGGCGTGGCACAACGCGGCCCGCCTCGAATGCGCGGGCTTCCGCGACGCCCACCGGGCCGCCGCCGAGGACGAGAATCTGCGCGCCCTGGAACAGGCCCTGGAACGGGAGTTGCGGCACAACACGACGCTGCGCTCACTGGCCCGCACCCCGCTGCTGGCCGGCGTCGTCTGCGCACTGCACCGCCGCCGCAGGGGGTTCCTGCCCGAATCCCGCTGGTCCCTCTACAACGCCGCCCTGACCATGCTCCTCGGCGGCCGGGACACCCTGCGCAGGGTCGGCGCGCCGGAGGGCATCAGCCTGGGCGTCGAGGAGCACCAGCAGCTCCTCCAGACCATCGCGGCCTGGCTCGCGCGCAGCGGGCACGTCGAGTTCACCCACGCCCAGGCGGCACGGCAGATCGAGCTCGCGATGCGCGGCATGCCCCAGGTCCGCGACCAGGGCACTCCGCAGGACGTACTCGTCCACCTGCTCAACCGCAGCGGCCTCCTCCAGGAACGCAACGAGAAGGTCGTCCAGTTCATCCACCGCACCTTCCAGGACTATCTCGCGGCGAAGGAGCTCCAGGAGAGCGACGGTCTGGGCGAGCTGCTGCAGCACGCGGCCGACGAACAGTGGCAGGACATCGTCCTGCTGGCCGTCGGCCACTGCCATCGCGGCGAAGTCCGGCGTCTGGTCGAGGGGTTGGTGGAGCGGGGCGACCGGGCCGAGGACGACAGGACCCGCGGCGACATCCACGTCCTGGCGGCCCGGTGCGCGATCAGCGCGGTGGTGCTGGACGAGGAGGTGCGGGAAGAGATCGCCGACCGCGTCCGGGCGCTGATCCCGCCGGCCGACGCCACCCTGGCCGCCAAACTGACATCCCTCGGCCCGTATGTACTGCCGCTCGTCCCCGGGCCCGAGGAACTGAGCCCCGAACAGGCCGAAACGGTGGTGCAGTTGGTCCGCGACATCGGTGGTCCCGCGTCGATGCCCCTGCTGCGACGGTTCGCCCCGCACCCCTCCCCGGAGGTCCGCGCCGTCCTCACCACGGCGTGGCCGCGCTATCCGGCGGACGACTACGCCCGCGAGGTCCTCGCCCACATGGATCTGGCGGACGACCAGGTCATCGTCGTCGACGACGGTATGACGGCCGCGCTGCGTCACTGCGGGCCCATCGGCCGGCTGGTCGTGGACGCACCGCTCGACGACGGAGAACTCCGCGCGGTCCTGCCGCACGAAGGCATTCGGGAAATCGAAGTGGTCGACAATCCACGCCTGGCCTCCCTCTCCTTCGCACGGCAGTTGTCCGGGCTGACTTCCCTGCGGCTCACCACCTGCCCGCGGGTACGGGACCTGTCCGCGCTGGAAGGACTGGCGCTCACCTCACTGGTCCTGGAACTCCACGAAGTGCGGAAGGCGGATCTGGCTTCCCTTCAGCGCCTCGACCGGCTCACGTCCCTGTCCTTGGTGGGAAGTCTTCTCGACAGCGATATCCCTTTGCCCGCCGGACATCCGAACGTACGGAATCTGCGCGTCGCCAGTCAGATACCGATAGTGATCAACGAACTCGGTCAGTGGCCTTTGCTGGAGGAACTCGTCGTGCAGGGCGACTGCGACGCGCACTCACTGCTCCTCGCGGCTTCGAGGGCCCCTTCACTGCACAGCCTGGACTTCTCGCTGCCTTCTCTGTACCTGCCCCGGCAGATCGAGCCGCCCAGTATCGAAGGTCTTGAGTTGCTTCCCCGCAAACCGCGCGAACTCGACCCCTTGCCCGGAATTCGAAGTCTGACGCTGAGATCGGTGGGCCGCGGCGGTTCCGCGGTGGATCTCGCCCGGGTATTTCCCTCGCTCGTCCGCCTCACCCTCCACTACCCGCGGAACGCCCCGCTCGACCTGTCCCCGCTGGGCCATCACCCCGGGCTGGTGATCGAGGCCAACGGGCGCGTGCTGAGGCCCGGAGAGTTCTAGGGCCCTTCTCGCACAAAAGGGTGGCCCCCCGAAACCGTGGTTCCGGGGGGCCACCCTCGTGACGCCCGGTCGGGCGCCGCTGTCATGCTCCGCGCGGGCGCGGTGTCACGCGTCCTTGCTCAGGTTCGGCCCGGCACCGCCGGCCGCCTGCTCGATCGGCGGGACGTCGGGGAGCGCGGACTTCTCCTCGCCCCGGAAGGTGAAGGTCTTGGCGTCGCCCTCGCCCTCCGTGTCGACGACCACGATGTGGCCGGGACGCAACTCCCCGAAGAGGATCTTCTCGGAGAGGACGTCCTCGATCTCGCGCTGGATGGTCCGGCGCAGCGGCCGGGCGCCCAGGACGGGGTCGTACCCCTTCTTCGCGAGGAGCGACTTGGCGGTCGGGCTGAGCTCGATGCCCATGTCCCGGTCCTTCAGCCGCTCGTCCACCTTGGCGATCATGAGGTCGACGATCTGGATGATGTCTTCCTCGGTGAGCTGGTGGAAGACCACCGTGTCGTCGACACGGTTCAGGAACTCCGGGCGGAAGTGCTGCTTCAGCTCGTCGTTGACCTTGGCCTTCATGCGCTCGTAGCCGGTCTTGACGTCACCCGCGGCCGCGAAGCCGAGGTTGAAGCCCTTGGAGATGTCCCGGGTGCCGAGGTTGGTCGTCATGATGATGACCGTGTTCTTGAAGTCCACGACCCGGCCCTGGGAGTCGGTCAGGCGACCGTCCTCCAGGATCTGCAGCAGCGAGTTGAAGATGTCCGGGTGGGCCTTCTCCACCTCGTCGAACAGGACGACGGAGAACGGCTTGCGACGGACCTTCTCGGTCAGCTGGCCGCCCTCTTCGTAGCCCACGTATCCGGGGGGCGAACCGAAGAGACGCGACACCGTGTGCTTCTCGCTGAACTCCGACATGTCGAGGGAGATCAGCGCGTCCTCGTCACCGAAGAGGAACTCGGCGAGGGTCTTCGAGAGCTCGGTCTTACCGACACCCGACGGGCCCGCGAAGATGAACGAACCACCGGGACGCTTCGGGTCCTTCAGACCCGCTCGCGTACGACGGATCGCCTGCGAGAGCGCCTTGATGGCGTCCTTCTGCCCGATGACCCGCTTGTGGAGCTCGTCCTCCATGCGGAGCAGACGCGAGGACTCCTCCTCGGTCAGCTTGAAGACCGGGATGCCGGTGGCGGTCGCGAGGACCTCGGCGATCAGCTCGCCGTCGACCTCGGCGACGACGTCCATGTCGCCGGCCTTCCACTCCTTCTCCCGCTTGGCCTTGGCGGCCAGGAGCTGCTTCTCCTTGTCGCGCAGGGACGCGGCCTTCTCGAAGTCCTGCGAGTCGATCGCGGACTCCTTGTCGCGGCGGACGCCGGCGATCTTCTCGTCGAACTCGCGGAGGTCCGGCGGCGCGGTCATCCGGCGGATGCGCATCCGGGAACCGGCCTCGTCGATCAGGTCGATCGCCTTGTCCGGCAGGAAGCGGTCCGAGATGTACCGGTCGGCCAGGGTGGCGGCCTGCACCAGTGCCTCGTCGGTGATGGAGACGCGGTGGTGCGCCTCGTACCGGTCGCGCAGACCCTTGAGGATCTCGATGGTGTGCGGCAGGGACGGCTCCGCGACCTGGATGGGCTGGAAGCGGCGCTCCAGGGCCGCGTCCTTCTCCAGGTGCTTGCGGTACTCGTCGAGCGTGGTCGCACCGATGGTCTGGAGTTCACCGCGCGCCAGCATCGGCTTCAGGATCGAAGCGGCGTCGATGGCGCCCTCGGCGGCACCCGCACCGACCAGCGTGTGGAGCTCGTCGATGAACAGGATGATGTCGCCGCGGGTGCGGATCTCCTTGAGCACCTTCTTCAGGCGCTCCTCGAAGTCACCGCGGTAGCGGGAGCCGGCGACCAGCGCACCGAGGTCCAGGGTGTAGAGGTGCTTGTCCTTGAGGGTCTCGGGCACCTCGCCCTTGACGATGGCCTGGGCGAGGCCCTCGACGACGGCGGTCTTGCCGACGCCGGGCTCACCGATGAGGACCGGGTTGTTCTTGGTGCGGCGGGACAGCACCTGCATGACCCGCTCGATCTCCTTCTCGCGCCCGATGACCGGGTCGAGCTTGGACTCGCGAGCGGCCTGGGTGAGGTTCCGGCCGAACTGGTCGAGGACCAGGGACGTGGAGGGGGTGCCCTCGGCAGGACCGCCGGCCGCGGCGGTCTCCTTGCCCTGGTATCCGGAGAGCAGCTGGATGACCTGCTGCCGCACCCGGTTGAGGTCTGCGCCCAGCTTGACCAGGACCTGGGCGGCGACGCCCTCGCCCTCACGGATCAGGCCGAGCAGGATGTGCTCCGTGCCGATGTAGTTGTGGCCCAGCTGAAGAGCCTCGCGGAGCGACAGCTCCAGGACCTTCTTGGCACGGGGGGTGAAGGGGATGTGACCGGACGGAGCCTGCTGGCCCTGACCGATGATCTCCTCCACCTGCTGGCGGACCGCCTCAAGCGAAATGCCGAGGCTCTCCAGGGCCTTTGCGGCGACACCTTCACCCTCGTGGATCAGGCCCAGGAGGATGTGCTCGGTGCCGATGTAGTTGTGGTTGAGCATCCGGGCTTCTTCCTGAGCCAGGACGACAACCCGCCGCGCGCGGTCGGTGAACCTCTCGAACATCGTTAATCGCTCCTCAGAGCGGTCAGGCAGTAAGGGGACGCTCCCCTCCCTGTCCTTCCGCAGCTTAGTCCCGCAAGCGGGGACCGCTCATTCCAACTGCCGACACCGTCCTTGGCCTCCTGACCCCGAACGCCGACATATGCTCCAACCCGATGGTGCGAGACGATGTTCCCGCAGGCCAGGCAGATACCCTCTCCAGCTGTACGCCGATGGCGAACGTGAGATGCCCGAGCCATGCGTGTCGCCTCTCCCACTAGGGATGTCTTACCCGCACGCACTGACACTCCATGCCGCGCGCACCGGTTCCCTCCGCTATGGGCGAACATCCTTGCGCCGCCGACCGGCCTCACGCGCCCCCCGAATCGGCACTCTGCGCATTCACAGGAATACACAGCGTAACCCGGGGCGGCTTCCGGCGGTTTCTCCTGGCATGGTCCCCACCGTCCCTCTCCCTCGCCGGCCGCTCGGCCCGGACGATCCGGTGCGGCACTGGTACGAGAACGAACTGGGGTGGACGGCAGTGCCCGGCCCGCCGCTGCGACTCGTCACCGGGCTGCGGTTCGACGTCCTGGAGGTCCCGGCGGAGGCGGGGTGCGCGGCGCTGCGGCATCTGGGTCCCACGTCTCCGGTGGCCCTGCGCGGCGGGCGGATGCTGCTGCTGGCGGCCGCGGGCAGCGCGGACGAGCTGCCCGGCCTGCTCGACTGGCTGGAGTGGGGGGATCTGCCGCTGGACCTGACGGCCATCGGTGCGGGCGGGAGTATCGAGGCCCCGACGCCTCCATGGGGCGCCGACGGGCCGCCCGCCGACCGCACGGCCGGGCCGCCGCACGGGCACGGCACCGGAGCGCCCGCGGCGCCGGGAGAGGAGCGGACGGCCGGAGCCGCCGCACGGCCCGCGCCGGGGGCGCGAACACGCCTGGGCTCACGAAGGGCCGCCGTCTGGCTGCGGCCCCCGGAGCCCGGCTGCGAGGTCGAGCCGACCCTGCCGACACTGTCGGCCCTGGGCGGCCGAGCGGTCGGAGGGGGCGGTGGGGGCGCCCCCGATCTCGTACGACTCGTGGACACGATGGCGACGCACTGCCATCGCGTGAGGCTGCGGCGCGCGTGCGCTCAGCCGTTGGCCTTCTCGTAGGCCTCGCGAATGGACGCGGGAACTCGGCCACGGTCGTTGACCTCGTAGCCGTTCTCCTTGGCCCAGGCACGGATCTGCGCGGTGTCCTGGCTGCCACCACCGGAAGCGACGCGGGCCTTTCCGCGGCCTCCAGAAGCGCGGCCTCCGGTGCGACGGCCACCCTTCACGTAGGGGTCGAGAAGGCCACGGAGCTTGTCCGCATTGGCGGTCGTGAGATCGATTTCGTACGTCTTGCCGTCCAGCGCGAACGTCACGGTCTCGTCCGCCTCGCCACCGTCGAGGTCGTCGACAAGAAGGACCTGAACCTTCTGTGCCACCGGATTTCCTTTCATCGATAACTTCAGGGCCGGGGGTCTGCGGCGTCCACCCGTTTCGCCGTCCCCTGTTATATGCAGTACTGCAGTACGTCGGAAAGCAAACCGCTTTTGCTGGAAAAACACAAACCCCTGGAGGAGACTCACAGCGGCCCGACGGCCCGGAAAGATGCGCGTTTCGGACATAGGGAACCTGGGCAGTGCACTCCGCCGGAATACCGGCGGGCGATCACAGATGCAGAAGCATCCGGCTGTTGCCCAAGGTGTTCGGTTTCACTCGTTCGAGACCGAGGAACTCCGCGACACCCTCGTCATAGGAACGAAGGAGCTCCGCGTACACATCGGTGTCGACGGGTGTCTCCCCGATCTCCACGAAGCCGTGCTTCGCGAAGAAGTCGACTTCGAAGGTCAGACAGAAAACGCGTCGAACGCCGAGCCAGCGCGCGGTCTGCAGCAACTTCTCCAGCAACTGATGTCCGACCCCGAGGCCCTTGACCGCAGGGTTCACCGCGAGAGTGCGGACTTCCGCGAGGTCTTCCCACATGACGTGCAGCGCACCGCAGCCGACCACCTCGGCGTTGTCGTCGCGTTCCGCGACCCAGAACTCCTGGATGTCCTCGTAAAGCGTCACGGTCGCTTTGTCGAGCAGGATGCGGCGCCGGACGTTCTGGTCCAGGAGGCGTCGTACGGCCGTGACATCGCTGGTCCTGGCCCGCCGGACGGTGACGGCTTTTGCCGCGGCTTCCGGACGCTCCGCCGAAACCCCTGCCTGATGCTCTGCGGGATGCTCTGCTGGCATGAACGGACGCTATCGCCCGTCGTCGGCCTCGGGGGCGGCGGGGCTCTCGTCCGCGGGGCCCTCCTGCGGGTTCTGCCCGGTGGGGGTTTCCGGCCCCTGGACCATACGCACGGCGTCCCGCAGGGCTTCGCGCTGTTCCGCCGACATCATGCCGAAGAAGGCGACGAGAGCGGCCGCCGGGTTGTCGCTCTGCGACCACGCGTCGTTCATCAGCGCGGCCGCGTAGGCGGCTCGGGTGGAGACCGCCTCATATCGATAGGCCCGGCCCTCCGCCTCGCGGCGCACCCAGCCCTTCTGATGGAGATTGTCCAAAACGGTCATCACCGTCGTGTACGCGATGGACCGTTCCTGTTGAAGGTCTTCCAGGACTTCCCGAACGGTCACCGGGCGGTTCCACTTCCACACCCGCGTCATGACCGCGTCTTCGAGTTCTCCCAATGGGCGAGGCACGCTCAGCACAATAGTGGGAGATAGGCGGCAAAAAGGGCGTACGACTCGAAAAACGTATGAGTCGTACGCCCTGGTGTCCCGTCGAAGGGGCGGGAGCGGGCCGCAGGGGGCCGGGAGGAGCAGGTGGGACGCGTTGCGGGCGGGCACGGGCCCGCCCGGAACCGCGCCGGGCGGGTCAGGCCCCGCTGTCCTTCGCGGGCCGGGGGGCGCTCTCCGCGCGGGCGAGGGCGGCGTCGACGACGGCGTCCTCCTTGGCCTTGTTGGCCCCACCCTGGGTCTTCACGATCGTCACGATCAGCCCGATGAAGAACACGGCCATCACTACCGGGGGCACGAGCGCGGAGACGTAGTCCATGCCTCCAGGGTAGCTAGCCCGCCGCGAGCTGCTGCGGCGGGTTCGCCGGCGGCGGCGTGGGCTTGCGCCTCGGGGGGAAGACCTCACCCGGAGTGGGGATGGGCCTGTCCGGTCGCGGTGACCTGTCCGGGGACTGCGGCTTCGGCGCGGCGGCGGGCCGCTCCGCCGGCTTCTTCGCGGGTTCGTCGGCCGCCCGGCCGCCGGGCAGCGCCAGCAGACGGGTGCGGGACTGCGGGACCACCGGGGCGGCGCGGCCCGCCAGCCGGGTGCGCACGTCCTGTTCGGCGAGAGTCCGGCAGCGGTCCAGGAGGGCGGCCGCCGCGGGGTTGCCGCGCAGCGCCCGCAGCGCCGCGAGGTCGTCGGGGACGGGCCGGTAGCCGGCCACGAGCATCTCCTCCAGGAGGGCGAGGTAGCCGGCGACCGAGCCCGGCAGCGCGGCCCGGTAGCGGCCCAGGTCGGCCAGCAGGAAGGCCCGGAGCCTGGCCCCTTCGCGGGCGGCCTCGTCGACGGACTCGGCTAGGCGGAGACAGTCCTGGACGTCCTCGGCCGAGGCGGGGCTGGGCTGCAGGGCGAGGGCGAGAGCGCGGCGGAGCACACGCAGCTCCTCCGCACCGAACGCCATGCCGCCGTGGGATCCGTATGGCGTGGGCATGCGCCGACGATACGCGCTAATCAGACAAAATCCGCATAGCGGGCATATCGTGGCGCGTCCGCATCGCGGCGGCGCCGAACGGCCGGGGGCGGCAGCCCCCGGACACGGGGGCTGCCGCCCCCGGCCGGGACGGTGCGGGGCGCTGCCGGAGCGGCGAGGCCCCTCAGATGCGCGACACGTTTCAGATGCGCGACACGTTCCGCTCGTACACCAGGCGCAGCCCGATGAGCGTGAGCCACGGCTCGTGCTCGTCGATGACCGAGGACTCGCCGAGCACCATGGGGGCCAGCCCGCCCGTGGCGATGACGGTGACGTCGTCGGGGTCGCCGGCGAGCTCGCGGGCCATCCGGTTGACGACCCCGTCGACCTGCCCGGCGAAGCCGTAGATGATCCCGGACTGCATGGCCTCGACGGTGTTCTTGCCGATCACCGCCCGCGGCCGGGCCACCTCGATCTTCCGCAGCTGCGCGCCCTTGACCCCGAGCGCGTCGACGGAGATCTCGATGCCGGGCGCGATGACACCGCCGATGTACTCGCCGCGGGCGCTGACCGCGTCGAACGTCGTCGCCGTGCCGAAGTCGACGACGATCGCGGGCCCGCCGTACAGCTCGACGGCCGCGACGGCGTTGATGATGCGGTCGGCGCCGACCTCCTTGGGATTGTCCGTGAGGATCGGCACGCCGGTCTTCACGCCCGGCTCGACCAGGACGGCCGGCACGTCGCCGTAGTAGCGGCGGGTCACCTCGCGCAGTTCGTGCAGCACGGACGGGACCGTGGCGCAGATCGCGATGCCGTCGATCCCGTCGCCGAGCTCCTCGCCGAGCAGCGGGTGCATGCCCATGAGGCCCTGGAGGAGCACGGCGAGCTCGTCGGCGGTGCGGCGCGAGTCGGTGGAGATGCGCCAGTGCTCGACGATCTCCTCGCCGTCGAAGAGGCCGAGGACGGTGTGGGTGTTGCCCACGTCGATGGTCAGCAGCATGGTCCCGGTTACTCCGCCGCTCGCAGGTCCAGGCCGATGTCCAGGATCGGGGAGGAGTGGGTCAGCGCGCCCACCGCGAGGAAGTCGACGCCCGTCTTCGCGTACGTCGCGGCGTTGTCGAGGGTGAGCCGCCCGGAGGCCTCCAGCAGCGCCCGGCCGTCGACGATGGCCACCGCCTCCTCGCACTCGACCGGCGTGAAGTTGTCCAGAAGGATGAGGTCGGCACCCGCGTCCACGACCTCGCGCAGCTGGTGCAGCGTGTCGACCTCGACCTCGATCGGAACCTCGGGGAAAGCCTCCCGTACGGCCTCGAAGGCCTGTGCCACACCGCCCGCGGCGACCACGTGGTTGTCCTTGACCAGCGCGGCGTCCGAGAGGGACATGCGGTGGTTGACGCCGCCGCCGCAGCGCACGGCGAACTTCTCCAGGGAGCGCAGACCCGGCGTCGTCTTGCGGGTGTCGCGGACCCGGGTGCCCGTGCCCTCCAGGGCGTCCGCCCACGCGCGCGTGGCCGTCGCGATGCCGGAGAGGCGGCACAGGAGGTTCAGCGCGCTGCGTTCGGCCGTGAGCAGGTCACGGGTGCGGGTGGTGACGCTCAGCAGCTTCTGGCCGGCCTCGACGCGCTCGCCGTCCTCCACGTGCCGCTCGACCTCGAACTCGTCGGTGCAGACCACGGAGATGACCGCCTCGGCCACCCGCAGGCCGGCGACGACGCCCGCGTCCCGGGCGGTGAAGTCGGCGGTGGAGACGGCGTCCTCGGGGATGGTCGCGACGGTCGTCACGTCCACGCCGTGGTCGAGGTCCTCCTGGATGGCGACGTTCGCGACGTCCTCGACCTCCAGGGGGTCGAGTCCGGCGTCGGCGAGGAGCTGGGCGAGCGCGGGGTCGAGCCCGCACTCCAGGTACGCGTCGTCCGATTCGGCGCCGCAGCCGCAGCCGTCGCCGCAGCCGCCGCTCTGGGCGAGGGGAAGGTCGGGGGTGCTCACTGCTGTCACTGCTCCTGAGAACGATGCCGAAGCGCCGGCTGGGGCTCGGGGGACCCCCCTGGGAGGGTCGGGGGGAAGTCTGCTGTGTCGGTGGTGTGCGCCGCGAGCGTCCGGTCGGGATTCAGCCGTACGACGATGTGACGGCGCCACTGTGTGTCGTCCCGGTCGGCGTGGTCCTCCCGCCAGTGGCAGCCGCGGGTCTCCCCGCGCAGCCGGGCGGCGGCGACCAGGACGCGTGCCACGCACAGGAGGTTGGTGGCCTCCCAGGTGTCGACACCTGGCTCGGAGGTCTTGCCGTTCTCGTCGAGGGCGTCGCGCGCGTCGGTGTGCAGCCGCTGGAGCTGGTCGGCGGCGGTGGCGAGGGACTCGGCGGAGCGCAGTACGCCCGCTCCCTCCGACATGATCCGCTGGATCGCGAAGCGTGCCTCGGGCGCCAGCAGCGGGTGCGCGGGCTTCTCCGGGTGCGGGACCGGCTCGGGCACGCGCGCGTGCAGACCGTTCTCCGCGCGGCTGCCCGCGATGTCGGCGGCGATCCGCTCGGCGTAGACCAGGCCCTCCAGGAGCGAGTTGGAGGCGAGCCGGTTGGCGCCGTGGACGCCGGTGCAGGCCACCTCCCCGCACGCGTACAGCCCCGGGACCGTGGTGCGGCCCCGGGAGTCGGTGCGGACTCCGCCGGAGGCGTAGTGGGCGGCCGGGGCGATCGGGATCGGCTCGTGGACGGGGTCGATGCCATGGGCCCGGCAGGCGGCGAGGATCGTCGGGAAGCGGTGCTCCCACATCTCGGCGCCGAAGTGCCGGGCGTCGAGGAACATGTGCTCGGCGTCCCGCTCCTGCATGCGGCGCATGATGCCCTTGGCGACGATGTCCCGGGGCGCCAGCTCGGCGAGCTCGTGCCGCCCGACCATGAAGCGCACGCCGTCGGCGTCGACCAGGTGGGCTCCCTCGCCGCGCACCGCCTCCGAGACCAGCGGCTGCTGGCCCTCCGCGTCCGGGCCGAGGAAGAGCACCGTCGGGTGGAACTGCACGAACTCGAGGTCGCTGACCTCGGCCCCGGCGCGCAGGGCGAGCGCGACGCCGTCCCCCGTGGACACGGACGGATTGGTGGTCGCCGAGAAGACCTGTCCCATGCCGCCGGTGGCGAGGACCACGGCGGGGGCGTGCACGGCCCCCACGCCGTCGTGCTGGCCCTCTCCCATCACGTGCAGGGTCACGCCCGCGGTGCGGCCGTCGGCGTCCGTGAGGAGGTCCAGGACGAGCGCGTTCTCGACGGTGCGCAGACCACGCGCGCGGACCGCCTCGACCAGGGCGCGGGAGATCTCGGCTCCCGTGGCGTCGCCGCCCGCGTGCGCGATGCGGCGCCGGTGGTGGCCGCCCTCGCGGGTGAGGGCCAGATCGCCCTCGGAGGACTCGTCGAAGTGGGCGCCGGTCGCGATGAGACGGCGTACGGCGTCGGGGCCCTCGGTGACGAGGATGCGGACGGCCTCCTCGTCGCACAGGCCCACGCCCGCCACCAGGGTGTCGTCGAGGTGCTGCTCGGGGGTGTCGCCCTCGCCGAGGGCCGCGGCGATGCCGCCCTGCGCCCAGCGGGTGGAACCGTCGTCCAGACGGGCCTTGGTGACCACCACGGTCCGCAGACCCGCCGCCTCGCAGCGCAGGGCCGCGGTGAGGCCCGCCACTCCGGAGCCGACGACCACGACGTCGGCGGTGAGGGCCCAGCCCGGGGCGGGCGCGTGCAGTCGTATACCAGTACCTGTGCCTGTGCCGGTCACGAGGCGGCTCCGAAGGTGAGGGGGATGTTGTCGATCAACCGGGTCGTCCCGACCCGAGCGGCGACGGCGAGGACCGCCTCGCCGGTGAAGTCGTCCCCGACCTCGGTGAAGTCGGAGGGGTCGACCAGGGCCAGGTAGTCGAGAAGCAGCGGCGGCTTCGTCCGGGCCGCCTCGTCGAGGACGAGCCTGGCCGCCGCGCGGACGCCCGCGGGACCGCCGGGGACGGCCTTCGCCACGGCGTGGGCGTCGGCGGCGGCGCGGGACTCGCCTATGGCGCTCAGGGCCTCGGCACGCGCGCGCGTGGCGGGCACTTCGCGGGCACGCGCGCGCAACGCCTCCTGGGCGGCGTGCCGGTCGCGGCCCGCGAACAGGGCGCCCGACAGGGCGAGCGCGGTGCGCCGCTCCTCCGCCGAGAGGTAGCGGTTGCGGCTGGAGAGGGCGAGCCCGTCCTCCTCCCGCACCGTGGGCACACCGACGATCTCCACGCCGAAGTTCAGGTCCCGGACCATGCGGCGGATGAGGGCCAGCTGCTGCGCGTCCTTCTGCCCGTACAGCGCCACGTCGGGCCGGGTGAGGTGCAGCAGCTTGGCGACGACGGTGAGCATGCCGTCGAAGTGCCCGGGCCGCGAGGAGCCCTCCAGGCGCTCGCCCATGGGGCCCGCGCTGATACGGACCTGGGGTTCACCCCCCGGGTAGACCTCGTCGGCGGAGGGGGCGAAGACGACGTCGGCGCCCGCCAGTTCGGCGATCTTCAGATCGGCGTCCAGGGTGCGCGGGTAGCGGTCGAGGTCCTCCCCCGCGCCGAACTGGAGCGGGTTGACGAAGACGGTGACGACCACTTCGCCCCCGTCCCCGGCGATCTCGCGGGCGGCGCGGACCAGCGTGGCGTGTCCCTCGTGGAGGGCGCCCATGGTCATCACGACGGCTCGGCGGCCCGCACGCGTGCGTGCGTGCAGTTCGTCGGCGGTGCGCAGCAGGGCGGTGGTCATCGGGCGTCTCCGTTCTCCGGCACGCGCGTGGTCGGGCGGCCTTCCTCTGCGGTCCCGGACGCGGCCCGGTTCGCCGGACGGGCGCGGTCCGCGGCCCCGCTCCGAGCGACGCACGCGGCGTCGCGCACCCCGCTCATCGGGCGTCTCCCTCGGCGCTTCCGGGCCCGGCGGTTCCGGCGGTCCCGTCGGCGAGCACCCCGAGGAGGTCCTCGGCGAGCTCCGGCTTGAGCAGTCCGTGGGCGAGCGCGCGGTCGGCGGTCGCGCGGGCCATGGCCAGATAGCCCGCGACGGTCTGCGGGGCGTGCCTGCGCAGCTCGGAGACGTGCGCCGCGACGGTGCCGGCGTCACCACGGGCGACGGGGCCGGTCAGGGCGGCGTCGCCCGAGCGGAGCGCGTTGTCCAGGGCGGCGCCGAGCAGCGGGCCGAGCATCCGGTCGGGGGCCTCCACGCCGGCGGCGCGCAGCAGGTCCATGGACTCGGCCACCAGCGTCACCAGGTGGTTGGCGCCGAGCGCGAGGGCCGCGTGGTACAGCGGCCGGGACTCCTCGGCGATCCACTCGGGCTCGCCGCCCATCTCGATCACCAGGGCCTCGGCGGCCAGCCGCAGTTCCTCGGGCGCGGTGACCCCGAAGGAGCATCCGGCGAGCCGCTGGACGTCCACGGCGGTGCCGGTGAACGTCATCGCGGGGTGCAGCGCGAGCGGCAGCGCACCGGCCCGGAGCGCGGGGTCCAGCACGCGCGCGCCGTACCGCCCGGAGGTGTGGACGAGCAGCTGGCCGGGCCGGACGGCTCCGGTCTCCGCCAGCCCCTCGACGAGAGCGGGCAGGGCGTCGTCGGGGACGGTCAGCAGCACCAGGTCGGCACGCTCCAGGACCTGCGCCGGGGACACCAGCGGCACGTCGGGCAGCATCTCGGCGGCCCGCCGCCTGGAGGCGTCGGAGACCCCGGAGACGGCGACCGGCCGGTGCCCGGCGAGCTGGAGCGCCGCGGCGAGCGCGGGGCCGACCCGGCCGGCCCCGACGACACCGACGGCCAGCCTGGCGGGGCGGTCCTTGGGATCTTGCTGTGGCGATGTACTCACTCGACGGCGGCCTTCCGTTCCAGTCCGCTCGGGGTACCGGACGATTTCTCGTCATGTTAACGCGATTGGTCCGAGCGGCTGTTTCCTTGTCCACAGCCTGTGGGTTTCCGCAGGTCACGCGGGTGCCGAAATCGGGGTGCTTCGTCAGGTCGGCCCGCGGGATGATCCGGTCATGAGTGACAGGACGCAAGAGGCGGCGGAACGACACGAGGACGGGACGGCCACGGACACGGAGGCGGGAGCGACGGCCGGCGCGGAGCCGGCGGACGGGGGGAAGGAACGGCGGGCGGCCGCGTGGCGGGCGGCGCGTCGGGTGCTGTGGCGGCCCAGCTTCCGCGACACGGTCCGCGAGCGCCTGACGTGGCTGGCGGAGAACGCCGAGGGCGTGTACGACCTCGACCGGCCGGTCGACATGTACGGCGACGGCATCGTCGAGACCCTGGAGGAACGGGTCGCGGACCTGCTCGGCCAGGAAGCCGCGGTCTTCTTCCCGACCGGCACGATGGCCCAGCAGGTCGCCTTGCGGTGCTGGGCGGGCCGCACCGGGAACACCACGGTGGCGGTGCACGCGCTCAGCCATCCGGAGGTCCACGAGCGGCATGCGTTCAGCCAGGTCAGCGGTTTGCGTCCGGTCCGGGTGACGGACGGGCAGCGACTGCCGACCGCGGCGGAGATACGGGACTTCGACGAGCCCTTCGGGGCGCTGATGCTGGAGCTGCCCCTCAGGGACGCCGGTTTCGTGCTGCCCTCCTGGGAGGAGCTGTCCGAGGTGGTGGAGGCCGCCCGGGAGCGCGACGCGGTGGTCCACTTCGACGGGGCCCGGCTGTGGGAGTGCACCACGCACTTCGGGCGCCCCCTGGAGGAGATCGCGGGTCTCGCGGACAGCGTGTACGTGTCGTTCTACAAGTCGCTCGGCGGCCTGGGCGGGGCGGCGGTCGCGGGACCCCGGACGCTCGTCGACGAGGCGAAGGCCTGGCGGCACCGGTACGGCGGCATGGTCCTCCAGCAGTTCCCGACGGCCCTGGCCGCGCTCGTCGGCCTGGAGCGGGAGCTGCCCCGGCTGCCCGAGTACGTGGCGCACGCGCGCGTGGTCGCCGCCGCGCTGCGCGAGGGGTTCGCGGAGGCCGGGGTGCCCTGGGCCCGCGTACACCCCGAGCAGCCCCACACCCACCAGTTCCAGGTATGGCTGCCGTACGACGCCGACGTCCTCACGGAAGCGGGCACGGCACAGGTCGAGGAGACGGGCGCCGGCCTCTTCGGGCAGCGGTGGGGGCATGCCGGTCCCGGCCTCGCGTCCACCGAGGTCACGGTGGACGCGGCGGGGCTGGAGTGGACCGCCGAGGACGTCAGGTCGGTCGTGAAGGACCTCGTGGAGCGGCTGCCGCGCTGACGTGTACGGCGGGCGCGGGCGAGCGAGTGGGCCCGCCGCCGCAGTGACCGGGCGCGGCGGGCACGGCCGAGCCCGCTGCCGCGCTGACGTGTACGGCGGGCGCGGCCGAGCCGGAGCGCCCGCCGGCCCGGCGCCGCACCCGCACCCCCGCACGGGGTCAGCAGCCGACCTGACGGCGGCGCCCGTGCAGCAGACGGACCAGGGCCTCCCGCATCCGCCCGTGGGCCGGGTGTCCCGCCAGTACGGCCCGGAACTGCCGCTGGACGCGCAGCTCGCTCACGAGCCGCCGGTCGTACCGGCCGGGCGCCGGGGGCACGGACTCGCCGTGCTGCCGGGACCGGTAGGTGTCGAGGAGGTACTGCTGGGTAATGCTCACGGCCGATCGCCTCTCGGGACGGGAGATGGGATCCGAAGGCCCGCGGTTGCCCCGGTGTCCTCCCAGGCTGCGCCCGCTCGCGGCGCATGTCGCCCCGATTGACGGGCGGTGTCAATCGAAGGCGGCGTTGTCGGTGGCGGGGTGCACCATGGGGGCATGAGCGTGCACATCGACATCTCCGGGCTGCGACGGGAGCGGATCGCCGTCGTGCCGTCCCCGCTGGCCGAGCTCGGGATGGCGCTGCACGCCCTCGCCGAGCCGGGTCACCACCCGGGCCTCCAGGCCTGGGCGACCGGGGTCACGGCCCGGCTCGACCCGCATCTCGCCGACCGGATGTGCGAGGCGGACTTCCTGTGGCGGACGACGTTCTCGGACCTGTTCCTGCCCTTCGCCGGCATCCCCGGCGGAAACACGCTGCCGGGCGCGACGCTCGCCGACGACCTGGACCTGCTGGACAAGCTGACGGACGAGCAGTTCGTGGACGCGGCGCTGGAGTTCACCTGCGCGCTGGCGTACGGCTCGCAGGAGCCCGGCTATCTCTCCGACCCCGAGGTGCGGCGCCGCGCCGTGGACCTGGCCGCCTCGCGCGGACCGCAGCAGACCCGCTTCACCCAGCGCCTCCTGGAGGATCCGCCGCGCGTGCGGGCCTGGCTGAGGCAGTTCCTTCAGGACTGCGACGAGGCGTTCTTCGCGGAGACCTGGTCCCGGCTGCGCCACCAGCTCGCCGCGGAGGCCCGCCACAAGACGGACCTGCTGCGGCACAAGGGCCCCGCCGAGGCGCTGACGTCCGTCTCCCCCGCGGTGTCGCTGGACGAGGCGGCCGGGCGGCTCACCGTCGACAAGCTGACGGAGGGACACACGGTCACGGCGGACGGCGGTCTGCTCCTCGTCCCCACCAGCCTCGGACGGCCGCACCTGATGGTGCTGCACCGGCCCGGCTGGCAGCCCGTGCTGCACTACCCCGTGGGCTCGCCCGAGCTCGCCGCGCCGCCCTCAGTCGAGGAGCTGTCCCGGCGGATGACCGCGCTGTCCCACCCGGTCCGGATGCGGATCTGCCGTCATCTGGCCCGCAGCGCCTACACCACCGGCGAGCTGGCGCAGGTGCACGGGATGACGGCGCCCGAGATATCCCGTCACCTGGGCGTGCTCAAGAAGGCGGGTCTGATCTCCACGCGCCGCCGCGGCCGGTACGTGCTGCACCAGCTGGACGTCACCGTGGTGGCCCGACTGGGCAGCGACTTCCTGGAGAGCGTCCTGCGCTGACCCCCGCACGGCTCGCGCCGCAAGAGGTCGCAAGCCGTTCCGCCCGGGTCAGTCGAACCGGATGTGCCGCACGCCCGTCCACGCCCTGCGCAGCCGCCCCCGCAGCGCCCCGTCGCGGTTCGGCGTGAGCGTCAGCCCCGCCAGTACGGCGATCCGGTCCGCCGTCTTGGCCACCGTCGTGTGGTCGGTCCACAGGTGCTCGGCGAACTCGGCCTCACGCAGCCGCTCCAGGCAGTGATCGAGCTGCTGCACGGCCCAGCTCTCGCGGCGCAGCGGGGCGTCCTTGCCCGCGACGTACCGCAGGAGGTGCCCGAAGCCGCGCTCCCGCAGCCGCCGGAGCACGGTCTCGCGCTCGGCGAGCAGCGCGAAGTGCCGTACGTCGTGGCCCCGTTCGCGCAGCCGGCCGACCGTCTCCTCGAAATAGCGGGAGTTCGTGACCGTCATGGGGACGATGACCACGCCGTCGTGCTTGGCGAGGGCGAGGTCCAGCACCTCGACCACACCCTCGCGCCAGGACGCCAAGTCCTGGAAATCGCCGCGCAGTTCGGGAGGCAGCATGCGACGCAGGCCGAAACCCGCGTGTTCCGGGTCGCAGATGACGCTTCCGGGCAGCCGTCGCCGGATCTCGTGTGCGGTCTGTGTCTTTCCGCCCCCGAAGGGGCCGTTGATCCACAGGAGCATGCGCAGACCCTAGTGGCCGACGGTCACGCCGGGGTCACGCCCCCGGTCCGCCCCGGGTCAGCCGTGTCCGCCCGCGCGCACGAGCCCCGTCTCGTAGGCGAGCACGACCACCTGCACCCGGTCGCGCAGCCCCAGCTTGGTCAGGATCCGCCCGACGTGCGTCTTCACGGTCGCCTCGGACAGCACGAGGCGCGCCGCGATCTCGCCGTTGGACAGGCCCTGCGCGACCAGGACCATGACCTCGCGCTCACGGTCGGTGAGTCGCTCCAGTTCCTTGTGCTGCGGCTGCTTGCCCGCGCTGGGCAGCATCGGGGCGAAGCGGTCGAGCAGCCGCCTGGTGGTGGAGGGGGCGACCACGGCGTCGCCGCTGTGCACGGACCGGATGGCGGTGAGCAGCTCTCCCGGGGGCACGTCCTTGAGCATGAAGCCGGAGGCGCCGGCCTTCAGCCCGGAGAAGGCGTACTCGTCGAGGTCGAAGGTGGTCAGGATCAGCACCTTCGGCGGATTGGGATCGGAACAGATCCGCCGGGTCGTCTCGACGCCGTCGAGCTTCGGCATACGCACGTCCATCAGGACCACGTCGACCGCGGTGGTGCGCAGCACCTGGAGGGCCTCGACCCCGTCGCCCGCCTCGGCCACGACCTCCATGTCCGGCTGGGCGGCGAGCACCATCCGGAAACCGGTGCGCAGCAGCACCTGGTCGTCGACGAGCATGACTCGGATCGCCATCGGGGTCCTCTTCCCTCTCCACCAAAGGCCGAAAAGCTTTGGGAACAGCCAGAAACAGTTGAAAACAGTCGGAAACGGTCGTTACAGGTGTCAGTGGGCCGTGGTCAGTGGGCCGGTTTCAGCGGCAGCAGCGCGCTGATGCGGAAGCCTCCACCAGGGCGCGGCCCCGCGTCCAGGGTGCCGCCGACCATACCGACGCGTTCGCGCATGCCGATCAGGCCGTGACCCTGGCCGTCGGCGCCGCCCTCCTCGTACAGCTCGTGGGGCGCGCCCTTGCCGTCGTCCTCGACGAGCAGGCCGAGGCCGTCGTCGAAGTAGACCAGGCGCACGCTCGCACCGGTGTTCGGACCGCCGTGCTTGCGCGTGTTGGTGAGCGCCTCCTGCACGATCCGGTACGCCGTGAGCTCCACACCGCTGGGCAACGGGCGCGGGGTCCCCTCGACCTTGAAGTCGACGGGGAGGCCTGCGGTGCGGCACTGCTCGATGAGGTCGTCGAGCTGCTCGACGTCCGGCTGCGGCACGTACTCGCCGCTCTCCTGGTGCTCGCCGGTGCGCAGCACGCCGAGCAGCCGGCGCATCTCGGCGAGCGCCTGGCGGCCGGTCCCGGAGATGGTCTCCAGCGCCTTCTTGGCCTGGTCCGGCGCGGTGTCCATGACGTAGGCGGCACCGTCCGCCTGGACGACCATCACCGAGACGTTGTGCGCGACCACGTCGTGCAGCTCGCGTGCGATCCGGGCGCGCTCGGCGGCGACGGCGACCTTGGACTGCGCCTCGCGCTCCTTCTCCAGTCGCGCGGCCCGCTCCTCCAGCTGGGCGAGGTAGGCGCGGCGGGTGCGCAGCGAGTCACCGAGCACCCAGGCGAGCGCGAAGGGCACGGTCTGGAAGACGGCTATGAGGACGACGTTCAGGCCGCCCGCCTCCTGGGCAGGCCAGCGCAGCTGCGAGAGGAACCCCGCGCTGAGGCCGCCCGTCAGCGCGAACCGGGAGGCCCAGCGGGCGCCGTCGGCCGCAACGGTGAAGATGATCACCATCATGGCGAAGTCGGCGGGCATCACCTCGACGTCGGTGATCAACTGGAGAAGGCCCAGCGCAGCGGCCAGGACGAGCATCTTCTCGGGCATACGGCGGCGCAGCGCGACGACGACGCACAGGAGTACGGCGATCGGGAACGCCACGGCGGGCGCCCCGTGCTGCTCCGGGGCCCCGTTGACGCTCACGAGGTTCGCGCAGGTGATCCCGAACAGGACGACGGCCCAGAAGCTGTCGACCCATGTCGGGTGCCTGCGGAGGAAGTCATAGAGGCGCTGCACGTAACCCAGAGTAGGGAAGCGTGCAGTGTGCAGGGGTCAACCGGAGGGTCGATCCGCAACCGGTGCTCGTACTCCCCAAGGTGGAGGCTCACCCCTTCCTGACGGCTGAAGCCCCCTGGTGGCCCGGTCCCGGACCCGGCCGACCGGGACGGGGTCCGTACCGTCGCGGCGCCTTTCGCCGGGACTTCCCGCCGGGCCGGCCCCACCGCCCGGGCCCGGCCGGGTGGACCGGCAGGCCCTAGCCTGGCCCGGTGAGACGCGAGGCGGCGGGCGAGTGGCGGGGTTGGCGCGAGGCGACGGAGGAGGCGCTGTACGGGCCGTCCGGCTTCTACCGCAGGCCCGAGGGCCCCGCCGGCCACTTCCGCACCTCGGTGCACGCCTCCCCGCTCTTCGCCGGTGCCGTGGCCCGGCTGCTGTGCCGGGTCGACGAGGCGCTCGGCCGCCCCGCCCGGCTGGACTTCGTGGACATGGCGGCGGGCCGCGGCGAGCTGGTGACCGGCGTGCTCGCCGCGCTCCCCGCGGAGGTGGCCACCCGCGCGCGCGGGTACGCGGTCGAGCGCGCCGACCGCCCCACGGGCCTCGATCACCGGATCGAGTGGTCGGCCGGGCCCCCGCAGGGGATCACCGGGCTGCTGTTCGCCAACGAGTGGCTGGACAACGTGCCCGTGGACGTCGCCGAGGTCGACGCCGAGGGAGTACGCCGCCTGGTCCTCGTACGGGAGGACGGCACAGAGCGTCTCGGGGAGCCGGTGACGGGGGCGGACGAGCGGTGGCTGCGGCGCTGGTGGCCGCTGCCCGCGGAGCCGCCGTCCCCCGTGGGCGCGCGGGCCGAGATCGGGCTCCCCAGGGACACCGCCTGGGCCGCCGCGGTGGCGAGCCTGGACCGCGGGCTCGCCGTCGCCGCCGACTACGCGCACATCGCCGCCGGCCGGCCGCCCTTCGGGACGCTCACCAGCTTCCGGGAGGGCCGGGAGACGGCGCCGGTGCCGGACGGGTCGTGCGACATCACCGCGCACGTGGCGCTCGACGCGTGCGCGCTGCCCGGAGGCCGGGTGACGACGCAGCGCACGGCGCTGCGCGCGCTGGGCGTGAGCGGTGCGCGCCCCCCGCTCGCGCTCGCCTCCACGGACCCCGCGGCCTACGTGCGCGCGCTGGCGGGCGCGGGGGCCGCCGCCGAGCTCACCGCGTCCGGGGGCCTCGGCGACTTCGGCTGGCTTCTCCAACCGGTCGGGATCCCGACGGCCCGGTTCGACGACCTGCTCGCTCCCGGAGACCCGCGCACGCCCTGAGACACGCGGCCCGCACGACGGGAGGCACCGGACCCGACGGAGGGTGGACGAAGGAGGCCCGACCCGGCGGAGGCCCGACCCGAGGGACCACCCGGCCGACGGGAAGGACCGGCCCGGCGGGCCCCGCCCGACGGCACTACTTGTCGATGTCCCCGACCACGAAGAACAGCGAGCCCAGGATCGCCACCATGTCGGCCACCAGCGTGCCCGGCAGCAGCTCGGTCAGCGCCTGGATGTTGTTGTACGAGGCGGAGCGCAGCTTCAGCCGGTACGGGGTCTTCTCGCCCTTGCTGACCAGGTAGTAGCCGTTGATGCCGAGGGGGTTCTCGGTCCACGCGTACGTGTGGCCCTCGGGCGCCTTCAGGACCTTGGGCAGCCGCTGGTTGACGGGCCCGGGCGGCAGCTCGGCGAGCCGGTCGAGGCAGGCGTCCGCGAGGTCGAGCGCGTTGTGGGTCTGCTCCAGGAGGGACTCGAAGCGGGCCAGGCAGTCGCCTTCCTCGCGGACGACGACCTTCAGGGTGTCCTGGAGGTCTCCGTACGCGAGGTACGGCTCGTCCCGGCGCAGGTCGAAGTCCACCCCGGAGGCACGCGCGATCGGCCCGCTCACCCCGTACGCGTGCACGGTCTCCGGCGCGAGCACCCCGACACCGCGCGTACGCCCCCGGAAGATCTCGTTGCCGAGCACCAGGTCGTCGTAGATGTCCATGCGCGAGCGCAGGGCCGCGACGGAGGCACGCGCGCGTGAGGTCCATCCGGCGGGCAGGTCCTCCTTGAGGCCCCCGACCCGGTTGAACATGTAGTGCATGCGCCCGCCAGAGATCTCCTCCATGACGTGCTGGAGTTCCTCGCGCTCGCGGAAGGCGTGGAAGATCGGCGTGATCCCGCCCAGTTCCAGCGGGTAGGAGCCGAGGAACATCAGGTGGTTCAGGACGCGGTTGAGCTCGGCGAGCAGCGTGCGCATCCACACCGCCCGCTCGGGGACCTCCATGCCGAGCATCCGCTCCACGGCGAGGACCACGCCCAGCTCGTTCGAGAACGCGGACAGCCAGTCGTGCCGGTTGGCGAGCATGATGATCTGGCGGTAGTCACGCGCCTCGAAGAGCTTCTCCGCCCCGCGGTGCATGTAGCCGATGACCGGCTCCGCGTGCTGGATCCGCTCGCCGTCGAGCACGAGCCGCAGCCTCAGCACGCCGTGGGTCGAGGGGTGCTGGGGGCCGATGTTGAGCACCATGTCGGTGCTCTCCGCGGCGCCGCCGATACCGACCATGGTCTCCGTCGTAGGAGTCATGGTGACAGTCTCTCGTACGTACGCTTGCCGTATGGAGACGGGGACCACGGAAATCGCCGGGGCGGAGCCGGTCTGGACCGGACTGCCTCCCGGGCTGCTGCGGATGCGGCGGCTGCTGCTCGTGGTGTGGCTGGGGCTGCTGACGATCGCGGTGGGCCTGCTGACCGGGCTGCTCGTCGCCCCCGTCTGGGCGGCCTTCGCCCTCCTCCCGCTCGCCCTGATGGCGTGGGGCTGGCACATGCTGGGGCGCAACTGGCGCTCCTGGCGGTACGCGGAGCGCGCCGACGACCTGCTGATCAGCCGAGGCGTGCTGTGGCGCGAGGAGACCGTCGTGCCGTACGGACGGATGCAGCTGGTCGAGGTGACCTCAGGGCCCGTCGAGCGGCACTTCGGGCTGGCGAGCGTGCAGCTGCACACGGCGGCCGCGGCGACCGACGCGTGCATCCCGGGCCTCGACCCGGCCGAGGCCGAGCGGCTGCGCGACCGGCTGACCGAACTCGGCGAGGCACGATCGGCGGGGCTGTGACGACGCCGCCGCCGGGCGCGGAGGGCGCCGTGCCACGGGACGGGGCCGAGAGCGCCGTGCCACGGGACGGGGCCGGGAGCGCCGTGCCACGGGACGGGGCCGGGAGCGCCGTGCCACGGGGCGGCTCGGAGGGCGCCGAGGGCCCCGCGCCGGGGGGCGGGCCTCCCGCGGAGCGACGGCTGCACCCGTTCACCCCCTTCCGGCGCGCCTGGGCGCCCGTCGCCGTGATCGCCGGATGGGCGGTGCACGACCCCAACCAGGCGCAGGAGCAGCTGACCAGGCTCACCACGACCGCGCTGCTCGTCGGGCTCGCCGTGTTCGTCCCGGGCGCCGCCCTCTACGGCTTCCTCAGCTGGTGGTTCACGCACTTCGCGGTGACCGGCACCGAACTGCGCATCCGCACGGGCCTGTTGTTCCGCCGCACCGCGCACATCCGGCTCGACCGGCTCCAGGCCGTCGACGTCACCCAGCCGCTGCTGGCCCGCGTCGCGGGCGTCGCCAAGCTCAGACTCGACGTCATCGGCACGGACAAGAAGGACGAACTGGCCTATCTGGGCGAGGGTGAGGCCCGAGCACTGCGCGCCGAACTCCTCGCCCGTGCGGCGGGGTTCGCGCCGGAGACCGCCCACGAGGTCGGTGAGGCCCCGGTGCGGCGGCTGCTGCACGTACCGCCCGGCGTCCTCGCCGTCTCCCTGGTCCTCACCGGCGCGACCTGGGGCTCACTGGCCGCCGCGGTCGTCGTGCCGCCGCTGCTGTGGTTCGCCACCCACAGCGTGTGGACGGTCCTCGCGACCGGGTTGCCGCTGCTCGGCGCGGCGGGCGCGAGCAGCGTGGGCCGGTTCGTGGGCGAGTACGACTGGACGGTGGGCGAGTCGCCGGACGGCCTCCGCATCGACCACGGGCTCCTCGACCGTACGCACGAGACGGTGCCGCCGGGTCGCGTGCAGACGGTGCGGATCGTCGAGCCGCTGCTGTGGCGGCGGCTCGGCTGGGTGCGCGTGGAGCTGGACGTCGCCGGGTCGTCGAACTCCGTGCTCGTGCCCGTCGCCCCGCGCGAGATCGCCGAATCGGTGATCGCCGAGGTGCTGCCCGGGGTGACGGTGCCGTCGCCCCTGTCCCGGCCGCCGCGCCGGGCAGGCTGGTGCCTGCCGGTCTGGTGGCGGGGGTACGGGCTCGCCGTGACCGACACCGTCTTCGCCGCCCGGCACGGACTGCTGCGCCGCAGTCTCTCGCTCGTGCCGCACGCGAAGGTGCAGAGCGTACGGCTGACGCAGGGGCCCTGGAAGCGCCTCAGGAAGGTCGCCGACGTCCATGTGGACACGGGGGCCGACAAGACCGTGACGGCTCGGCTGCGGGACGCCGAGGAGGCGGCGCGGCTGCTCCAGTCCCAGGCCGACCGTTCGCGGACGGGGCGGCGGGAGGCGCTGCCGGACCGGTGGATGGCGTGAGGGCAGCGGCGCCCGGCCACTGCCCTCGTCCTGGTACCGCCCGACCCGTCTGCCGGGCCCCGCTCGCAGCAGGTCGCGCGGGCCGCCCGCACGGATGACGGGCGGCGGTGCTCCGTTCTCAGGAGACCGCGCCGTGGGCCTCTCAGGAGACCGCGCCGCCCCGGACACCCAGAAGATCGGGTCACGGGACTCTTCGGAAGACCGCGCCGCGCCGGACTCGTCAGGAGACCGCGCCGCGCGGGCCTCGTCAGGAGACCGCGCTGCGCAGCACGCCCACGTCGATCTGCTCGGTCTCGTCGTGCGCGGTCAGGTCGATGACCTGTCCGACGCCGCGGGCCGCTTCGTCCGCCGGCTTGAACCCGGCCTCCGCCTCGGCCTTGTGCAGGGCGAGCGCCTCCTGGCCGACCACGTCGGCGAGGTCCTCGTTCTGCACGGCCTCCAGCGCGTCCGCGGACGACTCCTTCTGCGTACCGAAGAAGTCGAAGCCGCCCTCGACCGAGGGACGCCGCACGGGGGCGGCCGGTGCCACGGCCACCGCCGTCGGCACGGTGAAGTGCCCTCCCGAGGAGGGCTTGGCGGGCAGCGCGGCCCGGGGCTGCTGCGCCGACGGGGACGACTGGGCGGGCACGGGCTGCTTCGCGTCGGCGGTCGCGTGCTGGTGCTCGCCGACCGCCTCGGGCTTCCCCTGCGCCTCGTCCTCCTCCGCCACGGCCTCCGAGGCCGGATCCGCCTCGCTGCGGGCCCGGCCCGCCTTCGGGGGCTCCGCGCTCGCGGTGTGCGACGCGGATCCGCCTGCGGCCGGTGCACCCTTCGCGGACCCGACGGCTTTCAGGGACGCGCCCCGAGGCGCATCGCTCTTCGCGGCGGCGGCACCGGACTCCTGCGAGCCCGACCCCTGCGAACCGGAGTCCGCCGTCTCCGAGGACGTCACGTCGCCCGGAGCGGACGCGGTCGTGGCCTCCGCCTCCGAAGCACCGCTCGCGATGCGGCTCAGTGCCGCGTTGGCCCGCAGGAAGAGCGAGGAGCCCGCCGGGGAGAAGACCTCGGGCGCCTCCGGCGCGTCGGCGTCGTCCGCCGCGGACTCGGGGGCCTCGGCCGGCTCGGCGACCTCGGTCCCGGGAACCTCGGCGGCCAGGCTCTCGGCCGCCTCGGGCGTGCCCTCCTCGGGCACCGCCTCCGGGGCCGTCTCGGGGGCCGTCGACTCCGGCGCCGACCGTGCGGCGGGCAGCGCGCGGGCCGGAACGGTCGCCTCTATCGCGAGCTGCCGACGGCCCTCCAGGGCGGTCGCCCGTTCGGTCTCCGCCGTGGCGTACCGCCGCAGCAGCGCCGCGTGCTCGTTGCGCAGGCCCGCCAGCTCCGAACGCTTCGCGCGCAGCCTGTGCTCCAGCTTGGTGCGCAGCGCGCGGGACTCGTCGAGGTCGGCCTCCAGTTCGGCGACGCGTTCCTCGTGACGCCACTCGTCGCTCGCCCGCGCGCGCGTGAGGTCGGCCACGCTCTTGCCCGCCTCGGCGTCCCATCGGCGCATGACGACCGCGCCGACGACCGCCGTCAGCGCGGCACCGGCGGCCAGCACACGGAGCACCACCGGCTCCGTGAACAGCCATGGCCCCACGGCACAGACGAGCGAGACACCGGCGATCGCCGAAGGAGGCAGCAGCCTGTGCAAGGGCGGGGAATGGCGGTGACGTCCACGTGGCATGGCCAGAAACTTACCGCGCGTAGGCGAATCTTGGAGCCCCGCCCGGTAAAAACACGGCTACTGCGAAGCGCATGTCCGCGAACGCGCGGAATGAGAGCGTCCCGCATTCGCCCCGGGGAACGTGTTCGATCTTGATCTCGACTTCCGGAGTTCGAAAAGGACCCCCTGCCGAACCCCGCGCGCGAAGGGAATTCGGGCCCCTCTCAGCGGTCGCTGAGCCGTCCGCTGATCCATTGCAGGGTCGCCGGGATCTCCCGCCGCCAGGTGTTGAAGTTGTGGCCGCCGCTGTCGAGGATGATCGACGAGATCCGGGTGTGTCGAGTGGACTTCACGAGGTCGATGAAGTGCAGCGTGTCCTGGTAGTTGGACTCGCCCGACCTGCTGCTGCTGACGAGCAGTGAGGTGTCCGGCGCAGGCCTGTTCTTCAGGTACCAGCGCAGGTCGGCGCTGTCCCGCAACACCCTGTCGCCGCGGAAGAGGTCGCCGGTCGTGGGGTCGATCGGCGCCTTGTAGTACGCCGAGAGACCGGCCCCGGCCGCGTACGCCCCGGGATGGTGGACAGCCAGTTTCAGTGCACAGTAACCGCCCGTGGAATCGCCGACGACGCCCCAGCTCCCGGGTTTCCTGCCCACCCGGTAGTGCGCGGACACGGCGTCCGGAAGATCCTTGGCGAAGAAGGTCTCCGTCTGCGGGCCGCCGGGGACGTCCACGCACTCGGTGTCCCGCGGAGGCGCGACGGTCGGCCGCAGCATGACGAGGATCATCGGCTGCATCTTGCCGTTCTTCGCCAGCCTGTTCGCGGTCTGCGGGTAGTGCAGTGCCTTGATGAGCGCCTCGGCGGTGCCCGGGTATCCGGTGAGGACGGTGACCGCGGGAAAAGTGCGGGCACGGTACTGCGGCTGGAAGTACTCCGGGGGCAGATAGACGTACGCCGGTGTGGCGATGTGCGTCGTACGGCCGACGACCGTGACCTTCTGGATCTGTCCCCCTGTCCGGGGACGGGAACCGCCCGACACGTTCACCTGCTGGGTGTCGACCACTTGGAGGGGTCCGCCGCTCGCACCCGCGGTGCCGTTGTGGTCGACGACCACGCCCTGGCCGCTCTCCCGTCCGAAAAGGTCCGCCCAGCTGGCGTAGAAGCCGAACGCCTGGTTCACGCAGAGGCCGACCGAGGCGAAGACGGCGACCTGCGTGGCCAGCAGCAGGCCGATCCGTCCGCTGACGGCCCGCCAGTTCCCGCGGGCCAGCCGCGGCCACCACCACACCGTGCCGACGAACAGCAGCACGGCGAACAACACCGCCACCACCAGCACCTTGTTGCTCGTCAGACCCATGGGCTGTTCCGCCTGCGCTTTCCGTCCCGGATCCGCATCGCTCCTTCGCGCGTGCTTGCCCCGGACTTTCCTTGCCTTTTGAAACGGCTTTCCGAAGGGGAGTGAACCTGTCTCCCCAAGACACCGTCCTAGAGGGCGCAATGTCGCCGGATGCCTGATTTGGCACCGGATCCAAGGTCTCTCGCGGAACTACGGGATGCGATGTCTGTCAGGATAGATGGGGAAATGTCGGGCGAGGTTCCGAGCCGAACAGGCGGGACGCGGGGCATACTCCGGGGTCCGCGCCCCGAAGCCGTCCCCGCCCTGGTCGCCCGGGCCTGCACGCTCGTCGGACTCCTGGACGTCGCCGCCGGCGTCTTCCCGCGCTTCCGGCGCAGCCGCATGCACGCCATCGCCGAGGTACTGCCCGGCGCCCTCGGCCCGTTCGCCGCCGCGCTCTCGCTCAGCGCGGGCGTGCTCCTGCTGCTGCTCGCCCACGGGCTGCGCCGCCGCAAGCGCCGGGCGTGGCGCGCCGCGGTGGTCCTGCTGCCCGCGGGCGCCGTCGCGCAGTTCGCGTACCGTCACTCGGTCATCGGCGTGGTCATCTCCGCGGCCCTGCTCGCGCCCCTGCTGCGGCACCGGGGCGAATTCGCGGCCCTGCCCGACCCGCGCAGCCGGTGGCCCGCGCTCGCCAACTTCGTACTCATGGGCGCCGGTTCACTCGCCCTCGGACTCGTCATCGTCAGCGTCCACGGGAACCGCATGGTCGGCGACCCGAGTCTGGCCGACCGCATCCAGCACGTCCTGTTCGGCCTGGTCGGCTTCGAGGGGCCGGTCGACTACAGCGGGCCCACCTCCTGGACGGTCGCCTTCTCGCTCGGCGCCCTCGGCCTGCTGACCGCCGTCACCACCATCTACCTGGCCTTCCGCCCCGAACACCCCGCAGCCCGCCTCACCGAGGACGACGAGGCCCGGCTGCGCGCCCTCCTGGTGAAGCACGGCGGCCGCGACTCCCTCGGCCATTTCGCGCTCCGCCGCGACAAGGCCGTCGTCTTCTCGCCCAGCGGCAAGGCCGCCGTCACCTACCGCGTGGTCTCCGGGGTGATGCTCGCCAGCGGCGACCCCATCGGCGACGTCGAGGCCTGGCCCGGCGCCATCGAGCGCTTCATGGACGAGGCGAGGGCGCACTCCTGGACACCCGCCGTCATGGGCTGTTCGGAGACGGGCGGCGAGGTGTGGACCCGCGAGACCGGGCTCGACGCCCTCGAACTGGGGGACGAGGCGGTGGTGGACGTCGTGGATTTCTCCCTGGCGGGGCGCGCGATGCGGAACGTGCGCCAGATGGTGAAGCGCATCGAGCGGGCTGGTTACGAGACACGGGTACGGCGCATCCGTGACCTCGGCGAAGGCGAACTCGACCGCATACGACGCGCCGCGGAGGACTGGCGCGGCACGGACACCGAGCGCGGTTTCTCCATGGCGCTCGGCCGCATCGGTGACCCGGCCGACGGGGACTGCCTGATCGCCACCGCCCACAGGGCCGACGCCGAACCCGGCCCCTACGGCGACCTGAAGGCCGTCCTCCACTTCGTTCCGTGGGGCACGGAGGGCGTGTCGCTCGACCTCATGCGCCGCGACCGCTCGGCCGACCCGGGCATGAACGAACTCCTCATCGTGGCCGCGCTCCAGGCGTCCCCCCGGCTGGGCATCGAGCGGATCTCCCTCAACTTCGCGATGTTCCGCTCAGCACTGGCCCGCGGCGAGAAGATCGGCGCGGGGCCGGTGCTGCGCGCCTGGCGGGGACTGCTGGTCTTCCTGTCGCGCTGGTTCCAGATCGAGTCCCTCTACAAGTTCAACGCCAAGTTCCGCCCGCGCTGGGAGCCCCGCTTCGTCGTCTACGCGTCCTCCCGCGACCTCCCCCGCATCGGGTTCGCGGCGATGCAGGCGGAGGGCTTCGTGAACCTGGCCCTGCCCCGCCCACTGCGCCGCCGTTCACCCGCACCTCGGCCGTGCGCCCACGCGCTGGCCGAGCACGGCATCAGGGCGGCCTGAGGGGTGTCACGGCGGCCCGGCCCGCACGTGCGCCGTCCCACCCGGCCGGCCCCGCCCGGGCCACCGGCCCGCACGCACGTGCCACACGTCCGCCGGTCCTCGCGGACGTGTGGCACGAACCCCTGAAAACATCTCAATACATCCGATATGAACCATCCGAGGAAACCCCCGCCGGCCGGCGGGAAGCACCCCCGCCCGCCGCGGGCGAAACGGCCCCCGTCAGGAGGCCTAGGCTGGACGTATGAGCAATGAGCGCGGGCGCGGCCGAGTCGTGGGGCTGCCGACGTGGGACCGCTGCGCGGTCATGGGCGTCGTCAACGTCACCCCCGATTCCTTCTCCGACGGAGGCCGCTGGTTCGACACGACGGCAGCGGTCAAGCACGGCCTAGGTCTGGTCAGCGAGGGCGCGGACCTCGTCGACGTGGGCGGTGAGTCCACCCGCCCCGGCGCCACCCGCGTCGACGAGGCCGAGGAGCTCAAGCGGGTCGTCCCCGTCGTCCGCGGCCTCGCCTCCGAGGGCGTCACCGTCTCCGTCGACACCATGCGCGCCTCCGTCGCCGAGCAGGCCCTCGCCGCCGGTGCGGCTCTTGTCAACGACGTCAGCGGCGGTCTCGCCGACCCCGCGATGATCCCCGCCGTCGCGGCTGCCGGCGCCCCCTTCGTCGTCATGCACTGGCGCGGCTTCCTGGAGGGCGGGAACGTGCAGGGGGCGTACGAGGACGTCGTCGCCGAAGTCGTCGACGAGCTCCACGCGCGCGTGGAGGCCGTGCTGGCCGGCGGCGTCGCCCCCGACCGGATCGTCGTGGACCCGGGGCTGGGCTTCTCCAAGGACCCCGAGCACGACCTGGCCCTCCTCGCCCACCTCGACCGGCTGCGCGACCTCGGTCACCCGCTGCTCGTGGCCGCGTCCCGCAAGCGTTTCCTGGGCCGCGTCCTGGCGGGACCCGAGGGTGCTCCGCCCCCCGCCCGCGAGCGGGACGCCGCCACCGCCGCCGTCTCCGCGCTCGCCGCCCAGCAGGGCGCCTGGGCGGTCCGTGTCCACGAGGTCAGGGCCACCGCCGACGCCGTACGGGTCGCCCGCGCCGTCGAGGGAGCCCGGTGAGCACCCCGCGGACCGACGTCGAGCAGGTCGAGCTCGCCAACACCGCCTTCTACGAGGCGATGGAACGGGGCGACTTCGAGGAGCTGTCCTCGCTGTGGCTGGACACGGAGCCCGGCGGCATCGACGGCGAAGGCGCGGTGGTGTCCTGCGTCCACCCCGGCTGGCCGGTCCTCAACGGCCGCGGCGAGGTGCTGCGCTCGTACGTGCTGATCATGGCCAACACCGAGTACATCCAGTTCTTCCTCACCGACGTGCACGTCTCCGTGGCCGGCGACACGGCGCTGGTGACCTGCACCGAGAACATCCTCAGCGGCGCCCCCGCCCCCGAGGACAGCGACGAGCTGGGCCCGCTGGTCGGCCAGCTCGTCGTCGCCACGAACGTGTTCCGGCGCACGGCCGAGGGGTGGAAGCTCTGGTCGCACCACGCCTCCCCCGTCCTCGCCGAATCCAACGAGGAAGAGGACGAGAACACCGCCGGTTGAGTGGGCGGACGGCCCACAGGGACCAAGAAGTGGTTGGAATCACCAGTCGCGGGGTAGGGGCGGCTACCAACCCGTGAGCCGCCGCGTTCCCCAGGGGAAACGCCGGGTGAAGCCTCGCCGCCTTCGCCCGGGCACCCTCCCCCGTGGGCGATCGCTGTCAGTGCCCGCAGGTAGATTCGTTTGAGGCCGGTGTGCCGACCGCACTCGGTTCACGGCCGCCGCTACCGACGATTGCAGGAGTGATTCGCGTGGATCGTGTCGCGCTGCGCGGCCTCAAGGCCCGCGGGCACCACGGTGTCTTCCAGAAGGAACGCGAAGAAGGCCAGACCTTCATCGTGGACCTGACCCTGGGCCTGGACACCCGGCCGGCCGCGGCCGACGACGACCTGGCGAAGACCGTGCACTACGGCATCGTGGCGGAAGAGGTCGTCGCCGTCGTCGAGGGCGAGCCCGTGGATCTCATCGAGACGCTCGCCGAGCGCATCGCCCAGACGTGTCTGAAGCACGAGGGAGTCCAGGAGGTCGAGGTCTGCGTCCACAAACCGGACGCTCCGATCACGGTCCCCTTCGACGACGTGACCGTCACCATCACCCGGAGCCGAGTATGACCGCCTTCTTCACCGAGGGTCAGAGCGACCCGACCGTACAGCCGGTACCCGCCTCCGTGGTGGAGCAGGTGGACGCCGCCGACACGACCCTGAGCAACCCCAAACGCGCCGTGATCTCCCTCGGCTCGAACCTGGGCAACCGTCTGGAGACCC
Source organism: Streptomyces sp. NPDC025784 (assembly GCF_055558435.1). NCBI lineage: Bacteria > Bacillati > Actinomycetota > Actinomycetes > Kitasatosporales > Streptomycetaceae > Streptomyces > Streptomyces sp. NPDC025784. The sequence goes on from NZ_JBVHMN010000016.1 coordinate 69,021, forward strand.
TCCAGGGCGCCATCGACGCCCTGGAGGACACCCCCGGCGTCCGCATCAAAGCGGTCTCCCCCGTCTACGAGACGGAGCCCTGGGGCGTCGAGCCGGGCAGCCAGCCTTCGTACTTCAACGCGGTGGTGGTCCTCAAGACCACCCTGCCCCCGTCCTCGCTCCTGGAGCGGGCGCACGCGATCGAGGAGGCCTTCCACCGCGTGCGCGACGAGCGCTGGGGCCCGCGCACGATCGACGTGGACATCGTCGCGTACGCGGATGTCGTCTCCGAGGACCCGGTCCTGACCCTCCCTCACCCGCGCGCCCACGAGCGGGCCTTCGTCCTCGCCCCGTGGCACGACGTCGAGCCCACGGCCCAGCTCCCCGGCCGCGGACCCGTCGCCCAGCTCCTCACCGTGGTCACCCGGGAAGGTGTCGCGCCCCGCGCCGACCTGGAACTCCGGCTGCCCGAGTAGTCGTTAAGGTCAAGACGACCACGGGCCCGACGACCGACCGCCGGACCGGACGACCGCCTGTCGGCGGGCCAACCGAAGGGGCAAAGTGAAACAGCTGCGCATCAGGACGCTGGCCGCCGTGTTCGTCGTCGCCGGTGTCCTGTCCTGGGCGGGCGCCCGCCTGTGGAACGCGGTGGGCACGCTCCCCCGAGTACCCCTCGCCGCCCCCATCGTCCTCGCGCTGATCGCCGTGGTCCTGCTGGCCACGGCGCTCTCGCTGCGCGCACGCCTCAAGGCCCAGCGTGAGCGGCGCCCCGGCGCCAAGGGTGTGGACCCCCTGATGGCGGCCCGCGCGGTCGTCTTCGGCCAGGCGAGCGCCCTGGTCGCCGCCCTGGTCGCCGGGATGTACGGCGGCGCGGGCGTGTTCCTCCTGGAGTCCCTGGAGATCCCCGCCATCCGCGACCAGGCCATCTACGCCGGGCTGTCCGTCGTCGCCGGGATCGGCGTCATAGCGGCCGCCTTCTTCCTGGAGCGGGTCTGCAAGCTCCCCGAGGACGACGACAGCGACGGCGGCACGGCCCCGGCCGCGTGACCTCCGCCCCGCCCGACGAGCGGGACCACCGGCCGGCCGACGGCCACCGACAGCACGATCCCCCTCCGGTCGGCGAGTCGTTCGCCGATCGAAGGGGGAGCTGTTCACAGGGGACCGGACACCGCCCGGGATCCGGTCAGCGCGCCAGTATCAGGCTCATCGCCTCGGCACGGGTCGTGGCGTCCCGGAGCTGACCGCGCACGGCGGACGTCGTGGTCTTGGCGCCCGGCTTGCGGATGCCCCGCACCGACATGCACATGTGCTCGGCCTCGATGACGACGATCGCGCCCCGCGCGTCCAGGATCCGCATGAGGGAGTCGGCGATCTGCGTGGTGAGCCGCTCCTGCACCTGGGGACGGCGGGCGAACACCTCCACCAGCCGCGCGAGCTTCGACAGTCCGGTGATCTTGCCCGACTCCGCCGGGATGTAGCCGACGTGCGCCACACCATGGAACGGCAGCAGGTGGTGCTCGCACAGGGAGACGATCTCGATGTCCTTCACCAGGACCATCTCGTCGTGCCCGAGGTCGAAGGTCGTCGTCAGGACGTCCTCGGGCTCCTGCCGCAGACCCGCCAGCAGCTCCCTGTACGCCCGCGCCACACGCCCCGGCGTCTCCTTGAGGCCCTCACGGTCCGGATCCTCACCGACGGCGATGAGGAGCTCCCGCACGGCGTTCTCGGCACGCTTCTCGTCGAACTCGCCGATCACGCCCTCGCCGTCCAGCGTCACGGGGTCGGTCATGTGGTCCTCGTTCCTGTGGATCTTGCGCGTGCCGGTCGACGCGTCCAAACATGCGGGCGTATCAAACGAAAGCCGCGCCCCCCAGGCTAGAACCTGGGGGGCGCGGCTTTCATTCCGGGCCTGGTGGGGGCTCCGGGATCCCTGATCAGCTCTCGGTGCGGTCCTCCGTGGCGGCGTCCGTCGCGGGGACGGACTCCGTCGCGTTGGCGATGGCCGGCGTCGCGCCGTTCGTGCCGTTCGTCAGGGACAGCTCCTTGGGGGAGAGCACCGGCGGACGGGTGGACGGGGTGCGCCGGGACGAGCCGGTCCACGCGGGGCGGGCCGGACGCTTGACGATGGGGGCGAAGATCTCGGCGATCTCCTCCTTGCCCAGCGTCTCCTTCTCCAGCAGCTGGAGCACCAGGTTGTCGAGGACGTCGCGGTTCTCGACCAGGATCTCCCAGGCCTCGTTGTGCGCGTTCTCGATGAGCTTCTTGACTTCCTCGTCCACCAGCGCGGCGACCTCTTCCGAGTAGTCGCGCTGGTGAGCCATCTCACGTCCGAGGAACGGCTCGGTGTTGTCGCCACCGAACTTGATGGCGCCGAGACGCTCGGTCATGCCGTACTGCGTGACCATCGCTCGGGCCGTGGTGGTGGCCTTCTCGATGTCGTTCGCGGCGCCGGTGGTCGGGTCGTGGAAGACGAGCTCCTCCGCGGCGCGCCCGCCCAGCATGTACGCGAGCTGGTCGAGCATCTCGTTGCGCGTGGTGGAGTACTTGTCCTCGTCCGGCAGGACCATCGTGTAGCCGAGGGCACGGCCGCGCGACAGGATCGTGATCTTGTGGACCGGGTCGGAGTTCGGGGATGCCGCCGCGACCAGGGCGTGTCCGCCCTCGTGGTACGCGGTGATCTTCTTCTCCTTGTCCGACATGATCCGGGTCCGCTTCTGCGGGCCCGCGACCACACGGTCGATCGCCTCGTCCAGCATGGAGTTGTCGATCAGCTTGCGGTCGCTGCGGGCGGTGAGCAGCGCGGCCTCGTTGAGGACGTTGCTCAGGTCCGCACCGGTGAAGCCCGGGGTGCGGCGCGCCACGGCCGACAGGTCGACGTCCGGAGCGACCGGCTTGCCCTTCTGGTGGACCTTGAGGATCTCCAGACGGCCCTGCATGTCCGGGCGGTCGACCGCGATCTGGCGGTCGAAGCGGCCGGGGCGCAGGAGAGCCGGGTCGAGGATGTCGGGCCGGTTCGTGGCGGCGATCAGGATGACGCCGCCCTTCACGTCGAAGCCGTCCATCTCGACGAGCAGCTGGTTCAGGGTCTGCTCGCGCTCGTCGTGACCACCGCCGAGGCCGGCGCCGCGGTGGCGGCCGACCGCGTCGATCTCGTCGACGAAGACGATCGCCGGGGCGTTCGCCTTGGCCTGCTCGAACAGGTCACGCACTCGGGAGGCACCGACACCGACGAACATCTCGACGAAGTCGGAACCGGAGATCGAGTAGAAGGGGACGCCGGCCTCGCCCGCGACGGCGCGCGCGAGCAGCGTCTTGCCCGTACCGGGAGGCCCGTAGAGGAGCACACCCTTGGGGATCTTGGCCCCGACGGCCTGGAACTTCGCCGGCTCCTGGAGGAACTCCTTGATCTCCTGGAGCTCCTCGACCGCCTCGTCCGAGCCCGCGACGTCGGAGAACGTCGTCTTCGGGGTGTCCTTGGTGATGAGCTTCGCCTTGGACTTCCCGAAGTTCATGACCCGGGAGCCGCCGCCCTGCATCTGGTTCATCAGGAACAGGAAGACAACGACGATGAGGACGAAGGGGAGCAGGGACAGCAGAATGCCGACGAACGGGTTCTGCTTGGACGGCGAAACCGTGTAGCCGTCCGGAATCTGCTTGTTCTGGAACTTGTCTTGAAGGACCCCGGCGAGGGTCACGCCCTGGTCGCCGATGTAGCTCGCCTGGATCTTGGAGCTGCCGTCGACCTTCTCGCCGTCCTTCAGCGAGACCTTGATGATCTGCTCGTCGCCGGTGGTGAGTTTCGCCGACTCGACCTTGTTCTCATTGATCGCCTGGACCACCTGGCCGGTGTCCACCGTCTTGTAGCCGCCGGACGAGCCGACGACCTGCATCAACACGACCACGGCAAGGACGGCCAGCACGATCCACATGACCGGCCCACGGAAGTATCGCTTCACGTCCATCCATACGGAGCGGTGCCGCCCCGTCCCTCCTGCCATAGTGAGTTTGATAAAGACTGTTCTTCGGACGGTACCCCAGCATTGTCACCCGAAGCCGCAGGGGACTGCTGGCAATCCCGCCTACGCATGCTCCAACGGCGCGAAACCCGCTGGGGTTCCCGAACGTCTTACAAGGACTGCGCCGCCCCGCGAAGGGCGGGTGGTCAGCCGCCGTAGACGTGAGGCGCGAGCGTACCGACGAACGGGAGGTTGCGGTACTTCTCGGCGTAGTCGAGGCCGTACCCGATCACGAACTCGTTCGGGATGTCGAAGCCGACCCACTCCACGTCGATCGCGACCTTCGCCGCCTCCGGCTTGCGCAGCAGCGTGCACACCTTGAGGGAGGCGGGCTCGCGGGAGCCGAGGTTGGAGATCAGCCAGGACAGGGTCAGCCCGGAGTCGATGATGTCCTCGACGATCAGGACGTGCTTGCCCTTGATGTCGGTGTCGAGGTCCTTGAGGATCCGCACGACGCCGGAGGACTGCGTCCCCGCGCCGTACGAGGACACGGCCATCCAGTCCATGGTGACCGGGGTGGACAGCGCACGCGCCAGGTCCGCCATGACCATGACGGCGCCCTTGAGGACTCCGACGATCAGCAGGTCCTTGCCCGCGTACTCCGCGTCGATCTTCGCCGCCAGCTCGGCCAGCTTCGCGTCGATCTCTTCCTTGGTGATGAGCACCGACTTGAGGTCGGTGCCCATGTCTTTCGCGTCCACCCGCATTCACTTTCGGTCGTCCCACCGGCTGACCGGTCCTTCCCGGAGGGGAGACCAGGCGCCTCACTGGGGGGCGCGATTTCAGCCTTGCCGAATCACCAGTCTGCCACCCTGTCGCTGAGCGACGACTTTGCCCGGGAGATTGATGGCCTTCTGGCCGCGCCATCCGGTGATCAGCCGGTCGACTTCTTCGATGTGCCGGGCGAAGAGCGAACCGGCCGGCGCACCCGCCTCGATGGCGGCGCGGCGCAGGATGCGGCGGCGTACGGCCGGGGGCAGGGCGTAGAGCTTGGCGCACTCCAGGAGGCCGGCCGCGTCGCGTACGGACGCCTCGGCCTGGCTGGCCCACGCGTCGAGGGCGTCGGCGTCGTCGCGGGAGAGCTGCGCCGTTCGGGCGAGGGCCTCGACGACGCCCTTGCCGAGCGCCTTCTCCAGGGCGGGCAGGCCTTCGTGGCGCAGCCGGGAGCGGGTGTAGGCCGGGTCGGCGTTGTGCGGGTCGTCCCATACGGGAAGCGACTGGACCATGCACGCCTTGCGGGCGGTCTGCCGGTCCAGGTGCAGGAACGGGCGCCGGTAACGGCCGTCGGCCCCCGAGACCGCGGCCATCCCGGACAGGGAGCGGATGCCGGAGCCGCGGGCGAGACCGAGCAGAACCGTCTCCGCCTGGTCGTCGCGGGTGTGGCCGAGCAGGATCGCCGTGGCGCCGTGGCGCTCGGCGGCGGAGTCCAGGGCGGCGTACCGGGCGTCGCGGGCGGCGGCCTCGGGCCCGCCGTCGCGGCCGACGGTGACGGCGATGCACTCGGCCGGGGCGAGTCCCATCTCCGTGAGGCGCAGCACGACTTCCTCGGCGCGCAGGTCGGAGCCGGTCTGCAGACCGTGGTCGACGGTGATGCCACCGGCGCGGATGCCGAGTTTGGGGGCCTCGAAGGCGAGGGCGGAGGCGAGTGCCATGGAGTCGGCTCCGCCGGAGCACGCGACGAGGACGAGCGGCGTCGAGGGCTGCTCGTGACGGGGTCGCGCGGGCGGGAGGGTGCGCCGTGTACCGGGGGCGGGCACGCGCTCGGCGTCGGGGGGCGAGGGGCGCGTGACACCGTGAGCGGGCGCGCGCCGGGTGTCGGAGGCGGGCGTGTGCTCGGTGATGATGTCGTGGAGTACGCGGCGTACCGCCAGGCGTATCGCCGCGACCGCAGGATGGGGACCCATGTCCGGTTCCCTTCATGAAGTTTTCGGGGGGTGAGCCCGGGGTCGGTCACTCAGAGTGTGTAGATGGTGACAGAACCGGGCCGTTCCCCGAGCATCGCACGCCTACGCATGGCTCACGGTCCCTCGGACGAGTGATTGGAGGGGCGTTTGCCTGCCGTCGGCCGGATTCGTTTCACGACCCTCCCGTAGGGTTCACGACTCGGCCTTGCGGTGCACCCGCGCGACCCAGTCCGCCGGTTTGGCGATCTCCGCCTTCGTCGGGAGCGTGTTCGGGGAGGTCCACACGCGGTTGAACCCGTCCATGCCGACCTGGTCGACCACGGCCCGTACGAACCGCTCGCCGTCCCGGTACTGCCTCAGCTTGGCGTCCAGGCCGAGCAGCTTGCGCAGGGCGGTGTCCAGGCGGGACGCGCCCTTCGCGCGGCGCTGCTGGAACTTCTCGCGGATCTCCCCCACGGACGGGACGACGGCGGGTCCCACGCCGTCCATCACGAAGTCCGCGTGGCCCTCCAGGAGGGACATCACCGCGGTGAGCCGGGCGAGGATCTCGCGCTGGGCGGGCGTCTGGACGATTTCCACCAGGGAGCGGCCGCCGTCGTCCTCCTCGCCCTCGGGGCGCCCGCCGGCGAGCGACTGGGCGGCTTCCCGGATGCGCTCCAGGACGGTCATGGGGTCGACATCGGTCTCCCCCAAGAAAGACTGGATTTCGCCCTCGAGGTGGTCGCGCAGCCAGGGCACGGCCGTGAACTGGGTGCGGTGGGTCTCCTCGTGCAGGCACACCCACAGGCGGAAGTCGTGGGGCTGGACGTCGAGTTCACGCTCGACGTGCACGATGTTCGGCGCGACCAGCAGGAGCCTGCCGCCGCCGTGCTCGCCGGCGGGGAGCTCGCGCGTGGCCGGGGCGAAGGTCTCGTACTGTCCGAGGACCCGGGAGGACAGGAACGAGAGGAGCATGCCCAGTTCGACGCCGGTGACCTTGCCGCCGACGGCTCCGAGGACGGCTCCGCCCGGTGTGTTGCCGCGCCGCTCCTGCATCTTGTCCAGCAGGGGCTTGAGGATCTCCCGGAACCCGGCGACGTTCGCCCGGACCCAGCCGGGGCGGTCGACGACGAGGACGGGGGTGTCGTGCACGCCGTCCTCACCCAGACGAGTAAAGCCCCGGACGTGCTCCTCCGAGGCCTTCGCGTGCCGGCGCAGTTCGGCGACGACGGCCCGGGCCTCGTCACGGCTCACCTCGGGGCCCGGCCGCACGAGCCGGGTCGCGGTCGCCACCGCGAGATTCCAGTCGACCATCCCAGTAGATGCGGCACCACCGATGCTCGTCATGCGTCAACCGTACGTGAGCACGTCGCGCTGCGGTGAGGGGTACGCGCTCCGGGCGGGCCCCGAGGTGGGGCCCGCGTTGACCCTGGTGCGCAAGGGGTCCATGGGGGTCAGCGGCAGCCGCAGGCCGCCAGTGCCGTCGCCGTGTGGTCCAGGACCGCGCGGGCCGCGTCCATGTTCGGCGGGTGGGCCTCGTCGGAGGTGAGGAAGGCGAAGGCCAGCAGGCGTCCGTCCGCGTCGACGACGGTGCCGGCGAGGGTGTTCACACCGGTGAGCGTGCCGGTCTTGGCGCGTACGACGCCCGTGGCGCCGGGGTCGTCGGTGTAGCGGGTGCTGAGGGTGCCGGTGAAGCCCGCGACGGGCAGGCCGGTCAGGACCGTGCGCAGTTCGGGGTGGGCGGGATCGCCGGCCTCGGCGAGCAGCGCGGTGAGCAGGCGGGCCGAGATCCGGTCGGCACGGTCGAGTCCGCTGCCGTCGGCGAACTTCGCTCCGGAGACCGGCAGTCCGAGCTTGTCCAGCCGGCTGTGGATCGCCTTGGCGGCGCCCTCGAAGCTGGCCGGCTCCCCCGAGGCGAGGGCGACCTGGCGGGCGAGAGCCTCCGCGATGTCGTTGTCGCTGTTGGTCAGCATCCGCTCGACCAGGGCGGACAGGGGCGGCGAGGAGACCGATGCGAGGGCCTGGGAGCGGGCCGTCGCCTTCGACGGGCCGGGGGCCCCGGTCTCGATGCCGCGCTCGTGCAGCAGGTCGGCGAACTTGCCGGCCGCGTCACGGGCCGGGTCGCCGGCCCGGTCGACCGGGCCGGCGACCGAGACGCCGGGGCGGGCCTCGTCGACCATCAGGGCGGTGACCTGTGCGAGGTTGCCGTTCCTGCCGATGGGGTGCTGGGTGGGACCGGTGTAGAGCGACGTGTCGTACGAGAGCGTGACGCGGTCCAGGTGACGGGACTTGAGGGCGTCGGCCGTCCGGTCGGCGAGGGTGCGCAGGTCGGCCCATCCGTCCGCCTTCTTGCGGGCGGTCAGCGTGGGGTCGCCGCCGCCGACGAGGACCACCTCCTTGGTGTCGGGCTCCAGGACCGTGCGCGTCTCGATCCGGTGGTCGGGACCGGGCGCCGTGAGGGCGGCGACGGCGGTGGCGATCTTGGTGGTGGAGGCAGGGGTCTGGGTCTCGTCGGCGCCCTTGGCGTACAGCCGCCTGCCGGTCGCCACGTCGACGACGACGGCGGTGCGCCGGGCGCCCAGGGCGGCGTTGTCGAGCAGCGGGTCGATGACGTCGGCGAGCGCCTTCTTCGTGGGCACGGGCACGCCGCCCGCGGAGCCGCCCACTCCGGCGAGGACGGAGGCGGCGCTGGGGGCGGGCCGGGGCGAGGTGCGGGACGAAGCGGACGTACGGCCGTGATCTGTGCCACCCTCACCGTCCCGCGATGCGGCCCAGTCACGCTCGGCCGTACGCTGGCCGGAGGAGTCCCAGGGACCGGCCGCGGCCACCGCCCCGGCCGCGAGCACCAGGCCCACGGTGGCGGCGACGGCCGTGAACTGCGGGGTCGTGATCCGCACGGAACGTGGCCGCACGGCTCGAGTGACCCGCGCCACATGCGGTTTCACCGTCCGCGCGACCCGCACCACATGCGGTCTCGCGGCCCGCCAAGGCCTCAGCTCTGGCACGACCACCAGCCCCTTTCGCGATCACCCACCAGCGTGAGGGACACTTAACCACCAGAACTATGTGTTGATCATGGAGGAGCCACCGGTGGAGTTCGACGTCACGATCGAGATTCCGAAGGGTTCGCGGAACAAGTACGAGGTGGACCACGAGACCGGTCGGATCCGCCTGGACCGTCGACTCTTCACCTCGACCAGCTACCCGGCCGACTACGGCTTCGTCGAGAACACCCTCGGCGAGGACGGCGACCCGCTGGACGCGCTGGTCATCCTGGACGAGCCGACCTTCCCCGGCTGCCTCATCCAGTGCCGCGCGATCGGCATGTTCCGCATGACCGACGAGGCCGGCGGCGACGACAAGCTGCTGTGCGTCCCCGCGCACGACCCGCGGGTGGAGCACCTGCGCGACATCCACCACGTGTCGGAGTTCGACCGCCTGGAGATCCAGCACTTCTTCGAGGTCTACAAGGACCTGGAGCCCGGCAAGTCCGTCGAGGGCGCCAACTGGGTCGGCCGCACGGACGCCGAGGCCGAGATCGAGCGTTCCTACAAGCGCTTCAAGGAGCAGGGCGGTCACTGACCCCTCGCGCCCGGCGGGCCGCGTGACCTCCAGGGGGTCGCGCGGCCCGTTCTTGTATCCGTACGCATACTGAGGCATACGGAGGTACGTACGAGGCAACGCGAGGTACGTACGAGGCACAGGGGCGCGAAAGGTGAGGCAGGAACTGGTGGCGGAGCCGGAGGCGGAAGACCGCAAGCCGCAGTCGGACGAGGCGAGAAGTGCGTTCACCCCGCCCGCCGGTGTGGCCCCGCCGGACACCGGACCGGTGGACGAGGAATCGTCGACGACCTCGGAGTTCGCGCTTCCCAAGGGGCTCGACGCACCGCAGGCGCCCGTGTCCGAGCCGGAGGGCTCGGCGTTCAGCACACCGCGCACCTACAGCTCGCGCGAGGCCCCGGCCGCCTTCACGCCCGCGACGGGCATCCCGGTGGTCAGTCTGACCAAGGACGCGCCCTGGCAGGACCGGATGCGCACGATGCTGCGCATGCCGGTGGCCGAGCGGCCCGCGCCGGAACCGGTGCACAAGGAGGACGAGTCGGGGCCCGCCGTCCCGCGCGTGCTCGACCTGACGCTGCGTATCGGCGAGTTGCTGCTGGCGGGCGGTGAGGGCGCCGAGGACGTGGAGGCGGCCATGTTCGCCGTCTGCCGCTCCTACGGCCTGGACCGCTGCGAACCGAACGTCACCTTCACCCTGTTGTCCATCTCGCACCAGCCGTCCCTGGTGGACGACCCCGTCACGGCGTCCCGGACCGTCCGCCGCCGGGGCACCGACTACACGCGGCTCGCGGCCGTCTACCGCCTCGTCGACGACCTCAGCGACCCGGGGGCGGAGGGCGCGATCTCCCTGGAGGAGGCCTACCGGCGCCTCGCGGAGATCCGCCGCAACCGCCACCCGTACCCCGGCTGGGCGCTCACCGCCTCGGCCGGGCTGCTCGCGGGTGCCGCCGCCGTGCTCGTCGGCGGTGGCGCGCTCGTGTTCGTCGCCGCGGCACTCGGCGCGATGCTGGGCGACCGGCTGGCGTGGCTGTGCGCGGGGCGCGGGCTGCCCGAGTTCTACCAGTTCACGGTGGCCGCGATGCCGCCCGCCGCGATCGGCGTCGCGCTCACGGTGGCGCACGTCGACGTGAACGGCTCCGCGGTGATCACCGGTGGACTGTTCGCGCTGCTGCCCGGACGGGCGCTGGTCGCGGGCGTGCAGGACGGTCTGACCGGCTTCTACATCACCGCCTCCGCCCGCCTGCTCGAAGTCATGTACTTCTTCGTGGGCATCGTCGTCGGCGTCCTGGTGGTGCTCTACTTCGGCGTGAAGCTCGGCGGTGAGCTCAATCCGGACGCCGCCCTGATCGGCAGCGAGCGGCCGCTGCTCCAGATCGCCGCGTCGATGCTGCTGTCGCTGACGTTCGCGGTGCTGCTCCAGCAGGAACGCTCCACCGTCCTCGCCGTCACCCTGAACGGAGGCGTCGCCTGGTCGGTGTACGGGGCGATGCACTACGCGGGCGGCATCTCCCCGGTCGCCTCCACGGCCGTCGCGGCGGGCCTGGTGGGACTGTTCGGGCAGCTGCTGTCGCGCTACCGATTCGCGTCCGCGCTGCCGTACACGACGGCGGCGATCGGTCCGCTGCTCCCCGGTTCCGCCACGTACTTCGGACTGCTGTCGATCGCACAGAACGACGTCGACAAGGGGCTCGTCTCCCTCTCCAAGGCAGCGGCGCTCGCGATGGCCATCGCGATCGGCGTGAACCTGGGGTCGGAGATCTCCCGGCTGTTCCTGCGGCTGCCGGGTGCCTCCGCCGCGGGCCGCAGGGCCGCCAAGCGGACCCGCGGCTTCTAGGTCCGCGCGCCCTACGGGGCCCGGTGGCCCTGGTCGTACGGGTACTGCGGCGCCTGCCGGTAGTCCTGCTGCGGGTCGTACGACTGCTGCTGCGGGTCGTACGGCTGCTGCTGCGGGTGGGCCCCGCCCTGGCCGTACGGCTGCCGGCCATAGGGCTGCTGACCGTACCCCTGGGGGTAGCCCTGGTCCGGTCCGTACGGCTGCTGGTGCTGCTGCGGGTAGGCCTGTCCCTGGTCGCCGTACCCCTGCTGATCGCCGTACGCACCGTGGTCGCCGTACCCCTGGTGGTCGCCGTACCCCTGGTGGCCGCCGTACGCCTGGTCCTGGTGGGCCGGCGGGACGGGGCGCAGCCGGGTCGTGGCGTCGTCCATGACCGGCGGAGCGGACCGGACGTACTGCTGGGCGGGCGGGACCGGGCGCTCGGGCTCCTGGGGCGGGTTCTTCCTGGCCTTGGAGCGGGCCCGCAGGAACTCGATGGCGATCGGGACCACCGACACGAGGACGATCAGGATCAGGATCGCCTCGATGTTCTTGTGGACGAAGTCGATGTTGCCCAGCCAGGAGCCGAGCAGGGTGACACCCGCACCCCACAGGACGCCGCCGATGATGTTGAAGGTGATGAAGGAGCGGTACTTCATGCCGCTGACGCCGGCGATGATCGGCGTGAACGTGCGCACGATGGGCACGAAGCGGGCCAGGACCAGGGACTTGGGCCCGTACTTCTCGAAGAACTCGTGGGCCTTGACCACGTTCTCCTGCTTGAAGAGGCGGGAGTCGGGCCGGTTGAACAGGGAGGGCCCCACCTTCTTGCCGAACACGTAACCCGCCTGGTCGCCGAGGATCGCGGCGAGGCAGATCAGCGCGATCGCGGCCCACAGCGGGAAGTCCAGCGTGCCCGAGGTGATCAGCAGGCCGCAGGTGAACAGCAGCGAGTCGCCCGGCAGGAAGAAGCCGATGAGCAGGCCGGACTCGGCGAAGACGATGAGCAGCAGACCCCAGATGCCGAAGTTGTCCAGGAGCGTGTTCGGATCCAGCCAGCTTGGACCGAGGGCAAGCGTCGTCACGGTTCCGGGCTCCTGAGGGGTGAAGGTGGGTGCGGCGGTCCTGTTCGGCCGACCAAAGCTATCAACGCAATGTGTCCGCGCCAGGTTCCACCAGTGACTCCAGGATGCACTGTGCGTCGACTGGGACAAAGCTGTGAGCCATGGGCATCGATGAATACGGCGGCGGCCAGGGACCCCAGTCGGACGTCCTGGTCGTGACGACGAACGACGTACCCGGTTACCGCGTCGAGCAGGTCATCGGCGAGGTCTTCGGCCTCACCGTGCGCTCCCGTCACCTGGGCAGCCAGATCGGCGCGGGTCTGAAGTCGATGATCGGCGGCGAGCTCAAGGGGCTCACCAAGACCCTCGTGGAGACCCGCAACCAGGCCATGGAGCGGCTCGTCGCACAGGCACGCGTGCGGGGTGCCAACGGTGTGCTGATGTTCCGCTTCGACGTCACCGAGGCGGCGGACGTGGGGACGGAGGTGTGCGCGTACGGGACGGCCGTGGTCCTGGCCAAGCGGTAGCGCACACCGGTGGGGGCGTCCGCCCGGGCGGACGCCCCCACCGTCAGGACTCCTCGGGACGGCGTGCGGCGTTCGCCGTGATCGCGTCCCTCAGGTGTTCGGCGAGGCCCGGCCGCATGGCGTCGTAGAACGCCTTGAAACGCTCGTCGGAGACGTACATCTCGCCCAGGCACCCGTGCATCTCGTACGAGCACGGGTAGAACCAGCGGCAGATGTGCTGCCGGTGCTCCTCGGCCAGGTCCATGGCCGCCTCGCCGGCCGGCGGTTCACCGGCGGCCATCAGAGCGTCGTAGCGCTCGCCCCAGGACGCCACCTCGTCCTGGATGCGCTGCCAGTCGTCCTTGGTGTAGCGGGCGGCCCTGCGCTGCGACTCGGCGTACTGCTCGGTGCCGCCCCAGCGCTGCTCCGCCTCCTCCGCGTACTGCTCCGGGTCCTTGTCCCCGAAGACCTCGAACCTCTCCTCTGGCGTGAGGTTGATCCCCATACTGCGTGCCTCCATGGCGTGCTCCACGGCCGCGGCCATCTTCTGCAGCTTCTCGATCCGGGCGGTCAGCAGTTCGTGCTGCCGGCGCAGGTGTGCGCGCGGGTCCGCGTCCGGGTCGTCGAGCAGGGCGGCGACCTCGTCGAGCGGGAAGCCGAGCTCCCGGTAGAACAGGATCTGCTGGAGCCGGTCGAGGTCCTCGTCGCCGTAGCGGCGGTGCCCCGCGTGACTGCGCTCACCGGCCACCAGCAGCCCGATCTCGTCGTAGTGGTGCAGTGTGCGCACGGTGACCCCGGCGAAACCGGCGACCTGGCCCACTGAGTAGCTCACTTCCGCTCCTTTCTCGGTACGCACTTCACGATGAGCCCTCACGTGACGTGAGGTGCAAGTCCGTGGGACCGCCGGGCCACGGGCCCGGGATTCCGAGGCGACGGCTGCACATTTTCGGGATGTTATGTCCGTTTAGCCCGCTTAGGGTGATCGCGTGACCCACGAAGCGGCCCCGACGGCACCGGCCACCACGCCGGCGACGCCCGCGCGGACGCTGCTGCCGATGGTCGTCCCGGCCCTGCTCGTCGGCGTGGGCGCGAGCCTCCTCCTGCTGGGCGTGAGCACTGCCGCCGAACAGCTCCAGGACGTGCTGTGGCAGGACCTTCCGGATGCGCTGGGCATCGGCGGCTACTCCTCGCTCTGGATCATCGTCATGCTCACCGTGACGGGTGTGCTGGTCGGTCTGGTCGTGTGGAAGGCTCCGGGACACGCGGGCCCCGACCCGGCCACCCTGGGCCTCGCCGCGGTCCCCATGCGGCCATTCATCCTGCCGGGCCTGCTGGTGGCGACGGCGCTGATGCTGGCGGGCGGCCCGAGCCTGGGCCCGGAGAACCCGATCATCGCCGCCAACGTGGCGCTCGCGGTCTGGCTCGGCCACAGATTCCGGCCCGCGCTGCCCGGGGTCCTGTGGCCGGCGCTGGCGGAGTCGGCGACACTCGGCGCCCTGTTCGGCACGCCCGTGGCGGCGGCGCTGGTCATCTCCGAGGCGCTGGCCGGACGGCCGATGAGAGGGCGGCTGTGGGACAACCTGTTCGCTCCGCTGGCCGCGGCGGCGGTCGGCGCGGCGACCGTCGACCTGATCCACCATCCGGCGTTCGACCTGCAACTGCCCCCGATCGGCTCACCGCGCGGGGGTGATGTGCTGGCCGCGGTGGTGATCGCCCCCGCGGCCGCCGCGCTCGGCATGACCGTCGTGTACGCCTTCCCGTACGTCCACCGCGCCTTCGCCCGGCTGCGGCACCCAATGGTGTGCCTCCCGGCCGGCGGACTCGTCCTCGGCCTGCTCGGCGCGCTGGGCGGCCATCTGACGCTGTTCAAGGGCCTGGACGAGGTCGGCGAGCTGGCCCGGAACCCGGACGGCTGGACGGCGGGGCAGTTCGCCCTGATGACGGTGGTGAAGCTGGCCGCCCTGCTCGTCGCGGCGTCCTGCGGGTTCCGCGGCGGCCGGATCTTCCCGGCCGTCTTCATCGGTACGGCCTTCGGTCTGTGCGCCCACGCGCTCGTGCCCTCCGTCCACCCCGCGGTGGGCGTGTCGGCGGGAGTGCTGGGCATCCTCCTCGCCATCACCCGGCAGGGCTGGGTGAGCCTGTTCACGGCCGCCGTCCTGGTGGCCTCGCCCACGATCCTCACCCTGCTGTGCATCGCCTCCCTTCCCGCCTGGCTGCTGGTGACCGGACGGCCGCAGATGCAGCTGCACGACGACGGGACCTCGATCCGTTAGGAGATCTCATGCCGCTTCACAAAGGCACCCAGAAGTCCGCCGGGCACCGGAGGTCCGTCAACCCGTTCTACGGGGAGACGGATCCGGTCAGCGGGATGACCGAGGCGCCGCCCACCCACCGGCTCCCGGACAGCCCGCTGCCGCCGACGACGGCGTACCAGCTGGTGCACGACGAGCTCATGCTGGACGGGAACTCGCGGCTGAACCTCGCCACCTTCGTCACCACCTGGATGGAACCGCAGGCCGGGATCCTGATGGGCGAGTGCCGGGACAAGAACATGATCGACAAGGACGAGTACCCGCGCACCGCCGAACTCGAGCGGCGCTGTGTGGCGATGCTCGCCGACCTGTGGAACGCACCGGACCCCTCCGCCGCGGTCGGCTGTTCGACCACCGGGTCCAGCGAGGCGTGCATGCTCGCCGGGATGGCGCTGAAGCGGCGCTGGGCGATGCGCAACGCGGACCGCTACCCGGCGAAGGACGTGCGCCCGAACCTGGTGATGGGCGTCAACGTCCAGGTCTGCTGGGAGAAGTTCTGCAACTTCTGGGAGGTCGAGGCGCGCCAGGTGCCCATGGAGGGCGACCGGTTCCGTCTCGACCCGAAGGCGGCGGCCGAGCTGTGCGACGAGAACACCATCGGCGTCGTGGGCATCCTCGGATCGACCTTCGACGGGTCGTACGAGCCGATCGCCGAGCTGTGCGCCGCGCTCGACGAGCTCCAGGAGCGCACGGGCCTGGACGTCCCCGTCCACGTGGACGGCGCGTCCGGAGCGATGATCGCTCCCTTCGTGGACGAGGACCTGGTCTGGGACTTCCGGCTGCCGCGGGTCTCCTCGATCAACACCTCGGGACACAAGTACGGCCTGGTCTACCCGGGTGTCGGCTGGGCGCTGTGGCGGTCGGCGGCCGAACTCCCCGAGGAGCTCGTCTTCCGGGTCAACTACCTGGGCGGCGACATGCCGACCTTCGCGCTCAACTTCTCCCGCCCCGGAGCCCAGGTCGTGGCCCAGTACTACACGTTCCTGCGGCTGGGCCGGGAGGGATACCGGGCCGTCCAGCAGACGACCCGGGACGTGGCCATGGGCCTCGCCCGGCGCGTCGAGCAACTGGGCGACTTCACCCTCCTCACCCGTGGCGACCAGCTTCCGGTCTTCGCCTTCACGACGGCGCCCTCGGTGACCTCGTACGACGTCTTCGACGTGTCCCGGCGCATGCGCGAACACGGCTGGCTGCTGCCCGCGTACACCTTCCCGGAGAACCGTGAGGACCTGTCCGTGCTGCGCGTGGTCTGCCGCAACGGCTTCTCGACCGACCTCGCCGACCTCTTCGTCGAGGACCTGAAGCGTCTGCTGCCCGACCTGCGCCGCCAGCCGCATCCGCTGACCCACGACAAGGACGCGGCGACGAGCTTCCACCACTGACGGCGCCGCGCGGCCGGCCGCTGCGACGACGGCCGGCCGCGCGGGGCGGTACGGGTCGGTACACCTACCGGCTCAGGCGGGCGAACCTCCGTACCGCGAGCGGGAAGAACACCGCCACCAGCGCCAGCGGCCACAGGACCGCGGCCCCGACGTGCCCCGGCTCTCCTCCGGGACCGCCGAACAGATCACGGACCGCCGTCGCCGTCTGGGACATCGGGTTCCACTCGACGGCCGTGCCCAGCCAGGACGGCATCGAGCCGGGCGTGGCGAAGGCGTTGGAGAGGAAGCCGACGGGCCAGACCAGGATCTGGACCGCCTGCACCATCTCCGGCTTCCCGGCCACCATCGCGAGGTGGATGCCGATCCACAGCATGGCGAAGCGGAAGAGCAGCAGCAGGCCGACGGCCCCGAGGAAGGCTCCGGGCGTGCCGTGGGCGCGCCAGCCGATGGCGTGTCCGACGCCGATCAGCACGGCCAGACCGACCGCCGACTGGAGCATGTCGGCGGCGCAACGGCCCACCAGGACTGCGCCGTTGGCCATCGGCATCGCGCGGAAACGGTCTATGACGCCCTTGTTGAGGTCCTGGGTGACGGCGAGCATCGTGCCCTCCAGGCCGAAGGCCATGGTCAGCGCGAGCATGCCGGGCACCAGGAAGTCGACGTAGCTGCCCTCGACGCCCCGGCCGCCACCGATCAGGTAGCCGAACATCAGCAGCAGCATGACGGGGAAGACCAGCAGGACGAGGACCTGGACGGGTTGCCGTGCCCAGTGGGCGAGTTCACGGCGGGTCATGGTCCAGCAGTCGCTCGGCACGTACGTGCTCACACGGCCTCCTTCGTGCGGTCGGTGCGGTCGTCGCGTGCCGTGAGGTGCAGGAACACCTCGTCCAGCGTCGGACGGCGCAGGGCGATGTCCGCGGCCTCGATGCCGGAGGCCTCCAGGGCCCGTACGACCCCGGCCAAGGCCGCCATGCGGTCGGCGACCGGGGCGCTCAGGAGACGGCGGTCGGCGTCCACGGAGATGTCCGCGGCCGGCAGCGGCAACAGGGCGACGGCGGCGCCCAGTTGGCCGGCGTCGCGCAGGACGACGTCGATGCGGTCGCCGCCGGTCAGCGTCTTCAGCTCGTCGGCCGTGCCGTCGGCGACGACCCGGCCGTGGTCGACGACCGAGATGCGGTCGGCGAGCTGGTCCGCCTCCTCCAGGTACTGCGTGGTGAGCAGGACCGTCGTGCCGCCGCCGACCAGGGAGCGGACGGACGCCCACACCTCGGCGCGGCCGCGCGGGTCGAGGCCGGTGGTCGGCTCGTCCAGGAAGAGCACCTCCGGTTCGGTGATCAGGGAGGCGGCGAGGTCGAGACGGCGCCGCATGCCTCCGCTGTACGCCCGGACGGAGGTACGGCCGGTGTCGATGAGGCCGAAGCGCTCCAGGAGTTCACCGGCGCGCACGCGGGCGTGCTGGGCGCCCAGGTGGTGGAGGCGGCCGAACATCTCCAGGTTCTGGCGGCCGCTCAGCTCTTCGTCCAGGGCCGCGTGCTGGCCGAGCAGGCCGATGCGGCGGCGGATCTCGCGGGCGTCGGTCACCACGTCGTGCCCGGCGACCTCGATCCGGCCGCCGTCGGGCCGCAGCAGAGTGGACAGGATGCGGACCAGGGTCGTCTTGCCCGCGCCGTTGGGACCGAGCACGCCGTGCACCGTGCCGCGGGCGACGCGCAGGTCGAGTCCGTCCAGGGCGGCCCTCTCGCCGTACTTCTTGTGTGCTCCTTCGACGCCGATCGCCGTGTCGGCCACGGGCACTCCCCCATCTCGTCGATTAGTCAAACTTGACTACCGACTTGAAGGTAACGCGCGTCCTCGCATTGGTCAAACTTGATTACCGGTGGTCGTCCGGGTGCCGCTCATCCGTCGCGTAAGGGTTCTGCTCACCCTCGGCGAGGACGCCGACGAACGGCTCTCCCTCGCCGGAGAAGGTGTAGGCTCCGCGCTCGATCCGCTCGATGAGCCCCCGGGTCCAGGCCGCGTCCGAGTCGGCGGTGTGGACCCACAGGTTCATGATCTCGCCGATGTGGCCGAGCTGTTCGGGGCCGTCCTCGGGGATGTAGTGCTCCGTGACGGCCGCCCGCCACGCCTCGATCCGCCGGATCCGCTCCTTCAGCAGGGCCACCGCCTCGTCGCGGGGCAGGTCGACGAGGAACCCGATGGCCGCCGACTGAATGTCCATCTTCTGGTCGTAGGACACCAGGGAATCCCGCAGCAGCCGGAGGAACTCCTCGGTGCCCGCGTCGGTGATCTCGTACTCCGTGCGCGGCGGCCCGCCGGCGGTGGACGGGGCGATCTCGTGCGCGTGCAGCAGTCCCTGCTTCGCCATCTGCTTGAGCGCGTGATAGATCGAGCCGGGCTTGGCGTTGGACCACTCGTGCGCGCCCCAGTACTCGAGGTCGTTGCGCACCTGGTAGCCGTGTGCCCGCCCGTGCTGGCGGACCGCGCCGAGCACGAGGAGACGGATCGCTGACATGCGGTCCAGCGTAGGACCCTTGCCACCGGCCTCAGGACGTGCCCTGCCCGCCCTGCTCCAGGGCCACCAGCTCGAACGCGGTCCTGCCGTCCAGGGACTCGCGGATGATGTCGGCGTGGCCGGCGTGCCGGGCCGTCTCCCGGATCAGGTGGAGTGCCAGCCAGCGCATCGAGACCCGGCCCTCCGGCGGGAACCAGGGCTCGGCCGGGAGTGCGAAGGTGTCGTCGAGGCTGGGCACCGAACGGAGGAACTCCTCCGTCTGCGCGGCGACCTTCTCCCAGTACGCGAGCTGGGACGCCACGGTCTCGCCGTCGCCGAGCACGAAACACTCGTGCCAGTTGGACGCGTCGCGCCGGACGGCCGGCTCCTCGCCCCGGGCACGGGCGATCCAGCTCTGCTCGACCTCGGCGACATGCTTCAGCAGACCGGACAGGGAGAGTTCGCTGGCGCTGGGGCGGGAGGCCGCCTGTTCCTCGGACAGCCCCAGCAGCGCCCTGCGGATACCGCCGCGCTGCTCCTCCAGGAAGGACAGCAGGGCCCCCCGCTCGTCCCCGCGCGTCTCCGCTCCCACGTGAGTCACCATGACCGGCCGCCTTTCATCGGGTCCTCTTGCCTGACACCGATGACGCTACGGACCCTTGCGGACAGCTTCGGTCCGCAAGGGCGCGGCGTGCGCGGAAATCCCTGGAAGTCGTGAGCGGGGGTCCCGGATCACCGGCGGCCGCCGGACGATCCCCCAGGCCGCCGGAGGGTCCCGGAAGGCGCCGGGAAGCCTCCGCAGGCTGCCGGAGGAAGATCCCGCGGGCCGCCGGAAGGGCTCAGAAGGGGAAGAAGCTGCGCCCGTGCTGCACCGAGATCCACTTCTGCGTGGTGAACGCGTCGACGGTCGTCTCGCCGTTCAGCCGGCCGATACCGGAGTGCTTCTCGCCTCCGAAGGGGACCAGCGGCTCGTCGTGCACGGTGCCGTCGTTGACGTGGAACATGCCGGTCTCGATCTGCTTGGCGAAGTTCACGCCGCGCTCGACGTCACCGGTGTGGACGGCGCCGCTCAGCCCGTACGGGGTGTCGTTGACGACGCGGATCGCGTCGTCCTCGCCGTCGAAGGGGACGAGGAAGACGACCGGGCCGAAGATCTCCTGCCGCAGCAGGGAGGAGTCGGCGGGGACGTCGGTGAGGACGGACGGCTCGACCAGGTTGTCGGTCGTCGTGCCGTGCACCAGGGCGGTGGCGCCCTCCGCTATCGCCTGCTCGACGGCGCCCGATATCGCGTCCGCCTGCGAGGAGTTGATCACCGGACCGATGATCGTCTGCGGGTCGCTCGGGTCGCCCGTCTTCAGCGACCTGACCTTGGCGACGAACTTCTCGGTGAACTCGGCCTCGATGGAGCGGTCCACGAGGACACGGTTGGCCGCCATGCAGACCTGGCCCTGGTGGACGTACCGGCTGAAGACCGCCGCGTCGACCGCGTAGTCGATGTCGGCGTCGTCGAGCACCACCAGGGCGCTGTTGCCGCCGAGTTCCAGGACGGAGCGCTTGAAGTGAGAGGCGCACACGGTGGCGACGTGCCGGCCGACCTTGTCGGAACCGGTGAAGGAGATGACCTTCGGGACCGGGTGCTCGATGAAGGCGTCGCCGATCTCGGCGATGTCGGTGATGACCACGTTCAGCAGGCCGCCGGGCAGGCCGGCGTCCTCGAAGATCTTGGCGACCAGCGAGCCGCCGACGATCGGGGTGTTCTGGTGGGGCTTCAGCACCACGCCGTTGCCCAGGGCCAGCGCCGGGGCGACCGACTTCAGCGAGAGGAGGAAGGGGAAGTTGAACGGGCTGATGACGCCGACGACGCCGACCGGGACGCGGTAGAGACGATTCTCCTTGCCGTCGATCGGCGAGGGGATGATCTTGCCCTCGGGTCGCAGCGACAGCTGGATCGACTCGCGCAGGAACTCCTTGGCGAGGTGGATCTCGAAGGCCGCCTTGAGGTGGGTGCCGCCGAGCTCCGCGATGATCACCTCGGTGATCTCCGCCTCGCGCTCCTCGATGATGCGCAGGGCCTTCTCGAACACCGCGCGGCGGGCGTAGGCGTTGGTCGTGCCCCATTCCTTCTGGGCGCGCTCGGCCGCGCGGTACGCCTGATCGACCTCGTCCGTGGTGGCTATGGTGATCGACGCCAGCTTCTCGCCGTCGTACGGGTTGAAGTCGATGATGTCCCATGAGCCGGTACCCGGCCGCCAGGCGCCGTCGATGTACTGCTGGGCCAGGTCGGTGAAGTAGGACGACATGAGCTCCCTCAATCCCTGCGCTGCCGAGGCAGACATCCGATCAACGCCTGATCGAACGTCATCGTACTTGTGTTTCAAGGGAGTTGGAGAAAACCTGGACAGAGTCGGTGCGGACCCGCCGGACGAGGTCGCGGGGGTGCACCGGTCGCGCCGGCCGGAGTGTCAGGACAGCTGGAGCAGTCCCCGCAGCAGGTCGCGGCTCTCCGCCGGGCCCGGGCTGTCCGTCTGCAGCTGCTTGAGCGCACCCTCGTACTGGCCGACGTCCTCACGTTTGTCCAGGTAGAGCGCGCTGGTGAGCTGCTCCAGGTACACGACGTCGGACAGGTCCGACTCCGGGAAGCTGAGGATGGTGAAGGAGCCGCTCTCGCCGGAGTGGCCGCCGAAGCTGAACGGCATGACCTGGAGCCGCACGTTGGGGCGCTCCGAGACGTCGATCAGATGCTGGAGCTGTCCGCGCATCACCTCGCGGTCGCCGTAGGGGCGGCGCAGGGCGGCCTCGTCGAGGACGATGTGGAACTCGGGGGCCTTCTCGGAGACGAGATACTTCTGGCGTTCCAGACGCAGGGCCACGCGCCGGTCGATGTCCGCGGCGGAGGCACCCTTCATGCCCCGCGCGACGACCGCGTGCGCGTACGCCTCGGTCTGCAACAGGCCGTGCACGAACTGCACTTCGTACGAGCGGATGAGGTGCGCCGCGCCTTCGAGGCCGACGTAGGTCGGGAACCAGCTGGGCAGGACGTCGGAGTAGCTGTGCCACCAGCCGGCGACGTTGGCCTCCTTGGCGAGCGACACGAGGGAGGTGCGCTCCATCTCGTCCGTGATGCCGTAGAGCGTCAGCAGGTCCTCGACGTCACGCGTCTTGAAGCTCACCCGTCCCAACTCCATGCGGCTGATCTTCGATTCGGAGGCACGGATCGAATAACCGGCCGCATCCCTGGTGATTCCGCGCGCCTCACGCAGGCGCCGAAGATGTGACCCCAGCAGCATGCGCCGCACCACCGAGCCGCTCGACTCACCAGCGCTCACGTTCGTCCGCCTCCCCAACCGTCTCCAAGGGCCGAAGTCTGCCACTAAAACACTTCAAGCAGTACTCGTTCGGTTACGGAAACGGAAAGTAGCCAAAGGAGCCGCACAGAAAGGGATCAGCAGAGCGTCAACAAGAGGGAAGAAGGTGACAGAAGAAATGAGCAACAACCGGTGAATGGAGGTCCAATTCGGGCGCGTGCACGTGCATCTGCCCTTGCATCTGCTGTACGCATTCGGAACCATGGTCCCCGCGCCACCGCTGCATCGCAACGACCGCGAACACTCGGGAGTGCCTCGCATGGGGACGAATGGATCGACCATGCTCGAACCCTTACGGCAGGGACTTCCGCCACTCGACCCCGCAGCCGTGTCCGGCGCCGCCTCCTGCGCACTGCCCGCCCGCTTCGAAGCGGTGCGCGAGGCACGGCAGTTCACCCGCAGAACGCTCGACCAGTGGGACATCGGCGACCGTTTCGACGACGTCTGCCTGGTGGTCTCCGAGCTCGTCACCAACGCGCTGCGGCACGCGCTGCCCGCGGACACGCCGCGCAACGACGACCAGGGACCACCCGTGCGGCTGCACTTGATGCGGTGGACCGCCCGTCTGGTGTGCGCGGTGCGCGACCCCAGTCACGACAGCCCCGTCGCGGGAGACTCGGACGACTTCTCGGCGGAGTCGGGCCGCGGCCTGTTCCTGGTCGACTCCTTCGCCGACAGCTGGGGCTGGCACCCGCTCGCGGGCACCCTCAGCGGCAAGGTCGTGTGGGCCCTGTTCCGGCTGCCGCAGCCGGGTGCGGCCGCACCCCCCGCGAAATGACGAACCGCGGCGCTTTTCGGCGCCGCGGTTCTACGCGCGTTACGCACCGTTGAACGAGAATCGCGCTCGGTGCTCCCGTCAGGCCTCCGGCATCAGCCGGCGATCAGGTGGTCGAACTCGCCGTCCTTGATGCCCAGCAGCATCGCCTCGATCTCGGCGCGGGTGTAGACGAGCGCGGGCCCCTCCGGGAACCGCGAGTTCCGCACGGCCACGTCGCCTCCGGGCAGCCTCGCGAACTCCACGCAGGAGCCCTGCGAGTTGCTGTGCCGGCTCTTCTGCCAGGCCACCCCGTTCAGCTCCGTCGCCGCCATGCCGTTGTACACGTCATCCACGTCGTACACGTCGTGGTCCACAGGTCGCTCCCCGGTCGTGCAGTGGCTGAGGTGGCCATTGATGCAGTCGTCAACTGACCCGGATCATAGCTCTGTTCATGTGCAGATGCATGGGCAGATGCACGTGCACGCGGGGTACTCCTGCGGTTACAGCTTTTGCCGGCGCTTGACTACCGGCTGTCGCTCACTTGACTACGGCCTGCGCATTCCCGCGTCACGCCCGGTCCAGCGCCTGCCCCAGAGATCGCAGGACATGCGACCTCCAGCCCCCGTCCATGATCTGCCGCGCCATCATCTGTGCGGGATCGTCCGGATCGAATCCCTCGTGCACTAGGAACAGACGCGTACCGCGGCCTTCCTGTTCCAGTGTCCAAGTAATGGTCCACTCCGCGGAATTGGCCGGATCGCGGTCGGCCCACCGGACGCTCAGCATCCGCTCCGGCTCGAAGGCCAGAACCCGCACGTCAACCGTGCCGGAGAAGTTCGTGTTGGGGCGCGGCACCGACGTCAGCGCGTACTGGTGACCGACCTCGAGCCGGAAGAATTCCGACCCCTGCATCTGCCACTGCACGAGCAGTTCGGGGTCGGTGAGGGCGCGCCAGACCTTGGCGGGCGGGTGCGGGAAGAACTGGTCGACGCGGATGGTGGTCAGGTCATCGTCCGGAACGGGGTTCATGACTCGGCATCGTCGGGCATGCGGTCCAGCAGAGCGCTGAGTCCCTTGAGCCTGTCGCGCCAGAACCGCTCGTACGGATGGAGCCAGTCCTGCACCTCGGCGAGCGGGGCGGCCTCCAGGCGGTAGATGCGCCGGCGGCCCGCGCGCTCCTCCGACACCAGTCCGGCGTCCCGGAGCACCTTGAGGTGCTCCGAGAGGCTCGGCCGCCGCATGTCGAAGTGGTCGGCGAGGGCCTGGACGGGCTGGGGCCCGCCGTCCCGCAGCAGGCGCAGCACCTCGCGGCGGGTGGCGTTGGCGAGCGCGGCGAACACGCGGTCCTCGCTCGCCTCGCGAGCCCCGGTCACCGTCATGGCGCGATCAGCTGCCTTCCTTCTCCATGGCCTTCTCCGTCAGCAGCATCAGACCGTTGCCGTCCGGGTCGCGGAACGAGGCCATGCGGCCCCACGGAAGGTCGTCGGGGCCCTCCACCGCGACGCCGGCGGCGGCGAGCCGCGCACAGTCGGCGTCGACGTCGGTCGTGACCAACATGATCCCCCGGGCCTCACCGGGGACGAAACCGCCCATGCCCGGACCCGAGAGCGTGAAGACGGTCTGCGCCCCCTCGGGGGCGACCTGGAGCCAGCGGCCGGGCGGCATCTGCAGATCGGCGGCGACCGTGAAGCCGAGTACGTCCGTGTAGAAGCGCAGAGCGCGGTCCTGGTCGGCGACGGGGAGGGTGACGAAGGAGGCGTGGGTGATGGTCATGCGTCCACCATAGGTAGGGGATTCCCTACGCGTCAACCGTAGGGAATCCCCTACCCATCCTTGCGGCCTGGCGGAACGAGTCCGTGAGCAAGCCCACGGCGGACGTCCCCCTGATGCGCACACGTCCTCCTGGTAGCTTGCTGCGGTCTTTCCGGCGACCCGGCATCATCACCACCCTTGGGGGCTCCAGTGATCACGGCGACCTTCCCGCACCGCCCGGCCCGTACCGCGGTCGCGGCCGTCGGAGTGGCGGCCGCGCTCCTGCTCACCGGCTGCAGCAGTGACGGCGACGACTCCGGGGACAAGTCCACCGACCCGAGCGCGTCGCCGACCGGTTCGGCCGCCGCCGACGGCGGCACCGGCGGCACCTCGGGCGCCAAGACCGACCTCGACGGCAGCTGGCTGACGACCGCGGACGGCAAGGCCGTCGTGCTGATGATCAACGGCAAGCAGGCCGGCCTGTTCGCGACCGGCGGCACCGTGTGCAGCGGCACCGCGGCCGACGAGGCGGACATGCAGATGATCCGCCTCAAGTGCACCGACGGCAGCAAGGACCGCGCCGTCGGCATGGTCGACTCCGTCAGCGGCAAGTCGCTCCGGATCACCTGGCAGGGCGGCCTCGGCAAGGAGACGTACACCAAGAGCCGGGGCGGGGAACTGCCGACGGGACTGCCCACCGCGAGCCTCGGGTCCTGAACCCGTGACCGCCGGCCGGCCGGAGTCGGACCCGACCCGGCCGGCCAGGGGGATCGTTCGGATCGGCCCGGGTCCGCGACGCCCGGCGCGGCGCCTCCATGGCGCGCACGGACTCGCTGCCGTCAACGACCATCGGCGGTACGGCCGTGTCCAGCGCCTCCGGCGACTCCTCGGCGACCCCGTCTCCGCTAGCGTTAGGGAGATTCAAGGACATTCCCGGCCGGCGGTCGGGCCGGGCGACAGGGGCGCGTGACGCGAAGACGCACGCCTGAGTGATGATCCATGCACAGCGTCACGCACCCCGGGCCCGGCCCTTGCCATCGCCCCGGGCCCCGGCCCCGTCACCGGGCCACGAACCCAGAGGACCCTCATGCGCGCCATCCCCCTCGCCGCTGCCCTCACCGGCGTCGCCGCAGCATTCGCCCTGACCGCCTGCGGCGGTGGCGACGGCGGTGGCGACGCGAACGCCAAGAGCGACGCGAGCGGCAAGAGTTCCGCGTGCTCCCTCCAGCAGGTGGGCGTCGACGTCGGACCGGCCAACGCGGCCCCGGCCGCCGGCGACACCGGCAACATCCCGGTCACCGTCACCAACACCGGCTCCGGCGCGTGCACGCTGGACGGCTTCCCCGGCGTCGACCTGCGGGCCGGCGGGACCTCCTGGACCCTCGCCCCGGAGGAGGGCGCGAAGGCGCAGAAGGTGACCCTTCACAAGGACGAGGCGGCGACCTTCACCCTCACGTACGTGCGCGGAGAGGCCGGTTCGGGCGCCGCCGTGCGGACCCTGCGGATCAGCCTCCCCGGGCACACCGGGGACAAGGAGTCGAAGTGGACGTACGGCGACGTCGCCGAGAAGTCCGCGGACAAGCTGGACGCCACGGTGAGCACCTTCAGGACCGCGGGCGACTGAGAACGCCGCCCAGCACGCGATGACGGGCGGTCAGGGCAGTCGGCGGCGGTCCTGGACCTGGGCCCGGTCCGCCGCTGCGGCTCCCTCGTGCCAGCCGGCGGCGTCGTCGACCCCGCGCAGCCGGGTGGTCACCGTCCGGGGGAACATCCGGTCCGTGTGGTCCGCGACCGCCACGTCGCGGGCCGCCAGCACCGGCAGCAAGTCCCCTTCCACGGCCGTCACCTGGCCTTCGGCGGCGGATGCGAGA
The DNA here is from genome assembly GCF_055558435.1 of Streptomyces sp. NPDC025784. Lineage (NCBI taxonomy): Bacteria > Bacillati > Actinomycetota > Actinomycetes > Kitasatosporales > Streptomycetaceae > Streptomyces > Streptomyces sp. NPDC025784. The sequence continues at coordinate 95,773 of NZ_JBVHMN010000016.1, forward strand.
CGGTCGCCGATCCGGTGCGCGTAGGCGGCGAGGAAGGACTGCCGGAAGGTCTTCGTGCGCTTGCGGCCCCCGGCCCGCTGCGCGGCCTCGGCCTTCGTCATCGCCGCCGTCGCCTGCACCAGCAGCGAGGTGTACAGCAGCTCGACCGCCTCCAGGTCGGGTTCGAAGCCGACGACCGTCGAGAAGCAGAAGGCCTCGTTCCAGACCGCGCGGCAGCGGTTCGCCCCGGCCACCGCGTCCAGCAGGACCGCCTTGGCCGCCTCGTACGGTGGCTCGACGCCGATACGGCAGGCGCCGGGCGCGTCCTTCGCGTGCGTACGGGCCGCGAGCAGCGCCTCGTCGATGCTGTGCCGCGCCATCAGCTCCTGCGCCTTGGCGCTGAGTGCCTCGGCCTCCTCCGGGAACCCGGTCGCCTCGGCCTTCGCGAGCAGGGCGCGGATGCGGGTGAGCATGCGGGAGTCCCCGGGTCCGGCGGCAGCGGCCGGACCCGGCCGGGGCACGTCCAGGGGCTCGATGGCGGGCAGACGCAGCAGCAGCCGGTACAGCTCCAGGACCGCGGTGGCGTACGAGAAGCGGTCGGCGCGGGGAGGCCGCGGCTCGGCCTTGAGCTCGTCGAGCTGTGCGGTCCAGCGTGCGCCACGGGGTTCATGGCTCTCGCCGAGGATCAGCGCCGCGGTCAGCTGCACGTGCACGGGGTCCAGCTCGCGGCGTACGACGCGTACGACGTCGGCGGGCTGCCAGCCTCGCCGCCAGGCCGCGGCGACGAACTCCTCGCCGCGGCGGGTGAGTTCGGTGTCGGCCGCCGGGTCCGCCGCGAGCAGCGAGGCACCGGTGTCGAGGGCCGCGTCGGTGTCGGCGTAGAGCGCGGCCTCGAAGGCGCGCTCCACGGTGCCGGGGCGGGGTCCGCTGCTGCTCATGACCCGATCGTGTCACGCCCTGTTCCTGGCCCCCTCCGCCCCTACCCGGCCCGGACCTCCCGGGGGCTCCCCCCGGCCCCCCGATCGGCCTGAACGGCCTCGTCCTCAAACGCCGGACGGGCTGAAGGGTGTCCCCGGCTCCAGAGGCCGGCGGGAACCCGAGATGGACGCACCCGCACCCGCCCTCTCACAGAAGGGGCCGTGCCGGTGCATCACATGCCCGTTGCGGACGACGCCACCAACCCACCGCACCGACACACCGGACCACACGAGGGCTGCAACGGGCGGATCACCGGCACGGCCCCGACCCACCCACCGCACAGACGGCGAAACGGAACGACAGCAAACCCCGGAGGTATGCCTGGCCCTACCTCCACAACGCCCCCTGGTGGTCGTGTCCGCCCGCCTCGCGGACGGTTCGCTGAAGGCATGCACACCACAGCCAGGCACACCACCACGGCGGCACCCGTCGTGCGCATCCGCTCGCTGCGCCGCCACTACGGCACCGTCGCCGCCCTCGACGGCATCGACCTCGACCTCGCCGCCGGGACCTTCACCGCCGTGATGGGCCCCTCCGGCTCCGGCAAGTCGACCCTGTTGCAGTGTGCGGCCGGACTCGAGCGCCCGACATCGGGGACCGTGGCCGTCGACGGGGTCGGGCTCGCCGGACTGAGCGAGCGACGGCTGACCCTGCTCAGGCGGGAGCGGATCGGGTTCGTGTTCCAGTCCTTCAACCTGCTGCCGTCCCTGACGGCAGCACAGAACGTCGCGCTCCCGCTGCGGCTGGCCGGCCGACGCCCCCCGCGCACAGCGGTGCGCGAGGCGCTCGCCCGGGTCGGCCTCGCCGATCGCGCCGGGCACCGGCCGTCCGAGCTGTCCGGCGGCCAGCAGCAGCGGGTCGCCCTCGCGCGGGCACTGGTCACCCGCCCCGCGGTGCTGTTCGGCGACGAGCCGACCGGCGCCCTGGACACCGTCACCAGCCGCGAGGTGCTGACGCTGCTGCGGGAACTGGTGGACCGGGAGGGCCGGACCACGGTCATGGTCACGCACGACCCGGTGGCCGCCTCGTACGCGGACCGTGTGGTGTTCCTCGTCGACGGGCGGGTGAGCGGGGAGCTGCGGTCGCCCTCGGCCGAGGAGGTCGCCGCGCGGATGGCGGGACTGGAGAAGGCGCCGTGCTGAACCTCGCCGCGCTGCGTACCCGCTGGCCCTCGCTGCTCGGAGCCTTCGTCGCCGTCGCACTGGGGGTCGCCGTGACGACCGCGATGGGGCTGGGTCTCGCCGCCGCGGCGGACCCGCCCACACGCCCGCCCGCCCGGTTCGCGTCCGCACCGGTCGTGGTGATGGGCCAGGACACCCTGACCGTGCCGGTGCGGCGAGGCCCGGCCACCGCTTCCGTGTCGGCGAGGCTCGCGCATCCACACCCTGTGGACAACGAACTGGTGCGCGAGCTGCGGCAGCTCGGCCGGGTGCGGACGGACGGCGCGCCGCGGAGCGCCACCGGGGCCGGCGCGGTCGGCGTGGACGCGCCCGCTGCCGCCGTGCGACGACTCGTCGGGGACCGCGCCACCGTTCTGACCGGTGACGACCGGCGCCGCGCCGACCCCGCCACCGCCCGCGACGCCGAGGCGCTGGTCGCGGTCGATTCCCTGCTGGGCACGGCGGCAGGGGTGGCGGCCTTCGTCTCGGTCTTCGTGACGGCGTCCACGTTCGCGTTCGTCGTGGCGCTGCGGCGGCGGGAATTCGGGCTGCTGCGGATGGCCGGGGCGACGGCCGGCCAGGTGAGGCGGACCGTGCTGGCGGAGGCGGTCGTCGTGGGGCTGGCGGCCTCCGCACTGGGCTGCGCCCTGGGGGGCCGGGGGGCACCGGCGCTCGTCCGGGCCCTGGTGGACGGCGGGGTGGCACCACCCTGGTTCGCGCTGCGCGGCGGAGCCGCCTGGCCGTACGACGTCGCCTTCTGCACCGGGGTCCTGGTGGCCGTCGCGGGCGCGTGGGCGGCCGCGCGGCGAGCAGGGCGGACCGGGCCGGCGGAGGCCCTGCGCGAGGCCTCGGTGGACACGGGCGTGATGCCGTTGTCGCGGCGGATCGCCGGGGGCGTCCTCCTGGCGGCGGGCATCGGCCTGTCGGTCTGGACGCTGTACACGGACCCCGCCGCCCTGCTGAAGCGCAAGACCTACGTGACGCAGCCGATGCTGCTCGTCACGGCGGTGGCGGCGCTGGCGCCGGTGCTGGTCCGCCCGGTCGTACGACTGCTCCCGCCGAGGCTGCTGCCCGGCGCGGCGGGGCTCCTCGCCCGCGAGAACGCGTCCGCGTCGGTGCGGCGCACGGCCGCCGTGGCGGCGCCCGTACTGGTGACGGTGGCGCTGGCGGGCTCCCTGCTCGGGTCGGCGGCGACGGTGGCCGGGGCGAAGGCGACGGAGGCGCGGGAACGAACCCGGGCCCAGTTCGTCGTCACCGGCGAGGACCTGGGCCGGCACTCGACCGCGGTGGAGGCGGCGGCGGGGACCGCCGGGGCGATCGTGTCCGGTTCCGCGCCCACCGCCGTGTACGTGCGGGAGGAGGGCACCGCCCTCGTACGGTCCGAGGCGCGGGCGGTGAGCGACGTGGCCGCGTTCGCCGCGGTGACGCGACCGCCGGTGGTGGCGGGCGACCTGCGCGGCCTCGACGACCGCTCCGTCGTGGTGAACGAGGAGTGGGAGCGGCACGAGGTGGGCTCCTGGGTGAGCCTCTGGCTCGGCGACGGACGCCCCGCACGCCTGCGGATCGCGGCCGTGCTGGCGCGCGGCACCGGGGACAACGGGGCGTACGTGACGACGGCGAACGCCCCTGGCGCCACCGTCGACCGCCTCGACGTTCGGGCGGCGCCCGGCGCGGACGGGGCGCGCGTCGCGGCGGCGGTGCGGGACGCGGCCGGCGGCGGCACGGTGCGCACGGCGTCGGACTGGCTCGCCGCCACCCGGCCGCACACCGGCCCGCAGACCCGGCTCGGCCTGCTGGTGCTCCTCGGCCTGGCGCTCGCCCACGCCGCGATCGCGCTCGCCGCGACGACGTTGATGGCGACCTCCGCGCGCGGCACGGAACTCCGTTCGCTGCGGCTGGCCGGCGCCACCCGGGCACAGGTCCTGCGGGCGCTCGCGGGCGAGACGGCGGCCGGGGTGGGTGCGGGCGCCCTGCTCGGCGCCGCCGTCGCCGCCACGAACCTCGGCCTGCTGGCGGCGGCACTGGGCCGGCTGTCGGCACCGGCGGCGGTGCACGTGCCGTGGGGGCTCCTGGCCGGGTGCGCGGCGGTGTGTCTGCTGGTGGCGCTCACGGGGACGGCACTCGCCTGCGTCCGCAGGCCGGACCTCGCCCGTCTTGCGGGGTGAAAATGGTTCGACGCCCGCGCCGGGCCGTGCCGAGCATGGGCCGCATGGTCGACACATCTCTGTACGCAGCGTTCCTCGTCGCGGGTTTCGCCCTCTGCGTCACCCCCGGCCCCGACATGATGTTCATCGTGGCGATGGGCGGCAGAGGAGGCCCCGCCGCGGGCGTACTCGCCGCGCTGGGTGTGGCCTTCGCGATGCTGGTCCACGCGGTCGCGGCGATGCTGGGCCTGTCGGCGCTGTTCACCACGCTGCCGACGCTGTACCACGTGCTGCGGTGGATGGGCGCCGCCTATCTGCTGTACCTGGCGGTGAAGGCGTTCCGGGACCGCGCGGTGCCGGACGAGGGGCCGGCGGCGGTCGGTCCGGGGCTGCGGCGCGCCTTCTGGCAGGGGGCCCTCACCAATCTCCTCAACCCGAAGGTGATCCTCTTCAACGTCGCCTTCCTGCCCCAGTTCGTGAACCCCGAACTGGGGCACGTGGCAGGCCAGTTCATGATCCTGGGCGCCAGCATGACGATCATGGGTTTCGCGGTCGACGGCTCGATCGGGCTGCTCTCCGGCCGGCTGTCGGCACTGCTCCGGCGCAGCCGACGGGTGGCGCGCGGCCTCAACGTCTTCAGCGGGACGGTGTTCGCGGGCCTCGCGCTCCGGCTGGCCGCGTCGCCCAAGTAGGAACCGGGGCACAGGCGGACGTGCCCCTCACCCACTCCCCGGGGCACGGACGGCCCCCGTCGAACAGGTGTCAACTCCGGGTTGACACCCTCAGGGTGTCAACCTACGGTTGACACATGACGAACTCACGCGGCACGACACCCGTACGTCTCGACGACCTCATCGAAGCGATCAAGAAGACGCACACCGACGCGCTCGACCAGCTCCAGGACGCGGTGATCGCCGCCGACCACCTCGGCGACGTGGCCGACCACCTGATCGGTCACTTCGTCGACCAGGCCCGGCGCTCGGGCGCGTCCTGGACCGACATCGGCAAGAGCATGGGCGTGACCCGGCAGGCCGCCCAGAAACGCTTCGTGCCCAAGGCGGAGAACGACCTCGACCCCAGCCAGGGCTTCGGCCGCTACACCCCGCGCGCCCGCAGCGTCGTCATGGCCGCCCACAACGCCGCCAAGGACGCGGGCAACCCCGAAGGCCTGCCCGAGCACCTGGTCCTCGGCCTGCTGGCCGAACCGGAGGGACTCGCGGCCAAGGCGCTCACCGCGCTCGGCACCACCCCGGACGCCGTCCGTGCCGCCGCGACCGCGGCCCTGCCGCCGGCGGCGGACGAGGTGCCCGAGATGATCCCCTACGGTCCCGCCGCCAAGAAGGCCCTGGAGCTCACCTTCCGCGAGGCCCTGCGCCTGGGCCACAACTACGTCGGCACCGAGCACATCCTGCTGGCCCTGCTGGAGCTGGAGAACGGCGAGGGCGTGCTGAGCGGACTGGGCATCGGCAAGCAGGCCGTCGAGGCCGAGGTGTCCCGCGCGCTCGCGCAGTTCGTGCAGGACCAGGGGCCCGCCGCCCAGGGCTAGGGGGCTTCGTTCGGACCGGCCCGTGCACGGCGCCCGGCACGGCACCTCGCCGCGGCCCGATCCGACATGGTCCGAACGAAACCCCTGGACCCGAACCAGCAGGTCGGCCCCACTGTCAGACCCGGCTGCGAGACTCGTGGCATGACCGGACGCTGGGCTCTCGCACCGTCCGAGGACGGCGGCGCGGAAGTCGTCGCCCTCGGCCCGGACGGGCTGCCCGCGGGTCCGGTGCACGGGGAGCCGGATCTCGTCGAGGCCGTGCGGTCGCGGCCCGAGGTGACCCGCTGGGTCTGGCGGTCCACGGCCGACGTCTATCCGCGCCTGCTCGCCACGGGGGTGCGAGTGGAGCGGTGCTACGACGTGGAGGCGGCCGAGACGCTGCTGCTCGGCCACGAGGGGCGGCTCGGCGAGCCCCGGTCGGCGGCCGCCGCGCTGGCGAGGCTGCGCGGCGGCCCCGTACCGCCGGACCCGCCCCAGCGCTCCGCCGAGCCCGGATCGCAGTCGTCCCTGTTCGAACCGCGCCCGGTGCACGTCCCCCTCGCCGACCTCCTGGAGGTGTACGGGGACCAGCAGCGCCGCCATGACGCCACCGCGCGCCCGGAGCGGATGCGGCTGCTCACGGCGGCCGAGTCGGCCGGCATGCTGGTGGCCGCGGAGATGAACGCGACAGGACTCCCCTGGAGCGCGGACATGCACCGCGAGGTGCTCCGCGACCTGCTCGGCGAGCGGTACGCGGGCGGCGGCGAGCCCCGCCGCCTGGCCGAGCTGACGGACGAGGTGTCGGCCGCCTTCGGACGCAGGGTCAGACCGGATCTGCCCGCCGACGTCGTCAAGGCCTTCGCGCAGGCCGGGATCAAGGTCAGGTCGACACGGCGCTGGGAGATCGAGTCCGTCGACCATCCCGCCGTGAAGCCCCTGATCGAGTACAAGAAGCTGTATCGCATCTGGGTCGCGCACGGCTGGTCCTGGCTCCAGGACTGGGTGCGGGACGGACGGTTCCGGCCCGAGTACCTCCCGGGCGGCACGGTCACCGGCCGATGGGTGACCAACGGCGGCGGAGCCCTCCAGATCCCCAAGGTCATCCGGCGCGCGGTCGTGGCCGACCCCGGCTGGCGGCTCGTCGTCGCCGACGCCGACCAGATGGAGCCCCGCGTCCTCGCGGCCATCTCCCGCGACCCCGGTCTGATGGAGGTGGCCGGCCGCGCCTCCGACCTCTATCAGTCCGTGTCGGACCGCGCCTTCGCGGGCGACCGGGACCAGGCCAAGATCGCCGTGCTGGGCGCGATGTACGGACAGACGTCCGGCGACGGCCTCAAGAACCTCGCACTGCTGCGCCGCCGCTTCCCCCGGGCCGTCGCCTATGTCGACGACGCCGCGCGCGCCGGCGAGGAAGGACGGCTGGTGCGGACCTGGCTGGGCCGGACCAGTCCCCCGGCGGCGGGCTCCGACGACTCCGGCGCCGAGGAGGCGGGCATCCCCCAGGACGGACCCGACGGCGATCCGGCCGCGACCGCCGACCAGGGCTGGGTCCCGGGCTATGCCTCGTCCGACTCCCGCGCCCGGGGCCGCTTCGCCCGCAATTTCGTCGTCCAGGGCAGCGCCGCCGACTGGGCCCTGCTCATGCTGGCCGGACTCCGCCGCACCTGCGCGGACATGGCGGCCGAGCTGGTCTTCTTCCAGCACGACGAGGTGATCGTGCACTGCCCCGCCGAGGAGGCCGACACCGTCGTCGCCGCGATCCGTGACGCCGCCGACCTCGCGGGACGCCTCACCTTCGGGGAGACACCGGTCCGCTTCCCGTTCACCACCGCGGTGGTGAAGTGCTACGCGGACGCCAAGTGACCGCACGGGCCGGGCGGTCCGGCCCGGTCACCTCCCGGCGAGCAGCTCCCCGAGCTGCCCGACCACCGGGCTGTCCGTCTCCGCCAGCGCCGCGAGTGCCAGCTCCCACTGCTCGTACGCCGCTTCGGCCAGGCCGCGGTCCCGCAGCAGCAGTCCCCGCTGATGCCTGGCCAGCCCTCCGGTGTACCGGTCGGCGCGGCGGTCCGCGCGGCACAGCAGCAGGTCGCACTCCTCAGCCGCCCGCTCCCTGTCGCCCACCCCGCGCAGCGCACGCACCAGCCCGAGCCGGGTCTGCGACTCGCCGTGCCAGTCGCCGTGACCACCGAGGATGCGCAGGCTCTCCTCGAAGTGCGGCAGAGCGGCGGCCGGTTCACCGAGGGCGAGGTGGGCGTAGCCGATGTTGCAGTGCGCGGAGTGCCGCAGGATGACGTCCTGGATCGTGTCACCGATCGCCAGGCTGCGCTTGTGGTGCTCGATGGCGGCCCGGGGGTCCGTGTGCTCGTACAGGTTGCCGAGGTGGCTGTAGGTCACGGCCTCCGTGTACGGGTCGCCGAGCCTCCTGGAGAGTTCGAGGCTCTGCAGGAGTGCCTCGCTGGACTCGGCGTGCCGGCCGAGCCCTTCGAGGAGCATGCCGCGGTTGTTCAGGCCACGCCGCACCCACGACAGGACGCCGAGCCGGCGCCAGATGGCGAGCGCCCGGTCGTTCAGCACGAGGGCCTCGCCCGCGCGCCCCGTCATGAAGTGCATGCCGGCGAGGTCCCCGAGCGCGTACGCCTCGGCCGCCGCGTCCCCGAGCCGGCGCGCGGCCCCGAGGGCGGCACGCTGGAGCACCTCCAGCTCGACCACACGGCCGCTGCGCTGGACGTACGGGTTGATCAGGCGCACCAGCAGCGGGACGTACCGGGAGGACGGCGCGTACCGGCCCACCAGCGCCACCACGTTCTCCAGTTCCAGGTCGCCCCAGGCGAACGCCTCCTCGGACGAGGGGAACTTGGGGGTGTCGGCGACGTCCTCGGCGTGCCCGGCGGGCTGTGAGCCGGTCGGCCGACTGCGGTCCTCGCGTTCGAGGCCGGGTTCGACGATCGCCTCCAGGGAGCGGGCGGCGACCGCGGCGTACCAGCGCAGCGCGCGGTCCGCGACGGCGTCCGGGCCCGGCGCGCACGATTCCCCGACATCCGGCGCCCCCGCCCGGTCCGTCGCGCCCGCGATCTCGCGCGCGAAGTCCCGTACGAGGTCGTGCGGGGCGTAGCGGCCGTAGGCCGTCTCCTCCAGGAGGGCGACGTCCACGAGCCGGTCGAGGGCCGCGTCGGCACGGCGCTCGTCGATCCCGCACAGCCGGGCGAGCAGGGGTGCGCCGTAGGCCGGCAGGTCGAGCGCGCCGATGCGGCACAGGGCGCGGGCCGCGTCCCGGTCCGCCTCACGCTCCGAGGCGCGCAGCGCGTCGTGCGCGACGGCCAGCGAGCGGCGCACACTCAGGTCGTCGTACTCCAGGTGGTGCAACCGCCCCTCGGTGGCGGTGAGTTGCCCGGCGAGTGCGTCCGGGGTGAGGGCGCGGCGGGCGGCGAGGCGGGCGGCGACGACGCGGAGGGCGAGCGGCAGCCGACCGGTGAGTTCGACGAGAGGGTGTGCCCCGCTCAGCCCGTCGCGGCGGCCGGAGACCGCGCGGAGCAGCGCCGCGCTGTCCTCGTCGGACAGGGGCGCGAGCGGGAAGCGGTGCGCGCCGTCCAGGGCGGTGAGCGGCGAACGGCTCGTCACGATCACCGCGCAGCCCGCGCCGGCCGGAAGCAGCGGCCGCACCTGGGCGGCGTTCGCGGCGTCGTCGAGGACCATCAGGGTGCGCGTGGGCGCCAGCGTGGAGCGGAGCAACGCGGCTGCCGCGTCAGGGTGTTCGGGGAGGTGGCGCGGTTCGGCCCCGACGTCGCGGAGCAGCGCGGCCAGCGCCTGACCCGGGGTGAGCGGGGTCATGCCGGGGGTGGCGCCGTGCAGATTGACGTACAGCTGACCGTCAGGGAAACGTTCCCTCAGCCCGTGGGCCACATGCAGCGCGAGCGCGCTCTTGCCGACGCCCGCCATGCCGCTGATCACCGCGACGGCGGGCATATCGTCCGACGCGACCGCGGGCCCGCCGCCGGGGACGGTGCCGTCGCCGCCCACGGCCCGCCGTTCCGGGTCCAGGGTCAGCCGCACTGCCTCCCGGGTGTCCTCCCGGCCGGTGAAGTGGGCCGGTGGGGGTGGCAGTTGGGCCGGTTGCGGCGGCACGGTGACGGCCGGCGGCGGCTGGTGCTCGGCGGTCCCCGGCGCGATCCCCGCCCCCTGCTCCCGGAGGACCTCCAGATGCGCCTCGCGCACGGCGGGGCCCGGCTCGACGCCGAGTTCCTCGACCAGACGGGCCCGCAGGTCCCGGTGGACGGCGAGCGCCTCGGCCTGCCGGCCGGTGCGGTGCAGCACGAGCATCAGCAGCCGGTGGAAGGCCTCACGCAGCGGGTGCCCGGTGGTGAGCGCGGCCAACTCGGGGGCCAGCCGGTCGAGTCGGTCCGGCGTCGGCGCGAGGCGCAGCTCGGCCTCGTACCGCCACTCCAGGACCAGCAGCCGGGTCTCCTCCAGGCGCTGGCCGAACGCGTGCCCGCCGGTCTCGGGCGGCAGACCGCTCAGCGGGGCGCCGCGCCACAGCGCCAGCGCCGCCGTGGACTCGCCCAGCGCCCGCCCCCAGTCGCGCTCGGCGTGCGCGGCGCGTGCGGCCGTGGCGTGGTGCTCGAAGACGCGGACGTCCAACTCACCCTCGCCGACCCGCAGTACGTAGCCGGGCGAGACCGCACGCAGCCGCTCCGGGTCGTCGAGCAGTCGCCGCAGCCGGGTCACGTGGTTGTGGAGCGAGGCCTGCGCGGAAGCGGGCGGCGCTCCACCCCACAGCGCGTCCTTGAGCGCGTCGACGGAGACGACCCGACCCGGCTCCAGGAGCAGCGCGACGAGCAGCGCACGCGTCTTGCCGCTGCCCACCGACCGGACCTCGCCGTCGGCGCCGTAGAGGACCGGCGGCCCCAGCAGCCCGAACCGCAGCCCGTTCCGGATCACGCCGCCCACTGCCTTCCCGCCCGGCCTCTCCGGCCGCGCCCCGGGGCGACTTCGCGCCTTCCTACGGCGACTTCCCGCCGACCGAACTCATGGCTCCCCGTGGAACCGTTGGCCACATGTTAGCGATCCGTTGGCGTGGCCTGATGTGATCACAACATCGGATCTGGCCCGACGGTGCGCGCGTATGACGCGTAACTCGGGGGAGTGTCGCCGCCGTGGCCGGATCCGGGGACGCGCGAGGCCCCGGTCGGCGGAGGTGAACGACCGGGGCCTCCGTCTGTCTCCCGCCCCTTCCCTCCCGCACGACGTGACGCACACGACAGCGCTGCTGTGCGGGACATCTCAGGAACGTCCTACCGGGAACGCGTCAGGGACGTCGTACGAGGTACGTCGGTGACGTCGTACGGACTCCCGTCAGTGACGTCGCCCAGGCCACGCGCCTGACGGTGCACGAGGAACGCCAGGCGCGGCGTACGCCCGGGAAGATCCCGGTGTCAGATCACCGGTGGCCGGCCGAGCCGGGTGAGCCGCCACACCGTCCGCCACCGCATCGGCCGCCGTTCCCCGCCGGGCTGCCGCAATCCCTCCGCGAACCCGCCGAACCAGGCCCGCAGACCGCCGATCGACCGCGTCCGCGCGAGGGTGAGCAGCATCCAGACACCCAGGTGCACGGGGATCAGCGGCAGGGGAAGCCGGCGCCGGGTGAGCCACACGCGGTTGCGCGCGGTCACCCGGTAGTAGATGGCGTGCCGGGCGGGCGAGGTCTTGGGGTGCTGGAGCAGCAGCGCGGGTTCGTAGAGCACGGTCCACCCGGCGTCGATGGCACGCCAGGCCATGTCGGTCTCCTCGTGCGCGAAGAAGAACTCGGCGGGCCAGTCACCGATCTCGGCGAGCATCGGCATGGACAGGGCGTGCCCGCCGCCGAGGAACCCGGTCACGGGGCCACCCCGCATCGGGTCCTTGGCTCCGACGCGGGGCACGTGCCTGCGCTGCGTCTCCCCGTTCTCGTCGGCGATGCGGAATCCGACGATGCCGAGCCGCGGGTCGGCGGCGTACAGGTCCCGGACGCGTCGCAGCACGTCCCCGTCGACCAGCAGCCCGTCGTCGTCGAGCTCCACGACGACGTCGACGTCGCCGAACTCCGCCAGCCGCTGGAGCCCGACATTGCGGCCCCCGGGGCACCCGAGGTTCTCGTCGACCTCGATGGCCGTCACCTCACCGGGCAGGCCGAGGCGCTCGGCGAACTCGGGCAGCGGACTGCCGTTGCCGATGATCACGATCCGGGCGGGCGCGACGTCCTGCTTGGCCACCGAGGTGAGCAGCGCGTCGACCTCGGCGGGCCGATTCCCCATGGTCACCACGGCAACGGCGATCCGTGGCCCCTCCTCCGCCTGTGACACGACATCCACCCCATCCCGGCCGACAACTGTGCCGCGATGCTAGCCGTTCACCGGAATGACCCCTCACGTACGCCCCGGAGTACGTCCGGATGCGCGCCCGCACACCCGCGGCCGCCCGCCCCGGCCGCAGGGACGAATCGGTCAGCCCGCGTACGCGCCCCTGACCTCCAGCTGCTCCACGACCGGCGGACCGGCCAGCCAGTCGTTCAGCCCCGCCTGGAACTCGCGGAACTCCGCGATCGACGGCAGCGGGTTGTCGACGCCCTCGGCGAGCTCCAGCTGCGCGACGTAGGTGACCCCGTCGGGCAGCCGGAACGAGGTGTAGCGCACGCCCTCGGGCCGCTCCCGTTCGATGGCGGTGAACATCTTCCGCCGTGCCTCTTCCAGCGCGTCCACGAACTCGGGCTTCACCGTGGACCGCACCATCACGACCGTCATCTCGTCATCTCCCTCTCACCGGGCCACCGGATGTGGCGCCACCTCCCTGACGCGCGCGAGGACGGAAGTGTGACGGCGGGAAAATGTGTGTGTCCGCCGCCACACACCCCGAGCACGGACGCCCGACGCTCGTCGTCCGGCGTCCGCCCGACATCCGCCCCGGCTCCCGCCTGGTGCGTGCCTCTCGCTCGCCTCTCGCTCGCCTCTCGCTCGCCTTTCGCTCCGTGATCAGCGGGTTCATGCTGGGGTCAGAGCAGCGGCCCGGTGCCCTGCCCCGGACGGGAGAGCCCGGCGAGTCTCCGGAGGGCGCCATGAACCTGCCTCCCGTCCCGCCGGTGGCGCCTCCCTCGCCCGGAGCGGAAGTGAGGGACAAGGGACTCAAGGGCGGCGCACTGGGCCTCTTCTCCAGCACGGTGATCGGTCTGGCCTCGACCGCCCCCGCCTACAGCCTCGCGGCCACCCTCGGCGTCATCGTCGCCGTCGTCGGCTACCGGTCGCCGATCGTGATCGTCCTCGCGTTCGTTCCGATGTTCCTGATCGCCTACGGCTACAAGGAGCTGAACCGCGCGCACCCCGACTGCGGCACCACGTTCGCCTGGGTCTCCCGGGCCTTCGGCCCCCGTACCGGCTGGCTGGGCGGCTGGGGCATCGTCGCGGCCGACATCATCGTGATGGCCAATCTGGCGCAGATCGCCGGCTCGTACGGCTTCCAGCTGGTGGGGGCCCAGGGACTGGCGGAGAACACCTTCTGGGTCACGGTGGTCGGCGTCGCGTGGATCGCCGTGATGACACTGATCTGCTACATCGGCATCGAGGTCTCGGCCGACTTCCAGAAACTGCTCCTGACGGTCGAGGTCGTGGTGCTCCTGCTGCTCGCCGTCACCGCCCTGGTCAAGGTGTACGGGGGGACCGCGCCGAGTGTCGCGTCGGAGGTCTCCTGGTCGTGGTTCGACCCCGCACGGATCGAGTCGGTCGACGCCCTGACCACCAGCGTGCTCGCCGGCGTCTTCATCTACTGGGGCTGGGACACCGCGGTGTCCGTCAACGAGGAGACCGTCGACCGCGACCGCACCCCGGGCCGCGCCGCCGTCCTCTCCACCGTCATCCTGCTGCTGGTCTACCTCATGGTCACGACGTTCGCGCTGGCCTTCGCCGGGACCGGCGACACGGGCATCGGCCTGGCCAACCCCGCACACGCCGATGACGTCCTGTCCAGCCTGGGCGCCGAGGTCTTCGGTTCCGGCGCCTGGGGCGAGACCGCCACCAGGCTGCTGATCCTCATGGTGCTCACGTCGGCCGCGGCCTCCACCCAGACCACGATCCTGCCGAGCGCGCGCACCACGCTCTCCATGGCCGTGCACAAGGCCGTCCCGGACCGCTTCGCCCGCATCCACCCGCGCTTCCTCACCCCGACCTGGTCCACGGTCGGCATGGGCCTGGCCTCCATCGCCTTCTACGTCCTGCTGACCCGGGTGAGCAAGAACGTCCTCGCCGACTCCATCGGCTCGGTCGGCCTGATGATCGCCTTCTACTACGGGCTGACCGGATTCGCCTGCGTCTGGTACCACCGCAGGGTCATCCGCCGCAGCCCCCGTGACCTGTGGACGAAGGGGATCATGCCCGGACTGGGCGGCGTCCTGCTGCTCTACTTCTTCGTCGACGCCTGCGTGGTGTACTCCGCGGCCGACTACGGCAGCACCTACTGGACCTTCCCGTTCCCGCCGCACTGGCGGCTCGGCGGGGTCTTCGTCACCGGCATCGGCGCGCTCCTGCTCGGCGCCGTCCTGATGCTCGTGTACCGGAGGATCCGCCCCGGCTTCTTCCGCGGGGAGACCCTGCCGGTCTCCGCCGCCGACCCGGACACATCGGGCTGAGCTGCGGGTCCGCCCGAACCGGACGGCACGGGCACGGCAGGCCCGCGAGTGGAGACGTCGCCGTCCCGGGTCTAGCGTCGTAAGGACGGAGTCCTCCACCCGCGCAGGGAGGGTGATCATGGAGATCAAGGGTTCGGCAGCGCTTGTCACAGGAGCCAACCGCGGCATCGGGTCCGCCTTCGCCCGGGCGCTTCTCGCACACGGCGCCACCAAGGTGTACGCCGGTGTCCGCGATCCGGAGACCGTCCAGGACCCCGCGCTCACCCCGCTGCGGCTGGACGTCACCGACGAGGAGCAGGTCGCCGCGGCCGCACGTGAGGCCGACGACGTCAGCATCGTCATCAACAACGCCGGGATCGCCGCCGGCCCGTCCCTCCTGGAGGGCTCGCTCGACGGCGCCAGGCGCGAGATGGAGGTCAACTACCTCGGTACCTGGGCCGTCTCCCGGGCCTTCGCGCCCGTTCTTGCCGCCCACGGCGGAGGGGCACTGGTCAACATGCTCTCCGTGGCGTCGTGGGTGGCCAACAGACGGCTGCCGAGTTACGCGGCCTCCAAGTCCGCCCAGTGGTCGCTGACGAACGCCTTCCGCCTGGCACTGCGCGAGCAGGGCACGCTCGTGATCGGCGTGCACGCCGGCTATGTGGACACCGACTTGGCGTCCTCCATCGACGCCCCGAAGATCCGTGCGAGCGACGTGGCGGAGCAGACGATGGCCGCACTGCTCGCCGACGAACCCGAAGTGCTGGTCGACGAGGTCACCCGACAGGTACGCGCCGCACTCTCCGGCGAGCTGGACACGCTGTACGCCAACCGCTGACGCCCCGTCCGCCACGGTCGCGTCCCCGAACGAAGAAGCCCGGCTCGGACACTGTCCGAGCCGGGCTTGAAAAGAGCCGCCTTCGGGATTCGAACCCGAGACCTACGCATTACGAGGGCTGATGGGGGTGTGCTGGGTGGTTCCAGGCTCTCCTTCGGTGTCCGGAACGGCCTGGTCAGGGCAGGTGCTGAGTGTTGAATGGTCTTACCCGTGACGGCCGGTGCCGCAGGGTCCGCTCACGCATCGCTCACGCGGGCCCCGGTGGCAGCGGCCACCAGCGGCACGGGGAGTAGCGTGGGCAAGGCGAATCCCGTGTTCCCACCGGTTCCCGAAGACGGGTGGTCCCCCATGACCGGCTCCGATCCACCCCCTGTTTCCCGGCATCTGCCCAGTGGCGTTCACGAGGCCGTCCGGCCGGGATACGCGCTGCTCCGGCTGGAGACGACGGAGTCGCGTGAAGGCGTCCTGGATGGTGCGTGGTGGCCGCGGTCGCGCGACATCGGTGCCGAGCTGCCCGCGCTGCTGAGCGCCCTCACCGTGCATCTCGGCCCCGTGACCCGCGTCGGGCTGGACACCGCGGCCTGGGAAGGGCTCCCGACGCGGATCGTCGTCGACGACCGGGTGGTGCACATCGATTCCTTCCCAGTGGGTGACGACACCGTCCTGATCACACGGGGCGATCAGGACGTGTTCTCGCTGTTGGTGGTTCCGCCGCACGCGACACCAGAGGCCGCGCACGCCGCGATGGCCCAGGCCGTCCGCGCCGACAACATCACCCGGGGGGAACAGATCCTCATCGACACCGGAAGCGGGCAGGCGCCGTCGGACTGACAGGCCGTCCCCTCAGCCGAGGCCGACGGAGGAAACGGCGGACGGCAGCGATGAGGTCAGCCGCGCCACTCGACCATGAGCAGCGTCGCGTCGTCCGTGGTGTGGCCGCCTCGCGCCCGCTTGAGTGTGTGGGACAGGGAGCGCGTGACCGCCCGGATCCCGCGGCCGGTTCTCTCCAGCTGGTTCACACAGTCGATCAGCTGGTCCTCCCCGAACTCCTCGCCACCGGTGTGGTGCTCCTCGACCAGTCCATCAGAGAAGCAGAGGACGCGGTCCCCGCGTTCCAGCTTCAGCTCGCTGATCCGTGGCTCGGAACCGCCCAGTCCGACAGGGAGGGTTGTCGGGGCGGTGAGGCGTCGTGCGACGCGGTGGTGGCGGACGAGGATTGGCGGTGGGTGCCCTGCGTTGACCCACTGGAGCTGTCCTGTCGTCGTGTCCAGCTGCATCATCTGCGCGGTGACGAAGTGCTCGGGGCCGAACTGCTGCGCCACGGCGCGGTCCATGAAGTCGTAGATCTCCGACAGCCCGATGTCGGCGCGGCGGGCGTGGCGGTAGGCGCCGATGGCCACGGTGGCCATCGTGGCCGCGTCCAGGCCGTGCCCCATCGCGTCGATCATGACCACGTGGAGGATGTCCCCGTTGAGGGCGTAGTCGAAGCTGTCACCGGCCACGCCATAGGCGGGTTCCAGGATTCCGGCCACGGCGACCCGAGGCATGATCATCGCCAGCGGTGGCAGCAGGGACCACTGGATCTCGGCGGCGACGCTCATCGCTTCACCGCGTCGGACACGGAAGAACAGGTCGGAGTAGCCGTGCTTGGTCACCAGCAGGTCGGCCACCAGACCGGAGATCCTTTGCAGCAGGCGGCGGTCGTCGTCATCGACGCTGTCCAGCGTCACCGCCATGACCCCCACCTGGTCGCCGCCGTCCAGCAGCGGCAGATGGACCCGTACGCCGTCGTCCTCGGCGAGCTCGACGGGGACCGCGTCGAGGAAGCAGCGGCCCGCCTCGGAGTCGTCGATCACCTGCGGTTCGCCGTCCGTGAGGCCCTCGCCGGACAGGGGTACGAGCAGCAGCTGGCCATAGTCCTGCAGCAGTACCTGCGGACGGCGGCCCCGCAACAGCTTCACCACGTCGGCGACCAGCGGCCCGATGAGATGGGGAGGAAGCTCGTGGGCGCGATCGAGAACCGCTCCCAGCAGCGCTTCCCCGAAGCTCTCGGAGCGGTCCGCGCGCCGTCCGGACCTCATCCGCTCACCCGCCGTGATCCGCGAGTATCGCGTGCGGCGGGGTGGGACGGCCAAGGGACTGCCAGTGTCATCGCTCCACCACCGCGGGTCGTGGACGACCGGACCGGCCGGCCGATCACCTCGGCCCGACAGGCGTCGGGCCCTCACCTGAGTCCGTGTCCTCCTTCCGACTCCCAAGTGGCTTCTTCGTCAAGGACGGCCTCGGCGAGTGCCAGCATGTGCGGGGCCGACAGCTGGTTGTCGGGGTCGGCGGCAGCGGTGAGCAGCCGTGTGGCCGCTCCGGCGGGCTCGTCGGGCGGGATCACCAGCAACTCCCAGCGCCCAACCGTGCCGCAGTCCAGAGTGATGGCATGCGCCTCGGCGGCCGACCCGGTCCGGACCACCTCGATCACGTGTTCGGGCGCCATCACCGTCTGCGGGGCATCGGGCCAGGACGCGGTGTCCACGGTGACGCGGGTGACGGTGCCGGCACCCGGGTCCAAGGAGCCGACCAGTGCGGGCAACTCCAGTTCCAGCGCGTCGCAGCGCGGCCACCACGCACCGTCCAGCGGGCCGTGGCTGATGTCCGGCGTGAGGCGCAGCCGGGGCAAGGGCATCTGGTAAGTCTGGGCGTCGTCTGGCGACGTACCGTCGGCGGGCTTTGTGATGGCGTCCATCGTGCGATCCCGTTCCGGGCTGCTCGCGGCTGCCCGCGTCTGGCACCCGACGGGAACGGCGTCGCCGTGGTCGTGCGCCCGAAAGCTCTCGGTAAGGTCAGCGTACTCCCGGCCGTGGCGGGCGGCGCGAGGTGCCGAACCGGCGGCTGCACCGGCCTGGACCTCAGAGTCGTCTGCCGTCTGCCGTCTGCCGTCTGCCGTCTACGCAAGGGATGCCCGCCCGCTGCAGACGTCTCGATCATCGGCCTGGTGGGGGCGGCCCTACGAGGGGCAGGATCAGCACGCAGGGAGCGACCGGGCCGGGCAGCCCGACGATCTCTCCCATGTTCTGCCAACCCCAGGACTCCAAGGCAGCATGTCCGCCCTGGTCGGCCGGATGCAGCAGGGTGACTCCCAGGGCGGAATGCCGGTCGGTGAGCAGACGCTGTTGCAGGCGGCGGGCAATGTCGCGGTGCTGAACATGCGGATGGGCCACGACCTGCGTGAGGACGACAAACCGCGCACAGGCAGTGAGCCGTTGGATGCTCTCCTGCAGCATTCGGTCGAACCCTCGCCGACCGGAGCCGCCTGGGCCCACCGGAAAGCCATAAGCACAACCAACCAGCACCGTCGTCTCGGCGACCAGCAGCGCGAAGCCGGGGCGCCGGGCACTGACGGCAAGGCGGCGCAGGAAATCTCTCCGGTCGTGGAACGACTCACAGGGGGTGCCCGCGACGGATGCCATGGCGAGGTCCGCGATGTCCTCCCCCATCCCTTCGGTCTGCCAACGGGTCAGCCGGCGCAGGCGGATCCCGTCCTTGAGGACCGGCACACGAGCGAGGTCCTCAGGCGCCAGCGCCCCGCCGGCAGACAGGCCCGAGGAGGCCGTTTCCAGGGCGGGCGGCACGGGATCCGTGGGGGCCGCGAGGAGCAGGGGGGTGGATCCGGTGACGGCGAGGAGCCGGGTGATCTGTGCGCACGGGTGGTGCAGCTGAAGCGAGGCGTGCACCCGGCCGGCACGCCGTGACGCCGACAGGAAGACGTCCAGACCCCGGGCATCGCAGGAGCCGACGGTGGTCAGGTCGACATCGACGACGGTGACGCCGTCGCGCAGACACTGCTCCAGTGCGGCCCGCAGCAGCGGCGCCGTCGCCGGTCCGATCTCACCAGCGAGCGTGATGAGCGCCCCCTCCCCTCGGTTCCGCCGGTGGATGTCCAGCCGGGAAAGGACCATCACGCCTCCCCTCGGCAGGGGCGCGGGCCGGTACGGGCACACGGTATGGGCGCAGCCATGACGAACTTGCGCGGACCTGCTTCGACCGCGGCGAACATGATGCCGACCCGTCTCCGCGCCGGCCCTTGGGGCGGCCCGGGGTCCATCTCTCGCCGAGGGCGACCCGGCGCGGCGGCCGGAGTACGCGATGCCCTCGGTACCTCCACCGTACGTCCCACGCAGACGGAAGCGGCTGCCACGAGGGTCAGGAGTACCGTGGGGGTGTCGAGGGTACTTCGTACACCGGTGACAGGACTGGTCTCGTCCTCGGCGCGCGGCACCGCGAGGGCCGCGCGACACGATACGAGCCGTTCTCACGGCCCGGGGCAGGTTCCGCCCTATGACCCCCGAACCCCTTCACCACCCGTACCCACTTCTGACTGTGGACGCGCCGGACGACGCTCCCGCCGAAGGCATGGTCGAGGTCCGCATCGTCTCCATGGACCCCGAGGCGGCCCGGCACGTCGCGGACGCACTCCGGGTGCTGTTCGCCGGGGGCGAGCAGCGCAGTTATCCGGCCTTCCCTTCGGGGAGAGGGACGCGTCTGCACCTCACGCTCGACCCCGCGCGGGGCGTCGGCCCACTCCGCTCCTGGCTGGAGGCCAGCAGGCCGCCCGTCTACCGGACGCATCCGGCCGAGACCGCGCGACGCGTGTCCTCGCCGGACAAACCGGCGCCCTCCGAGCCACCGATCTCGGCGGGTTTCCCACGGTCCCCAGCCCAGGAGCCCGCATGACAACCGCCTCGCCACTCCGCCCGCCCTCAGCCCGACTGCGGCTGGGGGCGTCCCGCCAGGGCGGCTCGGCCCGGCGAATCGACGGAGCCTGGTGGCCGAGATCGTACGACTTGACCGGCGAGCTCCCCGGACTGCTCGCCGGGCTGCCGCACCACTGGGGACGGATCAGCAGCGTCCTCGTGAACGGAGCGATGTGGTCGTTCCCCCAGGGCGGGATGCTCGTCGAAGACCAGGTTGTACACCTGCGCCGGACAGGCTCGCCGCGAGCCGAGCACACCGTCTGTCTGCTCGCCCCCGGCTACGGCCGCTGGGACCTGTTCGTGGTGCCACCCGCCGCCACCGACGCGGAAGCCGAGCGGCTCATGGCGGCGGCCACGGCAGAAGACCCGCCCGTGGGGCACACTGCCTGACCTCGAACCCGCGGAACATCCGCCACCCTGTGCCCGAGCAGCCGCTCACGTCGACGGCAGTCAGAGCGTCGGGGACCTCGAATGGCCACGGGGGAGCGGTTGCTTCCGAGGCAGCTCCCTACTCAGCTGCCCGGCGGTGGCCTTCAACAGTGCAGCACGATACGGATCCGAACCTCGCGGACCGGGCTCGGGAGTCTGGTTGTGTCAGTTTCCGTGGGAGTCGTTTCACGGTGACTTCGGTAGTCGCTGTGGCGAGATCTCTGTGATCATTGTCAGCGAGTTTTGATGTCACTTGCGGGGCTGAGGTTTCCCGGAACGGTTGGTGTGCGGGCCTCATGGGTTGGGCTCTGGCGAGATCGCGCTGCTCTTCGCCTCCCGTTCCTCTGGGGGCTGCCCGCCCCCGACAAGGGGACAGCGCAACAGGCCGGTCAGGGTCGGGGTGTGCCCGGTCGACCCTCTCTGCGAGGTGGACGAAGGCGTATCCATGACGAAGACCCCAGCGGTGCTCCGCAGGAGCTTGGGACGCTCTCAGCAGCACCCGACCCGTTGGACGCCTCTGAGCATGCTCCGGGGCGGCAGGGCCTTCTTGGGGAGACAGGCGTCTGTATGTCCCTGGTCAGGCGCTCACAGGCCCTGGCCAGGGGCATTCCAGCGCCCGCGGGCCCATGCGTGCGCGATTTCGGTGAGTTCGCCGGGAGTAGTCTTGTGGACACCGAGGGCATTGCGTGCGTCGGCGGCCATGCCGGTGCCGTTCTCGGTGAGCAACAATGCCGGGCCGGTCAGACCGTACCCGGGGGCAGGTTCACATCATGGAACCGACTGCCGATCATTCCGCGCGTCCTTCCTCACCGCTGCCGGTGCGGCTTTCGCTGGCACCGTACGAAGCCGTCCCGGGCGGACTCGACGGAGCATGGTGGCCCTACTCTCACGATCTCGTCGAAGAGCTGCCCCTTCTCGTGGAAGCGATGGACGGGGTGGGCACCATCACCAGGGTCGTTCTGGGGATCCAGCTGTGGCCCGGTATCCCGCACCAGGTCGCGGTCGGCAAGGGTTATGTGACGGCCGGGTGGTCCGTGTCCGGCCAGGAGCAGAACGTGATCTTGCTCTGCTCCTATCGCGACGGGTTCCGCACCCTGCTCGTCATTCCGCCCACGACGGCGGCCGACACCGCCGACTGGCTGATGAACACGCCCGTTCCGGTCGACGGCAGCCGCACCGCCACCGAACTGCTGGCGATCGCGGCGGCTCGGCCCGAAGCCACATCCGCTGATGATCCACTGTGATCGGGAAGCGGCCGTCAGGCCGTCCTGTCTCCCGGACGGGTGCCCCGGCGGACCAGCCTGTTCAGCCGGCCTCGGCCCGCTCTGCCTGCGCCTTGGTGTGAGCGAGGCGGTAGGACTCGGTGCCAGTCTGGACGATCGCGCCGTTGAAGGTGAGCCGGTCGACGATGGCCGCGCAGAGCCGGGGATCCGTGAAGGTCTTCGTCCACCCGGAAAACGACTCGTTCCTGCGGGCAGTGACGGCGGTGGCGTAGCGCTGCCACGGGATGAGTTCTCCGCCGCGGTGCAGGCGGAGGCGGGGCGGTTCGAGGCGTCCCCGGCCGATGACGGTGTTGAGGTCGTCCCACGTCAGGACGGATGAGAAGTCAGCGACGCCGCGCCAGATGCGGTACGTGCGGCCGAAGGCCCCGGTGGGGAAGTCCCCACCGAGGCGTTCGACCACCTTTGAGAAGGCGGTCACTTCTGTCGGCTCCGCTCAGTCGTTGGTGTCGGAGACGCCGGTCGAACCACCGTCGGACGGCTGCTCGGCACGGGAGCGGGCGGCGGCGATGGACTTCCGGGAGACGAGCAACCCGTCCTCGACGGGCTGGATGACGACGGTCTCGGGCATGGTGCACTCCTGTTCTCTGGGCTTCCTCCCGCTCAGCCGGAGCGAGAGGTCTTGAGGGGATCCGCCGTGCCGGTTCCAGGCAGCGCGGATCCAGCGCGACGTCGCTGGCCCGCCTGGGGCGGACATGGGCGCGCGCCGTACCGCGCGCGGCTTCCTTCGGCACACCGGGCGGGGTCTGTGGGTGCTACAAGGAGGTCCGCAGTCGCTCCAGGACACGGGAGAGCAGGGCCGTGTCCGGTTCGCCGGCCTCGACGGCTGCTCGCCCGTCGGCGTGCCACTTCCCGAGTCGTTGGTGCCAGGCGGCCTCGGCGCGCACGACCTCGGTGCGGATGTCCACGAGCGCCAGGTCGGTTTCCGTGCGCAGCCGTAGGAGGTCGGCGGATGTCAGGCGCAGGGTGCGAACGTGCCCGCGGTGCGGCGGGGTACGGCCAGCTCTACGCATCGCTCTGGATCGGCGACGCCCGCGAGCTCGTCTTCGGGTAGCAGCCGCAGGGTCAGCACGCCGGGACCGCCAGCTCCGCCCAGACGGTCTTGCCCCAGGGCATTTCGTCGTAGCCCCAGCGGTGTGACAGCGCGTCGACCAGGACCAGGCCGCGCCCCGTCTCATCGCCGCCGGCGACCAGATCCATTCTCGGCAGGGAGTGCGATTTGTCGGTGACGCCGATCCGTACGAGATCGTCCGTGACTCTCCGGACGGACACCCGGACCAGACGGCACGAGGTGTGGCGGACCGCGTTGCCCACCAGCTCAGAGACGATCAGCGTGCCCGCTTCCGCCAGCTCGGCTATGCCCCAGGTGTTCAGCGCGACCGAGACAAGGCTCCGGGCACGGCGGGCCGTCTCGGGCTCGCAGGGAAGGGTTTCGGTGTAGCCGGGCGGTCCGACTGCGGTGGGTCTGGTCATGACGCTCACGGGGTCGTCTCCTCAGGGCTGGGATGTCCCGCTCGCACTGGGGCGTGCGAGCGGGACTCTCCTGCGCTGCCGCCGAGGGGAAGCCTGGACCTGCCCGGCGACGCCAACGACCGTACGGAGAGCCGGAGTTCCGCCTCAACAAAATTGCGGGGAATTGCGCGACGTCATCCGAGGGCGCTGATCGCCGACTCGATCAACGCGCGGGCGGCGTTGCCGTCAACGGCCATCTTCGTCAGCTCCCCGAACGCCTTGCGATAGTCGGCGAGTTCGCGCGGCTGCACCACGTTGACCTCGGCCGTGAGGGTTTCCACGACACTGCGTGCGCCGTCATGGAGGTAGAACGCCTCCAGCGGCCACATGGTCCTTTGCGCGGTGAAGGGGATGATGCCTAGGGAGACGGAGGGCAACGGCATCACGGTCAGCAGGTGCCTGAGCTGTCCGGCCATCGTCTCGGCGTAGCCGACGCGGTAGCGCAGGACGCACTCCTCCATGAGCACGACGAACCGATGCCCGCCCTCGTACAGGAACCGGCTCCGGGCGACGCGGGCCGCGACTGCCTCGGAGACGTCGTTGGGGGTGCCCTGGAAGTCGGTGATGGCCTCCATCAGGGCCGTGGCGTAGGCGGGGGTCTGGAAGAAACCGGGCACGACGTTGGACACGTACGCGCGGGTGACGCCACCGTGCGCGTAGCGGTCGTAGATGTCCTCCTGCGTCTTGCGCATGCCGGTCCGGTGGCTCCTGCGCCACTCCACATACATCGAGTCGACCGCACGGGCCGTGGCGATCAGGTCATCGGCCTGGTCGGCGGCACCACAGGCGGCGCACCAGGCACGGATGTCCCCGTCGGTGGGCTGCACCTCGCCCTTTTGGATGCGGGTGGTTTTCGCCGGGTGCCAGCCGCACCGGGCGGAGAGTTCCTTTCCGGTGAGGCCGGCGTCCTTGCGCAGGTGCGTCAGGCGCACGGCGAGCGCTTCACGGGCTGCCTGGGCGCTGGAGGAGGGGGAGGCAGGCATGGAGTGAGGTGCGGGTCAGACGGTGTACTTCTCGTGGTCGACGGCACGCTCCCATACAGCCTCGAAGGCATCGGAGCAGAGCTTGACCACGGCGGGGTCCTCACTGAATTCCTTGGGCGGATCCGCCCAATCACCGTCCCCGGTGAAGATGTTGAACTGCACCAGGCGGTCGTCGAAGAGCCAGACGTCGGCTCCCGGCAGGGCAATGTCCACGGCCCGCCGGCGGGGCAGCCAACGCACCAGCTCACCCGCCTCGACGTTCAGCGGGGTGGCGGCGTGCTCCCAGCGGATGTAGTCCGTGACGGGCTCGGACACGATCCGGGCCCGGCGCATCACCACGCCTCGGCCGACAGCTTCCCGTACGGTGCCCAGCCATCCGGGCCACCACCGTGCCGTCGGGTCGAGATCGACGTGGCCGGTGCGCTTGAACTGCTCGAACTCCTCGGCCTCGTAACCGACTCCGTACGCGTCGCGCATCTCCAGATGCACCGCGCTGCGGCGCGTACCGGCCAGCAGCTCAGCGAAGCTCGGCACGCCGTTCTGCGACATCGCACGCCTCCCTCAGAATCGGCACCAGGCGGGCGGGGATGCGGATCACCGTCTCGTGGGCGGGGATTCCCATCGCGTGACCGGCGACCCACTCCGTACCGCTGACCAGTGCCTCCAGCGCTTCCTCGGCCTTGATGCCCTGGAGGACCAGGTCTGCCGTCTCCTCTTCCACCCACACCGTCGGCGACCCTTCGCCCCCGGTGTTGGGGTCGATCCCGATGAACTGTAGGTCCACGATGCCCTCCCGGATCAAGCGGGTTGCGTGTTCTTGCGTGCGACGTTTCCGAAGGGTTCGGGGGGCGTCAAGGGCGCGGGGCGGGTTCGAGGCGACGTTGGCTTGAAGCCGCCGACTCGCCGTCGCGAAGCCGCGGGGTGCGGGACGCACCCCGCCCGACGGCTACCGGCTCGGTCGGTGCTGCCGTTGGGGAGGCAACGTAGTGGCCGCTGGAGGCTGATCGTTTCGGGTCGGCTTGGCCGGGATCGAGCCCGCCATGGTCGACTGCATGCGGGCGGCCTCGGCAAGTCGGTTGCGTGCCGGGTTCCGGCCGGTGTGCTGGATGCGAGTGATCAGCACGCGGGCGGGTTGGCGGGCGGTGGTCAACTCTCGCTGGGCGGCAGCTTCCGTGAGGAGCTGGTGAGGCTGGTGGCCACAGGCTTCGGCGTCGGCGAGGACGGTGGCGAGCGCCGGCCAGGCCGGGTCAGTGAGGATGCGCTCGGCGTGGTCGGGGACGGCCGCCCGTACGTCATTCGCGAGAACGCTGCGGGCTTGATCCCTTGGTGGGCGGGCTGTTAGTTCGGCGAGCGTCGGTGCGAGTGCGCGGTCGGCGGCCGTCTGAAGGTGCTGAACGGCCTGGCCGGCGGCGTCGGCCTGGTGGGCGTGGTGCTTCGCTTCGTGCCAGCGCCCGGCGACGATGGTCGCCCAGACGAGGGCGGCGACCAGGGCTGCCAGTGCGCTGCCGTCGGGGCCGGTGGCGGTGTGGACGATGTCGCGCGCCGCGCTGCGCAGTACGTGGGCTGCGCGGTCTTCGGCGCGGATCTGGGAGCGCTGGGCTCGGGCGAACGCCTTGGAGGCTGCCTGGAGTTCGACGCGCAAAGTGTCCGGGGCTTTCTGCGCGGTGGCTTCCAGTAGTTCGCCGAGGGCAGTGATGTGGGCTTGGGCGTGGGTGTCGTCTGCGAGGTCGGCGTGGAGGGCGTCGAGAGCATCGGTGGCCTGATGCCAGGGGGTACTAGGGCTGTTGCGGCGGGCGGTGGGGTGCTCTGCAGGCTGGCTGGATTCGAGGCGAGCCTTGATCTTGGGCAGGGAGAGGTCGGGAGCGATCTTGCTTCCGGGGTGGAAGATCTGCTCACCGGCCTCGTTGACGTCGCCGGGGCGGCCGACGGCGTAGCCGAGGAGGTCGCCCGACGGGCCGCGCCGGGCCTGGACCTCGACGCCGCTGGCTTCGAGGTAGGCGATGAATTCCTCGGCGTTGGTCGCGTGCGGGATGGCGGCGCGGATGCGGTCCTGGAGCCACTCGGCGGGTGCCGGTGCGGTCGCCCTTCTTCAACTGCCTGAGCCCGTAGTCTTTTTCGATCTCGCGGCAGGTGTCGCCGACGCGCAGGCCGCTGTCGTGGAGTTTGGGGCGGCGGCCGTCCTCGCGGACGGTGGTGGCGAGGATGTGGATGTGGTCGTCGGCGTGGCGTACGGCGATCCAGCGGCAGGCCAGGTCGTCACCAGCGGGGGCGATGCCAGCGGCCTGGACGATGCGCTGGGCTATCTCGCCCCACTCTGCGTCGGAGAGGTAGCGGTCCTCGGGCGCTGCGCGCACGGGGCAGTGCCACACGTGGTCGGTGACCTTCTGCCCAAACTCGCTGTTGCGCAGCCGTACGGGCTCGTCGAGGTAGCGGGCGAGTTCGGTGAGGGTGGCGTTCTCGTGGCGGCCGGGGTCGGGCATGCCGAGCATGGCGAACCCCGCCACGATGTGCGGGTCGAGGTGCTCGTCGTGGTCGCCGGGTCCGTAGAGGTAGGCGAGCAGGCCGCGGGTGTTGGATCCGGCCCGTTTGATGGCGGCGATCACGCGGACACCTCCTCTTCTTCTTCCCGTTCGGCCAGCTCGGCGGGCTGGCGCAGGGCCTCGGCGATCAGCTCCAGCAGGTCGTGGAGTTCGGTCAGGCGCTGACGGAGGTCAGATGGCGTGCGGTCGCTGTTGAGGGCGCGGGCGATCTGGTTGACGTTCACGCCGATCCGGTTGAGCTGGCGCAGGGCCTGGGCGCGGAAGACGTGCGTGCAGCGGCGGTCCTCGGACAGCGGCAGGTTGGCGGTGAACCGGCCGGCGACGAAGGCAAGGACGACGTCGGCGGCGAACCCGGACTCGCCCTTGTAGCCATGCTGGGCGGTGGCGTCCCGGAGCAGGGCAAGCTGATCGGCAGTGAAGCGCAGCGGGCCGACGCGCTCGTCGCGTTTGGTGCCGGTGAAGCGGCGGATGGTGGGCTGCACGCTCTTTACGGCAGGCTCACCGCCGACACTCTCAGCGGTGTCGGCGGCGGTGACGGGGCGCAGGGTCTCGCGCTGGACGGCGTGCAGCGTGTCCGGGTCGGGGCCGCCCTCGGCCCCGACCTCCTGGTCCTGCGCCCCCTGGCGCTGGGCCTCCTCCGCCACCCCCGGGGCGGAGGCCCCCGAAATCCGGCCTTGAGTCGGACTCGGGGTACTACTGGCTCCGCCCGGGGCAGCCCGTCCGAAGGCGCGGCGCCAACGATCCAGCAGCGTAGGGGGCTTCGCCAGCGGGAGCGGCTCGTCGGAGGTGTTCTCGGGGTGGAGCGGGTCGTGCGTCATGGACGGTTCTCCGGAGAGGGGTGGAGAGGGCATGCGGGTCACGGCGGAGATCAGATGGAGTTCGGACGGCTGCCGCCTCATCCACAGCTGTGGACGATCGCGGGTTACGCGGGGCGGCGACGGGCGGGCCGGGTGACCGGAAGGGTTCCGGTCACCCGGCAGCGGTTGCGGTCAGCCGCCGGCCCGATGGGTCTCGGCTGGGGCCTCGAGTTCGGCTCGGAGGACGTCCATCACCTCGGTCAGCCGCTTACTGCCGACCGTCAGCCCTTTGTCCTCAACTGCTGTTCGGACGACGGCGCGGGTGAGCTTGCCCTGCTCAGCGGCAGCAGCCCGGCCGATCTCCGCGAGTACCTCAAGCGGGGCGCCGGGCGGACGGCCGCCGCGCGGCTTGCCCGCCGCAGTGTCGGCGGGCGATTCCGGCGACTGGACGGATGCGGCGGCCGGTGGCTTCGTGGCCCGGGCCGGCTCGATGAGTAGCTCGGGGGGCCGGATGTGCTCGATCGGAGCGTGGGCCCACTGGCCGGCTGCTGTGGCCGACGGCTTCGCAGGGTGGACGGATGTGGTGGCTGGTGGTTGCGGCACCTGCGCTGAATCGGGGGCCGGATGACTGGCAGCAGGCTGTGCGACGAGTTCGTGGATCTGCCGCATCAGCACGCCGAAGGCCACCATCGCGGCGGCCGGGGGAACCGCGGCGACCACGTAGTCGAGCAACGGCACGCTGCCGACTTCGCGCGTGCCGGTCACCCCGGCCACATTGAGCCCGATGGAGCCGACCGATCCGATGGCGGTGACGCCGATGGCCCACAGGTCGGTGACGCGGCGCAGGGCCGCACGGAGCATGAGCACCTCGCCCGCGACGATGAACGCGTCCAGCGTCGCAGGCCACGCCCAGCGGCGGGTCGGCGAGTTACGGAGTCCGTGCTGGGCGGCAACCCCGGCCAGGTGCGCGTAGGAGAGCCAGAACGCACGTGCGGTCAGGGCCACGATGACGATGCCGGCCGTGCGGAGCACGTACTGCTCCGCAGTCAGCTTCGCCTTCGCCGGCTTCTCCAGGCCGGGGTGGTCGTCCAGGGACGGGCGGTCAGGGCGACGAGACATGAGAGGGATCCTCAAGCGGGGTACTCCCGGGGTAGTGGCGTGGTGCGTCTTTGCCGTCTTGGCCGTTGCAAGCGCAGGTCAGAGCGAGTACGGCAACCGCCTCGGTTCTCCGTCCTGGCGGGCGCCGCCGACGTCTTGTTCCGACTCGGAACAAGACGTCGGTGCGTCGAGACGTGGCGTTGCGTCTTCCGTCTCGGTGGGCAAGGCTGTGACCTGCACTGATACGGCAGGACGGCGAGGTACGGCACAAGACGGATCGGGGTCGCGTCTTGGGCATGCAACGCGCCGGTCATGATCGCGTTGCCGTCTTGGCCCCGGTTGCCGTCTTGGCCGCATGCCGTTTGACCTGCGAGATCACGGCAGGGACGGCAGGTACGGCAACCAGGGGCGCGGGGCTCAGCCCTCGCTGAAGCCGGGGTCGGTGTCGGCGTCGACGGGGTGGACTGCGGGGCAGTACCGGCGCCAGGCGTCGAGGAACTTGTTGCGCATGTACCCCTTGCGCTGGGTCCGGTCGGCCATTCGGACGTTGCCGGGCCTGATGTCGAACTCGCGGAGCATCCTGCTCAGCTCACGGGCGGTCAGCCCGCCGCGCCCCCACTCGGCCCGGGGGGCCTCGGGGTCCTGACGCAGATGGTGCAGGAGTTCCTCGGTGGAGAGGCTGTCCGCCTCGCGCTGGGCGACGAAGACCCGGCGGATGTCGGCGAGGATCCGCGCTCCGCTGGGGTGATCCTCCTCGGCCGCCGCTTCGGCGGCGACCATCCGCGCACACGCCACCCGCGCCAGCCGAGGCCAGTGCCCACCGGCCAGGTCGGCGACGATCACCAGCGGCTCCCAGGTGTCGGCGGCACGGTCCTCGACCGGCATCTTCGGCTCCAGGTTCGCGGCCTCGTCCAGCAGCGGCCTGGCCCACGCGGCGATACGGTCGCGCAGATCATGCAGGGCCGGAATGTCACGGCGCGAGCGGAAGGGCTTGACCTTCTCGCCCTCGGCCCGGCGCCGCATCCGGATCACCACCGCCCGGTCCATGACCGTGTCGGGCAGGTCACCGAGCCCCGCGATGGCCGCCATGGCGAAGGTCGCGAAGCGGTGCGGGGTGTGGTCGTTGCCAACCACCCGGGTGACGTAGCGATTGCGCTGATGGCCGGCGTTGAGCAGGCCGCGCATCTCCTCGTTCTTCTCTGCCATCTTCGGGGTGCCGAAGATGGTGTCCGCCTCGTCCACCAGGAGCGTGGGCGGCACTTCCTCGGTGATCGAGCGGAAGATGGCCGCCGGTGTGGTGTTGATGGTGAGCATCGGCTCGTGGACCGTCTCGGTCAGCACGTCCAGCAACCGCGACTTGCCGCACCGCTTCGCCGGCCCGACCACCGCCAGACGCGGCGCGTGCTGCCACGCGGGCTGCAAGTGTGTCGCCGCCACCCACAGCGTCACAGCGTCCAGCGCCTCCGGCGAGGGCAGGACCACGAACTGGGCTATCTGCGCACGCAGTTCGTCCAGCAGCTTCGAGCCGAGGGTCGGCTCCGCATCGGGTATCTCCTCCAACCCGCTCGGCGCATCGGCGCTGCAGGCGGGCGCCTCGTCGCTCAGGTCCGGATCGGCGCCGTCAGCCTGTGCCGCGCGCAAGTGAGCGCCGGGCTGGCCGGGGATGGCGGGTGTGGGCCAAGTTGCCTTGGCGGAGGCGGAATAGGACTCGGGGTTCTCGGGTTGCACTCGGCGGCTCCTCGTCTGGCGGTGGCGGGCTGGCATGCCCGTGCCGCCGGGTCGGTTCGCATCGGATTGGTGGGGAGTCATCGGGCCTCCGGCGTTGCACCGCCGGGGGCTCTCCCTCTTCTCGCGGGCGTTCGGACACCGCGAGGGAACACGGACAGTACGTCCACGCTCCGCCACAGTCCAGCGTTTCTGTGTCAGCTCAGCGCAGAAGCGTTTGCTACGGACGTGCCCTCTCACGCCGCCAGGCCCAACAGGGTCAACAGGTCGGCGGTCACCACCCGGTAGGCGTTGCCCAGCCGCAGCACCTTGCACGGGTACTGGCCACGCTTCGCCAGCTCGTACCCCTTGCTCCGGCCGAGCCCAAGAGCCCGGTTGCCCGTGTCCAGGTCGACCGCCACGGGCAGCGCGAGCAGTTCCTCCCGGCTCATCCCCTTCGAGTCCTTCGCCTGCCCGGCCGTCGTGTCTTCGCGCATGCAGTGCGCCCCTTTCGATGCAGCCCTCGGCGAACGTGACGATCACGCCCGGCTCCAGGCACTAAATCCAGGATGGCGAAGCTAATGTGTCTTCATGACACAACATGATTCCGATGCTGGATACGACGCCGAAGACGAGGACGACATCCCCGAGTGGGCCGATCACGTCATGGCCACCGTGGCCGCTGAAGTCCGGCGCCGAAGGAAGGAGTTGCGCATGAGCGCCCAGGAACTCGCCGACCGCTGCGAGGAGATCGGCCACCCGATCCCCCGCAATGTCATCGCCAATATGGAATCCGGCCGCCGCGCCAACCTGCCCCTGGTCGACGTCATGGTCCTGGCCAGGGCACTGCACACGAACCCGATCTGCCTCATCTACCCGATCGGCTACATCGCCGAGGTCCAGCGGCTCCCGTACGAGGACCGCACTGCTCCGTGGGAGGCCATGTGCTGGTTCACCGCCCAGGACGGAGGCTCCCTGGCCGACCGCGACATGCTCCGCTACCAGCGCGAGCACATCCAGGCCCTGAGCGAGGCGCACGCCGCGATGGCCAGCGAGAGCTACGCGCAGTACGCCGTCCAGCACGCAACCAGCGCCACAGAACAGGCAGAGGCCCTGCGCGAACAGGCCGCCTGCCTGGAGCGCATCGACAAGGCCAAGCAACGCCTACGCGTAGCCCGCTCCTTCATCCGCCGTGACCGCGGCCTGCTCCCCTACCTGCCACCCGAATTCGCCGACGTCGACCCAGGTCAACCCGAAACCGACACCCCGGAGGAAAATCTTTGAAGGGCTCCACCTACCGCCGCTGCTCCTGCCGCGACCCGAAGACCGGCAAGGAACTCGGCACTTCCTGCCCGAAGCGCAACAGCAGGAACCACTGCACATACTCCATACGCCAAGAGCTGCCGCCCCGCGAGGACGGCAGTCGTAGGTCCTTCGCTCGTGGTGGCTACGACAACCGCAAGGCCGCCCAGGCCGACCTCGACCACGTCCGCGCCCTCCTTGGCCTGGCCGAGTCGGACGATCCCGAGGGCACGGAACTGATCGCCGCCATGCTGACGGAAGTCAGCAGCGAGAAGACTCCCCTGCCCGACGTCGAGGAGACCCGCCGGCGCCTCAACGCCGGCCAGGACCTCATCGGCAGCCTGACCGTGAGCGAGTGGCTTGACCGGTGGTTGGCGGGCAAGCGCATACGCAAGTCGGGCCTGAGCCGCTACGAGACCGACATCCGTGTGCACCTCAAACCGTACATTGGCACCCGACGCCTCGACCGACTCCGCGTCAGCCACCTCAGCGAGATGTTCACCGCCATCCGCGACGCCAACGCCCAGATCCTGGAGGACAACGCCCAACGGCGAGCCGCGATCAACGAGTTGGCGACCGTGCCGTGGAAGGGCGCGGAGAACCGCGCCCGGCGCAAGGCGATGAAGGCCGCGATCGATGAGATGCCGGCCTTCCGCCGTATCACCGGCCCGGCCACGCGACTGCACGTCAAGGCCACGCTCCGCGCGGCCCTGAATGACGCGATCGGGCAGCAGATCATCACGTTCAATCCAGCGGCTCATGTCGAGATCGATCCGGTACGCAAGCCGAAGGCGCTGGTGTGGACGGACGAGCGGGTCGCCAAGTGGGAGCAGACAGGCGAGAAGCCGTCGCCCGTGATGGTCTGGACGCCCCAACAGACCGGCGCCTTCCTCGACTTCGTCGCCGAGGACCGGCTGTACGCGATGTGGCACCTGATCGCCTTCCGCGGTCTGCGACGGGGCGAGGCGTGCGGGCAGCCGTGGTCGGAGACGAACCTCGACACCCACTCCCTCACGGTCTCCGCGCAGCTCGTGCAGGACGGCTGGGAGGTCGAGGCATCCGATCCCAAGACCGACAGCGGATACCGCGTGGTCGCGCTCGACGACGACACCGTCAACGTCCTGAAGCGGCACCGCGAGCGGCAGGACGCGGACCGCGTGAAGTGGGACACGGCCTGGGTCGAGACCGGCCACGTCTTCACCCAGGAAGACGGCTCCTGGCTCCACCCCGGCAAGGTGACCGACCTCTTCGAGCGACTCGTCGCCGCGTCCGGCCTCCCGCCGATCCGGCTTCACGACCTGCGCCACGGAGCTGCCACCCTCATGCTCGCGGCCGACATCGACATCAAGATCGTGTCGGACACCCTCGGGCACAGCGACACCCGCGTCACGCGGGACATCTACCAGAGCGTCCTGCCCCAGGTCGGCAAGAACGCCGCCGAGGCCACCGCCAAGCTGGTCCCGCTTCAGCGCAAGGTCGAGGCAGAGAAAGCGGCCCGCAAGGCTGCGAAGAAGGCCGGAACCAAGAAGAACGGCAAGGGCAACGACAAGGCGAAAGCCCAGGCCAAGGCGAAGAAGAAGGCCAAGCGCCGGAAGCCCGAGAAGTAGGTCCGGCGCCGCTCCGCTCACGCATCGCTCACGCAAGCCATCCCACGGCACTCCGGCCGTGTGACGAGCCATGCCCCGGGCAACAGAAAACCCCAGGTCAGCGACTATCTGACCTGGGGTTTGGTGGAGCCGCCTTCGGGATTCGAACCCGAGACCTACGCATTACGAGTGCGTTGCTCTGGCCATCTGAGCTAAGGCGGCGCGCTGTGCGCACTATGGTGCGATCAGCAACGTCGGTAAGTCTACACAGTTTCCGGGGGTGCTCCGCACACGCCCCCGCACGCGGTCGGCGGGGGCGTTCGGCAGTGCTACGAGCAGCGTTTTCCGTCGGCGGGAGGGGTGCCTTCGAGCAGGTAGCGGTTGATCGCGGAGTCGATGCACTTGCTGCCGCGGCCGTAGGCGGTGTGGCCGTCGCCGACGTAGGTGAGGAGGGTCCCGGAGGAGAGCTGGGAGGCGAGGGACTGGGCCCAGCGGTACGGCGTCGCCGGGTCCCGGGTCGTGCCGACCACCAGGATCGGGGGCGCGCCCTTCGCCTCGATGCGGTGCGGCTCACCGGTGGCCCGCACCGGCCAGTACCCGCAGTTCAGTGCCGCCCAGGCCAGCCCCTCGCCGAACACGGAGGACGCCTTTTCGAACGCGGGCAGGGCCTTCTCCACCTGGTCGGGGCTTTCGAAGGCGGGCGGGAGGTCGAGGCAGTTCACGGCGGCGTTGGCGAACATCAGGTTCGCGTACTTGCCGTTCGCGTCGCGCTCGTAGTAGCTGTCGGCCAGGGCCAGCAGGCCCGCGCCGTCGTCGTCCTTCATCGCCGAGCCGAGCGCCTCGCGCAGCTGCGGCCAGGCCGCCTCGTCGTACATCGCCGCGATCACACCGGTCGTCGCCAGCGCCTCGCCGAGCTTGCGGCCGTCCGGATCGCCCGTCGGGATGGGCTTCTTGTCGAGCTCCTGGAAGAACGCCTGCAGGTTCTTGGCCATCTGCTCGGGGCTCGTGCCCGCGTCGCCCAGCGGACAGTCGCTCTGCTGGGCACAGTCCTTCGCGAACGACTGGAACGCCGTCTCGAACCCGGACGTCTGGTCCTCGTTCAGCCGGCGTGCGTCGATCGACGGGTCCATCGCGCCGTCCAGGACCATCCGCCCCACCCGGTCCGGGTAGAGGCCCGCGTACGTCGCGCCGAGGAACGTCCCGTACGACGCGCCCACGTAGTTCAGCTTCTTGTCGCCCAGGACCGCGCGAAGGATGTCCATGTCACGGGCGGCGTCCACCGTCGACACGTGCCGCAGCAGCTCCGGGGAGCGCGCCCCGCACCCCTCGGCGAACTTCTTGAACGCGTCGACGAGCTGCTGGGTCTCCTTCTTGTCGTCCGGGGTGGTGTCCGTCTGCGTGAACGTGTCCATCTGAGGCCCGGTGAGGCACTCGACCGGCTCGCTGCGGGCCACACCACGCGGGTCCATGGCGACCATGTCGTAGCGGGCGCGGACGTCCGCCGGGTAACCGATACCTGCGTACGACTGGAGGTAGTCGATGGCCGAGCCGCCCGGCCCGCCCGGGTTGACCTGGAGCGAACCGAGCCGTGCGCCCGGCCCGGTGGCCTTCTTGCGGGCGACCGCCAGTCTGACGTCACCCGCATCCGGCTTCGCGTAGTCCAGCGGGGCCTTCATCGTGGCGCACTCGAAGCCGGGCACACCGCAGCTGCGCCAGCTCAGCTTCTGGTCGTAGTACCTCGACAGCCCGGACGGCGTGGAACTCGGCAACGCGGCCAGCGCCGTCACCTTCGTCGTGGACGCCGCCGACGAACTCCCGGAGGAGCAGCCGGAGACGAGCAGCGCGGTGGCGGCCAGCAGCACGCCCCCCGCGAGGAGGGGCCGGGACGACCGATGAGTGCGCCTCATGTACATCTCGCGAGCCTAACCCTGAGCGATCGATCGATCACCTTCAGTGGCGACTGAGCCTCGTACGAGTGACTCCGTCAACTCATCCTGCGCTTCCGACGGCCGGGGCGCACCCGCCGGGCGGCTTCAGCCCGCGCGCAGCGCCATGGTCATCGCCTCCACCGCGAGCAGCGGAGCCACATTGCGGTCGAGGGCCTCCCGGCACGCGGCGATCGCGTCGATGCGGCGCAGCGTGGACTCCGGGGTGCCGGCGCGGGCCAGCCGCTCCAGGGTGTCCTCCACCTCCGTGTTGGCCAGGGCCAGACGGGAGCCGAGCTGGAGCGCCAGTACGTCGCGGTAGAGCCCGGTGAGGTCGGTGAGGGCCAGGTCCAGGCTGTCGCGCTGCGTACGCGTTCTTCGCCGCTTCTGCCGGTCCTCCAGCTCCTTCATGACGCCGGCGGTGCCGCGCGGCATGCGGCCGCCCTGGGCCGCACCGAGGGCGGTCTTCAGCTCCTCCGTCTCCTTCACGTCCACTTCCTCGGCGAGCTGCTTGGCATCCTCGGAGGCCGTGTCGATCAGCTCCTGGGCCGCCTTGAGGCAGCCGCCGACGTCGCCGACCCGCAGCGGGAGCTTGAGGACGGCGGCCCGTCGCTCCCGCGCGCGCGGATCGGTGGCGAGACGGCGGGCCCGTCCGATGTGGCCCTGCGTGGCGCGCGCGACGGCGGCCGCCACGTCGGGCTCGATGCCGTCGCGGCGTACGAGGATGTCGGCGACCGCGTCCACCGGCGGGGTGCGCAGGGTGAGCAGGCGGCAGCGGGAGCGGATGGTGGGCAGGACGTCCTCGACGGACGGGGCGCACAGGAGCCAGACCGTGCGGGGAGCGGGCTCCTCGACGGCCTTCAGCAGGACATTGCCTGCGCCTTCCGTGAGGCGGTCCGCGTCCTCCAGGACGATGACCTGCCAGCGCCCCCCCGCGGGCGACATCTGGGCACGGCGGACCAGGTCACGGGTCTCCTTCACACCGATGGAGAGGAGATCGGTGCGGACGATCTCCACGTCGGCGTGGGTGCCCACCAGGCTCGTGTGGCAGCCGTCGCAGAAGCCGCAGCCGGGGACTCCGCCGAGCGCGCGGTCGGGGCTCACGCACTGGAGCGCCGCCGCGAACGCCCGGGCCGCCGTGGAACGGCCGGAGCCGGGCGGGCCCGTGAACAGCCATGCGTGCGTCATCTTGGACGCCTCGGGAGGCGGAGCGTCCGCGGCGGCGGCCGTGACGAGGGCGTCGGCGTCCCGGGCGGCGGCGGCGAGCTGCTCGCTCACCTTCTGCTGACCCACCAGGTCGTCCCACACGGGCACGGGGCACCGCCCTTTCGTCGCACTTTGCCTTGCCGCGTCCATTGTGCGGGTCGCCACTGACATTCGGTCCCGCCCGGGACGGATCGTCCCGGGCTGCCGCCCCGCCCGCCGCCTTCACCCGCGCCGGGATCCGGTCCCGCCGACCGCTGCCGGCAGCCCGCCAGAGCGCGTCTCGCGACATCACCGGTCGTCCGCCCCTGCGGGTCGGGGGACTCCCCCGCCCGCCCCCTCAGTGACCGCCTGCCGGCCCATTGCCGTGCCGGTGCCGGACACGGGCCGTCAGCGTCGGCGGCGGCCGCCCCGTCCCTCGTCCCGCTCCTCGTCCTCGCGCGGGCCGAGCAGCTCGTCCGCCAGGGTCGGGAGGTCGTCGAGCGGCGTCTCCTCGGCCCAGTCGGAGCGGGGACGCCGCCGCGCGGTGCCCTCCTCGTCGACCTGGGGCAGCTCACGCGTGCGGTCGTCGGCGCCGTCCGCCCGCGGGGCCGGCCGCTCGTCCCGGAAGAATCCCGGCGGCACCCGGTCCGTCGCGTCCCCGGCCTGCGTACCGGCGCGCCCCTCCCGTACGGGAGGCAGGACGGCCGTCTCGTCGGCGGCACCCGGGGCCACCTGCGGAATCACCGCGGTCTCGTCGGCCGCTCCGGGAGTGACCGGCGGCAGTACGGCCGTCTCGTCGGCGGCACCCTGCGGCACCGGCGGCTTCGGCAGCTTCGCCGTCTCCTCGCTGTCGGAGCGGGAGCCGGACTCGGCGCGCGAACCGGCGGACCGGTCCTCCTCGTCCCGCACCGGCGCCCGCGATCCGTCCGACGCGTTCGACGGGGTCACCACCGGGGTGGGGACCGTCGTCTCGTTGTCCGGAACTGCTCCCGGGCGCGTGCCCGGCGACGCGGCCGACGTCTCCGGGGCGGCGGAGGGAAAGACGGTCGGAGCCACGGACGAGGCCGCTGCCTCCGCGGTGGCAGCCGCCGCCGTCGAGGCGGCCGCGGCCTGCGTCGCCGCCCGCCGGGCCTCCTCGGCCCGCAGCAAGGCCTCCTCGGCCTTCCGCTGCTTCTCCAGCCGGCGCGCCTCCGCCTCGGCCCTCAGCCGGGCCTCCTCCTCGGCCTGCCTGCGCAGCCGCTCCTCCTCGGCGGCACGGGCCTGCTCCTCGGCGAGCCGCCGTACCCGCTCCTCCTCGGCACGACGGCGCGCGTCCTCGGCGCGCTGTCGGGCCTCCTCTGCCTGGCGCTCGGCCTCGCGCCGCTGCGCCTCCTCCAGCTCGCGCTGCTTGCGCTCCTCCTCCTCGGCCCGGAGCTTGGCGAGCTGCTCCTGGCGCTCACGCTCCAGCCGCTCCTCCTCGGCCTTGCGGGCGGCCTCTTCCTCGGCCTTGCGCCGGGCTTCCTCCTCGGCCGCCTTGCGGGCCTCCTCCTGCGCCTTCACCTCGGCCTCGGACAGCGGCAGCATGATGTCGAGCCGGTGCCGGACGACGGTGGTGACCGCCTCGGGCTCCTGTGCGGCGTCGACGACCAGGTAGCGCCCCGGGTCGGCGGCGGCGAGGGTCAAAAAGCCGGACCGCACGCGCGTGTGGAACTCGACGGGCTCCGACTCCAGCCGGTCCGGAGCCTCGGTGAACCGCTCGCGGGCCGCCTCGGGCGACACGTCCAGCAGGACGGTCAGATGCGGAACGAGTCCGTTCGTCGCCCACCGGTTGATGCGGGCGATCTCCGTCGGCGACAGATCGCGGCCGGCGCCCTGGTAGGCGACCGAGGAGTCGATGTACCGGTCGGAGATGACGACGGCACCGCGCGCCAGGGCCGGCCGCACGACGGTGTCGACGTGCTCCGCACGGTCGGCGGCGTACAGCAGGGCCTCGGCGCGGTGCGAGAGGCCCGCCGACGACACGTCCAGCAGGATGGACCGCAGCCGCTTGCCGACCGGGGTGGCGCCCGGCTCCCGGGTGACCACGACCTCGTGGCCCTTGGACCTGATCCACTCGGCGAGCGCTTCCGCCTGGGTGGACTTGCCGGCTCCGTCGCCGCCCTCCAGGGCGATGAAGAAGCCGCTCGTGGCGGGCGTCTGGGCCGGGTCGTCGCCGCCGCGCAGCGCGTCACGCAGGTCGTGCCGCAGCGGCACTCCGGAGCGGTCGTCGACCTTGGCGAGCACCACCACG
Source organism: Streptomyces sp. NPDC025784 (assembly GCF_055558435.1). Classification (NCBI taxonomy): domain Bacteria; kingdom Bacillati; phylum Actinomycetota; class Actinomycetes; order Kitasatosporales; family Streptomycetaceae; genus Streptomyces; species Streptomyces sp. NPDC025784. The sequence continues at coordinate 134,378 of NZ_JBVHMN010000016.1, forward strand.
GCGACGGGCAGCAGCAGGGCGCCGACGAGCATCAGCGTGAAGGCGGCGCCACCGTGCGCGAACACGAACTTGCCGTTCTCCAGGCGGTGCGGGCCGATCGCGGCGGCCACCAGGGGCGCCATCAGCACGCCGAGTGCCACGAAGACCCGTACGACGGCGTGCAGGTGCTCGGTGGTGCGGGGGCGCCGGTACTCCTCGGTCTCCTGATCGAGGAGGGTGTGCCCGGTGTTCGCGGCGATGCCGGCGCCGATGCCCGCGAGGGCGAGGATCAGCAGCACGGTGGTGACGTCGGGGACGAGGCCCGCGGCGAGCAGCGCGACGCCGGTGCAGGCGATGGCCAGCGCGAGCAGCCGGCGCCGGGACAGCGACGGCAGCACGGACGGCGCCGTACGGATGCCGACGACGACGCCTCCGGTGAGGGCCAGTACGAGCAGCCCGTACGTCACCGGGCCGCCGCCGAGGTCCTTGGCGTGCAGCACGCAGACGGCGACGGCGGCGGAGATCGCCCCGGCGACCGCGGCGCAGGCGAGCACGAGCAGCGGGATCGCCCCGGTGCGGCCCTTGTCGACGCCGGTGCCGGTCTTGGGGCGGCGCAGTCCTTCGAGGGGTGACCGCGCGCGCGGGGTGCGCGCGTCGGGCAGTTCGAGGAAGGTGAGCACGGACAGCGAGGCGGCGAACAGTCCGGCCGCGACGTACGAGGCGAGCGCCGCCTGGTGCTGGTCGAACCAGACGATCCCGGCGCCCAGCAGGTTGTTGACCAGCGACGCGACGACGAGCGTGGCGGCGGCGAGCGGCACCGACAGGAACGCCGTACGCAGCGAGAGGCGCCGCAGCGCGTCCATGTGGTCGGGCAGCGGGCGCACCGAGGCGCCCTCCGGCGGCGGCGCGGGCAGCAGGGCGGGGGCCGCGCTCTCCCGGCACACCGTCCAGAACCGCTCGGCGGTCCCGGTCACGAACGCGGTGACGAGGAGGACGGCGAGCGCGTCCTCCGGGGTCCAGTCGATCCACAGCGGCGCGATGATGAGCAGCACGGCCCGCAGCGCGTCCGCGCCGACCATGGTCCAGCGCCGGTCGAGCGGCCCGTCAGGCGAGGTCAGCGAGGTGAGCGGCCCCAGGAGCACGGCTCCGAAGAGCAGCGTGGCGAGAATGCGGGCGCCGAAGACGGCTGCCACGGCGAGGGCGGCACCGCGATAACCACCGCCGAACGAGCCCTCGCTGATCGCCGCCTGGAGGACCAGGACGACGAGCACCAGCAGGGCCAGCGCGTCCGCGACACCTCCCACCAGGTGCGCGCTCCACAGTCGCTTCAGCTGCGGCTGGCGCAGCAGCGCGCGGACGGCACGCTCGCGGGAGTCCGCGACCAGGGCGTCGTCGGGGGCGGGATGGTGGGCCGTTGGCTGCTCGGCTCGCGTCATCCTGCAAGCCTATCCGGACCCGCTGACTCCCCGAAGGGGTGCCCGAACATACGGCCGCCCCCACACCGGATGGTGTAGGGGCGTACGCGTGTCCGGGGCGCGGCCCCCAGGTCTCAGCCTTCGGAGGCCGCCGTCTTCTTCGCGGCGGTCTTCTTGGCCGGGGTCTTCTTGGCCGCCGTCTTCGAAGCCGTCGTCTTCTTGGCCGCCGTCTTCTTGGCGGGCGCCTTCTTGGCGGGCGCCTTCTTCGCGGCCGTCTTCTTCGCGGTCTTCTTGGCCGGGCCCTTGGCGCGCTTCTCGGCGAGCAGCTCGTAGCCGCGCTCCGGGGTGATGTCCTCGACACTGTCACCCGAGCGCAGGGTCGCGTTGGTCTCGCCGTCGGTGACGTAGGGGCCGAAGCGGCCGTCCTTGACGACGACGGGCTTCCCGCTGACCGGGTCCTCGCCGAGCTCCTTCAGCGGCGGCTTGGCGGCCGCGCGGCCGCGCTGCTTGGGCTGGGAGTAGATCTCCAGCGCCTCTTCGAGCGTGATCGTGAAGAGCTGGTCCTCGGACTGGAGGGAGCGCGAGTCCGTGCCCTTCTTCAGGTACGGCCCGTAGCGGCCGTTCTGCGCGGTGATCTCCACGCCCTCGGCGTCCGCACCGACGACGCGCGGCAGGGACATCAGCCGGAGGGCGTCCTCCAGCGTCACCGTGTCGAGGGACATCGACTTGAACAGCGACGCCGTACGCGGCTTGACGGCGTTCTTGCCGGTCTTCGGGGTGCCCTCGGGGAGCACCTCGGTGACGTACGGGCCGTACCGGCCGTCCTTGGCGACGATCTGGTGGCCGCTGACCGGGTCGGTGCCCAGCTCGAAGTCGCCGCTCGGCTTGGCGAGCAGTTCCTCCGCGAGCTCGACGGAGAGCTCGTCCGGGGCGAGGTCCTCGGGGATGTCGGCGCGCTGGTGGTTCTCGGCGTCCTTCTCACCGCGCTCGATGTACGGGCCGTAGCGGCCGACACGCAGCACGATGTCGTTGCCGACCGGGAAGGACGACACCTCGCGGGCGTCGATGGCGCCCAGGTCGGTGACGAGTTCCTTGAGGCCGCCGAGGTGGTCGCCGTCGCCGTTCCCGGCCTCGGCGGCGCCCGTGGCGTCGCCCTCGCCGAAGTAGAAGCGCTTCAGCCACGGCACGGCCTGGGCCTCGCCGCGTGCGATGCGGTCGAGGTCGTCCTCCATCTTGGCGGTGAAGTCGTAGTCGACGAGCCGCCCGAAGTGCTTCTCCAGGAGATTGACCACGGCGAAGGAGAGGAAGGACGGCACCAGCGCCGTGCCCTTCTTGAAGACGTAGCCGCGGTCGAGGATGGTGCCGATGATCGACGCGTACGTCGACGGGCGGCCGATCTCGCGCTCTTCGAGCTCCTTGACCAGGCTGGCCTCGGTGTAGCGGGCCGGGGGCTTGGTGGCGTGCCCGTCGACCGTGATCTCCTCGGCGGAGAGCGGGTCGCCCTGGTTGACCTGCGGCAGCCGGCGCTCGCGGTCGTCCAGCTCGGCGTTCGGGTCGTCCGCGCCCTCGACGTACGCCTTCAGGAAGCCGTGGAAGGTGATCGTCTTGCCGGACGCGCTGAACTCGGCGTCGCGGCCGTCGGCGGCCGTGCCGCCGATCTTCACCGTCACGCTGTTTCCGGTGGCGTCCTTCATCTGGGAGGCGACGGTGCGCTTCCAGATCAGTTCGTACAGCTTGAACTGGTCGCCGGTCAGCCCCGTCTCGGCGGGCGTGCGGAAACGATCACCCGAGGGGCGGATCGCCTCGTGCGCCTCCTGCGCGTTCTTGACCTTCCCGGCGTACGTACGCGGCTGCGCCGGCAGGTAGTCGGCGCCGTACAGCTGCGTGACCTGCGCACGGGCGGCGGCGACCGCCGTGTCCGACAGGGTCGTGGAGTCCGTACGCATGTAGGTGATGAAGCCGTTCTCGTACAGCTTCTGCGCCACCTGCATGGTGGCCTTGGCCCCGAAGCCGAGCTTGCGCGAGGCCTCCTGCTGGAGCGTCGTCGTACGGAACGGCGCGTACGGCGAGCGGCGGTACGGCTTGGACTCGACCGAGCGGACCGAGAAGTCGGTGTTCTCCAGGGCGGCGGCGAGCGCGCGGGCGTTCGCCTCGTCGAGGTGGAGCGTGTTCGCGCTCTTGAGCTGCCCCAGCGAGTCGAAGTCGCGGCCCTGGGCGACGCGCTTGCCGTCGACCGTCGCGAGGCGTGCGACGAGGGTGGACGGGTCGCTCGGGTCGCCGGCCCGGCCGGTGCCGAAGGTGCCGGTCAGGTCCCAGTACTCGGCGGAGCGGAAGGCGATGCGCTCGCGCTCCCGCTCGACGACGAGCCGGGTCGCCACGGACTGGACGCGGCCCGCCGACAGCCGCGGCATGACCTTCTTCCACAGGACGGGCGAGACCTCGTAGCCGTAGAGGCGGTCGAGGATGCGGCGGGTCTCCTGGGCGTCGACCATGCGCTTGTTCAGGTCGCGCGGGTTGGCGACGGCCTCGCGGATCGCGTCCTTGGTGATCTCGTGGAACACCATGCGCTTGACCGGGACCTTGGGCTTCAGGACCTCGAGGAGGTGCCACGCGATGGCTTCGCCCTCGCGGTCCTCATCGGTGGCGAGGAAGAGTTCGTCGGAGTCCTTCAGCAGGTCCTTGAGCTTCTTGACCTGGGCCTTCTTATCAGCGTTGACCACGTAGATCGGCTGGAAGTCGTGCTCGACGTCCACGCCGAGGCGGCGCACCTCGCCGGTGTACTTCTCGGGCACCTCCGCGGCGCCGTTGGGAAGGTCACGGATGTGCCCGACGCTCGCTTCGACGACATAGCCGGGGCCCAGGTAGCCCTTGATCGTCTTCGCCTTGGCAGGCGACTCGACGATGACGAGTCGGCGGCCGCCATTTGCGGTGTCGCTGGTCGGGGACAACTTCGCTCTTCTCTCCGGTCGACGCGGGGGGGCTCCCCGGGTTCTCGCTCCCGAGGGTCGGGTCGTGCTGACGCTGCGGAGTGTGACGGTACATCCCGCCCCCGTGTCAAACGGGAAAAGCCCGCAACGGCCACTCGAACGGTAACCCGACTACCGCCATTCCTGCCGCCCGGAGTGCCGACCAGGTCTTTTCGGCTTATCCGGAGTGTGACCTCCCAGTTACCGGAACCGGTGTGCTCACGCGCGCGTAAAACACCACATCCCGAGTGCCAGCGCACCTGCTCCGGCGATGCTCGCGAGGGCCGTCGATGCGACGCGGTTCACACCGTGGGCGACGGGCTCGCCGTGCCGCACCCGGACCGTCGTCCAGGCCAGCAGTCCGCCTCCGAACAGGGCGAACACCGTTCCCACGAAGATCGCCGGTCCGCTTTCCATGAGATCGTCCTTCCGCCCCCGGATGCTCCGGATCGGGAGGCTGGCACGCCCCGGAAGCGCCCGTGCGAACCCACGGTGAACGCAGGGCGTCCGGCGTCCCACTGGCCCGCTCAGACGGTGCCGGGCGTCGGTATCTTTCCGCTCGTCTTTTTCTCGTCGGCGCGGCCCACGGTGCACACGATGGTGGTGAACCCGTCGTTCCAATCCTCCTCGTCGCCCAGCCATCCGTAGATCTTCAGCTCCGGACCGGGCGCCCAACTCGACTCGAATTTGTTGCTGCAGAGCTTTCCGCCGTTGTCGATTCCCTTCTTGTACTCCATGTCCTCGGGTGCGGTGGCGAATCCGACGACCTGGTCGGTGTGGGGCCGTGCACAGTCCGTGAGGAGGGACGCGAACTTGTCGTCCCCCTTGTCGACGTACGTCCAGCAGTCGCCCACGGCCATCTGCGCGGCGTACAGGTCCATGTCCTGGTCCCGGAACCGCGCCAGCTCGCCCCCGATGGGGACATGCCTGCCGAGTACGAGACATGCCGTACCGCCGTCCGCCGCGGTGAAGCCCGCCTTCGTCGGCACGAGGGCGTAGGAGCCCGCGTCGGGCAGGGCGGTGGCCACGGGCCGGGTCTGCCGCTCGCAGCGGGTCGCGCCCGCGGCGCGGGCGTCGGCGTAGTCGCCGGCCGTGTCGACGGCCACGACCTGGCCGTCCGGCCAGTCCTCGGCGCAGTCCACCACGCCCAGGTTCGGCACCGACTCGAACGGTGTGCCCGACCAGACCGCCTTCACGCAGTCACCGGCCTGCAACGGGTCGGTGAGGCCCGCCTCTTCTCCGTACGGGTACACCGGCCCCGCCGACTGCGGCGTGCTCGCCGTGGCGGACGGGCCCTTCTTGGCGACGGCGCCCTTCCTCTCCCCGTCGCCGCCGCTCAGCGACACGGCCGCCCAGGCACTTCCCGCGATCACGAGAACGGCGGCCGCGACGAGGACGATCACGGCGGCCGGCCTCTTGCGGCCCGGCCGGGCGGCGGGCGCCGCGGCGGGACCATCGCCCAGGTAGGGATTGCCGGAACCGCCGTACGCGGGCTGCTGGGCCGGCGGATTCCAGACGGCGTACGGCGACGAGCCGCCATGGCCGGGTCCCGGCGGACCGCCCGGTGTGACGGGGCCGCCCGCCGCGGGGGTGTCGGATGCCGGGCCCGTCACGGGGACAGCCGGATCGCCCGGCGTCTGCGGGGTGTTCGGCGTAGGCGGCACCCCCGGGGTGTGCGGGGTTTCCGGGGTGCGCGGCACGCCCGGGGTGTTCGGCGTCGGCCCTCCCGCCGGGGCGCCGTACGGGCCTCCCGCCAGAGCGCCGTACGACCCTCCCGCCGGGGCGCCGTACGGTCCGCTCGGCCGGTCCGCGTACGGACCGGCGGGATGGCCGGGATACGCGCCGCCGTAGGACCCCGCGGCGGGCCCGAATTCGCCCCGCACCGGTGCCTGTTCGGGCGATTCTCCCCACCCCGGGGACGCACCGGGCCCCGCACCGGACGAGCCGCGCAGCACCCGCTCCAGCCCCCGCCCGACGGTCTCCGGTGAAGACCTGCGCACGGGGTCCTTGACGAGCAATCCGCTGAGGACGGGCGTCAGTTCGCCGGCCCGGAGCGGCGGGGTGGGCTCCTCCGCGAGCAGGGCCGTCAGCGTGGCGTACTCGCCATGGCGATCGAAAGGACCCCGGCCCTCGACCGCGGCGTACAGCGTGGCGCCCAGGGAGAAGAGGTCGGCGGACGGGGTGGGCGGCTCGCCGCGGGCACGCTCGGGAGCCAGGTATCCGGGTGTGCCGAGGATGCCGGCCGTGGCGGTGAGCCGCGGCTCGCGGGACTCCGGCTGGAGCGCGATGCCGTAGTCGGTGAGCAGCACGCGCGCGTAGGGGTCGCCCGAAGCGTCGGGCGCCAGAAGGATGTTGGCCGGTTTCACATCCCTGTGCAGGATGCCGATCCGGTGTCCGGCGGTCAGCGCGTCGAGCACGGCGAGCCCGACCCGGGCGGCCTGCGCGGGCGCCAGGGGACCCGCCCGCCGGACGACGGCCTGGAGGTCGACCGCGTCCGGCACGTACTCCATGACGATCCACGGCAGGCCTTCGTGCACCACCACGTCGTGCACGGTGGCCACATGGGGATGACCGCGCAGGCGTGCCGCGTGCCGGGCCTCGCTGCGCGCCCGCGCGATGCGCTGCGCGGTCTCGGCCGCGTCCACCGGGGCGTCGGGCAGCGCGATCTCCTTCATGGAGACCTCGCAGGCCAACTCCTCGTCGTACGCGAGCCATACGCGCCCCATGCCGCCCGCACCGAGCGTCCGCAGCAGCCGATATCGGCCATTGACGACCCGGCCCGCACCCTGATCCGGCGTATCCCCCATCACGCCTCCCCCGAGACAGCGCGCCTCCCCCGAGGACGCGTGGAATCCGTCTCTTGAAGGTAGCCTCGCACGCACCACCGACAGGAGCCCTTTTGCGGACCAATCCTGTCCAATCCCGCCAGAACGGGCACATGTGGCTCAGGGGTGCGAATGCGCCTCAGGAGCTACGCCTCCGCCGTCCCGACGGCACGGGCGGCCGCCGGGGTGACGGACTCTCACACGGAAGGCTCGAGGAATCCCTGCTCCACCAGCAGCCGGATCTGCGCGGGCGTCCGGTCACGCAGCAACACCGGGTCCTCGCCCACCAGTTGCGCGATGGCGTCGAGGATCCGGCCCGCGCTCAGCGTGCCGTCGCAGACGCCCGCGAAGCCCGCACCGACCGTGTCCACCTTGGTGGCCCGGCGCATTCCGCGGTGCTGACGCAGCACCACGTGCTCCGGGTCCTCCGCGCCCGGCAATCCGACCTGTTCCTGGACGACCTCCGCCACCAGCCTGAAGTGGCCCGCGAGCAGAGCCGCGTCGTCGTGGGCGCGCAGGAAGTCGACGCGGTCGAAGTGCGCCCGCACGGTCTCGCCGAGCGGCTGCTCGACGGGGTGCGGCCACTCCTCGACCGTGACCGAGGGGTCGGCGGCCGACGTCCGGCGCAGCGTGATCCATCCGAATCCGACGGCCTTGACCTTGCGCGCCTCGAACTCGTCCAGCCATGCGTCGTACCGCGCCTGGTACTCGGCGGGATCGCCCCGGTGGTCGCCCGCGTCCCGCAGCCACAACTCGGCGTACTGCGTGACGTCCTGGACCTCGCGCTGCACGATCCACGCGTCGCAGCCGCGCGGCACCCAGGAACGCAGCCGGTCCTGCCAGTCCTCGCCCTCCACGTGCTGCCAGTTGGCCAGGAACTGGGCGTACCCCCCTTCGTTCAACCGGTCGCCCACCTGCTGAACCAGCGTGCGGCACAGGTCGTCCCCGCCCATGCCGCCGTCCCGGTAGGTGAGCCGGGCGCCGGGGGAGATCACGAAGGGCGGGTTCGAGACGATCAGGTCGTACGTCTCGTCGCCGACCGGCTCGAAGAGGGAGCCCTCCCGCAGATCGGCCGCCGGGGCACCGGACAGCGCGAGCGTGAGCGCGGTGATGTGCAGTGCGCGGGGATTGAGGTCGGTGGCCGTCACACGCGTGGCGTGCTGCGCCGCGTGCAGGGCCTGGATCCCGGAACCGGTGCCGAGGTCGAGCGCGGAGGCGACCGGCATGCGGACGGTGATGCCGGCGAGGGTGGTGGAGGCCCCGCCGACGCCGAGCACGACGCCTTCGTCCCGGCTGCCGATGCCGCCCGCGCCGCCGACGGCGCACCCGAGGTCGGACACGATGAACCAGTCCTCGCCGCCGGGGCCGCCGTACGGGCGGACGTCCACGGTGGCGGCGATCTCGTCGGCGCCCACCCGGGTCAGCCAGCCGCTGTCCAGACACTCCTCGACCGGCAGCACGTCCGTCACGCGCGCGTGCGGCACCGGCTGCTGGAGCAGGAAGAGGCGTACGAGCGTCTCCAGCGGCGTGTCCCCGCGGGTCGCCCGGAGCGCGGGGACGGTCTCGCTGCGCGCCAGCGCCGCGTACGCGGGGGCGCCGAGCAGGTCGAGCAGTCCGTCGGCGGTGAAGGAGGCGCCGAGCAGGGCGTCCCGCAGCCGCGCGGCGACATCGACGTGGTCGGACGAGGGCAACGGTGACAGCCTGGTGTTACTCACGCCTCCCATTGTGTCCGCTCGCGCCGCCCGGCACGCACTCCTGTGGACGGCCCCACGCCGACGGCTGTGGACGGTGCGTGCCGACGGCTGTGGACGGTGCGCGTCGACGGCTGCGGACGGTGCGTGCCGACGGCTGCGGACGTCGTGCGGGCTACGGCCGCGGCGGAGTGCGGTGCCGACGGTCGCGGGCGGCCCACGGTGCCGACGGTCGCGGGCGACGCGGTCCACCGGCGGCGGCACCCGGGGCGGGGCACCCCAGGCCTCCCCGCAGGCCCCGGACACCGGCTCGCGGACCCATGCCGATGGCCCGGTACGCGCGCGTACCGGGCCGTCTTACGGTCGGTCGGACGATCGCCGTCCCGATCGTCGTCCGGGGTCAGCTCTTGGCGGCCGCCGTGGCGCCGCTGGACGCGGACTTGCAGCTCTGCTGCTGGGCCATCGCCTTGCCGACGTCGCCCTCCTCGAGCTTCTTCAGCGCGTCGTTGCCGCTCCGGCTCAGCTTGTTGAGCTGCGTCGCGATGTCCTTGAGGCCCTCGGCGAACTTGCCCTGGTCCTTGGTGTCGAGCTCGCCGACCTGCTTCTTCAGGTCGACGTACGCCGCGGAGAGGTCGTTGAGCTCCTTGACGGCGTTGGTCTGCTTGGTCTTGCCGTCGTCCACGTTCGGCGCGCCGGCCTTGTCGACCGCGTCGCTGATCGCCTTGTAGGCGTCGGCCATGTCCTGGAAGGCCTGCGAGTCCGTCTTCCTGACGTCCGCCGGTGCGCTGTTGTCCGAGGTCTCCTTCTGGATCGCGGCGTTGGCGGCCTCGATCTTCTTGGCCTGCGGCTGCACCGCGCCGCAGACCTGCTTGGCCCAGGCGTTCAGCTTGTCGTTCTCACCGTCGTCGCTGCTGCATCCGGACAGCGCCAGTATCAGTACCGCACCGCCGGACAGTGCGGCCGTGAGCTTCTTGTTCACCGGATTGGTCCCTTCCATGGCCCTCGGCCCCGGAACATACACGCCACACGGCCGGCAACCCCAGTCCGAATGTCCGCTAAGTAGGCTAATAGCGCCTTTTATGCCATGCGAGAGAAGGCTCACGAAGAGGGCGCGAACACGCACAGGGCGGGGGGGGGGGGGGGGGGGGGGGGTGGGGGGCGGCGGGGGGGGGGGGGGGCGGGGGGGGGGCCCGGGCTTGTGTGACCACGCCGGGGGGGCCCG